>NZ_WYDQ01000001.1:2135625-2847500 GCF_024105635.1 Oceanicola sp. 502str15
CCTTCTCGCCCTTTTCGCCCTCGGCTTCCTCGGCCTCGCCCTCGCCGGCGGCTGGGAGGAAAGCTGGCAGCAGGTCATGCAGCTCTCCGGGCTGCAACTCGCCGGGCTGCTCGCCCTCTCCCTCGTCAACTACCTTTTCCGCGGCCTGCGCTGGCATCTCTTCGCCCGCCGCCTCGGCCTTGGCCTCAGCGCCCGCGCCAACATCCGCCACTTCCTCGGCGGCTTCGCCATGACGGCCACGCCGGGCCGGGTGGGCGAGCTGGTGCGGATGCGCTGGATCAGCCGCGAGGCAGGCTGGCCCTTCACCCGCTCCACCCCGCTGGTGCTGGTCGACCGCGCCTCCGACCTCGCCGCCATGGGCCTGATCCTCGCCGTCGCGCTCTCGCTCTCGACCATGGGCATCAAGGGCGCCGTCACGGTGGCCGCGCTGGCACTTGTCGCCGCCGCCCTCGTCACCCGCCCCGCCCTGCTCTCGGCCCTCGTCACGCTCTGCTATCGCGCCACCGGATGGCTGCCCCGGCTCTTTGCCCGCATCCGCTCCGCCGCGCGCTCGCTCAAGCAGTTCTCCACCGCGCCCGTCATCGCAGGCTCGCTCACCCTCGGCCTCGCCGGATGGGTGGCCGAGGGCTATGCCTTCCACCTGCTGCTGATGTGGATGGGCGCCGACATCGGCTTTTTCTCGGCCGTGGCGATCTTCGTTTTCTCCACCCTCGCGGGCGGACTCACCGGGGCGCCGGGCGGCGTCGGCGGCGCCGAGGCGGCGATGATCGCGCTGCTCAAGCTCCACGGCATCCCGCTCGAAATCTCGGTGCCCGCCACCGCGATCATCCGCGTCACAACCCTCTGGTTCGCCATCGGACTCGGCCTTCTGGTCTTTCCCTTCGCCGAGCGGGCCTCCCTGAAAGCGAAAGCCAAGGCAATTTCATGAGCTGGAAGAAAACCACCTGGACCGGCTGGGGCCGCGTGCAATCGGCAACCGGCGAGCTGGCCCGCCCCGAGCGCAGCGCCGCCCTCACCGCTCTGGCGGCAGAGGCCCCCGCCATCGGCAACGCCCGCTCCTACGGCGATGCCGCGCTGGTCAGCGAGGGCCGCGCCATCGACATGACCCGGCTCGACAAGATCCTGTTCTTCGACGAGGCCGACGCGGTGATCCATGTCGAGGCCGGGGCCACCATTTCCGACCTCGCCCGCATCCTCGCGCCCAAGGGCTTCCTGCCCGCCGTCATGCCCGGCACCGGCTTTGCCACCGTGGGCGGCTGCATCGCCATGGATGTGCACGGCAAGAACCACCACGGCGCAGGCAGCTTCGGCCAGCACGTCACCGAGATCACGCTGGCCTCCGGCAAGGTACTGAAGCCGGGCGACACGCTCTTCAAGGCCACCGTCGGCGGCCTCGGCCAGACCGGGCCCATCGCCTCGGCCAAACTCAAGCTGCTGCGCGCCAAGGTCGATGTGATGATGGTCACCGAGCGCCGGGCCGAAAATCTCGAAGCCTTCCTCGATCTGCTCGACGAAAGCGAAGCCACCTATACCGTCGGCTGGATCGACGCCACCGCCACGGGCGAGGCCCTCGGGCGCGGCATCCTCGAAGAGGGCGAGACCGGCGCGGGCCTCGTGCCCCCGGCCAAACGCGGCCGCCGCGTGCCCTTCAACGCGCCGGGCTGGGCGCTCGCCGCGCCCATCGTGCGGCTGTTCAACAAGGCCTACTATGGTCGCGTGCCCGCCAAGGGCCGCACCCTCGTCAAACCGATCGACGATTTTTTCTTTCCGCTCGACCGCATCCACGACTGGAACAGGCTCTACGGCAAGAAGGGCTTCTACCAGTTCCAATGCGTCGTGCCGCTCACCGCGCGGGGCACCCTGCGCTCGATGCTCGATGCCATCGCCACCTCCGGCCTCGCCTCGCCGCTCGCCGTGCTCAAGCGCATGGGCGCTGGCCGCGCCGGGCACCTCAGCTTTCCGATGGAGGGCTACACGCTGGCGGTCGATTTCCGCAACCGCACCGGCACCCGCGGGCTGATCTCCGAGCTGATCGCCGAGGCCAAATCCGCCGGCGGGCGGATCTATTTCGCCAAGGATGCCGTGGCCCGCCCCGAGGACATTCCCGGCATGTATCCCGAGCTCTCGGACTGGGCCGAGGCGGTCAACGCCGCCGACCCCGACCACCGCTACGAGACCGATCTCACCAAACGCCTGACCCTCAGGAGCGCCAAATGACCGAAACATGGATCCTTCTCGGCGCCACCTCCTCCATGGCCCGCGCCATGGCCCGCCAACTGGCGGAGGAGGGCGCCAACCTCGTGCTCGCAGGCCGCGACATGGCCGACCTAGAGGCGCAGGCCACCGACCTCGCCCTGCGCGGCGCGGCTGCGGCAAAGCCCGCAGCTTTCGATGCCCGCAACAGCGAAACCTTCGCGCCGATCATCGCGCAGGCCGAGGCGCTGGCAGGCGAAGGCCAAATCAACTGCGCCGTCTTCGTCGGCTCCATGCCGCCGCAAGAGGCCATCGACGCCGACCCGGCGCTGATCGACGGCACGGTGATTGACAGTTTCACCGGCCCCGCCCGCTTCCTGCAGATGCTCGCGCCCGTGCTGGAAGCCCGCGGCCAGGGCCTCGTCATCGGCGTCGGCTCGGTGGCGGGCGACAGGGGCCGCATCGGAAACTACGTCTACGGCGCGGCCAAATCGGGCTTCGCCACCTATCTTTCGGGCCTGCGCAACCGCATGGGGCGCTCCGGCGTGCATGTGATGACCGTAAAGCCCGGCTTCGTGGACACCGCGATGACATGGGATGTCGAAGGCATGTTCCTCGTCGCCTCCCCCGCGCAGGTCGCCGCGCATATGCTGAAAAAGGGCCGCAAGGGGCGCAACGTGCTCTACACGCCGTTCTTCTGGCGCTACATCATGGCCATTATCCGCTCGGTTCCCGAGCCGATCTTCAAGAAGCTCTCGGTCTGAGCGGCCCCTTGGCGTAAACCAGTGGCCCGCAGGGGTGCAAGCTGCTAGGCCGGACACAACCCGCCAGCACTGGAGCCCCCATGTCTGCCCTCACCGAAGACGGCAAGAAAGCCACCGCCGAAATCGCCGCCCGCCATGGCGTGTCGCCCGGCGCCGCCGAGGCGCTGCTTTTCGCGCTGGTGCAGGGACAGGGCACGCAGGCCCAGTTCAACCACCCCGAGCTTGGCGGCATGGGGCAATGGTCGCAGGGCGGGATGACCATGGTTGGCGACATGTTCAACAACGCGCTGAAGGCGCAGGTCGATGCGCTCTGCAACGATCTGTCGGCCCTGCTGCGCCAGTCCGGCACCTTCCGCCCCGTCGCCGCGCAAAGCCAGAGCCAGTCCCAGAGTCCCGGGCAATATCAGGGCCAGGGCACCAGCCTCTTCGTCGCAGGTTCCGGCGCTGTGCAAAGCGGCTGGCCCGAAGAGCTGGGCGCCCCCTCCTCCGCAGGCGCACAGAACAACATGCGCTACGCCGTCTTCCCCGCCACCCGGCGGCTGGCAATCGAGCTGGGCGGCAAGATCACTGTCTATGACACCGGCGATCACGCGATTTCGGGCGTCGGGCAACAGCAGAGCGGCGACCAGTCCCTCACTTTCACCAGCCAGCATGGGCTCGTCCGCCTTGCGGACCTGAAGGAGGTGGCCGAGGGCAAACCCCTGCCCGCCTCGCCGGAGCCGGAAGCCGCGCCAGCCCCCTCCGCCCCCATGTCCGAGCAATCCATGCCCGAACCGGCCCCTGCCCCGGCCCCCGCCCCAGCCGCACCCGAAGCCGATACCGACGCCATCATCGCCCTGATCCAGAAGCTCGCAGACCTGCGCGCCTCCGGCATCCTCACCGACGCCGAGTTCGAGACCAAGAAGGCCGAACTCCTCGCCCGCCTCTGATGCCCCAGTCCATCGCCCATATCGCCCTCGTGGTGCGCGATTACGACGAGGCCATCGCCTTTTATTGCGAGACCCTCGGCTTCGAGCTGGTCGAAGACAGCTACCAGCCCGAGCAAGACAAACGCTGGGTGGTGGTGCGCCCCAAGGGCGGGCACACCTCGATCCTGCTGGCCCGCGCCTCCAAGCCCGAGCAGGAGGCCTTCATCGGCAATCAGGCCGGGGGCCGGGTGTTCCTGTTCCTTGAAACCGATGATTTCTGGCGCGACTACAACGACCTGAAGGCCAAGGGCGTCACCTTCGAGCGCGACCCCAAAGAGGCCCCCTACGGCACCGTCGCCGTGTTCCACGACCTCTACGGCACGCTCTGGGATCTGGTGCAGTTCACCGACGGGCGCGGCTGACCGGGCGGCTGTCGGGGCCCCTCAGCCGCCGAACCACTCCTGCCACAGCCCGGCGGCCCAGAACATCAGCGACATGGTGAACAGCATCACCCCCAGCCCCACCCGGTCGCGGGCGGCAAAGACGATCGGGTCGTAGTCCATCTTGCCCTGCCAGCCCAGCCGCACCATCCGAATGAGCCAATGCGCCAGAAAGGGCATCGCCGCCCAGAGCAGCCAGCGGTCTGGATAGAGCGCCTCCGCCTGCGGGCTCAGCGTGTAGATGAAGAAGATCAGCAGCGCCCCGAACACCCCGATCCCGGCCACGTTCAGCAGATCGTGCCGGTCGGGGCGGCCATAGCCGCGCCCCGGAAGCCGCGCGTCGTCCTCCGCCTTGGCCAGCTCGGTGATCCGCTTCACGCAGCCAAGCGTGATGAAGACCGGAAAGACGAAGACCAGCATCGCGGAGGTGATCGCCACCTCCCCCGCAGCCGCGCCCGCGATCACCCGGATCGTGTAGAGCGAGGCCAGCACCACGATATCCACCCAGCGCATCCGCTTGAGCTTCAGCGAGTAGGCCAGCGAGGTCAGGATATAAAGCACCACGATCCCGAAGAAGGCCCAGTTCAGCGCCGCCGCCAGAATCAGCGACGACAGGCCGAGCGCCACGCCAATCACCATCCCCACCCCGATCGGCACCGTTCCGGCGGCAAAGGGGCGGCGGCGCTTGGTCCGGTGCAGCCGGTCGGCCTCAAGGTCGAGCAGGTCGTTGACGATGTAGATCGAGGAGGCGGCAAAGGAGAAGGCGACGATCCCCACCAGAACCGGCAGCAGCGCCTCCAGCCCGAACTGGTGCGCCGCCAGCAATGGCAACAGCAGCAGCGCGTTCTTCACCCATTGATGCGGCCGCAGCGCCTTTGCGAGGTCGGCAAAGCGCCAGCCGCCGCCGAAGGTCACAACATTGCGCCCCTTCGCCGCCAGCCGCGCCGCCAGCGAGGGCTGCTTGCCCACCATGATGACATTCTCGGCGTGGTCCCACACCTTGGCATCCACCGGCGCGTTGCCCGCATAGTCGAAGCCCTGCTCGCCATAGGCCTCCACCAGCACCCCCGCCTTGGCCGCGCCTTTCAGGTTGATCTCGCCGGTCGAGGCAAAGACCCGCTCCGAAAGCCCGTGCTCCCGGGCCACCCGTTCCACCAGCGCCGTGTTGGAGGCCGAGGCCAGCACCACTTCGCGGCCCGCGGCCACCGAACCCTCGGCCAGCGCCTTGATATCGGGGTTCACCGGCATCAGGTCGGTGCGCAGCGGCACAATCTCGGCAAGCGCCGCCTTCAGCCGTTCCGGCCGCCGCAGATGCCTGAAACTCGCCCGCAGCGTCGCCAGCGGGTCGCGCCCGAGCCCGGCCCAGAAGTTCTCCAGCAGCAGATCGGTCTTCAGAAAGGTGCCGTCGACATCCAGCACCAGCGGTTTTGCGTCAGCCACGGCCCTCAGCCCCCCGCGAAGACACACCCATCGGTGACAAGCTGCGGCGGGGTCAGGCAAAGACCCCGCGCCACCGTCCAGGCGGCCAATACCTTGGGCACATAGTCCCGCGTTTCTGCATAAGGCGGAACGCCTGCGTTTTTCTTAACCGCACCCTCGCCCGCATTGTAACCGGCCAGCACCAGCATCGGGTCGCGGTCGAACTCCTTCATCAGGAAGTCCAGATAGGCCACGCCGCCCTTGATGTTCTGCACCGGGTCGGTCGCATCTTCCACGCCGAAGCGGGCGGCGGTGTCGGGCATGAGCTGCATCAGCCCCTGCGCCCCGGCCGAGCTGACCGCTTCGATCTTGCCCGAGCTCTCGATGCCGATCACCGCCAGCACCAGCGCGGGCGACACATCGGTGCCGATCGTCGCTTTCAGGATCTCCGAGCCGTACTTGTCCGAAATCTTCTTCATGTGCGACAGGCGCGGCGCCTTCACCGTCTGGCCCTCGGGGCCGTTGGTCAGCATCTGCACCGCCGTATCCAGCCGCCCCGGCGCCTTGGCACTGAGCGCCGGCGAGATCCCGGTCCAGAACCAGCCGTAGGTCGGCGCATCGGGCAGCGCCACCGGATCGACGCTGGCGGTGATCACCTCGCCCTCGCCTTCCGTCGCCACCGCCGGCTCGGCACTGTCCTTCGCGGGCGCGTTCGGGCGCGCGGCGATGAACTCGGCCTGCGCCTTGGGGTCGATCTGAACGGTGATCCGTTTGCCCGGAAGCCCCTTGCCCGGTTTCACCCGCTTGAAGGTGAAGTCCGGATAGGCGCCTGCACTCTCCGCAAATGCCGGTGCGGACAGGCCGATGCCCGCCGCCGCCAGCGCGGCCACTACTCTATGACGCATGTTTCGCGCCTTTCCTGCTCAATAAACGTTGTTATCGTTTTGCCTGACCCTCGCAAAAACTGCGCATCATGGCCAGCGGGCACGCAACAATCGCGCCCAGAAGCGGTGATTTTGCCGCAGTCGGGCCAAGATCACCCCCCGAACTTAACCCTTTCTGAACTTTTTTATCGTTGTAAGTCAGTGCGTTACGCGATTTCAGTGCGGTTTTTCACGCCGCTCCAAAATTGTACCTCGCCCGCCAAATTCATGCCCCAATCCAAGGGCTAATTAGCATCCATACCGAGACGGGGATTGGGCCATTTCAGAGGCCGGTCCGAGAAGATCCGAATGGGTAGACACTGGAAACGAGCGAAAATCCTTGGAGGGATATACTATGAAACTGTTCAACATGATCAAAAACTTCCGCAACGACGAAGACGGTGCCGTGACCGTTGACTGGGTTGTGCTGACCGCCGCCATCGTGGGTCTCGGCATTGCCGTTCTCGCCTCCGTCTCGGGCGGCGTGAAGACCCTGGCCGGCACCATCTCCGGCAACCTGGCCGGTCAGACCATCGCGTCCTACTAAGTCGCGGCAGTCTAGCCAAAAGAGCCGCGTCTCCTCGGAGGCGCGGTTTTTCTTTGCCTCCCGTTCAGGGGGGCATTTTCGCTACGTCATTTCACCACTTTACCTTTCAAGCACCATTTTGCCGCCGCAATTGCCCGCAAATGTGATCCTGCGAAAAAAGAGTATAGTCGGCCTGGGGAGCCGGCCCGAACCGGAGAAGACCAAATGGAAAACCTGCTTTCCAAATTCGTGCGCGACGAAGATGGCGCCGTTACCGTCGACTGGGTCGTGCTGACTGCTGCCATCGTCGGCCTCGGCATTGCCGTTGCCACCGTGGTGGGCCAGGGCGCGATGGATCATTCCACCAGCCTCGGCAACTTCGTCAGCGGCATCTCGATCGCCAGCTACTGAGGGTGCGGCGCGCCTGAGCCTCGGCCTCGCCCGTGGGGCGGGCAAGGCCTCCCGCGCCAAGACCCGGCGTCGCGGAGCCAGAATGGCCCGCACGATCCCCGCCTGAACAATCATCCGCCGGCCCCTGGCCGGCGTTTCCCGTTTAACAACATTTCATCTTGCCGCCGTCGCCGCGCCCCGGTTTTGCCAAATTTAACGAATATGAACTAGGCACGAGCAAGTATGACTTTCGGGCGGCGCGTGGGGCCTTTCCGCCTTTCCCCCGACCCGTGGCAAGTGAGAAAGGAAAGACCATGCGTATGGTTTTCGGACTGGTCCTGGTTATCGGGGTCGCGCTGGCGGGGTTCGCCGTCTACATGGCCCAGGGCTACCTGGCCAAAACCACCGCCGAGCGCAACGCGCTGATCGCGGCGCAGCAAAAGGCCAAGCCCACGGTCAACGTGCTCGTGGTCAAGAAAAACAAGGCCTACGGCGAGCGCCTGATGCCCGAAGATGTCATTGCCATCCGCTGGCAGAAAGACAGCCTCCCCGAGGGTCACTACCTGAAGGAAGAAGATCTCTTCCCGGTCGGGAAAGACCCGCGCACCGTCATCACCGCCATGGCCAAGTTTGAGCCGGTGCTGAAGGCCAAGGTGACGGAGCCCGGCGAAGATGCCGGCATCACCTCGCGCCTCGAAACCGGCAAGCGCGCCTTCGCCATCAAGGTCGACCGGACCTCGGGCGTGTCGGGCTTCCTGCGCCCCGGCGACCGGGTCGACGTATATTGGACCGGCACCAGCAACGGCCGCGAAGTGACCCAGCTCATCGAGGCGGGCATCAAGCTCATCGCCGTCGACCAGAGCTATGACGAGGGCCACTCCAGCCCCTCCATCGCCCGCACCGTCACCGTGGCGATCTCGCCCGACCAGGTGGCCTCGCTGGCCCAGGCCCAAAGCACCGGGCGGCTCTCGCTCTCGCTCGTCGGCGCCGAGGATGAAACCGTGGCCGCCGCCATTGAGGTCGACCAGAAACGTCTGCTCGGCATCCAGGACAAGGAAGTCCGCGAGGTCGAGGTTCAGCGCGTCTGCACCACCAAGGTCCGCAAGGGCGCCGAAGTCATCGAGCAGCCGATTCCCTGCACCAATTGAGCTGACGTCCAACAAGACTTTCCATCAAGACTTGCCAATAGGCCCGGCCCCGAAATAAGGCGCCGGGCCTTTTTTATTTCCGCTCCATATTGCGCGGATCGGCCCCGAAATTGGCACTAGATATAGTTAACATGATCTGTGCCACCACTGCATCATCCTATGGTTGTATCGAAATCAGTGCATGAAACACACATTGATTCCGCCCCAATACCGCTAGCCTGACCCGAGTTAACCAAGAAAAGGACACGTTTTCAGGATGAATTGAACACGTAATCGGTGGAGCGCCGTTGGATGGTCCGATGGGTTTTTATTTCTCCCCGACACACTGGAAGGAAACGCAATGAGCAAGTTCGTAAAACTCGCCTGCGCCACCACTGTCGGCCTGGGCATGTCAGTGGTCGCCGCATCGGCTGAAACGGCAACCACCAACCTCAACGTCACCGCCACCGTGCTCGACAGCTGCACCGTCGCTGCGCCGCTGCCGCTCACCTTCGGCTCGTTCAACACGAACACCACGACCTCCGAAAGCACCGCCGGCAACATCACCGTCGTCTGCACCTCCCCCAAGACCGGCGCGACCGTGTCCCTGGGCGGCGGCGGCGCGGCAGCCGAAGGCTCGCGCAACCTGAAGTCGGGCGCCAACGCCATGCCCTACACGATCTTCCGCGACAGCGCCCACGAAACCGAAGTCGCCATCGACGGTGACATCTGGGAAGGCGA
Organism: Oceanicola sp. 502str15; assembly: GCF_024105635.1. NCBI lineage: Bacteria > Pseudomonadati > Pseudomonadota > Alphaproteobacteria > Rhodobacterales > Roseobacteraceae > Oceanicola > Oceanicola sp. 502str15. The sequence goes on from NZ_WYDQ01000001.1 coordinate 2,145,057, forward strand.
TCTCGACGCGCTCACGCTCCAGAACATCAGCGTCTTCGGCCAGATCCCGGCCGGCAGCTATGCCTTTGGCGTCTACACCGACACCGTATTGGTCACGCTCACCTATTGAGATTGCCAATTCTGTGATATGAGGTTTGAAGCAGGCAAACCTCGGCAAACGAGGACATGAGGAAATAAAATGAAGAGCAGTATCAGTAACGGGATCAAAAGATCCTCCCTGGCCGCCCTTATCGCAATGGCCGGAATGTTGTCCGCAGGTGGCTCGGGTGCAATCGCCCAGTCGCTTACGGTTTCTCCCACAAAGCTGGAAGCCCCGGGGGCCCAACAGACCACCGTGACCGTAAAGGCCGATGGGCGCGGAACCTCCATCGTCCAGCTGCGCGTCGTCGCCTGGCGCGAAGGGACCGACCCCAACAAGGTCAAGCCGACCCGCAACGTGGTGATCTCGCCGCCTGTGGTAAAGCTCAAGCCCCGTCAGGAGCTGACTGCCCGGGTCGTGCGCACCAAGAAGCGCAAGGTCCGGGGCCGCGAGTGCTACCGAGTGTTGATCGACCGTCTGCCCGGCATCGAGCAGAACGACCAGGCGATCAAGCTTCAGGTTCGCCACTCCGTCCCACTCTGCTTCTCGTAAAGATGCATCGCCGGCGCTCCCCCGGGGGCGCCGGCACAGGCATTCCTGAGGCAATTGGTGGGGGCACCAGTGAGCGATAAGGCACACAATACGCACATGCGCACCCTCCCGGTGCTGCTCGTCTCGGCTCTCCTGAGCGGAGCGCCCGCGGCTGCACAGGAGGCAACCGGCGGCTGGGTCGTCGGCCCGGCCCAGAGCGCCTCTGGCCCGTCCGCGCTATCGGCGCCGCCCGCAACCGCCACCTCCGCTTCCGAGCGCGCAGGCAGCGGCGGCCTCGTCGTCGGCACGCCCGATACCGCAACCCGCGCCGACACCGTCGACCGCACCCAGGTGTCCGACGGGCTCGACATCATCGCAGGCATCTCCGGCCCCTCATCGGCCCCTGCGGTCGATACCCCGCTGAACCTCGAAGTCGTGCTCAACGGCAAGGACACCTTCCTCCTCGCGGAATTCGTCCAGCACGCCAACACCGGCCGCATCTCCGTCACCCGGTCCGACCTGCGGGCCGTCGGCGTCCGCCCGCCCGCCACCGCCATCGGCCGGGTCTATCTCGACGAGATCGACGGGCTGACCTATTCCTACGACGCCGTCTCCCAGAGCATCTCGATCCTCGCGCCCTACTCGGTGCTCATGCCCGCCGTGCAATCCGCCGCCCGCCGGCCCGAGTTCATTCGGCCCGAGCAGAGCTACGGCGCGGTGCTGAACTACGCGCTCGATGCGCAGGCCGGCGCCGGCCCCGATGGCGACTTCGCCTTCAACAGCTTCACCACCGCGCTCGACGGCTGGGTCTTTACCCCTTTCGGCACGCTCTCCTCCACCGGCTTCCTGCGCCACATCCCCGACAATCCCGGGGCGAGCGGCTTCACCCGTCAGGAAACCCGGCTCGAGCTGCACAACCTCAACCGCGCCGTCACCTTAACCCTCGGCGATGTCACCTCCTCCGGCACCGCCTGGTCGCGGCCCATCCGCATGGGCGGCGTGCAGATCCGCCGCGACTTCTCGCTGCGCTCCGATCTCGTGACCGAACAGCTCTTTTCCTTCGAGGGCGCCGCCGCCGTGCCCTCCTCGGTCGATGTCTTCATCGAGAACAACCGCGCCTATTCCACCAATGTCGACGCCGGCCCCTTCCGCCTGGAAGACGTGCCCGTGGCCTCCGGCGCCGGCGATGCCATCGTCGTGGTGCGCGACGCCACCGGGCGCGAGGCCACCCGCGAAGTCTCCTTCTTCACCTCGCCCAACCTGCTCAAGAAGGGCCGTTTCGACTTTTCGCTCGAGGCCGGGCGCGCCCGCGAGGCCTATGGCACCGAGAGCAACCAGTATGGCGAAACCGACCTCTACTCCGCCACCTTCGCCTACGGGATGACGCGTCGGCTCACGCTCGAGGCCCATGTCGAGGGCAGCGACGCCCTCCTGCTCGCCGGGTTCGGCGTCCATGCTGCCACCCGCATCGGCGACTTCTCCCTCGCCGCCGGGCAGAGCGATTACCTCGGCACCACCGCCGGCTTCGCCTATGGCACCCTGCGCACCAAGGTCGGCCGGGTCGATCTGCAATTCTCCAGCCTGCGCGCCGAGCCGGGCTTCGCCGACCTCGCGCTGGTGACCGGCACCGATTTCCTCGGCGCCACCGAAATTGCCAATTCCGGCTCCCTGCTGGAATTTCCGACCATCTCCGACGTGGTGTCGATCGACATTCCGATCACCGATGAAGACCGCAATCTCGGCCTCACCCTCGTGCGCTCCGAGCGCGACAACAGCCGCGACCTGATCGCCTCGCTCTCCTATTCGCACAGCTTCGAAAAGGCGGGCACCAACTTCTCGATGTATGGCAGCCACAACTTCGAAAGCGAGGAGAGCCGTTTCACCATGGCGCTCTCCATGCCGCTGGGCAAACGCACCACCGCGCGGGCGCAGGTTGCCACCTCCTCCACCGGCGACGAGCTTGTCAGCCTCTATGCCAGCCGCAACATCACCGACGGGGTGGGAGACTACGGCTTCACCGCCCGCGTCGAGCGCCAGAACGGGCGCCACTACGGCGGCGGCTCGGTCGAGTACCTCGGGCGCTACGGCCGGGTGTCGGGCGAGATGCTCTATTCCGACGGGCAGAGCTACCTGCGCGGGGCCGCCGAAGGCTCCATCGTGATCGCGGGCGGGCAGCCCGCGATGGGCAACACCATCAACGACAGCTTCGCCGTCGTGCGCACCGGCGTCGCCGACATCCCGGTCCAGGCCCACCACCGCGAAGTCACCCGCACCGGGCCGGGCGGGGTGGCGCTGGTGCCGGGCCTCAGCTCCTTCCGCCTGAGCCACGTGTCGGTCGACCCGGCAACGCTTCCGGGCAACACCGTGCTCGGGGCCACCGGCGCCGACGTGGTGCCCAGCCGCCGGGGCGGCGTGCTGGTCGACTTCGCGCTCGAGGGCGCAAGCGGCGATCCCGACGCCGCCGCGCTGGTCATTCTCGTCAGCGCCGCGGGCAATCCCCTGCCCCCGGGGTCCGAGGCCAAGCTGGGCGGCAAGGGCGTCGGCTTCCCGGTCGGCTACGAGGGGCTCACCTATGTCGACGGGCTCAAGGGCCAGAACACGCTGAAAGTGAGCCTCGCAGGCGGCGGCTCCTGCACCGCGCGCTTCCCCTTCACCCCAACCGGCGAACTGCAACCGCAGATCGGACCGTTCCCATGCAACTGATCCCCCGCACCCTGCTCCGCGCCGCCGTGGTCGTGGCGGGCCTCGTCATGGCCCCGCTCGCCGCCAGCGCCGCGAACTGCACCGCCACCGTGACCGATTTCAACTTCGGCACCGTCTCCCTGCGCACCGGCGCCCTGAACCAGACCCAGGGCAATGTCAGGATAAGCTGCACCAACCCGCTGCTCGATGCGGTCGGCGTCTGCCTGCGCGTCGGGTCGGGCAGCGGCGGAGCGGGCGGCGGGAACTCGCCCCGCTACATGCGCGGGCCATCCGGGCAGGGGCTGGCCTACGAGCTGCGCCTCGGCGGCGCGAGCGCAGTCAACGGCACCCTCACCGAGGCCTATTTCCTGGTGCCCATCGTGCTCGGGCTCGGCGGCACCATCGACGTTCCGATCTACGGCCAGATCACCTCCGCCGCCCCCGGCGTGCCCACCGGCAGCTATTCCAGCCAGTTCTCCGGCGCGCCCGACATCCAGCTGACCTACGGCGTCCTCGCCTGTGGCCTGCTGGGGCAAAACTACGTGCCCTCCGATTTCAGCGTCCGCGCCCAGGTCGAGGCGAGCTGCGAGGTCAGCGTCGGCAGCCTCAGCTTCGGCATCATCGACTCCCAGGTCTCCCGGCCGGTCGACCAGACCGCCAACCTCACCGTGCGCTGCTCCCAGGCCGCCGCCTATTCCATCACCCTCGACCAGGGCCAGGGCGGGGGCTCCGATCCCAACCGGCGGCGCATGAAGAACGGCTCCCATGTGCTTGAATACGGGCTCTATCACGACCCCGCCCGCACCTCCGTCTGGGGCACGACAGCCGCCAACGACAAGAGCGCCACCGGCGCCGGGCTGGACCAGACCTACACGATATTCGGCCGGATCCACGCCGGCCAGATGGCGCAATTCGGCACCTATTCCGATAGCGTGGTCGTGACCGTCAATTACTGAACAGGGGTTGCGCTATCCCTAGGGGCAACTTGGCCGCACCGCCGCTACACATAGGGTTCTGTTGCTGTGAAACTACATAAACGAATCGCCGCAACGCTTTGATTATTGCAAAAAAACACAACTCCCCGCAGGATGTGGCCACCACAAGTGGGTCTTAAGGCCCCATTCAATCGTAGTGACTATAGAGGCAGGGTCACATGAAACTTAGAACGCTTATGGCGGCGGGCCTGTTGGGCCTTGCTGCTTTCATTCCCCATATCGAGGGGGCAGCCGCCCAGACCCTGCGGGTCATGTCGGGTTCGGCTTCCTCCAGTCTGAAGGTTCCCATGAACCGGGCCGTCGTCGTCGAGAGTGACGAGGCCTTCGCGGAGCTTTCCATCGCAAACCCCGGCATCGCGGATATCTCCACGCTGTCGGAGCGCACCATCTACGTGCTCGGCAAGGCGCCGGGCCGCACGACGCTCACGCTTCTTGCGCCCGATGGCTCGCTCATCACCAACGTCGAAGTGCAGGTCACGCCAGATATCTCCGAACTCAAGGAGCGTCTGCGCGAGGTCCTTCCGGGCGAGAACATCGAGGTGCGCCCCGCCAACGACGGGTTGATCCTGTCGGGCGTGGTCACTTCGGCCGCATCGCTCGACCGGGCGCTCGACCTGGCCCAGCGCTACGCGCCGCAGCGGGTGTCCAACCTGATGTCGGTGGGTGGTTCGCAGCAGGTGATGCTGAAAGTCCGCTTCGCCGAGATGAACCGCTCCGTGTCCAAATCGCTGTCGGCCTCCGTGGGCGTCAACGGCATCTCCGGCGGCGGCGGCAACTTCGGAACCGCCGGCGGCTCGGGCACGTACATTGACGGCAACAACCTGAGCAACCTGTTTGATGGCGACCCAAGCACACAGGTCACCCGCTCGGGCGAAAGCACCGGCGCGATCTCCTTCGGCTTCGGCGGCTCCAACGTCGAGCTGGCGATCCTGCTGGAGGCGCTCGAAACCCGCGGCTTCATCCGCACGCTGGCCGAGCCCAACCTCACCGCGCTCTCCGGTCAAAACGCCGAATTCCTCGCCGGTGGCGAGTATCCGGTGCCGGTGGCCAACGACAACGGCTCGGTGACGGTGGACTTCAAGCCCTTCGGCATCCTGCTCAACTTCACGCCCCGCGTGATCGGCAAGAACATCAACCTGCGCCTCACGGCAGAGGTTTCGGGCGTCGATACCACCATCGGCTTCACCGATGCGGGCTTCACCGTCAACGGCTTCCGCACCCGGTCGACCTCGACCACCGTGGAAATGCGCGACGGCGAGAGCTTTGCCATCGCGGGCCTCCTGCAGGACGACTTCACCGACGGCATCTCCAAGGTGCCATGGCTCGGTGACATCCCGATCCTGGGCACGCTGTTCCGTTCGTCGGACTACCAGCGCAACCAGTCCGAGCTTGTCATCATCGTCTCGGCCCACCTCGTGTCGCCCACCTCCGGCGAAGCCCTCGCGCTTCCCACCGATCGTGTGCGCCCCCCTACCGAGCGTGAGTTCTTCCTCGGCGGCATCGACGCGGCACCCGCAGGCGGAGGCTCCACCCGGACCTCCACCAAGGGTGGCGCCGGCGAAGTGGCCCGGCAGGACTTTTCCGGTTCCTACGGCTACGTGATGGAGTGAAGACCATGAAAAAGGCACTCACCCTCGGCATCCTCTCCACCGTGATCGCGGTGGCCGGATGCTCCCCCCAGGCCGACCGCGCAGCGGGCAGCGACCTGGACATCGGCGGCTTCGGCAACTCGACGATGAACAACCACCTCGTGCAGACCGGCCAACGTGACTTTGCCGTGCAGCTGAGCCGGAAGTTCGCCGCCGAGGCGCCCACCACGATCAACTTCGCCTTCAACTCGGCGGGTCTGGATGCTTCGGCACGGGCCGCGCTCGACAAGCAGGCTTCGTGGATCGCCCAGTATCCGACCGTGCGCTTCCGGGTCTACGGCCACACCGACCTCGTCGGCTCGGCCAGCTACAACAAGGCTCTCGGCCTGCGTCGGGCCCGGGCCGCGGTCAACTACCTCGTTTCGCGCGGCATCTCCCGTTCGCGCCTCGAGGCCGTCGCCTCCTTCGGCGAGACCCAGCCGCTGATCCACACCCAGACCCGCGAGCGCCGCAACCGCCGCACGGTTACGGAAGTGTCGGGCTTCATGGGCAAGCGGCCGCGCTTCCAGGACGGCAAGTACGCGCTGTTCTCCTACTCCGAAACCATCACATCGGCGACCGAGCCGCATGAGCTGGTCATTGTCGACGAAGGCGGCAGCGACGAAGAGCGCTGACGCCGGGCCAAGGGACACCCCCTGCCCTGCCTCTCTCACGGCAGGGGGCCCAAGACCCCGAAAACAGAACGCGCGCCACAGCCTGGCGCGCGTTTTTCGTTGGTGCCGGCGTTTCCACCCGGGCGACAAAGCCTGTGGAGAAGTCGCATGATTGCCCCCCGAGCCGGAAACAACACACGCTCAGGGCGATAATCCCCCCCCAGTTACCCAACAATTTCGGCTTTTCAGCCGTATTCTCGCCCACATTCCCGGGCATCAAACATTCATTGGGAGCAGTGCGCGATAACGAGTCGCGCAAGCACCCGAGCCAATGGGGGCGGATGCCAAGCTACAGTTGCTCCTCCCTGCAGCGGTTTCGGGTGTTGCCACAGAACAAGGACGTGAGGCAATGACGATGAGCGCAGTGTTGCAGCCAGAACCGGCGCCGATCACAGCATGCACCGTGTCGCGCGATGTGCAGAACTTCGATCTCCTGATCGAAGACATGGAAACCGAGCTTGGCGAAAGCTGGGGCGACCTCGGCTTTGCCGACGCGTCGGCCTTCCTCGAGCAGGATGAGGCCGACGAGCTCGAGTTCTTCGCCATCGCACTCGACAGCGAAGACGAAGCTTCCCTGGCCGATATCACCGCGCTCATTTCCAAGGCCCGCAACCGCGGCATCAAGGTGATCCTGATCGCCGAAGACGTCAGCCCGATCGTGCTGCACCAGCTTCTGCACAGCGGCGCCGACGATTTCGTTCCCTACCCGCTGCCCGAGAATGCGCTGCACGAGGCCATCGAGCGTCTGCGCGAGCCCGAGCCCGCGCCCGTGCAGCTCGCCCCCGAGGCCCCTGCCCCGACGCTGGCCGCCACCGGCGACCGCAACGGCGTGGTGCTGGCGGTGCACGGCATGGCCGGCGGCACCGGCGCCACCACCTTCGCCGTCAACCTCGCCTACGAGCTGGCGACGCTCGACAAGAAAGACAATCCGCGGGTCTGCCTGCTGGACTTCGATTTCCAGTTCGGCTCCACCGCCACCTTCCTCGACCTCAACCGCAAGGAAGCCGTGTTCGAGCTTCTGAGCGACACCGCGTCGATGGACAGCGCCGCCTTCATGGCCGCGCTGCAAAGCTACAACGACAAGATCCACGTGCTGACGGCGCCCACCGAGATGCTGCCGCTCGACATCGTGACGCCCGACGACATCAAGGCCATCCTCGACATCGCCCGCGCCAACTTCGACTTCGTGGTCATCGACATGCCCACCACCGTCTGCGCCTGGACCGAAACCGTGCTCGACGCCGCGCAGGTCTACTTCGCGCCCATCGAGCTCGACATGCGCTCGGCCCAGAACGTGATGCGGATGATCCGGGCCCTGAAGTCCGAGGATCTGCCCTTCGAGAAGATGCGCTTCGCGCTCAACCGCTCGCCCAAGTTCACCGACCTCTCCGGCAAGGCCCGCGTCAAGCGCATGGCCGAAGGGCTCGACATCGACATCGAGCTGATGCTGGCCAACGGCGCCAAGCAGGTGATGGACAGCGCCGACCACGGCCAGCCGCTGGCCGAGTTCGCGCCCAAGAACCAGCTGCGCCGCGACATTCAGAAACTGGCCCAATCGCTGCTCGACCTCGTGAAGGTCGAGGAAGAAGCGGTCTGACCGTAACGCTGTAAAGGAAGTATCCAATGTTCTCGCGCTACAAGAAGCCCGCCGCCAACGACGCCGCCCCCGCCGCCGCGCCCGTCGCGCAGAGCGAGGCGCCCGCCGCCGCCGCCGCGCCCAAGGCCAAGCTGCAACGTGCCGCCATGGCCCCGCAGAAGTCGGGCAAGGTCGCGGCCATCGCCACGCCCGAAGACAAGGAAAAGAAGCGCAAGGAGCGCCTCTCCGAGATCAAGGTCGAGCTGCACAAGGCGCTGCTCGACAACCTCAACCTCTCGGCGCTCGAAACCGCCAGCGAGAACGACCTGAAGTCCGAAATCGTGGCGATTTCGGCCGAAACGCTCGATTCCATGGGCGTCGTGCTCAACAAGGACGAGCGCGCCACGCTGCACCAGGACCTCTACGACGAGGTCACCGGCCTCGGCCCGCTCGAGCCGCTGCTCAAGGACGACGACGTCAACGATATTCTCGTCAACGGCCCCAAGCAGATCTTCGTGGAACGCGCCGGCAAGCTGTCGCTCTCCGACATCACCTTCAAGGACGAAAAGCACCTGCTGCGGATCATCGACAAGATCGTCTCCGCCGTCGGCCGCCGCGTCGATGAAAGCAACCCCTACGTCGACGCCCGCCTTCAGGACGGCTCGCGCTTCAACGCCATGGTCCCGCCGATCGCGGTGGACGGCTCGCTGGTCTCCATTCGTAAGTTCAAGAAAGAGAAACTGGCGATCGACGACCTCGTGAAGTTCGGCGCCTTCACCGAGGAGATGGCCGCCTATCTCCAGGCCGCCGTCGCCTGCCGCCTCAACGTCATCGTCTCCGGCGGTACGGGCTCGGGCAAGACCACCACGCTCAACGCCCTGTCGTCCTTCATCGACAACTCCGAGCGCATCCTGACGATCGAAGACACCGCCGAACTCCAGCTCCAGCAGACCCACGTCGGCCGGATGGAAAGCCGCCCCGCCAACGTCGAGGGCAAGGGCGCCGTCTCCCAGCGCGACTGTCTGAAAAACGCCCTGCGGATGCGCCCCGACCGCATCATCGTGGGTGAGACCCGCGGCGAGGAGGTGATCGACATGCTCCAGGCCATGAACACCGGCCACGACGGCTCGATGACCACGATCCACGCCAACTCCGCCCGCGATGGCGTGTCGCGTCTCGAGAACATGATCGCCATGGCCGGTATCGAAATGCCGCTGAAGGCCGTGCGCTCGCAGATCTCCTCGGCCGTGAACCTCATCGTGCAGGCCTCGCGCCTGCAGGACGGCTCCCGCCGCATGGTCTCGATCACCGAGATCACCGGCATGGAAGGCGAGGTCATCTCGATGCAGGAAATCTTCCGCTACGAACGCCTCGGCCTCGCCTCCGACGGCAAGATCATCGGCCGCTTCAACGCCACCGGCGTCCGCTCCGCCTACTCCGACCGTTTCAAGTCGTGGGGCTACGACCTGCCCGCCTCGATCTTCGAACCCATCGCCGCGCAGTAAGGGGGCGCGCAGCTCATGCAGATTTCAGCAGAACCAATCATCTACGGCCTGGTCTTCGTCGCCGTCCTCGTGATGGTCGAAGGCATCTACCTTGTCGTCTTCGGCAAGTCGATCTCGCTCAACAGCAAGGTCAACCGCCGCCTCGACATGATGGAAAAGGGCGGCAACCGCGAAGAAGTGCTCGAACAGCTCCGCAAGGAGATGAAGCAGCACATGTCGACCAAGAGCATCCCGCTCTACTCGATCCTCGCCAACAAGGCCCAGAAGGCCAACATCGCCTTCTCCCCCGGCGCGCTGGTGGGGATCATGATGGGCCTCTCCGTGGTCGCCTTCGGGGCGCTCACCGTGGGCTCGCAGGCCGGTGTCGGCGTGCGCATCGTGGTCTCCCTCGCCATGGGCATCGGCGGCGTCTACTTCTGGGTCAACGGCAAGGCCAAGAAGCGCCTCGGCCTCGTCGAGGAGCAGCTCCCCGATGCGGTCGAGCTGATGGTCCGCTCGCTCCGCGTCGGCCACCCCTTCTCCTCGGCGGTCAACATCGTCGCGCGCGAAGTGCCCGATCCGCTCGGCTCCGAGTTCGGCGTCATCGCCGACGAGGCCGCCTATGGCCGCGACATGTCCGAGAGCCTGAAGGATCTCGCCGAACGGATGGACATGCAGGATCTCCGCTTCCTCGCCGTCGCCGTCACCATCCAGCAGCAGTCGGGCGGCAACCTCGCCGAGATCCTCGAAGGCCTCGGCAAGGTGATCCGCGCCCGCTTCAAGCTGTTCCGCCGGGTGAAGGCAATCACCGCCGAAGCCAAGTGGTCCGGCATGTTCCTGTCGATGTTCCCGATCCTCGCGATCATCATGATCAACGTCATCAAGCCCGACTATTACGACGAGGTGAAGGAAACCGCTGCCTTCATCCCCGCCTGTCTCGTCGTGGGCACCTTTCTCACCGTCAACGTGATCTTCATGAAGATCATGGTGAACATCAAAGTCTGAGGCCCCCCGCATGGAACTTCTGCAAAACGCCAACGACTGGCTTATCGCCACCTTCGGTGAACTTGGCCCGCTCTTCGCCATCGGGGCGCTGGGGCTGGTGCTGGTCCTTCTCACCCTGCCGACCTTCCTGAAGCGGAAGGCCGACCCGATGGACAAGCTCAAGGGCACCGGCGGCACGGGCCGGGCGCCCAAGGGGGCCGACAAGGGCGCCAAGCTGCGCACCCAGCAGAACAAGAACGCCGAGAAACTCGACAAGTTCGCCACCTTCCTCGAGCCCCAGACCGCCGAGGAAATGAGCGCCGCCAAGCTGCGGATGACCCAGGCCGGCTATCGCGGCAAGAACGCGGTGCGGATCTATCACTTCATCCAGTTCGCGCTCGGCATCTTCGCCCTGCTGGTCGGCCTCGTCGTGGCCATCGTCAGCTCCGCCTCGGGCGAAGTCGAAACCCAGCAGCTCCTGCTGATGGTCGTGCTCCCCGGCGCCGTGGGCTACTACCTGCCCCGCTACTGGGTGAACAACCGCCTCAAGAAGCGCCAGGAAGAGATCACCAACGGCTTCCCGGATTCTCTCGACATGATGCTCGTCTGCGTCGAGGCCGGCCAGTCGATGGACCAGTCGATCATCCGGGTCTCCAAGGAAATCAAGCAGGGCTACCCCGCGCTGGCCGAAGAATACGAGATGGTCGCCAACGAGATGAAGGCCGGCAAGGACAAGACCAACGTGCTCAAGGACATGTCCGAGCGCTGCGGCGTCCCCGACATCGCCAGCTTCGTGACCGTGATGATCCAGTCCGCCAGCTTCGGCACATCCATCGCCGACGCCCTGCGGGTGTTCTCCGAGGAGATGCGCGACAAGCGGGTGATGCGGGCCGAGGAAAAGGCCAACGTGCTCCCCACCAAGTTGACGCTGGGCACCATGATGTTCACCGTGCCCCCGCTGATGATCATCCTCATCGGCCCGTCGGTCTACCAGATCTACGACACGCTGAGCAACGCGACGTTCTTCTGAAGGAGAGGGCCGCCCCGAGCGGCCCCTCCCCCTCTCCCGTCATCCTCGGGCTCGACCCGAGGATCTCCCGCCGCAGGGTGGATGAAACTCACCAACCGGCCCCCAACTCTCCCCCCACCGTCCCAACCCATTAACCACCGCAAACGCGAAATTCGCGTATGTACAGGTTGTGCACAGGTTGTGTACCGGATGTGACAAGGTATCCTGATACCACCCGCCCAATCCCTGCCCCATCGGACGCCCCTGTCACCTTTTTGCCCCTTTCGCCGCCCCACGGCCGGAAGATCCCTTGCCAGAAGGCCCGCCCGGGCGCATCCTCCGCGCCAACAACAAACGCAGGCGAGCAGTCTCCTGTCACCAATGGCAACATTCCCCAAGGCCCTCGCGGCCCTTCTCCTGCTGGCCCTCGCGGCCTGCGGGTCCGATCGTCTTTCCGGTTTGAATCAAGGCACTAAGGCCCCGGCGTCGCGCGGCTACGAAGACCCCGACGGCCTCATCGTCGGCCATCGCCTGATGTCCGCCGGCGAGTACGAACTGGCGCTCTCCGCCTACTACCGCGCCGGCGCCGAGCAAGGGTTGACGGTCGATGTCCTCAGCGCGCTCGGCAGTGCAAACCTCAAGCTCGGCCGCCTCGGCCAGGCCGAGGAGCTGCTGCGCAAAGCCATTGAAAAGGATGAGAAGTTTCCGCCCGCCTGGAACAACCTCGGGGTCATTCTCATGGAGCAGGGCAATTACGGCGAGGCCGAACGCGTCTTCAAGATCGCCTTCGCGCTCGACAGTGGTAATTCCGCCCAGATCAAGAAAAACCTGAACCTCGCTATGGATCGGGTACAGATCCCCGGCTATGGTTCTGAACAAGAACAAGAAAGCAATTTCGACTTGGTGCGCAGAGGCAGTGGGCAATACCTCCTTCTCAGCACGCCATGAGGCAGCAAGAGCAGTAAAAGGACGCAGCAAAATGCGCCAAACAACCGTTATTTCCCTTGCCCTTACGGGTGTCCTGGCCGTTTCGGCCTGCCAGAAGTCCGCCGATGGCGAGGTGTCCCGCGCCATGGCCTCGGTCAATGCCGTCGACGAGAACGGCCTCTCCGACATCATGCTCACCGTGGCCGACCCCAACGAGGCGGTCAGCTACTTCAAGCGCGCCAGCAAGGACAATCCCAAGCGGATCGACCTGCAGCGCGGCCTCGCCCTGAGCCTCGTGCGTGCCAAGAAGAACACCGAGGCCGTCGCCGCCTGGCGCAGGGTCGTGAAGCACGAAGACAGCACGCTCGACGACAAGGTCGACTTTGCCGACGCCCTTCTGCGCAACGGCGACTGGAAGGAAGCCGAGGCCACGCTCGACGGCATTCCGCCCACCCACGAGACCTACAAGCGCTACCGGCTCGAGGCCATGGTCGCCGACGGCAACAAGGAGTGGAAGAAGGCCGACAGCTTCTATGAAACCGCCGTTGCCCTCACCACCAAGCCCTCCGGTGTGCTCAACAACTGGGGTTACTCCAAGCTCTCGCGCGGCGACTACCCGGGTGCCGAGAAGCTCTTTGTCGAGGCCATCCAGTACGACTCCGAGCTGTTCACCGCCAAGAACAACCTCGTCCTGGCCCGCGGTGCCCAGCGCAACTATCAGCTGCCATTGGTTAAGATGACGCAAGTCGAGCGTGCGCAACTGCTACACACTGCGGCGCTGACGGCCGTGAAACAGGGCGACGTCGAAACCGGAAAGGGCCTGCTGCAGGAGGCGATCGACGCACATCCGCAGCACTTCGAAGAGGCCGTTCGGGCGCTCAGGGCGCTGGAAAACAACGTTACCAACTGATCCGGGGGTCACGCCAATGCTCGCCCCCGCCACGGCCAGCCTGTGGTTCTTCATCCTGACGGCACCGATCTGCCTCTATGTGGCCTATTCGGACATGTCGCGGATGAAGATCCCGAACCATGCCGTCCTGCTGACGGTTCTGGTCTACGCCGTGGCCGGGCTGATCCTGCTGCCCTTCGTCGACTATGCCTGGCGCTGGCTCCACCTGGTTGTGGTTCTGGCGGTGGGGTTCATCATGAACATGCTGGGCATGCTCGGCGCGGGCGATGCCAAGTATGCCGCCGCCATGGCCCCCTTCGTCGCGCTCGGTGATCTGTTCAACGTGATGATGCTCTTTGCCGCCATCATGCTGGCCGCCTTCGTCACACACCGCCTCGCCCGAGCCATCCCGCCCGTGCGCAACCTCGTGCCCCATTGGGAGAGCTGGGTGCGCAAGGACTTTCCGATGGGACTGGCCCTTGGCGGAACGCTGGCTGCCTACCTTGCCATGGCCGCCAAATACGGCGTGCAGTAAGCTCGCGTCAGCCCTTCTCGAGCAGGATGTACAGCGGCGTGCGGTCCACCTCCACGAGGCTGTCTCCACGCTCTGAGATCCGCTCCAGAACCAACTCGCGCACCTTGGGATGCACCGGGCAGTTGGGCACCAGCACGTAATCCGCCATCTCGTAGCCCGGCAGCCCGCCGTAATACCACGGGGCTCCATGCTCCAACCGAGCAAAGTCACCGAAGAGCCAGATCGACGAGAAGAGATCGGCGATGAAAATTCCCTCGCCTCCATGCCCGCTCTCTTCGAGGCTGGTGGCAATGCCATCGAACAGCGCCGGCAGGCCCAGTAGGATCTCGCAGCGCGGCAGTTCCTCTCCGTTCAACACCACGGGCGGCTCGCGTCCGGCCTTCTCCGCCAGCGCCTCCAGGCCGCTGCCCGGCTCGTCCATCGGCACCCGCTTGTCGACCCGCATCGCCCGCACGGTGCCGGTCTGCAGATCAGAGTGGAGCGTGGCCCCGGGCAGCAAGGGCGTGTGCTGCGCCGCGTCCTGCCCCAGATGGCGGATCGGACTGTAGGCTAGGTTCATCGCGGACGGCACGATCATGGCAAATGCGGCGGCCCCCGCGAGGCCCACGGCCATGCTCATGTCCCAGCCGAACCCGTTCTTCAGATCCTGCGCGGGGCGGGCCGCAAAGAGCAGTATACCCAGCAGCAGGAGCCACTGCGGATCATTGCCGAAGTTCTGGAAGGTGACGTAAAAGAACCCCGGCGTCAGCAACAGCAGCACCATGCCCTCCGTCGCCTTGCCCGCCTGCCGCAACAGGATCACGCCCATAAGCAACACGATCGACCCGCCAAGATAGGCCGGCGCGGCCACCACGGCGGCAAAGGGCTCACCGGGGTTGGAGCGCACCTGAGAGGCAGAGACCCGCAGCAGGTCGCCCACATAGGCCGCCCAGTACCCCACGCCCGCAAAGGCGGTGACGACGGCGGCCACGGCAAGGCCGGTCGCAAGCGCCAGCAGGAAGGTCCGATATTGCCGGTGCGCCAGCAGCCCTACGGCAACGGGGATGATGAAGGCGGCAAAATAGGTGACCTTGCAGAGCGCCATGAAAGCCAGCGCAAGGCCTACCACGATGCCGTCTGCGGTCTGGTTCCGGCGGTCCTCGACCGGCGGCAGCGTGGCGATGAGGATTGCCACGAAGGCTGCCGCCCAGGCCCATCGGTTGTAGTGCATCGAGATCGACACTGAGCGCTCGGCCTGGCCGTGCACAAGGGCCGTGGCCAGCACGATAATGACGGCGCCAAAGAGGTAGGGCCAATAGCCGGTAAGCCGCGATACCCCCGCCCGCCACGCTAGCGGCACAAGGCAAAGGCCGACAAGCGCCTGCCCGTATAGGATCGCATGTCCGACCCCTGCCCCGAGCTTCACGAAGAGCGCGATGGGCGCAAAGGCCATGAAGCCGATAGGGGTCATGAAATCGACATGCGGCCACTCCCCATCGGCCATCCGGAAGACGATTTCGAGCAGGTGCAGCATGTCGCCTTCGTGCTTGCCCACAAGAAGCTGCCCGCGCCACATGGCGAGCCCTGCTTCAACGGCCAGAACCGCCAGCAGAAATGCAAACAACCTTCCGGAATCTGTCTTTTTCATCACTGCTCTTGTCCATTTTTTGGCCACATTAGCCGGGCACAGTCCTGCTCACCACGGGTATTGTCCACGCCTTGGGCGGTTATCGGGCAAAACCAGTGGAAAAATTGAGACGTGCGCCAAAAACGAGCAGGTGAACCGGATGAACATGGAAGTGGCAAACGTGATTGCGCCCCCCGCCCCCAAGCGGCTGGAAGACATGCAATTGCCCCTGGTGATGATGCGCGACATCGTGCTGAAGACCATTTTCCGCAAGAACGTAGAGACCGTGGCCGAGATTTCGCCCGCGATCTGCCTGCCGATCCCTGTGACCCAGGAACTGGTCGATTTGGCCCGCAACCAAAAGCTGATTGAGGCCACCGGCTCGATGATGGCGGGCGGCTCTGGCGAGATGGGCTATCAGCTCACCGATGCAGGCAAGGCTCGAGCGCTCGATGCGCTGGCGCAGTCCGAGTATTACGGCGCGATGCCGGTTCCGCTGGAAGTCTACCAGGAGCAGGTGAAGCGACAGTCGATCCGCAACATCCAGATTTCCCGCGAACAGCTCACCGGCGCGATGGGTCACCTGATCCTGCCCAATGAGTTGCTCGACCACCTCGGCCCGGCGGTTTCGGCCGGCCGCTCGATCCTGATGTATGGCCCGCCGGGCAACGGCAAGTCGTCGATCTCAAACGGAATCCGCGACGCGATGGGCGACAAAATCTTCATTCCCCGCGCCATCGAATACGCCGGTCAGGTGATCACGGTCTACGATCCGATCGTGCACACCGCCGTCGAGGAAGAGGCCGACGATCCCAACTCGCTGCGCCGCACCTCGGGCCGCTTCGACACCCGCTATGTCCGCTGCGAGCGCCCCACAGTGATCACCGGCGGTGAGCTTTCGCTCTCCATGCTGGACCTCGTCTACAACCCCACTGCGCGCACCTATCAGGCACCGCTTCAGCTGAAGTCGTCGGGCGGCATCTTCATCGTCGACGACCTTGGCCGCCAGGCCGAGCCGCCGCAGGCGCTGGTCAACCGCTGGATCGTTCCGCTGGAAGAGAGCAAGGATATCCTCGCCCTGCAGTCGGGCGAGAAATTCGAGGTGCCCTTCGACACGCTGGTGATCTTCTCCACCAACTTCCACCCCAACGAGATTTTCGACAAAGCGGCGCTGCGCCGGATCTTCTTCAAGATCAAGATCGACGGGCCGGAGCAGGAAGATTACCTGAAGATCTTCGCCATGGTCGCCAAGAAGCGCGGCATGCCGCTGGATCAGGATGCGCTGATCCACTTGCTGAAGGTGAAATACCCGGAAATCGACAACGTCTACGCCAACTATCAGCCGATCTTCCTGATCGACCAGATGATCGCGATCTGCGAATTCGAGGGCATCCCCTACCAGATGACGCCCAAGCTGATCGACCGCGCCTGGGCGAACATGTTCGTCAAGGAAGAGACCATCGTTCACTGAGCCCGGCCGTCAGGCCCGGCAGAACTTCAAGCAGGCGCGGGCTCAGGCCCGCGCTTCGCCGTTGTCGAGGGGCAGTTCGCGCAGCCGCAAGGAGACGAGACAGGCCACAACCGCAACACCTGCGCCGATCCAGAAGATCGGGTGCAGGGCGAGCGAAAAGCCGTGTTGCACCTGCGCTTGCGTTTCGGGAGACAGCGTAGCCAGCGTCGAGGCGCTCATCGAGCGAACGCTGGTGCCTTCGGGCAATGTGCCCGCGAGGTTCTGCATCAAGCCGGAGCCGAAGAGCGCCCCGAAGGCCGCCGTGCCCACCGACCCGCCAATGAGGCGGAACATGTTGGCCGAGGCCGTGCCGACCCCGAGCATGTGCCGGGGCACCGCGTTCTGGATTGCCGCCACCCCGATGGAAAACACCGGGCCGAGGCCAAGGCCCACGCAAATCATCGAGACGGCCACAAGCCAGAGCGGCGAGCCTTCCGTCAGGGTCGAGAGCGACAGCATCGCCACAGCCAGAAGCGCCGTGGAGATAGTCGGCATGATCTTGTAGCGCCCGGTGCGCCCCATGATCTGCCCCGCCGCCGTGGAGGAAGCAATGAGCCCCGCCATCATCGGCGTCAGGAACAGGCCGGAGACAGCCGGGGAGACCCCCTGCACCACCTGCAGGTACAGCGGAATGAAGGTGATGGTGCCGAACATGGCGACCCCCACCATGAACCCCACCGAATTGACGACGAGGAAGGTGTTGTTGCGGAAGAGCCCCAGAGGGAGGATGGGCTCTTCCGCACGTCGCTCGGCAATGACGAACCCGGCAACAGCGGCCAGCCCCAGAGCCACGAGGGCAAGGAACTCTGCGCTGCCCCAGGGGAGGACCGTCCCGCCAAGGTTGGAGCCGAGCACTGCCACCGAGAGAATGGTGGCCAGCAGGCCGGCTCCGAGAAAATCGAGCTTGGCCCGGCTTTCGCGCACCGGGGTTTCAAGCGCGAAACCCAGCACCACGAACGCCAGAAGACCGACGGGGAAGTTGACGAAGAAGATCCAGTGCCAGCTCAGCGCCTCGACTAGGAAGCCGCCGATGAGCGGGCCGATCACTGTCGACACGCCAAATACCGCGCCCAGAAGGCCCTGCGCCTTGCCCCGCTCGCGCGGTGGCAGAACATCGGCCACCACGGCCATCGACACCACGATGAGCCCGCCGCCGCCAAGCCCCTGGACCGCCCGCCCGGCGATGAGCATTTCCATCGACTGGGCAAAGCCGCAGATCGCCGCGCCGAGAACGAAGATCAGAATACCGCATTGAATCACGATCTTGCGGCCGTAGAGGTCACCCAGTTTGCCGCTCACCGGCGCGCCGACCGTGGAGGCCAGCAGAAAGGCCGTGATGACCCAGGTGATGTGATCGACGCCGCCAAGCTCGGCCACCATGGTCGGCATGGCCGTGGTCACGATGGTCTGTCCGAGGGAGGCAAACAGCAGGGTTGCACCGACCGCCGCCAGCACCAGGCCAACGCGCACAGGGGGGTCTTGTTCTACAAGTCGGTTGTCGTTTTCGAGGCTCAAGGGTACATCCTGCTCACCAAGCGCCGTCTTGACAGGCGCATTGCTATCATGCTGCATATATGTGCGCATAGCATATACATGTCAACACAGCTGGAGGGTGCCTTGGGCGACAGAGACCAAAGCCTGATCGAACGACTGGAAACCTTCGGCATCGAGGGTGAACTGACCCAGAGTGCCCTGGACCTCGACGGCGTGCTGCAACGCTGGCGCAGGCGGGCTGTGGTCAAACGCGAGCTCGGCATCCGCGCGGTGCAAGAGCTCGGCCTCAAGCTCGATCTGGCAGAACTCGATGCGCTGGTGGCCATCTGGCGCCCCGCCAACGAATTCGGCGATGAGCCCAGCGGCGAAACCACGGTCGGCTCGGTCGCCAGCCGGCTTGGCATCGACCCATCCCGCGCCTCCCGACTGACAAGCGAGCTGATCCGCAAGGGCCTCGTGGAACGCGGCGTCAGCCAGGAAGACGCGCGCCGGGCAATCCTCAAGGTCTCGGAAGATGGCGACCGGCTGGTGACAGCGGTGCGAACCTTCAAGTTCCTGACACTAGGTCATTTTCTGCAGTCGTGGACCTCGGAGGAAGTTGCCACCTTCCTGCCCCTGCTGGAACGTTTCTCGATGTGGTCTGAAGCCCCGCAAGACCCTTCGGGCACCATCGCCGCCGAGATCAACGCGCTGCGCGAGGCGGTGGCAGACATCTCCATGGAAAAGGCCGACAGCTAGGCTCGGATGACGGCGCTTCCCCCGCGCATCTCTGACTGGTTCGCCAGCAACGGCTGGGCGCCGCATCCGCACCAGTTGCAGATGCTCGAGAGGGCCGCGGAAGAAGCCACCCTGCTCATCGCCCCGACCGGCGGCGGCAAGACCCTCGCCGGGTTTCTGCCCTCGCTGGCCGAGCTCGCGGAAGGCACGCATAAGGGCCTGCACACCCTTTACATCTCCCCCCTCAAGGCACTCGCGGCCGACATTCGCCGCAACCTGCGCCGCCCGGTCGAGGAGATCGGCCT
This sequence comes from Oceanicola sp. 502str15, assembly GCF_024105635.1. Taxonomy (NCBI): domain Bacteria; kingdom Pseudomonadati; phylum Pseudomonadota; class Alphaproteobacteria; order Rhodobacterales; family Roseobacteraceae; genus Oceanicola; species Oceanicola sp. 502str15. Next base: position 2,164,682 of record NZ_WYDQ01000001.1, read on the forward strand.
TCCGATCCGCATTGAAGACCGCACCGGAGACACGCCTGCCGCCGCCCGCAAACGGCAAAGGGCCGATCCGCCGCATATTCTGCTGACCACGCCGGAATCGCTTGCCCTGCTGACCTCCTACGAGGATGCGCCGCGTATCTTCGCCGGTCTGTCGCGGGTGGTCGTCGACGAGATCCACGCGCTGAACGAAAGCAAGCGCGGCGACCAGTTGATGCTGGCGCTCTCCCGCCTTCAGGCGCTCGCACCGGGGCTGCGCCGGGTGGGCCTGTCTGCCACCGTCGAAGACCCGCAGGCGCTCGCACGCAAGCTCGCCCCCCACCCCGCTCCTTGCGCGGTGATCGAGGCCGACCCCGGCCCCCTGCCCGACATCGCCATGCTGCCCACAGCCGCCGCCCCGCCCTGGGCCGGTGGTGGGACAACCCATGCGATTCCCGAAGTGCTGGAAGAGGTGCGCCGCCATCGCACCACGCTAATCTTCCACAACACCCGTGCGCAGGCGGAGATATTCTTTCATTCGCTCTGGCTCGCCAATGACGAAAGCCTTCCCATCGCCATCCATCACGGCTCGCTTGCGCGCGAACAGCGCGCCAAGGTCGAGGCGGCAATGGTGGCGGGCGAGTTGCGCGCGATTGTCTGCACCGGCACGCTCGACCTCGGTATCGATTGGGGCGATGTCGACCTCATCATCCAGATCGGCGGACCGAAGAACATCAAGCGCCTTGTCCAGCGCATCGGCCGGGCCAACCACCGCTACAATGCCCCCTCCAAGGCACGCCTCGTGCCCGCGAACCGCTTTGAAGTGCTCGAATGCCGCGCCGCGCTGGAAGCTGCCGCCGAGCACGATCTCGACGGCGAGCCAACCGGCCCCGGCCCGCGCGACGTGCTGTGCCAGCACATCCTGATCCGCGCCTGCGCCGGCCCGTTCGACGACACGGAGCTGTATCGCGAGGTGAAGACCGTCGGCGCCTATGGCGGCCTCAGCCGCGCCGCCTTTGACGACTGCCTCGATTTCTGCGCCACCGGTGGCTATGCGCTAAGGGCCTATGATCGCTGGCAAAAGCTCATGCAACGCGAGGGCCTCTGGTGCCTGAGGGATCCGCGCGCCGCCCAGCGCATCCGCATGAACATCGGCACCATTCAGGACAGCGAACTGTTGAAGGTGCGGATGCGCGGGCGCGGCGGCAAGCCGCTCGGTGAGGTTGAAGAAGCCTTTGCCGCCACGCTGACCGATGGGGATACCTTCCTGATCGGCGGCGAGATCGTGCGTTACGAGGGCCTGAAGGAAATGACCGTTCAGGTCAGCCGGTCCGCGGCCAAGACCCCGCGGATCGCGGTGTTCGGCGGCACCAAGTTCGCGGCCTCCACCCGCCTCACCGAACGCATCCTCCAGCTCATCCACGGCGACTGGCAGAGCCTGCCGCCCGATATCCGCGACTGGCTAGCACTTCAGCGCGAGGTCTCGCACCTGCCCCGCGGCGATCGCCTGCTGATTGAGAGCTTCCCCCACGACAGCCGATGCCATACCTGCCTCTACGGCTTTGCAGGCCGCAATGCCCAGCAGACCCTCGGCCTGCTGGTGACACGACGGATGGAAGAGCTGGGGCTTGATCCGCTCGGCTTCGTGGCCACCGATTATGCCACCCTGATCTGGGGCCTCGAGCCGGTTGACGACCCGTCCCCTCTTCTCGGCCCCGAGGTGCTGCGCGACGTTCTCGAAAGCTGGCTGGCAAGGAACGCCGTGATGAAGCGCACCTTCCGCGCCTCCGCCACCATCGCCGGGCTGATCGAACGCAACCTGCCGCAGAACCGCAAGTCCGGGCGGCAGGCGACGTTCTCTTCCGACATCCTCTACGACACCTTGCTGAAATACGACCCGGAGCATCTGCTGATGCGGATCACCCGTGAGGAGGCGATGAAGGGGCTTGTCGATTTCGGACGCGTCGAAGAGATGCTGGCCCGCGTGGCCGGCCGCATCGACCATGTGCGGCTGGACCGGGTAACGCCCATGGCCGCCCCGCTCCTGCTTGAAGTGGGCAAGGTTCCGGTGGCCGGGAAAGGACGCGAGAGACTGGCCGAAGAAGAGGCCGCGGCGCTGATGGCAAAGGCCGGGGTCAGAAGCTAGGGCTTGCACAAATCCAACATTCCGCCCTAAGAACGGACCATGAACGCACACGCTTTCACCCTCGCCGGATGCGCTCTGGAAGCGCGCAGTTCCGGGGCGCTCTGGATCCCTTCCGAGCGGCTTCTGTGCGTCTCCGACCTGCATCTCGGCAAGTCCGAACGGATGGCGCGGCGTGGCGGCGCGCTACTTCCCCCCTATGAGACCGAGGAGACTTTGGCGCGGCTTGAAGCCGAGATTTCTGCGCTGCTGCCCCGGGTCGTGGTGTGCCTTGGCGACAGCTTCGACGATCCGGGCGCGGCCTTCGCGATGCCAGAGGTGGTCCGCATGCGGCTTCAGGCCATACAGGCTGGCCGGCGCTGGGTCTGGATCGAGGGCAACCACGATCCGGGGCCGATGGAACTGGGCGGCGCGCACCTTGCCGAACTGTCTGTCGGCGGGCTGGTCTTTCGCCACATCGCGGCCGCGCCCTCTGCCACGGGGGAAGTCTCGGGGCATTATCACCCCAAGCATCGCCTGCCCCGCTCCGGCACTTCCCGCCCCGCATTCCTCTATGATGAAACGCGGCTGATCCTGCCCGCTTTCGGCGCCTACACAGGCGGTTTGCGCAGCGACACGCCCGTTCTGCGCAACCTGTTTGCGCCCCGTGCGTTTGCAGTGCTGACCGGCCCGAGGGCGCTCGCGGTGCCTTTGGGGTGATCCGACGCGAAAATGCGTTACCCTTCATCGACACAGCTTCAAAGGAACGACCCATGGACCCCAACACCGAAGGCCGCCTGATCGCGCAGCGGCAAGTCATCGCAATGCTGGTGGCCGGACGCGGCAAGGACGAGATACTGCACTGGCTGGAAGAGGCGATGCGGGACGGTCAGGAAGACCCCGGCGCCGTCAATGACACCGCCTTCGCCATTGAAGGCGCACTGGCAGACGAGCGACAAGCGCTCGCCCGCGAGGTTCGTCTGCGCTCAGGCGGTTAGCCCTTCCGGCTCGGGCAGGTCGTGGGCACGGCAGCAGGCCGTGACCGTGTTCGCGAGCAGGCAGGCAATCGTCATCGGCCCCACCCCGCCCGGAACCGGCGTGATCGCCGCGGCACGTTCAGAGGCACCAGCAAAGTCGACATCGCCGATCAGCTTGGTTTTGCCCGGCTTCTCGGGGTGCGGGATGCGGGTGATGCCCACGTCGATAACGGTCGCTCCCGGCTTCACCCAATCGCCCTGCACCATCTCGGCCCGCCCTACGGCGGCGATCAGGATATCGGCGCGGCGGCAGACCTCGGCCAGATCCTTGGTGCGCGAGTGGGCGATGGTCACGGTGCAATTGTCGCGCAGCAAGAGCTGCCCCATCGGCTTGCCGAAAAGGTTCGAGCGGCCGATCACCACGGCCTCCTTGCCGGAGAGGTCCCCGAGCTGGTCGCGCAGCAGCATCAGGCAGCCCAGCGGCGTGCAGCTCACCAGCGCCTTGCCGCCCGTGGCCAGCAGGCCCGCGTTCAACACGCTCAGCCCGTCCACATCCTTGGCCGGGTCGATCCGCGCCACCGTGCGGCGCTCATCGAGGTGGTCGGGCACCGGGAACTGGCAGAGAATTCCATGCACCGCCGGATCGGCGTTGAGCTTGTCGATGAGCGCAAACAGCTCCTCTTCCGGCGTGTCCGCAGGCAGCTTGTGCTCGAAAGAGGCCATGCCCATCTCAACCGCTTGCCGGTTCTTGGAGGCCACGTAAACCTCGCTCGCCGGGTCTTCCCCGACCAGAACCACCGCAAGGCCGGGCGTAATGCCGTGCTCACCCTTCAGCCGGGCGACATGTTCCGCCACCCTGCCCCGCACATCGGCCGCAAAGGCCTTTCCGTCGATGATCTTTGCGCTCATGTCAGCACCTTCCTGATTCCGCCTGGCGCATAGACATCCCATGCGCCGTTGATCCGCAAGCCGTGCTGGTGGCGCGCCCTCCTGCCGCGCCGGTCAGAACAGCCCTTCGATATCTCCACCCTCGTTGATCCCGATGCTTTCCGCCGCCGGATGGCGCGGGAGGCCGGGCATGGTCATGATCTCTCCGCAGATCGCCACGACAAATCCGGCACCGGCCGAAAGCCGCACTTCCCGCACCGGCACCGAATGGCCGGTGGGCGCGCCGCGCAAGCCCGGGTCGGTCGAAAAGCTATACTGCGTCTTGGCCATGCAGACCGGCAGATGACCGAAGCCCGCCGCCTCCCAGGCATGGAGCTGGTCGCGCACCTTCTTGTCGGCCAGCACTTCGTCGGCGTGGTAAATGCGCGTCGCGATGGTTTCGATCTTCTGAAACAGCGGCATGTCGTCGTCATAGAGCGGGGCAAATTGCGAGGCACCGCTGTCGGCCACCTCGGCCACGCGGGTCGCCAGAGCCTCGGTGCCCTTGGAGCCCTCGGCCCAATGCTTGCAGACAATCGCCTCAGAGCCATGCTGCGCCACATAGGCCTGCACGGCGGCAATCTCGGCCTCGGTATCGGCGGTGAAGTGATTGATCGCCACGATCACCGGCACCCCGAAGCCATGCAGGTTCTGAATATGCCGCCCAAGGTTGGCGCAGCCCTTCTCTACGGCGGCCACATTCTCGGCCCCGAGGTCGGCCTTGGCCACGCCGCCGTTCATCTTCATCGCGCGCACCGTGGCCACCAGCACAACGCAATCGGGCGCCAGCCCAGCCTTGCGGCACTTGATGTTCATGAACTTCTCGGCCCCGAGATCGGCCCCGAAGCCGGCTTCCGTCACCACGTAATCCGCCAGCTTCAGCGCCGTGGTGGTGGCGATCACCGAGTTGCAGCCATGGGCGATGTTGGCGAAAGGGCCGCCGTGAACGAAGGCCGGGTTGTGCTCCAGCGTCTGCACGAGGTTGGGCTGCATCGCGTCTTTCAGCAGCACGGTCATCGCCCCACTCGCGCCGATATCGGCGCAGGTGATCGGCTCGCGCTCGCGGGTGTAGGCCACGATGATATTCCCGAGCCGCGCTTCCAGATCGGCCAGATCGGTCGACAGGCACAGGATCGCCATGACCTCGGAAGCCACGGTAATGTCAAAGCCGGTCTGGCGCGAAAACCCGTTGGCCACACCGCCCAAGCCCACGACCACATCGCGGAGCGCCCGGTCGTTCATGTCGAGCACACGGCGCCAGGTGATCCGGCGCTCGTCGATGCCCAACTCGTTGCCCCAGTAGATGTGGTTGTCGATCATCGCCGAAAGCAGGTTGTGGGCGCTGGTGATGGCGTGGAAATCGCCGGTGAAATGAAGGTTCATCTCCTCCATCGGCACCACCTGCGCATAGCCACCGCCCGCGGCCCCGCCCTTCATGCCGAAGCAGGGGCCAAGCGAGGCCTCGCGGATGCAGATGGCCGCCTTCTTGCCGATGGCATTCAGCCCGTCGCCGAGGCCCACGGTGGTGGTGGTCTTGCCCTCCCCTGCCGGGGTCGGGTTGATCGCGGTGACGAGAATGAGCTTGCCGTTCGGCCTGTCTTTCAGCCCCGAAATGAACCCCTGGCTCACCTTGGCCTTGTCATGGCCATAAGGCACAAGGTCGGCCTCCGGAATGCCCAGCTTTGCGCCAATCTCTCCAATCGGGCGCTTCTTCGCATCCCGGGCTATCTCGATGTCGGATTTCACGCTCATGGGGCCTCCCTCCTCAGGTCGCGGTGCTACAAAAGTGGTAGCGGGCGAACCAGCCCGTATGCGGGCCTGTTGCGACACATTCGGGCTTGGAAACGCCGGGCAGAGGAAACCGCGGCGGCGGATTGGAAACCCGCGCTTGCGGCATGAGGCACCAAGGCTCCGATCCGGTCAGGCAAAACCTGCGCTGGCTCAGGCGCCTGCCCATGACGGCTGGTCCGGAACAAAGACCGTCAGGCTGTCCCCCAGCGCAATCCGCCCTTCCCGCTCCATCCAGGCGGTAACGCCGCGTTTGCCCATCGCTGCCGCCTTGAAGCCCTTGCCATGGCCGGGATGGGTGTCTTCGATTTCCTTGGCCGGGAAGTTGCAGGGCCCGTTCTCGAGGTCGACGGTGATCGTCGCGCCCGAGGGGGCTTGCAGGCGGGTGCCCGGTGGGATGCGGGAAAAGTCCGGAAGGCCGGAAATCACCAGAGATGCGCCGATGAGTTCGGGCGCCAGCTCTTCGAGCTTCAATGTATCCGCAACCTCGGCAAGTTCTTCGGCGGACACGATCGACAGTTGCCGCGTATTGCGGATCGTCGTGCCGCGCTCGGGGTAGAGCGCCAGAACCCGCGAGCAGGAGGGCCGGGTGGCACCGCCATGATCCTCGCCCGGAAACCCGTCCAGCGTGGCCTCCACCGCTTCCAGCGGCTCCGAGCGCAGGGTCGCCTCGCGGCTCTCGACCCAGCCCAACCAGGTTACGGTTGCGGTGACATCCAGTTTCTTCAACCCGGCCATTGCGCGCTCCTTCAGCTCTCGCGGCGGACCGTAAGGAAGACCCGGCGAAAGGGGAAGAGCACCGAGCCGTCATCTTCGGTCGGATAGTCCGTTTGCAACTCGGCCTCGTAGGCCTCGAGAAACCGGGCCTCCTCCTCCGCTGTAAGGCCTTCGGTGAATGGCCGCATGAAGGTGGATTGGGTAAAGTGGCGCACCGGGTGCCCGGTCTCCACCGGAGCGAGCCGCTGGATGTAGTCTGTTTCCCAGACCGATGTTTCGCCGAGCGGGGCCATGAGCCGGGCATAGGTGGTCGGCGGATCGACGGGCTCTCGCCATGGCGCGGCAAATCTCTCGGGAAACAGCGCTTTGGCCGTGGTGCGGATGAGCGCGTGGGACGGCCCGTTGTGCTGGCGTGGCATCTGGATTGCCAGGGTGCCACCGGGTGCCAGCAGCGCCAGGAGGCGCGGGAAAAGCGTGGCGTGGTCCGGGAGCCATTGCAGCGCCGCGTTGGAAAAGATCAGGGCCGGCGGGCGGGTTGGCGCCCAAACCGCCGCGTCGGCCTCGTTGAGACTGTCGTAACAGCCGGTCTCGCGGGCCTCGGCAAGCATTGCGGGAGAGGAGTCGATCCCTTGCAGGTGACGGTCGGGGAAGCGCGCCTTCAGCACCGGGCCAACCGCGCCGTTGCCGCAACCGAGATCGATGATATCGCCCTCCGGCAGATCGCGGACCTGCAGCAGAAGGTCGAGTGCCGGTCGCAGGCGGAGGCCTGCAAAGCGGGCGTAGAGAGCGGGGTTCCAGTCAGGGCGGGTCATGGTGCCTCTCCGTTTTGGCATACAATTGCATACCAAGCTTAGGGCCGGCGCTCAAGACGTGTCGGACAAGGTCCGCAAAAGCAAAAAGGCGCCGCAGATTGTGCGGCGCCTTCCGATTGCACACCGGCCCTAAAAGCCGGGCCTCGGCTCAGGCCGAGGGCTCGGGCTCCATCCCACCGCTGCCCTTGCGGGGTTTGGTCTTGGGAATGGCCGTCAGCGACGGTTTGTCATCCTGCCCGCCACCCGGGGCAGCCCCGGTATCGTCGTCATCGCCACGCTTGATCTGCTCACCGGCGATCACGCGGGTGATCTCGTTGCCGGTCAGCGTTTCGTATTCCAGCAGACCCTGCGCCAGGTTCTCGAGATCCTGCGCCTTTTCGGTCAGGATCCGCTTGGCCGTGGCATAGCCTTCATCCACCAACTGCCGAACCTTGTCGTCGATGGTCTTCTGCGTGATGCCCGAATGCGACGTCTGGCCCTGATAGCCGCCGAGGTAGCTCTGCTGCTCGTTCGCGTAGTCAACATAGCCAAGATCAGGATCGAAGCCGAAGCGCGTTACCATGGCGCGTGCGATCCGCGTCACCTGCTGGATATCCGAGGCCGCGCCGGAGGTCACGTTTTCAGGCCCGAAGATAAGCTCCTCGGCCACGCGCCCGCCCATCGCCATGGCGATCTGGCTCTTGTACTTGGTGTAGCTCACCGAGAGCTGGTCGCGCTCCGGCAGCGACAGAACAAGGCCCAGCGCCCGGCCACGGGGAATGATCGTGGCCTTGTGGATCGGGTCGTGTTGCGGGACGTTCAGGCCCACAACGGCGTGACCGGCTTCGTGATAGGCGGTCAGCTTCTTCTCGTCCTCGGACATGACCATGGAGCGGCGCTCGGCCCCCATCATCACCTTGTCCTTGGCGTTCTCGAAGTCTTCCATCGTCACGAAACGACGGCCGACGCGCGCCGCCATCAGGGCGCTCTCGTTCACGAGGTTGGCGAGATCCGCACCCGAAAAGCCGGGCGTGCCGCGGGCGATGATGCGCAGGTCCACATCGGGGCCAAGCGGCACCTTGCGGGCATGCACGCCAAGAATCTTCTCGCGGCCCTTGATGTCGGGGTTGGGCACCTGCACCTGACGGTCGAAACGGCCCGGGCGCAGCAGCGCGGGGTCGAGCACGTCGGGGCGGTTGGTGGCGGCGACGATGATGATGCCTTCGTTGGCCTCGAAGCCGTCCATCTCGACCAGAAGCTGGTTGAGGGTCTGCTCGCGCTCGTCGTTGCCGCCGCCGTAGCCGACGCCACGGGAGCGGCCGACCGCGTCGATCTCGTCGATGAAGACGATGCAAGGCGCGTTCTTCTTGGCCTGCTCGAACATGTCGCGCACGCGGCTGGCGCCGACGCCGACGAACATCTCAACGAAATCGGAGCCCGAAATGGTGAAGAAGGGTACACCCGCCTCACCCGCGATGGCGCGGGCCAGCAGGGTTTTACCGGTGCCCGGAGGGCCGACGAGCAGCGCGCCCTTGGGGATCTTGCCGCCGAGTCGCGAGAATTTCTGCGGGTTGCGCAGGAACTCGACGATCTCTTCCAGTTCTTCCTTGGCCTCGTCGATACCTGCAACGTCATCGAAGGTGACGCGCCCGTGCTTTTCCGTAAGCAACTTGGCCTTGGATTTGCCGAAGCCCATCGCGCCGCCACGGCCACCGCCCTGCATGCGGTTCATCAGGAAGATCCAGATGCCGATGAGGATGATGAAGGGCAGGAGCGTGCCGATGTAGGCCAGAAGCCCGTTCTGTTGCTGTGCCTTGGCCGAAACCTCGACGTCATTGGCAATCAGCACCTCGGTCGGGTCGACCGCCGGCGGAATGATGGTGGTATAGGTCGTGTCGTCGTTGGTGCGAACGCGCATCTCTTCGCCGTCGATCGTCACCTCGCTGACAGAGCCCTTCTCCACCGCTTCGATGAAGTCGGAGTAGCTCAGGTTGCGCGACGCCATGGTGGCGTTGTCACCTGAGAAGAGGTTGAAGAGCGCGAGGATCAGAACAAAGAGAACGACCCAGAACGCGATATTGCGTGCATTGCCCATCAGGCAGACACCTCCCGGAAAGTAAAAAACCCGCGCGGGCGCGGTTCAGCTCACAACATAGGGGTTTTCTTCCGGGGTTCAATCGTGCCGGAGGGAGGAAACAAGGTGTTCTGCCCCGTGACAAAGCCGCGCGGTCCAGCCCTCGGGCCGCCCTGCCAGCGGCGCAGACAGCAGACGCTCCCCCTGCCACAGCGCAGGCGATGCCATGAGGGAGGCACGGGGCAGCCCGCTATCCCGCCAGTTTTCGCATTCGGCAAGGCCGACAGCGCCCAGCGCGGCCAAGTGAGTCCCGCTCGGCGGGGTTGGGCCGTGGAATTGCCAGCGCTTGTCCCAAAGCGCGGCGGGCGGCGTCGCCAGTTGCGACACGGCGGCATATTCCCGCGCCACCCGCCAGACGGTGCCTTCACTGGTGATCCGGCAGCCATGGAGGGTGGCGGCCTTGCCCTCTTCCATTCCGTCGAGCAGCCCGGTCAGCGATTCATAGCGCGGGCGGTAGACCGCGGACGACACCCAGCACAGGGCATGGGCAAAGGCGCGCAGCAGCAGCTCTCTGGGGGTGGGAAACTGATGGGGGTTGGGCATCAGCACATCCCCCCTGTCGACCCGAGCCCGCCCCAGATACGCCGCCGCCCCATCGTTGAGCGCATCGCGGGCCATGGCCATCTGCGCTGCCGTGCGCACCAGCCGATCCGGGGTCAGCCCGAGGTGTGCAAGCTCGTTGGCCATGGACCGGGCCTTCACCCGGTCAAATCGCTCATCATCGTTCGAGGGATCATCGACCCAGGCCACATCCTTTTGGCGCAGGTAGTCGCGCAGCGCCTCTCGGCCGATATCGAGCAGTGGTCGCAGCCAATGCACCCCCTGCCCCATCCGAACCGGTGCCATTGCTGCCAGCCCATCCACCCCCGAGCCACGGGCAAGACGGAGCAACACGGTCTCGGCCTGGTCTTCGCGCGTGTGGCCAAGGGCGACATGGGAGATCTGGTGGCGCTCGGCCCAGTCAGACAGCAGCGAACGCCGGGCCGAACGGGCCGCGTCCTGCAGGTTTCCCTCGCCGGCCCAGCCTTCCCACGGAAGGATTTCATGGGGGATATCAAGCGACTGGCAAAGCGCACCGGCCTGCGCCGCCTCGGTTGCGGACTCTTCGCGCAAGCGGTGGTCGACGGTGGCAGCAAAGAGCTTGACCCCCGGCAGCGCCTCACGGGTCAGCAGCAGCAGGGCCGTGCTGTCTCCCCCGCCGGACAGGGCAACGCCAATGCGCTCGGGAAGGGCGCTTCCGAAGAGGCGGGCGTAGGCTTCAGAGGCTTGAGCTGCGCAGCTCAACTGCACCCGATGGTGCGGCGGGCGGCCCCGGCATCGAAGGCCACGTCGCTGTCGGGAAAGCGCACCTGCACTTCACCCAAAGTCGTGCAGGCCTCGGGGTTCTGGCCCAGATCGGCCAGAGACGTGCCCAACTTGTAGAGCGCATCCGCAGCCATCGGCCCCTGCGGGTCGGACGAGTAGCTCTCGAGGAAGGCCCGCGCCGCTTCGGGCACCTTGGAGAGCTCGTAGAGCGCTTCGCCACGCCAGAAATGGGCAGCGCTCGTCAGCGGGCCACCCGGGTAGGATTGGGTAAAGGCCGCAAAGAGGTCAACGGCGCTTTGAAAGCTACCGGAGTCGAGGGCCGCCTTCGCCCGGTCGAAATCGGCCTGCTCGGCCACGGCCATCGCAGGGCCATTGGAGGGCGCGGTGGTGCCACCGCCGTTGCCCCCGTTTCCAGTATCAGGGGTGATTACGGCCTGGCCTCCACCACCACCGCTGGTCGCGGGAGCGGTGCCGCCGATGGGCAGGGTATCGCCAATCTCGCCAAAGTCGCAGCCCGGCTCGATTTCGCAGACCCGGAACTCGAGATCCCCGACGCGGTTGGTGCCATCGGCCACGACCCGGTCGATCCGGTTCTGCATTTCCTCGGTGCGGGAAGTCAGCGCCTGAAGCTGCGCCTCGATCGCGTTCACCCGGTCAAGGACAGAGCCTGCCACGGCACCGGTGGATGCGCCCTGCGTGGTGGAAAGCTCGCGCTTGAGTTCCTGCATGGAAACAAAGACCGTGGCCAGCTCCTGTCGGATATCGGCCAGCGTCTGGGCATCCTGCGCAACCGCGGAGCCACCGGCCAGCGACCCCGAGAAAGCAACAAGCGAAGCAAGGAGCGCACCCCGGATCATCGGATCAGAACCCCGCGCCCGCGGAAAGAACCGTCACCGAGCGACGGTTCTTGGAATAGCAGACCTCGGTGGAGCAGACCTCGAGCGGGCGCTCCTTGCCGTAGCTCACGGTTTTCAGACGTGCGCCGGCAACCCCTTGCGAAACAAGGTATTCCTGCACCGCGTTGGCGCGGCGTGCGCCGAGCGCGAGGTTGTACTCGCGGGTGCCCTGCTCGTCGGCGTGGCCTTCCACGATGGCCGAGTAGGAACTGTTTGTGTTCAGCCACTGGGCCTGCGCCGTCAGGGTCTGCTGCGCCTCGGGCGACAGGGTGGACTGGTCAACCGCGAAGAGCACCCGGTCGCCCACACGCTGCGAGAAATACTCGGGCGAATTGGGATTGGACGCGCCGCCGGCGGCATAGGTGTCAGCCCCCACGGTGCCGTCGCCACCGGCGCCACCGGCGCCAAAGCGGCCCGGGTCGGTACAGGCCGAGACGGCCACGGCCAGGGCGATCAGCCCGGATTTCACGAGGATCTTCTTCATCTCGACTGCCTCTCTCTCATGGTGCGCCCTGTGGCGGGCGCTTTCCTTGGCGTTCTCTATACCACCCCGCGCGGGGGTTGGGAAACATCTGTGTTACTTCGCCCGAGCGCGTCGGCTCACGGCAGAAGCGGCGACCAGGCCGGGTCGCTGGCGGCACCGGGGGTGGGCACCTTCTTGAGGTTCCGCCCCGAGATATCCACCGAGTAAAGCGCGCTCTCGCCCCCGGCTCCGCTGCCTGAGCGGGTAAACATGATGACCCGGCCATTGGGGCTCCAGGTGGGGCCTTCATCAAGGAAACTTGCCGTCAGAAGGCGCTCTTCCGAGCCATCGGTGCGCATCACGCCAATGTGGAAGCGGCCCTGATGTTGCTTGGTGAAGGCAACCAGATCCCCACGGGGCGACCAGACCGGCGTGCCATAGCGGCCCTCGCCAAAGCTGATGCGGGTCGGCTCGCCACCCGAGGCGGGCATCTTGTAGAGCTGTTGGTTACCCGAGCGATCGGACTCGAACACGATCTGGCTGCCGTCGGGCGAGTAGCTCGGCGCAGTCTCGATCGAGGGCGCATTGGTGAGCTGGCGGGCCGTGCCGCCCGGGATGAGCGTGTAGATATCGGAATTGCCACCCCGCTCGAGCGAGAACACCACGGTCTGCCCATCAGGGGCGAAACGCGGTGCAAAGGTCATGGTGCCGGGCTGATCGTCGAGGATGCGGCGCTGCACGGTGCCGACGTCCATCATGTAGATCTTGGGAAAGCCGGTTTCGTAGCTGGTGTAGATCACCCGGTCGCCGGTGGGCGAGAAACGCGGGGCCAGAACGATGGAGGCGCTGTCGGTGAGGTACTGAACGTTGGCGCCGTCGTAATCCATCACGGCGAGGCGCTTCTGCCGCGCATTCTTGGGGCCTTCCTCGTGCACGAAAACCACGCGGCTGTCGAAATAGCCGCCCTCGCCGGTGATGCGGGAATAAACCTGATCGGCCACCTTATGGGCAATCCGGCGCCAGCTCGTGGTGGTGCCCCCCAATTGCAGCCCGTCGCCCAGCGGCGCTTCTGAGAATACGTCGAACAGGCGGAACTTCACGTTCACCCGCCCGCCCTCGGCCACCGAAACGGCGCCGGTGATCAGCGCCTGCGCGTTGATCGCCTTCCAGTCGGCATATTGCACCGGCGCGTCAAAGTTGGTGACGTTGGAGATGAAGGCATCGCGCGGGATCTGCCGGAACAGCCCGGTGCCCGCGAGATCGGCGGCGACCACCTGGCTCAGCTGTGCCGCATATTCCTGCGCCGCCGCGTTCTCGGCGATAAACACCGGAATGGCAAAGGGCAGCGGCTCGATCACGCCTTCGGTGATCTCGATCCGCAGCGGTCCGTCTTGCGCCACGGCAGGCATGGCGGCAAGGGCCGGGCTCAGGGCAAGGACAAGGCCTGCCAGAATCTGTGTCAAAGTCTTCATACCGCTCTCATTCCCCGCATCTTTACTTCAATGAAGCCCTAATGGCCTCTGTTATCCAATATCGGCAGCTTCCCGCTGGCTAATTTCCGTCTGTCGCCTCGGTTGGCAGCCTGAATGTCATCTCGATGGTGCGCCAAGGTTGGAAGTGGAAGATCATACCCCGCCCCCTGACACCGCAGGATCGCTCGGCTCGCTGCGGCTCCCGACTGGCGAATGGCCTCACTCGTCTCGGCGGGGCACGACGCAGAACGCCTCGCGCCATCCCGCCCGTTTGCTCCGGAGGCAAGGCACAGCCCAGCAAGCGTGGCGAGGGCGGCGGGCGGCACGGTGTCGGGACGCAGCATCATTTGATCCGCATCCTCTCCGGGTTGAAGACCATCTCGATCTCGGCCCACTCGCCGTATTTCTCGGCCGGCAGCGGGAAGCCCCGTGCGCCGCAGCGGATGATCGCCCGGCGCGCGGCCTCGAAGGCCTGACGCACGGCGTCACCCGATCCGCCCTCGGAATCGATCATGCGGATCGAGCCGTTGTCGGGCGTGCCGTTCTCGTTCATCGCCACAAGCACGGTGACTGTCACGCGCAGGGCATCGGTCGACAGGCTGCCCACGTTCCAGCATTGCTGCACCGAAACCCGCAGCGCATCCTTCTCGCCAGCTGTCATCGGCGGACCGCTGCGCGCGGGCGGCGTGTTGGACGGCTCCGAGGCCGATTGCCCCTGGCTCACCGCGTCGGCCACGGCATCCGCGATGGCATCGGAGGTATCCGTCGATGTTTCGGCGCGGGCGGGCTCGGCCTGCGGCTCGCGGCGGGCCGGCCGGCTCTTGGGCCGGGGCGAGCCGGTGGGGGCCAGCGCCACCACCTCGCCGCCCGAGGGCTCATCGGCCTCGGTGACGATCTCGGTGTTCGCGGCTTCGGGCGCGGCGGTTTCCTGCGCCTCCTGCGCGGGCTCCTCGGCGGGTGTCGGCTCGGCGGCCTCCGTGACCTCGGTGTCCACCGCCGCATCGGGCTCGGGAGGCTGGGCGGGGGTCGGGGCCACACGCTGCGCGGGGCGCTCCTTGGGGCGTTTGGAGTTGTCGAGCACGAGGCTGGCGCCGGGGGCCTCATCCGGCGTGGTCGAGGGAGCCTCGGGGGCGGGTGGCGCGGTTTCGGTCACCTCCGCTTCGGGCAACGGCTCCAATGCAGACGTATCGGGCGCCTCATCTGGGGCCACTTCGGCTGCACGGGGCGGAGGAGCCTCGGAAGGCTGCGGCTCGGTCTCGGGCGTGGGGGGCTCCGGGGTCTCCGGCTCGGCAACCTCCGGCGGCTCCGGCGTTTCGGGGGCATCGGGCACTTCGGGGCCGGGGGTGGCGGGATCGGTCGCGTTGGACACCAGCGCGGCATAGTCCGCACCCGAGATCATGCTGACATTGGTCACGGTTTCGGGCGGCGTCTCCCAATGGAGGACGCCACCGATCAACGCCCAGCCGATCAGGCCAAGATGGCCCGCGCCGGAAATGATGGTGCTTTTGTCGAGTTTCTCGGGCACGTCCGCCCCCTACCCGTCCGACCCGTCGAGCGTGGGTCCGCCGGTGTCTGTCACCAGGCCGATGTTGCCGAAACCGCCAGCGTTGAGCGCCCCCATGATCCGCATCACGCGCTCGTAGGGAATGGTGCCGTCGGCGCGCAGGAACACCTTGTCGTCGCCGCGTTCGGCAGCGATCGCACGGAGGCGGGTCACAAGCGCAGCTTCCTCGACCGGCGTGGTCTGAATGAGGGTTTCACCCTCGGCGGTGAGCGTGATGGTCAGCGGCTCCTCCTGCTCGGACGGCAGCGCCTGCGCCGCCGTTTCGGGCAGCTGGATCGGTACGCCCACGGTCAGTAGCGGCGCGGCGACCATGAAGATGATGAGCAGCACCAGCATCACGTCGACGAAGGGCGTGACGTTGATCTCGCTCATCGCGGCCGCGCGACCGCGCCCGCGTGAGCGCCGCTTGCGGTTACCGCCGCCGGTGTTGATGACGCCCGCGCCCATCTCAGCTGTCCAACTGGCGCGAGAGGATGGTGGCGAATTCGTCGGCAAAGCTCTCGTAGTTGCCGGCGATGCGGTCGCTGTCAGACGACAGCTTGTTGTAGAAGATCACCGCCGGGATGGCCGCCAGCAGGCCGAGGCCCGTGGCCACAAGCGCCTCGGCGATGCCCGGCGCCACGACCGAAAGGTCGGTGGAGCGCGACACGGCGATTTCCTCGAAAGCGTTCTTGATGCCCCAGACCGTGCCGAACAGACCGACAAAGGGGGCCGTCGAACCCACGGTGGCCAGAAATGGCAGGCCCTGATTGAGCTTGTCGGTCTCCTTGGCGATGGCCACGTCCATCGAGCGGTCGATCCGGGCCTGCGCCCCGGCAATCAGCGCCCCGTCCTCGCGGTGCGAACGCCGCCATTCGATCATGCCGGAGGCAAAGATCTTCTGGCTCGCGCCCTTTGGCTCGGTGCCGATCTGGTCGAACAGCTCGTCGAGCGGCTCGCCGGACCAGAACGCCCGGTCGAAGCTGCCCGCCTCGGAGCGCCGGGCGCGGTACATCAGCGCCTTCTCGATAATGATCTTCCACGACCAGAACGACGCGATGATCAGCATGATCATCACCACTTTCACGGTCAGAGTTGCGCGCATGAAAAGCGCGAGCAGGGAGAAATCTATCTCCTGCGCCATAGCAGCTGTTTCGGAACCCATGTGCCTACGTTCCCGCCTCTTGTATGTCGCTCCACGCAGGAGCAGCCCGATAGGAGCCGCTCTATTGGCGGCCTTCTGAAGCGAAGTATACAGAGGCGAAAGCCCAAAAGCCAACACCATCGCGTGATAGGCGGAGGATGGCAAAAGGCAGCGCGCCAAAAACTCTGGCGCGTGCTTGCACGTTGGTCAGTGCGGCTCAGTCCGCGTCGGGCAGGCGCGGCGCATTGGCCGAGCCATAGACCTCGTAATCGACCCCTTCGACCGGCGCCGTGCCCAGAACGGCCCACCCGCCCTCGGTGCCAGACCCCTTGGTCAGGTACTTCCGGCGCACGGCAATGCAGAGGATCGCGCCCTTGGCGAAGTTCTCGGCAATGTCGACGCGGGTGGTGTACTCCGGCAGCTTCGTGCGGGTAACGCCCGACTGCGAGCCTCCGACCTGGCTGACGACAGCGCTTTCGTCGGGCGCCGGGGTGTCTTCGTCGGGTTCATCTCCATTGGCGCTCATGGCTTTCTGTACGGCGGTGACGCGGTGCATCCCCGTGCCGCGCACCAGCAACACGAGATCTTCGGGCTTGGCCGAACTCACCGTGGACTCTGCCGATATCCGGCCACGGTACTTGGAGGGCTTCTTCGTGGTTGCGGTGTAACTCATCATGGCGGGCACCTCCTCGGTGTTTTCGGTCCGACGAGCCCGAACGTGCAGCCCGCAGATCAACCTTCGGGCGAGTCTTTACCCTAAGTCAATCAAAACAGGCGACGCTCGCGGAAGACGGATTTCTGAGCGCCATGAGCCCAAGGGCACTTTTCCCGCCCGGAACCTCAATATATGGTGCGCACCAATCAAGAATGGGGCAGCGGCTGCGCAGCAAGCGCAACCAGAAGGGCAAGGGCCATGGCGCATATCATCGTCGTCGGCAACGAGAAGGGCGGGTCGGGCAAGTCGACGACCTCCATGCATATATCCACCGCCTTGGCCCGCATGGGTTGGAAGGTGGGGGCGCTCGACCTCGACCTGCGGCAGCGCAGCTTTGCCCGCTATCTCGACAATCGCCGCGTCTTTGCCGACTCGCAGGGCATCACCCTTGCCGGGCCCAACTTTCAGGAGTTGCCGCAGGTGGATCAGGCCAGCCTGGAAGCCGGTGAGAACATCTATGATCGCAGGCTGTCGGCGGCGGTGGCCGGGCTGGAGGGCGAGATGGATTTCATCCTCATCGACTGCCCCGGCTCCCACACCCGCCTGAGCCAGGTGGCCCATTCGCTGGCCGATACGCTGGTGACCCCGCTCAACGACAGCTTCGTCGACTTCGACCTGCTGGCCCGGATCGACCCGGCTTCCGGCAAGATCCTCGGCCCCTCGGTCTATTCCGAAATGGTCTGGTCGGCGCGGCAGGTGCGGGCCCAGGCCGGGTTGCAGCCGATCGACTGGCTGGTGGTGCGCAACCGGCTCGGGCCGCAGGCGATGCACAACAAGAAGAAGATGGGCGATGCGCTGGAAAAGCTCTCCCGCCGTATCGGCTTTCGGGCGGCGGCGGGGTTCAGCGAGCGGGTGATCTTCCGCGAGCTCTTCCCGCGCGGGCTGACCCTGCTGGACCTCGGTGATGTGGGGGTGGAGCGGCTCAACATCTCCAATGTCGCGGCCCGCCAGGAGTTGCGCGACCTGATCACCAACCTCCGGCTTCCCGGCGTGACCGCCGACTTCTGAGCCTCACACGGCGTGTTCCGTCAGGGATGCCCGGGTAGGCCTGTCACTTCCCGAACGGGTTCTGCGCCGCGGCAACGGCCGGGCTGATGGGGGCAAGGGGCTTTGCCTCCGGCGCCTGCGTCCGAACCGCGGCCTCGATTGCCGCAAAGATATCGCCCGCGTCGGTGGTGCCGGGGGCCGTGGAGACCGGGGCGGACACCTCGGCCTGAACGGCAGCCATGATGTCGGCGGCCTGGGTCGGGTCCTGCTTGGCGGCCAGCGGGCTCGCCTTCTTCACAGGCTTGGGGCCGGCGACCGCCGCGGACACGGCCCGCCCGGGCAGCGGGCGCTTGAGGCCGCCGCTGTCGAGCGCGGCAAAATCGTCGATGCCGTCGCGCTTGGCCGAATAGATGCTGGCCTCGTCGGAGTGTCGCCCGAGTGCGAGAACGTCCCGCATCAGGGCGGTTCCGGTGGAGCCATCGGCCATTTCGGGCCCGTAGGCAGGGATCATAACGTGGCCAGTGTCCAGTGCGCCGCCCGCATCTGCGCCGCCGAAGATGTCATCGACATCCACCGGCACGAGGGCCTCGCCGCCCTCGGCTTTCGCCTCCATCGCCTCGCTCGCCCTGAGCTTGCGGCCGGCGGAAAACCCGATGAGCGCGAGCAGCACGGCGATTGTGCCGCCCATGCCGTAGATCATGGGTTGCTGAAGGTTCGGCCCTGCCGTCAGGTCGGCCACACGTCCGGCGCGGAAGGGTGCAATCGTCAGGAAGCTCTCGGCGATCTGGCGTTCGTTTTCGGCAAATGCATCGAAGACGAGGCCCTGATACCGACCGGCACCAACGGCCCGGCCCGCGACGGAAATATAGGGGCCAACCGCCCCTTCTCCCTCGATCTGCGCGATCAGGGTGTTCACCTCGGTATCGCCGATGGTGCCGCCGTTCGGACCCTGATCATAGAGCAGCACACCCAGCGCCGGGCCGCGCGTGTCGGCGGCCTCGCGGGCGTAGAGCGGGATCATCACGCCGACGTAGTCTCCCGCACCATCGCCCGGCGCGACGAGGTCGTACTGCATGGAAAGATCGAGCTGGCCGATCACGTGGACCTCGCCAAGGGCGTGCACATCCGTTGCGGGATCGAAGGCCTCCACGGCGACGGCCTCGGGTTGCGACGCTTTGGCCACGGCCTCGATCGCACGGCTGCTCCGAAGCTCTTCCAGCAACACCCATCCGCCAAGACCAAAGGCCCCGACTCCTGCCAACAGGAATGGCCACGCCACGACGGCGAATGAACGTTTCAGGCCACCCATGGATCGCCCCTTACACTGCCCCTCATTGTTGCCGGTTGTGATACAAACCTGTGGCGGCAATGGGGCGTGATGACGAAAACAGCGGGGCGATTCCGCTCAATCTCCTCAATCGAAACGGAAAGATCTCAGGTCGGCAGGGCCGTGGTCTTGAACACGGTGCGCAGGGCAAAGCTCGACTGCATGCCCTGCACGCCGGGTAACCGGGCAAGATACTGGCGGTGGATGCGGGCGAAATCCTCGGTGTCTTCGGCCACCACCTTCAGCAGGTAATCCGCCGCGCCGCCCAGCAGGTGGCATTCCAGCACTGCGGGCACCCGGGCAACGGCCTTTTCGAAGGCATCGAGGATGTCATCGGTCTGCCCGGCCAGCTTGATCTCTACGAAGACGGTGGTGGCGAGGCCCAGTTTGCGGGCGTCGAGCAGGGCAACGTAGTCGCGGATCACCTTGGCCTTTTCCAGCCGCTGAACCCGGCGATGGCAGGCCGAAGGAGAGAGATTGACCGCCTCCGCCAGCTCTGCCGAAGTCATCCGACCCCGGCGCTGGAGGGCGGCGAGTATCCGGCGGTCGGTTTCGTCGATTTCCGTCTCCACGCAAAAATCTCCCGTCAAAGCCATGCACGGCGCTTGAGAACGGGCGTCAGGCTGGCGCCCGATGGCCCAAAAGTCAAAGCGATTGCGACCGGCGCATGCGAGACTTCGCGCAGGAAAGGGAGGACCATGATGAAGATCGGATGCCCGAGCGAGATCAAGGCACAGGAGTACCGCGTGGGGCTGACCCCGGCGGCCGCACAGGAGGCCGTGGTATACGGCCATGAGGTGCTGGTGCAGGCCGGCGCCGGGGCGGGGGCCGGGTTTGGCGATGCAGATTACGAGGCCGCCGGGGCGCGGATCGTGCAGAGCGCGGAGCAGGTCTTTGCCGAGGCCGAGATGGTGGTGAAGGTGAAGGAGCCGCAGGCGGCGGAGCGGAAAATGCTGCGCGAGGGCCAGATTCTCTTCACCTATCTTCACCTCGCCCCCGACCCCGAGCAGACGAAAGACCTGCTCGAAAGCGGTGTGACCGCCATCGCCTACGAGACCGTCACGGACCGCGTTGGCGGCCTTCCGCTGCTTGCCCCGATGAGCGAAGTGGCCGGAAAGCTCGCGCCGCAAGTGGGCGCATGGGCGCTGCAAAAGGCCAATGGCGGGCGCGGCGTGTTGATGGGCGGGGTGCCGGGTGTGGGACCGGCGGAGGTGGTGGTGATCGGCGGCGGCGTGGTCGGCACGCAGGCCGCGCGGGTTGCCTCGGGGATGGGCGCGCAAGTGACCGTGCTCGACCGTGCCCTGCCCCGCCTGCGCTACCTCGACGACGCATTTCGTGGAGAGTTCTCAACCCGTTACGCGAGCGCGGCCACCACGGCGGAACTGGTGGCGCATGCCGACATGGTGGTTGGCGCGGTGCTCATCCCCGGCGCGGCGGCGCCCAAGCTGGTGAGCCGGGCGCAGCTTTCGGGCATGAAGCCCGGCGCGGTGTTGGTGGACGTGGCGATCGACCAGGGCGGCTGCTTTGAAACCTCCAGAGCCACCACGCATGAAGAGCCGATCTACGAGGTCGACGGCATCGTGCATTACTGCGTGGCCAATATGCCCGGCGCAGTGCCGCGCACTTCGACCATCGCGCTCGGCAACGCGACGCTGCCCTTTGTCATCGCGCTGGCAAACAACGGCTGGAAGGTCGCCTGCGACGCGGATGAGCACCTGCTGGCAGGGCTCAACACCCATGCCGGACGGCTGACGAACTACGCCGTCGGCCGGGCGCTCGGGATTGATGTGCTGTCGCCGGGGCTGGCGCTAAAGCTTTGACAAAGCGCAATAACGTTTAGCTCACGGGGCTTCCATCGCTGCCCGGAAGGCCCTCGGGCTGACGCCGGACTCGCGGGCGAAAACCCTTGAGAAATGCGCCGGGTCGGCATAGCCAAGCCGGAAGGCCACCTGCTGGATGGCGAGGTTGGTGTAGGTCAGAAGGCGCCGGGCCTCTCGATGGCTGCGGGCGGCGATGAGGGCGCTCACCGGCTGGCCGGTGGCCTCTCGGGCGACACGGCTGAGGTGTTGCGGGCTGACGGCAAGGGCGCGGGCGACTTCGGTGACAGAGAGGCGCTCGGCAAACCGCGCCTCGATCAGGGCCTCGAGCCTGCGGAACAGCGGATGCTGCGCCCCCTTACCTGCCCCCGACGGGCTGGCGAGGTGGCGTGCCAGCAGGGCGAGGATCTGCCCGGTCAGCATGCGGAGCATCTGCGCACGGGCGTAGCTTCGGTCTTCATATTCGGCAAACAGCAGCTTCATCGGCGCAACGAGTGCCTTTGCCCCCGGCTCCACCCGGGGCTGGCGCAGTTCCGACCACAGGCCCTCGGCCGGGCGCAGGATCTGGTCGACGAGATCGGCGGGCAGGGTCAGCACCCAGCCCTCGGTGCCGGGGTCGAACTGGAAGCCGTGCACCGCGCCCGCCGGCATGTTGACCGCCACCGAAGGGCCCAGCGGCAGGTCTTCGTTTTCGATCCGCGCCACGCCGCCGCCGGAGGTGAGAACCAGCACCTGATGCAACCGCGCATGGCGGTGGGGCGAAAGCTGCCAGTCGTGCTGAACCGACCGGGCGGCGATGGTTTCGCAATGCACCACGTCGGCCATTTCGGCGGTTTCGCCGAAGAGGTTGTAGTTGGAAATGCCGCCGCCCGGTTGCGGGCCATGGTTCGGGTTTGCGCTCATGTTCGAAATATACAAGTTTTCCCACGAGCCGTCCATTCGGTCCGGCCCGGTTTCGCACCAGAATGAGAGGGCGAACAGGGAGGAAAGAACGTGCGCACCCAGGTTGCCATCATCGGCGGCGGGCCCTCCGGCCTGCTACTCTCGCAACTTCTGCACAAGCGCGGCATTGCCAGCGTGGTGCTTGAGCGCCGCTCGCGCGACTATGTGCTGGGCCGCATCCGCGCCGGCATTCTGGAAGCCGGCTTTGTGAACCTCATGCGCGAAGCGGGCGTGGCCGAGCGGATGGACCAGGAGTGCATCATCCATGACGGCACAACCTTTTCGTGTGGCGAAGAAGAATTTTCAATCGACTTCCGCCGCCACGCCGGCACACCTGTTGTCGTCTACGGCCAGACCGAGGTAACGCGAGACCTCTACGATGCCACCGAGCAGGACCCCGGCCGGGTGATAACTGAAGCCGATGAGGTGATGCCCCACGACCTCGACACGGACAAACCCTATGTGACCTTCGTGAAGGACGGGTTAACACAGCGGCTCGACTGCGATTACGTCGCCGGCTGCGACGGCTTTCACGGAGTGTCGCGCAAGCAGATCCCCGACAGCGTGCGGCGGGAATACGAGAAAACCTATCCGTTCGGCTGGCTCGGCATCCTCTCGGAAACGCCGCCGGTGCATGACGAGCTGATCTATGCCAACTCGGAGCAGGGTTTTGCCCTCTGTTCGCTGCGCAACGAACATCTGTCACGCTACTACGTGCAATGCCCGCTGACCGACCGCCCCGAAGACTGGTCGGATGACCGGTTCTGGGAGGAGCTGAAGCGCCGCATTCCCTCGCGCCATGCCGCCAACCTCGTCACCGGCCCCTCGATCGAGAAGTCGATCGCGCCGCTGCGCAGTTTTGTCTGCGAGCCGATGCGCTGGGGGCGGCTGTTTCTGTGCGGCGATGCGGCCCACATCGTGCCCCCAACGGGCGCCAAGGGGCTGAACACGGCGGCCTCGGATATCCATTACCTCTACCATGCGCTGCTCCAGTTCTACGAGGAGAAGGACGGCGAGGGGCTGGAGCGCTACTCCGAAAAGGCGCTGGCGCGGGTCTGGAAGGCCGAGCGGTTCTCTTGGTGGATGACGAGCCTGCTGCACCGCTTTCCCGACCAGAGCGGCTTCGACCTGCGCATCCAGCGCACCGAGCTGGCGTTTCTGCAGGACAACGACGCGGCGCAAAAAGTGCTGGCCGAGAACTACGTGGGCCTGCCCTACTGAAAACCGCCTGATTTTTCGGCAATTGCCCGGTTGCGGTGGTCGTCGGGTGCGGCTTGCCCGTGGACAAGCCCTGCTGGCCCGTTACGGTGAGACAAAACGGGACATTATCAGGACACAGCATGAGTGATCTGGCCACCATCTGGGACTGGCTCGGCTTTGCCGTCCGCTGGCTCCATGTCATCGCCGCCATCGCGTGGATCGGAGACAGCTTCTACTTCATCGCGCTCGACCTAGGCCTGCGCCCCTCGACCGACCGGCGTGAGGGTGTGGCGGGCGAGGAATGGCAGGTGCATGGCGGCGGCTTCTACCAGATGAAGAAATACACCGTGGCGCCGCGCGAACTTCCCGATCATCTCGTGTGGTTCAAATGGCAGAGCTACACCACCTGGCTGTCGGGGGCGGCGCTGTTGGCGATTGTCTACTGGGTCGGGGCGGAGCTTTACCTGATCGACGCGGCCAAGGCCGATCTTGCGCCCTGGCAGGCCATCCTGATTTCGGCAGGCTCGCTGACGATCGGCTGGCTGGTCTATGATTTTCTGTGCAAATCCGGCCTCGCCACCCGCCCTACCCTGCTGATGGTGCTGCTGTTCTGCCTGCTGATGGCGATGGGCTGGGGCTACAGCCAGATCTTCACCGGGCGGGCGATGATGCTGCATCTCGGGGCCTTCACCGCCACGATCATGACCGCCAACGTGTTCTTCATCATCATGCCCAACCAGCGGATCGTGGTGGCCGATCTCAAGGCAGGCCGTACGCCGGATGCCAAATACGGCAAGATCGCCAAGCTGCGTTCGACCCACAACAATTACCTCACCCTGCCAGTGCTGTTCCTGATGCTCTCCAACCACTACCCGCTGGCCTTTGCCACCGAACACGCGTGGATCATCGCCGGGCTGGTCTTTTTGATGGGGGTCACGATCCGGCATTTCTTCAACACCAAGCACATGGGCAAGCCCTGGCCGTGGTGGTGCTGGGCGGTGACGGCGATGCTCTTCGTGATCGTGATGTGGCTCTCGACCGCCGGGTTCGATCAGGACAGCTACGAGGAGGCCGAGGCGGCGGCGCTGACATCGCGGCAGGAAATGCTGGCCGCGGCGGAGGGGTATGAGGCGGTGGAGAGCATCGTCATGGGGCGTTGCTCAATGTGCCACGCCCGCGAGACCAGCTACGAGGGCGTACCCTATGCGCCCAAGCACCTGTTCCTTGAAACCCGGCCCGACATTCTGCGCGCGGCGCGGCAGATCTACCTTCAGGCCGGGATGAGCGAGGCCATGCCGCCGGCGAATGTGAGCTTCATGGAGCCGCAGGAGCGCGCCGCGATCCGGGACTGGTATCAGGCGGCGCTGGCCGGGGTTCCGCTGCCGATGCGGCTGGCGGAAGCGGCGGCCGAGTAGGCCCGCGCCCTACTGCTCCAACCCCTTGAGAATAGGGCAATCGGGGCGGTTGTCGCCGGCGCAGGCGTGGACCAGCTCGGTGAGCGTGTCGCGCATGGCGGTCAGCTCCACGATCTTTGCCTCGATCTGCCCGAGATGCTCTTCGGCCACCGCCTTCACGTCTGCCGAGGCGCGGGCACTGTCGTTGTAGAGCGCCAGAAGGGTGCGGCAATCTTCGATCGAGAAGCCGAGGCCCCGGGCGCGGGCGAGAAAGTGGAGCTTGTGGATGTGGCTCTCGGTGAAGCTGCGGTAGCCGTTGGAATCGCGCCGGGGGGCGACGAGGCCGATCTCTTCGTAATAGCGGATGGTCTTGGGCGGCAGGCCAGCGCGGGCGGCGGCTTGGGAGATGTTCATGCGGCGGCCCTCCTGAGGCGAAGTGCATTGGCGATGACGGCGAGCGACGAGAGCGCCATGGCGCCCGCCGCCAGCATGGGCGAGAGCTGCGGGCCGCCGAAGGGCACCAGCACCCCGGCCGCCACGGGAATGAGCAGCACGTTGTAGCCAAAAGCCCAGGCGAGGTTCTGGCGGATGTTGGCCATGGCCTTGCGGGAGATGTCATGGGCGGCTGTCAGCCCTTCGAGCCGCCCGGAGAGCAGCACCACGTCGGCGGCCTCGACGGCGACATCGGTGCCGGTGCCGATGGCGAGGCCGACATCGGCCGCAGCGAGGGCGGGTGCGTCGTTGATGCCGTCTCCGACGAAGCCGACCGGACCGGCGGATTTGAGGGCTTCGATGCGGGCGAGCTTGTCTTCGGGCAGGAGGCCGCCCTCGGGCGCGTCGATGCCGAGATCGCGGGCCACGGCCTGGGCCACGCGGGGGGCATCGCCGGAGAGGAGCACGAGGGAAAGGCCATGGGCCTTGAGGGATTTCAGGGCCGGGGCGGCATCGGGTTTGATCGGGTCGGAGACGGTGAAGAGCGCGAGGGCCTTGCCGTCGGCGGCGAGGAAGAAGGCGGTTTGGGCCTGTGCCTCGGCGCTGTCACGGGCCTGCTCCAGCTCGGGCGGGATGGCGACATTGGCAGCCTCCATCGCGCGTTTTCCGCCTATTGTCAGCGCCTTGCCCTCGACGGTGGCGGTGAGGCCGTAGCCGGGTTGGGCGGCCATGTCGGTCGCCGGGGCAAGGGTGAGGCCCTCGGCCTCGGCGGCCATCACGAGGGCCTTGGCGAGCGGATGCTCGGAGCGGGCCTCGGCGGAGGCCGCGAGACGGAGAGCCTCGGCCCTGTCGATGCCGGAGGGCAGGACGGCGGTGAGGGCGGGGTGGCCTTCGGTGAGGGTGCCGGTCTTGTCGAAGGCCAGTGTTTTAAGGCCTCCGAGCTGCTCGAGCGCGGCGCCCTGGCGGAAGATCACCCCCAGCTCGGCGGCGCGGCCCGTGGCCACGAGGATCGAGACCGGGGTGGCGAGGCCCATGGCGCAGGGGCAGGCGATGATGAGCACCGAGACCCCGGCGACGAGGGCACTGGCGAGGTTGCCGGTGGTGAGCAGCCATGCGGCCACGGTGAGGGCGGCGACGAGCAGCACGGCGGGGACGAAGATGGCGGTGACGCGGTCGATCACACGCTGGAGCGGGAGCTTGGTGGCCTGCGCCTGCTCGACCTGCGCGGCGATGCGGGCCAGCACGGTGTCGGCGCCGGTGGCGGTGGCGCGGTAGGTGAGCGCTGTGTTGCCGTTGAGGGTGCCGCCGGTGAGCGGGCTGCCGGGCGCTTTGGCGACGGGGCGAGCCTCGCCGGTGACCATGGCCTCGTCGAGCCAGCCTTCGCCCTCTGTCACCACCCCGTCGACCGCCACGCGCGCGCCGGGTGCGAGGTGAAGGAGATCGCCGGGGGCAAGTTGGGAGACGGGCGTGTTTTCAAGGCCTTGGGGGGTCTGCACCGGGGCGGTCTCCGGGGTGAGCGCCATCAGCCCGCGCAGGGCGGCACCGGCGCGGCCACGGGCGCGGGCCTCCAGCGTGCGGCCCAGAAGGATGAGGGTGGTGATGACGGCGGCGGCCTCGAAATAGACGTGGTTTGCGCCCTCGGGCAGCAGGCCGGGGGCGAAGGTGGCGAGGGTGGAATAGGCCCATGCCGCCCCTGCCCCGAGGGCGACGAGGGCGTTCATCTCGGGCGCGCGGCGCAGCAGGGCGGGGATGCCGGAGGTGAAAAACAGCCTTCCCGGCCCGGCGAGAACCGCCGTGGTGAGCAGGAATTGCACGATGCGCCAAGGGGTTACGCCGAGGGTGGCCGTGATCCAATGGTGCAGCGGCGGGTAGAGATGGCCGCCCATCTCGATGAGGAAGACGGGCGCGGTCAGCAGGGCCGCGATGAGGGTGAGGCGGGCCATCTCGCGGGTTTCATCGCCGGTGTCGGCGGGGCCGACGGCATGATCATGGGCATCGGCATGGGCCGGATAACCGGCAGATTTTGACGCCTTTTCAAGCAGATCCGGGGCGAGACCGCTGTGATGGACGGTGGCGCGGCGGGTGGCGAGGTTGACGCTGGCGGAGGAGACGCCGGGCACGGCTGAAAAGGCGGATTCGACCCGAGAGACGCAGGAGGCGCAGTGCATCCCCTCGATGGTGAGCGTGGTGCTCTGGCCTGCGGGCTTGGGGGCCTCTTCGGCGGGCGCGACGGGTGCGGGGGCCGCCTCTTCGTGGCGTTCCTCGGGGGTGGCCGAGTAGCCAGCCTGGGTGATCGCCTCGGCCAGGGCTGAAGGCGAAGTTTGCGAGGGATCGTAATGGGTTAGCGCCTCGCCCGGGGTGCGCGTGACCTCGGCGGAGACGACGCCGGACGTGGCCAGAAGCGCCGCCTCGACGCGGGCGACACATTTGCCGCAGGTCATGCCGGCGACGCTGAGGCGGGCTTCGGCGGTGGGGGTGTCTCGCATCGTTCTGGCTCCGGGGCGGGGATCGCCCGGTGCCTTAGATAGGGGTTCCAGTCACTGGAAGGTCAAGGGCTAGCTGCCGCGATATGTGGAATAACTGTAGGGCGAGAGCAGGAGCGGCACGTGGTAGTGCATCTCTTCGCTCATGGTGAAGCGGATCGGCACCTCGTCGAGAAACCGGGTGCTTTCATCGCCCTGCATTGTTGCCCGCAGATAGTGCCCGGCGTGAAAGACAAGCTCGTAAACCCCTGTTTTAAAATCCTCTTTCGGCAGGATCGGCGTGTCGGTGCGGCCATCTTCGTTGGTCACGACCTGCACCAGCCCCTCCCGGGTGCTGCCGTCGATGCGGAACAGCATGACCACCATGCCCTCGGCGGGCAGGCCAAGGGCGGTGTCGAGCACGTGGGTTGTGAGGTATCCCGCCATGGGCTGCATCCTTTCTGGTGGTTTCGCTCTCGCTGGCCCGAGCCTAGCAGGCGGGGCGGGGGAAATAACCCTTCAATCTGCGCGAATGGCGCGGTTTACTTGCTGCCGGACAGGGCAGAAAGAGGCCGGCATGGAACAGCGGATCGTGGCAAAACCCCTTACGTCTCAGGCGTTTGCGCCGTTCGGGGATGTGATCGAGGTTGAGGGTAGCCCGGACAGGTTAATCAATGCAGGGCTTTGCGGGCGGTTTCATGATCGGGCGCGGCTGGATTTTGGCGACGGGCGGGCCGGGATTTCGGTGTTCGATGCGCAGGCGCGGGCGTGGCCGCTGAGGGTGGACCTGGTGGAGCGGCACCCGGAGGGGAGCCAGGCCTTCATGCCGATTTCGGGGGCGCGGATGATCGTGGTGGTTGCCCGGGATGAGAGTGGAAAACCCATGGATTATCAGGCTTTTGTCAGCCAGCCCGGGCAGGTGGTGAACCTGTTGCGCGGCACCTGGCACGGGGTGCTGGCGCCGCTGGGGGAGCGGGGGCAGTTTGCGGTGCTGGACCGGATCGGAGAGGGCGCGAACCTTGAGGAATACATGCTCGATCCGCCGCTTTGGGTGGAGCCGGGGGACGGGGCGTGAAGGCTGTGCGGTGACGCGCAGAAGCTGGGGAAATGCCGCCGTTAAGGCTAAAAACTTGGGTGGCACAATGCGTACACACCCCGTGCACAACCTGTGCATACATCAGATGACATAGTGGCGAGGCGTTAACGGGGCGTGACGGTGGCTGGCCCGCCGGTTCCCCGATGTCTGCCGAACGCCTCCCCGGGGCCGGTGCTAGCGCCGCCCCATGCGCTCGGCCATGTCGAGCATTCGGGCGGAGAAGCCCCATTCGTTGTCGTACCAGCCGAAGACGCGGGTGAGCCCGCCCGCGACCGAAGTTTCGCGCGGGGCGAGGATGAGGGACTCGGGGCGGGCGCGCAGATCGGAGGAGACAAGCGGCTGGTCGGTGCTGCCGATGATCGGGCCACGGGCGACGGCCAGCGCGGCGTTGACCGCCTCGGCGGTGGCCGCGCTGCGGGTGGTGACGGTGAGGTCGATTGCGGAAACGGAGGCGGTGGGCACCCGCAGGGCGCGGGCCTCGATGCGGCCCGCGAGGGCGGGCAGCACCCGGTCGATCAGCCGGGCGGCGGAGGTGGTGGTGGGCACCATCGAGAGGGCAGCGGCGCGGGAGCGCTCCAGGGCCTTGCGGGGCGCGTCCACGGTGGGCTGGGCGCCGGTGTAGCAGTGCACGGTGGTCATTTGCCCGGCTTCGACGCCGAAGGCATCATCAAGCACGCGGAGCAGCGGCGCGAGGGCGTTGGTGGTGCAGGAGGCGTTCGACACGATCCGCTGGCCCGAGAGCGCGGCATCGTTGGCGCCCATGACCACGGTGATGTCGGCCTCGTCGGAGGGGCCGGAGACCAGCACCGCCCCTGCCCCGGCCTCCAGCCCGCGCTCTGCCACGGAGCGCTTGCCCGCCAGCCCGGTGCATTCGAGCACCACGTCGATGCCAGAGAGATCGAGGGTGGAGAGATCGGGGGTGGCAGTGAAGCGGATCGGCCTGCCGTTGACGATAAGCTGCTCGGGGGCGGTTGTGACCTCGCCCGGGAAGGGGCCGAAGACAGAGTCGTAGGCGAAGAGGTAGGCGCAGGTGTCGAGCGGTTCGATGTCGTTGATGAGCGCCAGTTCGAGGCCGGGCCGCCCGGCGAGGAGCTGGCGGAGGACGGTGCGTCCGATGCGGCCGAAGCCGTTGATCGCGATGGTGGGCATGGGGGCCTTCCGGTTGACGGGGGCGGTTCGGGCGGAAGGTGGTCTGGCCCGGGGGGAATGGCAAGGGGCGGAGGCTCTTGCGTGGCCACGCGAACCGTAATATCAAAAGTTACGTTTAGGCGGAGGCGGTGATGAAACGCGACAGCAGGCTTTCGATGGTGCTTCATGCGCTGTTGCACATGGCGGAGCACGAGGGGCCGGTGAGCTCTGAGGTGCTGGCGAAATGCATGAGCACGAACCCGGTGGTGGTGCGGCGCACGATGGGGTTGCTGCGCGAGGCCGGGCTGGTGCGGGCCACGCGGGGTGCGGCGGGCGGCTGGGAGATGGCGGTGCCGCTGGGCAGCGTGACGCTGAAGGCGCTGCACGAGGCGCTGGGGGAGCCGACGGTCTTTGCCATTGGCAACAAGAGCGAGGCGCCGGGCTGTCTGGTGGAGCAATCGGTGAACGCGGTGATGGACGAGGCCTTTGCCGCCGCCGAGGCGCTGCTGCTGGAGCGCTTTGCCGCGGTCACCCTGGCCGATCTGGCCGCGGAGTTTGGCGCCCGGTTCGAGGCGCATAGGACCGGCGGAACAGCCGGGATTTCAAGAGGATAGACCCATGACATTCGACGTGATCGTGATCGGCGGTGGCTCCGCCGGGCAATCTGCTGCGCTTCAGCTCCTGCGGGCGCGGCGCCGGGTGGCGGTGGTGGACGCGGGGCGTCCGCGCAACCGGCGGGCGGCCCATGCGCAGGGGTTCTTTACCCGCGACGGCGCGACGCCGGGCAGCCTGCTGGAGATTTCGCGGGCGCAGTTGGAGCGCTATGGCACGCTGGAGTGGGTCGAGGGCGAGGCCGTGGGCGCCTCGGGCGCGCGCGATGCCTTTCGTGTGGAGCTGGCGGGGGGCCGGATGCTGGAGGGGCGGCGGCTGATCTTTGCGGTCGGGGTGCGCGATGACCTGCCCGGCGTGGAGGGGCTGGAGCCGCTTTGGGGGCGAGAGGTGTTTCATTGCCCCTATTGCCATGGCTACGAGCTGGAGCGGGGCGACATTGGCGTGATCGGCTCTTCGGAGCTGGTGGTGCATATGGCGGAGCTGATCACCGAGTGGGGGGAGGTGACGTTCTTGCCCTTCGGCTTTGTGCCCGACGCGGGCCAGGTGGCGGCGATGGAGGCGCGGGGCGTGCGGGTGGAGAGCGCGGCGCTGGCGCGGCTGGAGGCCGGGCCGGTGGCGCATTTGGCGGACGGGCGGGCGCTGCGGTTTGCCGGGCTGTTTGCGGCCAGCCGGGTCTGGCCGGCCTCGCCGCTGCCCGAGGCGCTGGGGTGCCGGGTGGAGGAGACGCCGATGGGCGGCGTGCTGGCGGTGGATGCGATGGGGGAGACCAGCGTGGCGGGGGTGTTCAGCTGCGGCGACGCGGCGCGCCAGCCGCATTCGATCGCGCTGGCGGTGGGGCACGGGGCGATGACCGGGGCGGGGGTGCACCGGAGCCTCGTGTTCTGAGGCGCGGGCGGGTGGCGGGACGAGTCCCGGCCTACGGGTTGCGTCGGGCGGACGGATGGCGGGACGAGTCCCGCCCTACGCGTTGCGGCGGGCGGGCGTAGGGCGGGACAAGTCCCGCCCTACGCATTGCGACTAGGGGGCGGAGGGCCAGACAGGCCCGGCCTTTGGTCAGAACCGGGGGACGGGCGGCAGGGCGGCGTGGCGGTTCACGTCCTTGTAGAGCAGGTAGCGGAACTGCTCGGGCGCGCCGCCGTAGCAGGCCTGCGGGCAGAAGGCGCGCAGCCACATGTAATCGCCGGCCTCGACCTCGACCCAATCGGAGTTGAGCCGGTAGACCCCCTTGCCCTGCAACACGTAGAGCCCGTGCTCCATGACGTGGGTTTCGGCGAAGGGGATGGCGATGCCCGGGTCGATGTTGACGATGGTCACGTGGAAATCGAAGGCGAGGTCATCGGGGTCGATGAAACGGGTGGTGGACCACTCGCCGCCCTCGCAGGGCATGTTCTCGTGGGGAACGTCGTTTTCGTTGCGGTGGAAGAAGGCCGGGGGCGCGATGCCGTCGACCTCGATGTAGCGCTTGCGGATCCAGTGGAATGTGGCGGTGCGCTCGCCGCGCACGCGCAGGCTCCAGCGGGCGCCGGGGGGCAGGTAGACGAAGCTGCCGGGCGTCATCCGCACCATCTTGCCGCCATACTCGACCTCGGCAATGCCGTGGGTGAGAAAGAGCGCCGATTGCACCCCGTCCTCGCCTTCCTTGCGGATGGTGCCGCCGGTGGGGGCGATCTTGGCGATGTAGTGGGAGAAGGTTTCGGAAAAGCCGGAGAGCGGGCGGGCGAGAATCCAGAACTTGGCGGCGCGCCAGTGGGGCAGCAGGGAATAGACGATGTCGCGCTGCACCCCCTTGGGGATGACGACATAGGCGTTGGTGAAGACGGCCCGGTCGGACAGCATCTGGTTTTGCGGCGGAATGCCTCCCGGGGGCCGGGCGTAGTAGGGGGTGCGCATGGGTGGGTCTTTCTGAAGTTGCGCCCGTTTAGCATTCTGTGGGGGATGGTGGGAAGCCCCCTGCCCCGCTTGGGTGGCGTGGTTCAGCGAGGCACCACGGGCGCGGGCTCAGACCGAGACTTCGGCCATCAGCGCGCTCTTTTCGATCTCGCCGCGGGCGCCGGAGGCGCGCACTTCGCCGCGGCGGAGCACCACGAAGCGGTCGGCGAGGTTGTAGGCGAATTCGAAATACTGCTCGACGAGGATGATCGCCATGTCGCCGCGGTCGCGGAGGTATTCGATCACCCGGCCGATCTGCTGGATGATGTTGGGCTGGATGCCCTCGGTGGGCTCGTCGAGGAGCAGGAGCTTGGGCTTGGTCATCATGGCGCGGGCGATGGCAAGTTGCTGCTGCTGGCCACCGGAGAGGTCGCCGCCGCGGCGGTGGATGAATTCCTTGAGGATCGGGAACAGTTCGAAGACCTCATCGGGGATCACGTGCTCTGACTTGGGCAGGCAGGCGTAGGCGGTTTCGAGGTTTTCGCGCACCGTCAGCAGCGGAAAGATATCGCGGCCCTGGGGCACATAGGCCAGCCCGCGCTGGGCCATTTCATGGGCCGGGAGCTTGCCGATGTCCTGCCCGTCGAAGACCACGGTGCCGCCGGAGCGGGCGTGGGTGCCGGAGATCGCCTTCATCAGCGAGGTCTTTCCGACGCCGTTGGTGCCCATGACGCAGGTGACCTCGCCGAGGCGGGCCTCGAGCGAGATGCCGTGCAGGATTTGCGAGTGGCCGTAGTGCAGCGTCAGCCCGTCGAGCTTGAGCATGTCGGGCTTTGCCGGGGCGGATTGGGTGGGGGCGGGTTCAGCGGCCAAGATACACCTCGATGACTTGAGGGTTGGAGGTGACGTGATCGAGCGAGCCTTCGGCCAGCACCGAGCCTTCGTGGAGCACCGTCACCTTGCATTCGAGCCGGCGGACGAACTCCATGTCGTGCTCGACCACCACCACGGCGCGGGTCTTGGCGGCTTCCTTGAGGATGTCGGTGGTGTGCTCGCGTTCGGCCAGCGTCATGCCTGCGGCGGGTTCGTCGACCAGCAGGAGGCGCGGTTCCTGCGCCAGCAGCATGCCGATTTCGAGCCATTGCTTTTGCCCGTGGGAGAGCTCGCCGGAAATGCGCTCGAGCTCCTCGGCGAGGCCGATCTCGGCGGCGAGTTCGGTGACGCGGTTTTCGTCCTTGCGGGTCGGCTTCCAGAACAGCACGCGGGACCAGCCGCGCTTGTTCTGAAGCGCCATGGTGAGGTTTTCGCGCACGGTCTGATCTTCGAAGACCGTGGGTTTCTGGAACTTCCGGCCAATGCCCGCCTGGGCGATCTTGGCCTCGTTCATCCCCACGAGGTTGCGGCTCATTTCGCCCCAGATCACCTTGCCCTCGTCGGGCTTGGTCTTGCCGGTGACGATATCCATGAAGGTGGTCTTGCCCGCGCCGTTGGGGCCGATGATGGCGCGCAGCTCGGCCTCGCCGATGTTGAAGGAGAGGTTTCGGATCGCCTTGTAGCCATCGAAGGTGACGGAGATGCCGTTGACTTCAAGCAGGGTGCTCATTTGGCTTTTCTCCCGATCAGATCGAACAGCCCGCCGATGCCCTTGGGGGCGAAGAGGGTGACCAGCACGAAGGTGAGGCCGAGCAGGACGGTCCACCAGTCGACCCAGGCGATGGTGTAGAAGCCGAGCGGAATGTCGGGGGCCTGGCCGCCGGTGAAGAAGGTGGAGACGAGGGAGACGAGGGCGGCGCCGATGACCGCGCCGTAGAGGCGGCCCCTGCCCCCGATCGCCACCCAGACGGCGAGGTAGATCGAGGCGATGGGGGCGATTTCGGCGGGGTTGATGATGCCGGCCTGCGGGTAGTAGAGCGCGCCCGCGATGCCGGCGATGCAGGCGGTGAGGGTGAACATGGCGAGCTTGTAGGTTTCGACCGAGTAGCCGAGGAAGCGGACGCGGGCCTCGTTGTCGCGGATGCCGCGGATGACCGAACCGAACTTGCCCGACACCACCCATGCGGCCAGCAGGTAGCCGAGGCCGAGCGCGAGGGCGGAGGCCCAGAGAAACCAGATCGACACCACGTCTTGCGAGGCGGTGACGCCGGGCAGGTTTTGCAGGCCGGAGAGGCCGTTGTTGCCGCGCAGGCCGGAGTCGTTCTGGAAGAGGTAGAGCGCGAGGGCGAGGGTCATGGCTTGGGTGAGGATCGACAGGTAGACGCCTGCGACGCGGGAGCGGAAGGCGAGCCAGCCGAAGACGAGGGCGAGGAGGCCCGGCACGGCGACCACGAGGATGAGTTGCAGGGTGAGCGAGTGGGCGAAGGACCAGATGAGCGGAAATTCGGAGGAGCCGACGACGCCGAAGATCTGGGTGCCGATGGAGTCGATCACCTCTTGCGGGGTGGGCGGAATTTGCTGTGCCGCCATGCTTTCGGTGACGATGAGGCGGGTGCGTTCGTACATCAGCCACATGCCGATCATGTAGCCGCCGAGGCCGAAGAAGGCGAAGTGGCCCAGCGAGAGGATGCCGCAGTAGCCCCAGATCAGGTCCATCGCGACGGCGACGAGGCAGAGGCAGAGGGTCTTGCCGAGGGTCTTGACGAAGGAGGTGGAGATGAGGCCGAGGCCGAAGCCTTCGGAGGCGATGGTGACGGCCAGAGTGAAGATGCCGAGGCAAGCGAGGAAGATGAGGGTGGAGGGGTTACGGGCGATGAAGGAGCGGTTCATTGGGGGGCCCTCCGGGGGGCTTTGAAGAGGGAGGCGAGCGGGCGTGCGGCGCGAGGCGGGCGCTTCGGTGAGGCCGGATTGAACGGCGCCGGAACACGCGACGAGAAGGGATGCACGGGATGAGAGGCGCCCCGTGCGGGATGGGCGCTGGCCTTGTTCTGCAACAGCGGGCGGAAGGTTCTGAGGGTCAGACCAAACATACTCAGTCTCCCGCCGCGCGGCCCTTGAGGGCGATGATGCCCCTCGGGCGGAACTGGATGAAGATGATGATGAAGACGATCATGTAGGTCTGGGCGGCGAGCGTGTTGGAGGGGTTCAGCCACTCGATGCCCTTCTGCAAGCTCCCGATCATGGTGGCCCCCAGCAGGGTGCCCCAGATGTTGCCGACGCCGCCGACAACCACGGTCATGAAGCTCTGCACGATGTAGTCGGCCCCAAGCTCGGAGGTGACCTTGGCGTAGAGGCCGATGGCCACGCCGGCGATGCCGGCGATGCCGGAGCCGAGGCCGAAGGTGAGCATGTTCACGCGGCCGGGGTTGATGCCCATGGAGGCGGCCATGCGGGGGTTTTGGGTGACGGCGCGGGTCTCAAGCCCGAGGCGGGTTTTCTTCATCAGGAAGAGGAAGAACAGGAGGAACACCAGTGCGAGCACGAAGATGGCGACGCGGATCATGGAGATGCCGATGATCTCGTTGATCTGCCATTGGCCGTCGAGCCAGGAGGGTGCGGTAAGCGGGCGGGCCTGGGTGCCGAAGATGTTCTTGGCGAGCTGTTGCAGGGCGATGGAGATGCCGAAGGTGGCCAGCAGGGTTTCGAGCGGGCGGTTGTAGAGCCAGCGGATCACCAGCCGCTCCATCGCCACGCCTGCGGCGAAGGTGACGGCGAAGGCGAGCGGGATCGCCACGATGATCGAGACCGTGTGGTTGGGGATCATCTGCTGCACCACGTAGCCGGTGTAGGCGCCCATCATGATGAACTCGCCGTGGGCCATGTTGATGACCCCCATCACCCCGAAGGTGATGGCCAGCCCGATGGCGGCGAGGAAATAGATGGAGGCGAGGGAGAGCGCATCGAGCCCGAGGTCGGCGGCGGTGTTGACGGCGACCTTGGCGTCGATGGTGTTGAGCGCGCGGGTGGCGGCGTCGGTGACGGCGGCGGAGGGCTCAGCGTAGGTTTCGTAATAGGTGAAGCGGGCGAGGGTTGCGTCGATCTCGGCCTCGGTGGGCGCGGGGGGCACGGTGCCGGCCTCGACCAGCGCGGCATAGGCGCGTTCGCGGGCGGGGACGGTGTTGAGCTCGGCGAGGGGCACGCCGCCCACGGCGCCGTCGGTGATATTGGCCTGAAGCGCGGCGCGCCGGTCGGCGGGCTCGATGCGGGCGGGCAGATCGGCGGCGGCGGCGGCCATGTCGTAGGCGGTGTTGCGGGGCAGCTCTTCGGTGCCGGGCGCGATGGTGCGGGCGATGTTGCCGGAAGGCTCGCCCTCGGAGAGCTTGAGCGTGGTGGCGACCAGCGGGTTGAGGGTGGCGCGGGTGTCGACGTTGAGATCGCCCGCGACGCTTTCGATCGCGGCGACGCGGGCCGACTCGTCGGCACCGAAGGCGATGGTGAGCAGGGTCAGCAGACGCTCTTTCTGGGCCTTGAGGGCCGGGTCGGGCTCGCCCGCGATAGAGGCGGCGAGCGGCGCGAGCTGGGAGGCGTCGGGGTTGCGGGAGATGGCGGTGAGGGCATCTTGCCGGCGCGCCGGGTTCTCGTCTTCGAGCTGGAAGCGCACGAGGGCGGAGGCGATGAGGCCGCGCACGCCGGAGTTGGGCTTGAGGTTGCTGACCTCGTCGGAGGGCACCGGCGCGAGCGCCTCGCCGCTGTCGAAATCGGTGAGGATGATGCTGCGCTCGGGGCCCTTCTCGCCGGCGAAGAACCAGCCGTCGCTCTCGCGCTGGTACATCTCGCGGGCTTCCCAGACCTGAAGCACGTCGGCCATGCCGGGCAGGCCGGAGCCGGAGAGCGCGTCGATCACCGGCTGGATGGTGCGGCGGGAGGGCTTGGCGATGTCGTCGGCGTGCTGTTGCAGCAGCGTCTGGATCGGGCCCATCTCGGCGGGGGCCTGCGGCGCCTCGGGCGCGGCCGTTTCGGCGGGCGCCTCGGGGGGGGTGGCGTCTTGCGCCAGTGTGGGCGTGGACGCGGCAAGAGTGAGGGCGCAGAGCAGCGCCGCAGCCTTCAAGGCCTTCAACATGTCAGGTATTCCCACCGCGCGATTGTCCCCTTGGGCCGAAGAGGGCGGCGCGGGCCGCCCTCTTCGTTGGCTTGGCGGGCAGCGCACGAGGGGAGCGCCGCCCGAAGAACCCGAAGGCTCAGTAGTTGCTTTCGATCTGCACGCAGGTCTCGGTTTCGGTGTTGTACATGCCGCACTGGAGATCTTTCCAATCGGACTTCAGCACAGCCGATTCCGGGAGGAAGTCGGTCCAGGCATCGCCGGGGACCGGGTCGGTCTCGGAGATGATGTCGAACTGGCCGTCGGCGCGGATCTCGCCGATCAGGACCGGCTTGGAGAGGTGGTGGTTCACGCCCATCACGGCGGTGCCGCCGGTCAGGTTGGGGAACTCCTGGCCCCACATGGCTTCACGCACAGGGTCGACATCGGTGGTGCCGGCCTCGGTGGCGGCGTTCACCCACATGTTGAAGCCGATGTAATGGGCTTCCATCGGGTCGTTGGTGACGCGGTCGGTGGAGCCGATGAACTCGTGCCACTTGCCGATGAACTCGGCGTTGGCCTCGGTGTCGGCGGACATGAAGTAGTTCCACGCCGCCAGATGCCCGACGAGGTTGGAGGTGTCGAGACCGGCGAGTTCTTCTTCACCCACGGAGAAGGCCACCACGGGGATGTCTTCGGCGGAGATGCCCTGCGCGGCCAGCTCCTTGTAGAAGCCGATGTTGGCGTCGCCGTTGATGGTGGAGATCACGCCAACCTTCTTGCCGTCAGCGCCCAGCGCCACGACGTCAGACACGATCTTGGACCAGTCGGAGTGGCCGAAGGGGGTGTAGTTGACGAAGATATCCTCGGCCGCGATGCCCTTGTCCTTCAGGTAGGACTCGAGAATGTTGTTGGTGGTGCGGGGGTAGACATAGTCGGTCCCGAGCAGCGCGAATTTCTCGACGCCCAGCTCTTCGAGGTAGTAGTCGGTCGCCGGGATCGCCTGCTGGTTGGGGGCGGCGCCGGTGTAGAACACGTTTTTGGAGGACTCTTCGCCCTCATACTGCACCGGGTAGAAGAGCAGGCCGTTCAGCTCTTCGATCACCGGCAGCACGGATTTGCGCGACACAGAGGTCCAGTTGCCGAAGATCACATCGACCTCGTGGACGGTCAGCAGCTCGCGGGCCTTTTCGGCGAAGAGCGGCCAGTCGGAGGCCGGGTCGACGACGACGGCTTCGAGATCGCAGCCCAGCAGGCCGCCCTTGGCGTTCTGCTCGGCGACGAGCATTTCCATCGTCTCTTTCAGCGTGGTCTCGGAAATCGCCATGGTGCCGGACAGCGAGTGCAGCACGCCGACCTTGATCGGGCAGCTGACCTCCTGAGCAGAGGCGGCACCGGCGGCAAGACCGAGTGCGAGCGCAGAGGCAGCGGTTTTGTGGAAAAGGTTCATTTCATCCCTCCGTTCGGGGCACGCGGGCGGGCTTTTGGCAGCACGCGGATCATCCCCGAAACCAGTTCTTGTTGCTATTTGCATGGCCCAAGGCGTCGGATCCTCATCGTCACCGGCCACGCACCCGGGGCGGAAATTTTCCACCGGTTCCGGGCGACGTCATGCTTCGGACGGTCCGGCAGCGGGCGCAAATCCGGCGTTGCAGAAATGCAGCCCCCGCCCGGCAATGATTAATTTTGCGGCAACTTTCTGAGCCGTCGCCCAATAAAACGGCAGAAGCCTTGACGTTGAGGTAAGTTCGGCTGCTCCATGTGGAAAGCCGGAGGGGTGCATGATGAAACAACAGCAACACAGAGGGTGGGGACGGACATTACCATCGACGGCAAGATAGGCGCGGCACGGGCGAAGCAGCCAAGGGCCGAGGGCGCGGCGCGGGTTTCGGCGCGGCCCTGCCCGCGCACGGGCGGGCGGATCGGCGCGTTGCGGATGTCGGGTGCGCTGAAGCTGCTGTTTCCGCGCGGCACCGGCGCGCTTCAGGCGATGTCGGTCAACTCGGCGGGCGGGATCACCGGGGGCGACCGGTTTCGGCTGGAGGCGGAGGCCGAGGCGGGCGCGGCGCTGAGCGTGACCACGCAGGCCGCAGAGCGGGCCTATCGTGCCCAGCCGGGAGAGGTTGGCGAGGTTTCGGTGCGGCTGAAGGCGGGCGCGGGCGCAAGCCTGCACTGGCTGCCGCAGGAGACGATTCTGTTTCAGGCCTGCGCACTGCGGCGGCGGCTGCGGGCAGAGCTGGCGGGCGATGCGCGGCTGCTGCTCTGCGAGCCGGTGGTCTTTGGGCGCACGGCGATGGGCGAGCGGCTGAGCGAGGGCTGGTTCAGCGACCGGGTGGAGATTTTCCGCGAGGGCGAAAGGCTGTTTGCCGATGCCACGCGGCTTGAGGGCGACATCACCGCGCAGCTTGCGGGCCCGGCCACCGGGGCGGGCGCGAAGGCGATGGCGCTGGTGGTTTACGTGGCGCCCGATGCCGAGCACCAGCGCGATGCCCTGCGCGCCGCCCTGCCCGAGGAGGCTCTGGCGGGCGCCTCGCTGATCGCGCAGGATGTGATGGTGGCCCGATTCCTCGCCCCTGACGGCTTTGGCCTGCGACGCCTGCTGATGCCCGCGCTCGACCGGCTCAGCGGCAATACCCTTCCTCGATCCTGGAGGCTCTAGACAGATGCAACTCACCCCCCGCGAAAAGGACAAGCTCCTCATCGCCATGGCCGCCGAGGTGGCCCGCAAGCGGCTGGCCCGCGGCGTGAAGCTGAACCACCCCGAGGCGATTGCGCTCATCACCGATGCGGTGGTGGAGGGCGCGCGCGACGGGCGCTCGGTGGCCGACATGATGGAGGCGGGCGCGCAGGTGGTGAGTGCCGAGCAGTGCATGGAGGGGATCGCGGAGATGATCCACGAGGTGCAGGTGGAGGCGACCTTTCCCGACGGCACCAAGCTGGTGACCGTGCACAACCCCATTCGCTGAGAAGGATCGAGACATGAGATACATCGTTGCCCCGCTGGCCGCCGCCCTGACGACTGCCGGCCCCGCCCTCGCCCATTCGGGCGCGCATCTGCACCCGCATGAGGCCAACTCCGCCCTGGCGCTGATGGCCGCGCTCGCGGTGATCGTGGCGGCGGGTTTCGCGGCCCTTCTGTGGAGCCGCAAATGATCCCCGGAGAGGTCATCACCGCGCCGGGCGAGATCGAGCTGAACGCGGGGCGCGAGGCGATCACGCTGATGGTGGCCAACACCGGCGACCGGCCGGTGCAGGTGGGCAGCCACTACCATTTTGCCGAGACCAACGGCGCGCTGGACTTCGACCGTGACGCCGCCCGGGGCATGCGGCTGGACATTGCGGCGGGCACCGCCGTGCGCTTCGAGCCGGGACAGGCGCGGGAGGTGAACCTGATCGCCTACGGCGGCGGGCGGAAGGTGTATGGCTTCAACCAGAAGGTCATGGGGGCGCTCGAATGAGCCCCGCCGCCCTCATCCGGCTGCAAATGCAGATGGCGATGATGACCATGGAGGTCAGCGCCGTGATCTGGATGCGGATGATGGGCATGGCCGGGGCATGGAACGTGACCGGCGGCGAGAACAAGCGGATGGTGCGCGAAAAGCAGCTTGCCTTCGTGAAGTCCGCGCAGGGCGCCAGCCTCGCCGCGATGAGCGGGCGCGATGTGGCGGCTGCGGCCCTGCGCCCGCTGCGCCAGAAGACACGCGCCAACGCCAGCCGCCTCGCCAAGCGGGGGCCGAAGCTGCGGTAAGGGAACGGGATGGATCAACCAGAATGGGAGTTCTGACATGTGCAATGCCTGCCTGATCGAGAATGTGCGCAAGAGCGCGATGAGCCGCCGCAGCTTTTTCGCGCGAAGTGCGGCCGCCGGGGCCGCCGCGATTACCGCCGGGGCGATGGCCTCGCGGCCCGCGCTGGCGCAATCCAGCGGCAAGGTGGTGGACCTGACCTGGACGCTGACGCCGGAGTTTCCGACCTTTGACGGGCTGCCGGGGATCGAGTTTGTGCCGGACAAGGATTACGCCGCCGATGGCTACAAGATCTGGAAGGTCTCGTTTTACGAGCATTCCGGCACCCATATCGACGCGCCCGCCCACTTTGCCGAGGGCGGCGACACGGTGGACATGCTGCCGCCCGAAAGCCTGATGTGCCCGCTCTGCGTGATCGACCTCAAGGCCAAGGCCGCCGAGGAGCCGAACGCGATGGTGGAGCCGGAGGACATCGAGGCCTGGGTGTCGGCCAATGGCGACATCCCCGAGGGCGCCTGCGTGGCGATGAACTCGGGCTGGGGCGCGAAGATGGGCGAGGCGGCCTATCGGAACGACGAGGAAGGGGCCTTTGCCTTTCCGGGCTTTGCCAAGGCGGCGACGGACATGCTGCTCGACATGGGGGTGGCAAGCATCGGGGTGGACACGCTTTCGCTCGATCCGGGCAATTCGGCAGATTTCGCGGTGCACTATTCCTGGCTGCCCGCCGGGCGCTACGGGATCGAGAACCTGGCGAACCTCGATGCCGTGCCTGCAACCGGGGCGACGCTCTTCGTGGGCGCGCCCAAGCATGGCGGCGGCACGGGTGGCCCTGCCCGCGTGATGGCGGTGATCTGAATGGCGACGGTGCCTCTTCTGGCCGATGAGGAGCTGTCGCCGCGCGCCGCGGCGGTGTTTGCCGAGATCCGGGCGGCGCGGGGCACCGACTTCGTGAACAACTTCTGGCGGGCGCTCGCGCATGACGAGGAGGCGCTGGAGGAAACGTGGAACAAGCTCTCGGTCCTGATGGGGCCGGGGGCGCTCGATCCGCTGGTGAAGGAGATGATCTACGTGGCGGTTTCCACGGCCAACGGGTGTTCGTATTGCGTGCACAGCCACACGGCGGCGGCGCGGGCCAAGGGGATGAGCGGCGAGATGCACGCAGAGCTGGTCCGGGTGATCGGCGCTGCGATGATGACCAACGGGATGGTCACGGCGATGCAGGTGCCGGTGGATGAGGTGTTTGATGTTTGAGGGGCGCGCCAACGCGAGGTTCGCCCCCGGCCCGAGGGTGGGGGCGATTTCGCCCCCGCCCTGGGGGGCGGGTCGGGGGCGAACCGGGCCGCTGCGCGACCCGGTTGAACCTGAGAAGGCTATTCCATGCCGATGACGCTCGAAGGCTCCTGCCGCTGCGGGGCCGTGCGGTTCTCGCTGATGAGCCACACGCCGGTGCCCTATCAGCTCTGCTACTGCACCATCTGCCGCAAGACCGGCGGCGGGGGTGGCTATGCGATCAACCTTGGCGGGCTGGCGGAGACGCTGGAGGTGGAGGGCGAGACCTCGGTGTATCGCGCCGAGGTGGAGCGCGGCGGGGTCTGCGAGACCTCGACCGGGGAGCGGAACTTCTGCGGCTCCTGCGGCAGCGAGCTGTGGCTGTTTGATCCGACATGGCCCGAGCTGATCCACCCGATGGCCAGCGCCATCGACACCCCCCTGCCCCCCGCCC
Source organism: Oceanicola sp. 502str15 (assembly GCF_024105635.1). Lineage (NCBI taxonomy): Bacteria > Pseudomonadati > Pseudomonadota > Alphaproteobacteria > Rhodobacterales > Roseobacteraceae > Oceanicola > Oceanicola sp. 502str15. The sequence goes on from NZ_WYDQ01000001.1 coordinate 2,207,338, forward strand.
CGCACCGGGTGCACCTGATGCTGGCCGACAAGCCGGGTTGGGTGCCGCTGGCGCCGGGGCCGCAGGACGAGACCTATGACGCCTATCCCGAGCTTTCGCTTGAGGATTGGCACAAGAAACACGGCCTCTGGGCCGCCTGAAGGAGACCGACATGGCCACCAGCATCCCCCGTTCCGACTATGCCGCGATGTTCGGCCCGACCACCGGCGACAAGGTTCGGCTGGCGGATACCGACCTGATCATCGAGGTCGAGAAGGATTTCACCACCTATGGCGAGGAGGTGAAGTTTGGCGGCGGCAAGGTGATACGCGACGGGATGGGGCAGGCGCAGACGACGCGGGCGCAGGGGGCTGTCGATACGGTCATCACCAACGCGCTCGTGCTGGATTACACGGGTATCTACAAGGCCGACATCGGGCTGAAGGACGGGCGGATCGCCGCCATCGGCAAGGCGGGGAACCCGGACACGCAGCCGGGGGTGGATATCATCGTGGGGCCCGGGACGGAGGCGATTGCGGGGGAGGGCAAGATCCTGACGGCGGGCGGGTTTGACAGCCATATCCACTTCATCTGTCCGCAGCAGATCGAGGATGCGCTGCACTCCGGGCTGACGACGATGCTCGGCGGCGGCACCGGGCCGGCGCACGGGACGCTGGCGACGACCTGCACGCCGGGGCCCTGGCATATCGGGCGGATGTTGCAGGCGCTGGACGGGGTGCCGATGAACATCGGGCTGGCGGGCAAGGGCAATGCCTCGCTGCCCGGCGCGCTGGTGGAGATGGTGAACGGCGGGGCCTGTGCGCTGAAACTGCACGAGGATTGGGGCACGACGCCGGGGGCGATCGACTGCTGCCTGAGCGTGGCCGACGACATGGACGTGCAGGTGATGATCCACACCGACACGCTCAATGAGAGCGGGTTTGTCGAAAATACCGTGGCGGCGATCAAGGGGCGCACGATCCATGCGTTCCATACCGAGGGCGCGGGCGGGGGCCATGCGCCGGATATCATCAAGGTGTGTGGCGAGGAGAATGTGCTGCCGTCGTCGACCAACCCGACGCGGCCGTTCACGGTGAACACGCTGGAGGAGCATCTCGACATGCTGATGGTGTGCCACCACCTCGACAAGTCGATCCCGGAGGATGTGGCCTTTGCCGAGAGCCGCATTCGGCGCGAGACGATTGCGGCGGAGGATATCCTGCACGACATGGGGGCGTTTTCGATCATCGCTTCGGACTCGCAGGCCATGGGGCGGGTGGGCGAGGTGCTGATCCGCACCTGGCAGACCGCCGACAAGATGAAGAAGCAGCGCGGGCGGCTGGCGGAGGAGACCGGGGAGAACGACAATTTCCGGGTGCGGCGCTACGTGGCGAAATACACGATCAACCCGGCGATTGCCCATGGGATGAGCCATGAGATCGGCTCGATCGAGGTGGGCAAGCGGGCGGATCTGGTGCTGTGGTCACCGGCGTTCTTTGGCGTGAAGCCGGAGATGGTGCTGCTGGGCGGGTCGATTGCAGTGGCGCAGATGGGCGATCCGAATGCCTCGATTCCGACGCCGCAGCCGGTGTATTCGCGGCCGATGTTTGCCAGCATGGGCCGGGCGGTGGAACGCTCGGCGGCGCTGTTTGTGAGCGAGGCTGCTGTCGCGGGTGGCTTGCGCGGGCAGCTCGGGCTGGCGAAGGATCTGCTGGCGGTGAAGGGGACGCGGGGGATCGGGAAGTCGTCGTTGAAGCTGAACGATGCGCGGCCGAAGATCGAGGTGCACCCGGAGACCTACGAGGTGCGCGCCGATGGCGAGCTGCTGACCTGCGAGCCGGCGGAAAGCCTGCCGATGGCGCAGCGGTATTTCATGTTCTGATCCGGGGGGTGGGTTTTACCCACCCTACAAGGGTTTCGATGGGTGTGGCGGGCTGTGAGGTGGGGGAGCCCACCTGTCGGCGCGGGCAAGGGTGCCGCGCGGGTTTTGGCGGGTTTTGGTCGGGACGCGTGGTGGGTTTCACCCACCCTACGGGTGCCGCCACGGTCGGGAGAGCCTGTAGGGTGGGTGGAACCCACCTGCCGCTATCCGAAACGTTCGATCACTTCGAAATCGTCATCTTCCTCGCCCTCCTCCTCGGGGGCGGTGGGGCGGGTGATGACGGTGGTGCTTGGGGCGGAGAGGTAGAAGGCCGGATCGTCGCGGATGTAGGCGGGCAGGCGGGAGGGGTCGAGGCGGGTGCGGGTGGCGTGGTGCAGCGACACGGTGAAGGCGTCGCCCCGGACCGGGCCGATGGGGCGGGCGGCGATCAGGGCCCGGCAGAGGGCGGCCTCGCAGGTTTTGAGCGCGGCCATCTGGGCGCGGATGGCGCCGAGCGCGTCGGCGAGGGCCGTGGGGGCGGGGCGGGGCGGGAATGATTCGTGGCGGCTCATGGGGCGATGCTGGGGGATGGCGGTTAACGGGGCGTTAGCGGCGGCGCGGCGCGCGCGCCGGAGCTTGCTCTGGCGGCATGGCTGCCCTGCGTGCCGGGCCCTTCCGCCCTGCCCGGCCCGTGCTAGGCTGTGGACATGGGAGGAAACCCTGCAACCCGAACGACAAGGTTTCCGCATATGGCACTTCTCAACACCGACGCCCCGTTTTCACCCTCGCTGCGCGCCCGGCTCGACACGTTCTTTGCCGGTATCGGCATGGGCCTGAACGCCTACATGGAAAGCCGCTCGCGGATGCATGAGATCAACCGGCTGAACGCGCTGTCGGACGCGGCGCTGAAGTCGATGGGGCTGAAGCGCGAGGATATTCCGCGCCATGTGTTCCGCGACCTGTTCTATCTCTGAGCGGGCGCGACAGGGGGCGGGCGCCGGGCGGCCTGGCCCTTCCATCACCCGAGAAACCCGGTAGGCTCTGGCCAGTGTCTGCCGGGAGAATGACGTGCACCGCCTGATCTGCCAGAGCCTGATCGCCGCCGCCGCGCTGGCCGCCCCCGCCCTCGCCCTTGCGGCCTGTCCCACGGCGGCCGACCTGGAGGGCGGGCTGCGGCTGGGGCTTGCCACCGGCGAGACCGAGACCGTGACGCGCGCAGAGGCGGGCATGACGGTGTCGACCATCGGGGCGGAGGGGTTTGCGACCCGGATCAGGCTGGCGCAGGGGATCTATCCGCTGGAGGTGGTGCAGCTGGAAAACGGCGCGCCCTCGCAGCCGCCGACCACCTATGACTACGGCCAGAGCCCCCTGCCCGCCCCTGCCCCGGGGCTCGAAGCCTCGCTGGAGGTGGCGCTGAGCGACGGTGCGGGGCGCAGCCAGCGGCATGATTACAGCTTTGGCAGCCCGGTGACATGGACCTACGGCGCCTGCGCCTACGAGGTGATCCCGGTGACGACGCGGCATTTCAGCGGGGGCGAGGAGACCAGCCGCGAGGTGCTGCATTACCTGCCGGAGTTCGGGCATGCCTACCTTGCGAGCTACGCGGAGGGGGAGACCCTCGATGTCTATACCTATGTCAGCGTCGAGGCGGTGAGATGATCCGGGGCGGGCTGGCGGTTGCGGCGGTCTGCGCGGCACAGGGGGCGGGGGCGGCCTGCCCGGTGCCGGGAGACCTCGCGCGGGGCATTCGGCTGGTGCTGACGTCCGGCGACACCGAGGTGTTCCGCGCGCGCAGCGAGGTGCTGGTGGAGAGCCTTCTGGATTTCGCGAATGAGGGCGGGGATACGCGGTTTCTCTACGCGCGCGGGGTTTACCTGCTGGAGTCGGCGGAGGTGAAGGACGGCGTGCCGGTGCCCGACACCCGCGCCACCTTTGCCCTGCCGATGCGCCCCGAGCAGACCCCGGAGCCGCTTCCCGGCCATGGCTGGGGCGTGGAGATGGTGGCGAATTACGGCGACGGGCCGGTGAGGGAGATGCTGGGCGTGCGCTATGGCACGCCGGGCGAGGTGGAGATTGGCGGCTGCACGCTCGCCGTGCTGCCGATGGAGCAGCGGATCTATGAGGACGGCGAGCTGGTGGCGCGGGAGGAGCGGCATTTTCTGCCCGGGCTGGGCTTCAGCTATCCGCTGGCCTGGCATGAGGAAGACAGGGTGGACAGATACAGCTACGTGACGATCGAGGTGATGGAATGAGCGGGACGGCGACGGGTTTGGAGACGGCGCAGGAGGTGGCACGGGGCGGCGGCGCAGGGGCGGCGGACCGGGTGCGGCTGAGCTACGAGGACAGGTTTTTGCGCCGCAAGGTCCTGGTGACGGAGGCCGGGGCGCGGGTGCTGGTGGACCTGCCGCGCACCACCTCGCTGGACGCGGGCGATGCGCTGGTGCTGGCGGGCGGCGGACATGTGGCGGTGGAGGCGGCGCAGGAGCCGCTGCTGGAGGTGCGCGGGGCGGCGGAGGCCGGGGCCTCGCTGGTGCGGCTGGCCTGGCACATCGGCAACCGGCACACCCCCTGCCAGGTCGAGCCGGAGCGGCTGCTGATCCAGCGCGATCACGTGATGGCGGACATGCTGGCGCGGCTCGGGGCCGTGGTGGCCGAGGTGGAGGAGCCCTTCACGCCGGAAGGCGGGGCCTATGGCGAAGGGCGGACCCATGGGCACGACCATGGGGCGCAGCACGGGCCGGAGGGGCATGGGCATACTCATGGGCATGATCACGGGCACTCTCATGGGCACGATCATGGAGATGGGCATGATCATGGCCACGGCCACGAGCATACGCATGAGCACTGAGCGCACCACGGCGGCGGTTCTGCGGCTGGCTCAGTGGTTTTCGCCCGGCTTTCCGGTCGGGGCCTTTGCCTGGTCGCACGGGCTGGAGTCCGCGCTGGCGGAGGGGCGGGTGGCGCGGGGGAGCGTGGAGGCCTGGCTGGAGGGGATTCTGGAACAGGGCGCCGGGCGGGCTGATGCGGCGCTGCTGGCGGCGGCCCATGGGGCCGATGGGGCCGCGCTGGCCGAGGTTGACGCATTGGCCCGCGCGCTGGCGCCTTCGGCGGAACGGCTGGCGGAGACGCTGGAACAGGGGACGGCCTTTGCCGCCACCGTCTCGGCGCTCTGGCCCGAGCGCACGGTGGAGGCGGCCCCCTACCCCGTGGCCGTGGGCCGGGCGGCGGGGCTGCACGGGCTGCCGCTGGAGTTGACGGCGGTGATGTATTTGCAGGCCCTGATCGGCAACCTCTGCGCCGTGGCCACCCGCGCCGTGCCGCTGGGCCAGACCGAGGCGCAGGCCATGCTGGCGCGGCTGACGCACCGCTGCGAGGCGGTGGCGCGGGAGGCGATTGCGGGCGGGCTGGAGGGGCTTGGCACCGCGAGCTTTGCCGCCGATGTGGCGGCGATGCGCCATGAGGCGCTTTATAGCCGGGTGTTTCGGAGTTGAGCTGACGGATGGCGGGACAAGTCCCGCCCTACGCGGTGCGGCGGCCGTGGGGATTGGGCTTTGGGCAACGGGCGGGCCTCGGGCGTTTCGAGTGGCGGGACAAGTCCCGCCCTACGGGGGGTGGGGCCGGGTTTGGGAAGATGGCCTCTGCTGGCGGCGTTGGTGGCACCTGCGGGATGAGATATTTGCAGCAAGAAAATGGGCGCAGGCTGTGCCCCCGGGCGATCTTGCGCCTGCGGGTGGGCCATGGGAATGATGGGACGATGACTGGGCTTTCGCTTGTTCTTTCTGCCGTTCTGATCGTGCTGGCCGCGCTGCATCTGATGTGGGCGCTTGGATGGTGGTTTCCGCTGTCCGACGAGCGGGCGCTGGCGCGCTCGGTTGTCGGGGCGCGCGGGATCGAGGCGATGCCGGGGGCCGGCGTGACCTCGCTTGTGGTGGTGGCGCTGCTTTTTGCCGCCGCCTGGCCCTGGATGGCGGCGAGCTGGCCGGTGACCCTGGGGCTGGCCGGGCTGGCGGGCGTGTTCCTGCTGCGCGGGGCGGTGGCCTATGCGCCGGGCTGGCGGCGGCGGTTGCCGGAGGAGCCCTTTGCCACGCTGGATCGCAGGGCCTTCGGGCCGCTCTGCCTTGCGCTTGGCGCGGGCTTTCTCATTTTGACATACGGAGCTTTGACATGACGCGGATGAACGGACCCTTGCGGATTGGCATTGGCGGCCCTGTGGGCGCGGGCAAGACGACGCTGACCGGGGCGCTGGCGAAGGCGCTGAGCCCGCATCATTCGGTCGGGGTGATCACCAATGACATCTACACCCGCGAGGATGCCGAGGCGCTGGTGCGCGCGCAGATCCTGCCCGCCGACCGGATCATCGGGGTGGAGACCGGGGGGTGTCCGCATACGGCGATCCGCGAGGATGCCTCGATCAACCTTGCGGCCGTGGCCGAGATGCGCCGCCGTCATCCGGAGGTGGAGGTGGTGCTGATCGAGAGCGGGGGCGACAACCTTTCGGCCACCTTCTCGCCGGAGCTGGCGGATCTGACGATCTATGTGATCGACGTGGCGGCGGGCGAGGAGATTCCGCGCAAGGGGGGGCCGGCGATCACCAAGTCGGACATTCTGGTGATCAACAAGACCGACCTTGCCCCCCATGTCGGCGCCTCGCTGGAGGTGATGGAGCGGGATGCAACGCGGATGCGGGCGGGGCGGCCGTTTTACTTTTGCGCGATGCGCCATGGCGAAGGGGTCGCGGCGGTGATTGCCGAGATCCGGGCGATGAGCGGGCTGGGTGAGGTGGCGGCGGAATGAACCCTCTCTATGACGCGCTGATTGCGCCCTGTGCGGGGCGCGAGGGCGGGTTTCTGCTGCGGGCGGACGGCTCGGTTTTGCTTGGCTATGGCGAGTTTGCCGAGACGGTGGGGCGCTATGCCAATGCGCTGGTGGACCTTGGGCTGGAGCCGGGCGACCGGGTGGCGATGCAGCTTGAGAAGTGCCCGGAGATGCTGGCGCTGGTGGGCGGCTGCATTGCCGCCGGGCTGGTGTTTCTGCCGCTGAACACGGGCTACCCGGCGGCGGAGCTTGAGTATTTTGTCGAGAACTCGGGGGCGCGGCTGTTTCTTTGCGATCCGGGCAAGCGGGAGGCGCTGGGCTCGCTGGAGCGGTTTGCCCGCATCGAGACCCTCGGGCCCGGGGCGGCCGGGAGCTTTGCGGCGCGGACGGCGGAGGCCTCGGCGGAATTTGCGCCGGTGGCGCGGGGCGAGGATGACCTTGCGGCCTTTCTCTACACCTCGGGGACCACGGGGCGCTCGAAGGGGGCGATGATCTCGCACCGGAACCTGCTGAGCAATGCGCGGGTGCTGGTGGAGGCTTGGGGGTTCACGGCGGGCGATGTGCTGATTCATGCGCTGCCGATCTTTCACACCCATGGGCTGTTCGTGGCGACCAACGTGGCGCTGCTGGCCGGTGCGCCGCTGATCTGGCTGGAGAAGTTCGACGTGGATCAGGTGCTTGCGGCGCTGCCGCGGGCGACGACGATGATGGGGGTGCCGACGTTTTATACCCGGCTGCTGGAGGATGCGCGGTTTGACGCGGCACTGGCGGTGCATATGCGGCTGTTCATCTCCGGCTCGGCGCCGATGCTGGAGGAGACGCACCGGCAGTTCGAGGCGCGCACGGGGCAGCGCATTCTGGAGCGCTACGGGATGACCGAGACCAACATGCTGACCTCGAACCCCTACGACGGCGAGAGGGTGGCGGGCACCGTTGGCCCGCCCCTGCCCGGCGTGGAGCTGAAGATCTGCGACCCCGAGAGCGGCGCCGAGCTGGCGCAGGGCGAGGTTGGGATGATCGAGGTGCGCGGGGAGAACGTGTTTGGCGGCTATTGGCAGATGCCGGAGAAGACCGCGGCGGAGCTGCGCGCCGACGGGTTCTTCATCACCGGGGATCTCGGGGTGATGGATGAGAAGGGCTATGTGAGCATCGTCGGGCGCGGAAAAGACCTTATCATTTCGGGCGGTTACAACATCTACCCCAAGGAGGTAGAGGCGGTGATCGACGATCTGCCCGGCGTGCTGGAAAGCGCGGTTGTGGGCGCGCCGCATGGTGACTTCGGCGAGAGCCCGGTGGCGGTGATCGTGGCGGAGCCGGGGGCCTCGGTGGATCTGGACGCGGTGCGCGCTGCGCTGGGAGAGGCGCTGGCGCGGTTCAAGCATCCGCGGCATTTCGAGCTGGTGGAGGCGCTGCCGCGCAACACCATGGGCAAGGTGCAGAAGGCGGCGCTGCGGGAAAGATTTGCGGGGGTGTTCGGGTGATGGGCAGGAGAGTTGCGGCGGGGCCGGATGAGCTTGCGAGTTTCGAGGCGCTGCTGTCGATGTCGGGGCTGGCGTTCATGCAGAAGATGCTGAGCGGCGAGATCGCGGGGCCGCCGATTTCGGAGGTGATGCGCTATTGGCTCGACGAGGTGGAGGACGGGCGCGTGGTGTTTCGCGGAGCACCCGAGTTTGCCCATGCCAACCCGATGGGGGGCACCCATGGCGGCTGGTACGGCACGCTGCTCGACAGCTGCATGGCCTGCGCGGTGATGACGAAGGTACCGCAGGGAAGCTGGTATACGACCTTGGAATACAAGGTGAATATCGCCCGCGCGATCCCGGTGGGCTGCGAGGTTCTGGCGATTGGCGAGATCCAGCACACGGGCCGTTCGACCGGCGTGGCGCGGGGCGAGATCGTGGGTGTGGACGACGGGCGGCTTTATGCGACCGGCTCGACGACCTGCATGATCATGACGCGGTGAGGGGGTGGCGGGACAAGTCCCGCCCTACGCCGGGAAGCTCACGCCACTGAGCCGCCTGAGCGCTGCGCGTGACGCGGGGGACGGAGTGGGGGCCAGCCCCCACACCCCCGGAGATATTTGCAGCAAGAAAATGAAGCGGGCGGGTCAGGACGCCTTGGCGAAGCTCTCGTGGACGAACTTCTTGTCGCAATAGCCGCATTCGACCTCGCCCGTCTCGTGGCTGAGGGAGAGCCAGACGCGGGGGTGGCCGAGGGCCGCCTCGCCGCCGTCACAGGCGACACGCCAGGCGGAGACCACTTCGGTTTCGGGGGCGTCGATCGGCATGTGCTGTCTCCTTGCGGGGGGCGCTGGGGCGGGCCAGAATTGCGGGCGAAAATAGCAGGATGGGGTGATGGTGCAAGTGGGCAACGGCATGGCGGATGCGCGGTGGCTTGTCGCGCCGCATGAGGGGATGCGGGCGTTTCTGCGGCTGATGGCGGAGGCGGCGGAGGCGCTGGGGGGCCGGGTGGTGGCGGAGCCGTTTCATGGGCGGTTCGGGTTTTTCATCGACGCGGGCGGGCGGGCCCATGCGGTGCATGGCGCGGCGCTGGGGCTGAACGGCGATGCGGCGGCGCGGCTGGCGGGCGACAAGGACTATGCGGCGAAGGTGCTGGGGTATGCCGGGGTGCCGGTGCCCGAGCATGTGATCGTGCTGGCGGGGCGGGATGCGGCGCCGGGGCTGGCCTGGGCGCGGGAGGAGAGCGGCTTTCCGCTCTGGGTGAAGCCGAATGGCGGGCATGGCGGCGCGGGCGTGGTCCGGGTGGCGGACGTGGAGGCGCTGGCGGCGGCGATGAAGCCGCTGCGGGCGGGCGGCGGGCATGTGCTGTTGCAGAGCCATGTGCCGGGGCGGGAGTTTCGGGTGATGGTGCTGGAGGGGCGCGTGGTGCTGGCCTACGAGCGGGTGGGCGCGGCGGGTGGGCCGGGCAACCTTTCGGCCGGGGGGGCGGTGCGGGATGGCACGCCGGGGCCGGAAGCCGAGGCGCTGGCGGTGCGGGCGGTGGCGGCGCTCGGGTTGCGCTGGGGCGGGGTGGATGTGATCGCGGGGGCGGCGGGGCCGGTGGTGCTGGAGGTGAATGCGGCGCCGGGGCTGGATGGCTATGCGGCGAGCGCGCCGGAGCGGTGGGTGCGGGCGCGGGAGGCGATGCGGGAGGCGCTGGCGGTGCTGGCGGGGTGAGTGGGGGGTGGTGGCGTTTGCGGGGGTAGCGGCGCGTGGGGATGGTGGGTTGGCACCCATCCTACAGGGCCGCTGGTGTTGCGGGGGTGGCTGGTGGGTTGGCACCCACCCTACGGGGCCGCTGGTGGTGCGGGGGTGGCTGGTGGGTTGGCACCCACCCTACGGGGCCGCTGGTGGTGCGCGGGTGGCTGGTGGGTTGGCGCCCGCCCTGCGGGTGGCGTGCAGGGCGGGGAGGTGGCAACCGGCGTCAGGCCGGTGGCAGCATCCGGCCGAGGGGGCGGCCGCCGAGGATGTGGACGTGGAGGTGGGGGACTTCCTGCACGCCGTGGGAGCCGGCGTTGGAGATGAAGCGGCAGCCCTCGCCGTGGGATTCGACCCCTTCCAGCGCGCAGACCTTGCCGATGGCGCGGGTGAAATCGACGATCTCGGCCTCGGAGGCCTCCTGCGCGAAGTGGTCGTAGCTCACGTAGGGCCCCTTGGGGATGACCAGCACGTGCACCGGGGCCTGGGGGTAGAGGTCGCGGAAGGCGAGGCTGTGCTCGGTTTCGAGCACGGTGTCGTTGGGGATGTCGCCGCGCAGGATCTTGGCGAAGATGTTCTCGGGGTCGTAGCTGTAGCCCATGGGGGCCTCCTCAGTCGGTAAAGAGATGCGGGGTCGAGGCGATTTCCCAGGCCGCGTCGATCGGGATATCGAGGAAACGGGCGAGCGGGGGCACGTTCTCTTCGGCGCTGGCGCTTTCGCGGATGCGTTCGAGGTGCTCGAAGCCGGCGTCGCGGATGCGTTCCTTCTCGAAGACGATATCATAGCGGATCGTGGGCAGCAGGCGCTCGAGGGTGTCCTGCGGGGTCTGGTCGCCGGCGAGGCCGACGCGGCGGGCGTGGCCGAGCAGGTACTCGTCGGTGAAGTCGCAATCGAGATCGAGCATCTTGGTGACGGATTTGTCGGACTGGAAATCCTGCATCAGGTCGATGTTGGAGGGATCGAGGCAGATCACCAGACGGTCGGTGTCGTGATAATCGAACAGCATCCGCATCAGGGCGCGGCGGTGGCGGGTGCGCTTTTCGAGCGTGGTCTGGATGCCGCCGAGATCGGGCAGCTCCGCCCCCTCCTCGTTGAACAGATATTCGATGACCGGGATGTTGGTGGTGGCGCGGATCCGCTCGCAGAGGCGCTTGGCGACGTGCCATTTCTTGCAGGACACGATCATCAGCTCGCGGCCGCGGCCAAGGCTGGCCTCGGTCTCCCAGAAGCGGGGTGCGAACCGCCGCCCGATGCGCCCGCGCCCGGTGAGGAAGTGGAACAGCCGCCTGCCCTCGCCCGATATCTGGAAGCGCTGGCCCTTGGCGGCATAGAGCTGGCCGAGGCGTTTTTTCAGGTCGGAGGCCTCGGGGCTGATCTTGCGGGCGAAGAGAAAATCCTGGCTGAGCAGCAGGTCGTAGTGGTCGTTGTAGAAGGTCACCGGCATGCCGTAGTCGGTGAACATCAGGAAGGTCAGGGTGCGGCAGCGGATCTCGTTCTCGGGGACGAGGTGGCGCACGATGGTCTGGAAGAAGGTTTCATCGGGGATCCAGGTGGTGCGGAAGAAGCGCATCACGTCGCGGCGCTGGCGGGTGAAGTCGAGCACCCATTCCACCGTGCGGCGGCGCAGGCACCACCATTGCGAGCCGATCATCATCTGCAGGTCGGCGGGCACGGGGCGGCTGAGGCCGAGGCGCTTTTGCCATTCGAGGCACTGGTAGAACAGCCACTTGTGCTTTCGTTCGTTGAGGAAGTGGCGGTAGATCAGCCGCTCTTCCTTCATCCCGGTCTTGATCCAATCGGAGTTGAAGTAGTCGAAGCTCTCGATGTAGTCGGCATCGTCGCGGGCGAGAAACTCGTGGGCGTATTCGGCCGATTTGATTGCCTGGCAATCGCCCGAGAGCATGTAGAAATGGGTGGCGCGGGGGAAGGCCTGCACGGCGGACTCCACCGCGTTCAGCGTGGCCTGCACGAGGCTCCACTCCCCCCAGCCGCATTTGATCCGCTTGCGGGCGAAGGTGACATTGGGGTTTTCGCCAAGTGCCTCGCGGATCTTGGCAAAGTGATCGGCGCGGGCGTTGGCATCGAAGTGAATCGCCACGTAGTCGCCAACCGCGGTCAGGCTCTGGGCCTGGGCGATGACGGCGTCCGGATCCTTGTGACACAGGAGGATGAAGGCGATTTTGGCCAAGTCGGAAGCTTTCTACCCTGCTTTGAAGTCACTGTTTACGGTTAGTATCGTAAGGAGAGATTGAAAAGACAGGGTTTCCTTGTAAATTTCCGCGACAATGGTGCCGGGAGGTCAACTCGCGGCCGAATAGACCTCTGGAGGCAGTGAACTATGGGCTTTCCCGGCACTTGGATGACCGAGAGCGAAAGCGTTGTGTATCGGGTGGTGCCCAAGTGCGCCTGCTCGACGATCGGGCAGATCATGTTCTACTCCGACCATGGCAAGTTCTTTGACGGCGACATCCACGACAGCACGGCGGGCCTGCACAAGTGGGCGCAGGAGGAGAGCCAGCCGCTGATCGAGGCCAATGTAACCGCGCATCAGAGCTACGCCTTCACCTGCGTGCGCAACCCCTACACGCGGATCCTGTCCAGCTTCTTCGACAAGATCTGCGGCATCCAGCGCAACGGCAAGCGCTACCGGGGCAAGCTGGTGCCGATGCTGATCCAGAAATACGGGATCGAGGTGGGCGACCCGGAGAGCGGTTTCGAGTTCGACCAGATCAAGAGCTTCCGCCGCTTCCTGCTGTTTGCCCGCGACACCATCCGCTGGCGCCGCCCGATGGACCCCGACATTCACTGGAGCGCCATGGCGGGCCATGTGAGCACCTTCATCGCCAATGGCGGCACCTACGACAACATTTTCTGGACCGAGAAGTTCAACGAGGGAATGCAGTCGGTGTTGGACCGGATCGAGGTGGCGCATGAGGTGAAGCTGGAAGAGATTCCGCGCTTCAACGAGAGCGAGGGCCACGGGCCGAAGCGGGCGCATCCGGTGGAGGATTACTTCGACGATCTGTCGATGCATCTGGTCTATGAGATCTACAAGCGGGATTTCCAGCTGTTCAAGTATGACTTCGAGAACCCGGGCAACAAGATGCCGGTTGGGGAGATCGACCTTGAAGAGGTGCACGCGAAGCTTGGGGATTGAGGTGGTGGGTTAGCACCCACCCTACGTTGGGTTGCAACCTTGGTGGGTTTGCACCCACCCTACGTCGATTGCACGTCCACCATGAGCTAGAGCCGGGCGCGCGGCCTCAGGCGCCATCCAGATAGCCCAGCGCGGCGCGGGTCATGCGGTGGGCGAGGGCCTCGAAATCATCGTCTCCGCTCAGAAGCGCGGCGTGGGCCATGCCCATGGTCATCGCGCCGAGGTCGCGGCTGGCCACCTCGGGCTGGCAAACGCCGAGGCTGCGCAGGAGTTGCACGAAGCGGGCCGAGATGGTGGCCTTCATCGCCGCGAGTTCGGCGTCGAGTTGCATGTCGACCTCGATCTGCTCCAGCCGCCGGGCCAGCTCCGGGTCGCGGGCGTGGTGCTTGCAGCCGGCCCGCATGAGGGCGAGGACAAGCTCGGGCAAGGGGCCGGCGCAGAGGGCGCGGTTGTCGAGCACCTCGGCGAAATCCTCGATCATGTCCTGCTTCATCCGACGCACCAGCTCGGCGAGGATCGCCTCCTTGGACGGGAAATACTGGTAGAGCGAGCCGATCGACACCCCGGCCCGCTCGGCCACGGCGTTGGTTGTCACCGCCCCCGGCCCCGCCTTGCGCAGAATGTGAGCCGCCGCTTCGAGCACGGCGTTCCAGGTGGCGAGAGAACGCGCCTGTGTGGGCTTTTTTCTTGGGGTTGCGGGAGAGGTCATGGGGCTGCCTGAATGCGAGTTGCGGATGTGAATATTTGCTCACATCTTAGGGGCAGTCGCGGGTTTGGCAAGAGGAGTGGCGCTATGGGACGGGGTTTTGAGTTCGAGGGCGCGACCGTGCTGATCACCGGGGCCACACGGGGCATCGGGCGGGCGGCGGCGGAGCAGATGCTGGCGCGGGGCGCGGAGGTGCTGGCGGTGGCGCGCAACGAGGCGGCGCTGATGGAGCTGAAGGCGCAGGCCCCCGAGCGGGTGCATGTGCTGGCGGCCGATCTGGCCCGGCCCGAAATGCCGCTGGCGGTGGCGCGCTGGGTGGCGGCCGAGCACCCCGCGTGCAGCGGTCTCATCAACAACGCCGCGATCATGACTCACACGCGCCTGACCACCCCGGCGGACAGGGGCCTGCCGGGGGACGACCCGCGGCAGGCGGAGATTGCGCGCGAGCTTGCCATCAACCTCACCGCGCCGCTCACCCTCACCGCGCATTTGCTGCCGCTGCTGCTGCGCAAGCCGGCGCCGATGGTGGCCAATGTGACCTCTGGCCTCGCGATTGCGCCGCTGCCCGAGGCGGTGGCCTATTCGGCCAGCAAGGCGGCGCTCGGCTCGGCCACGCGGGGCTTGCGCAGCCTGATGCGGGTGGAGGGACGCGAGATGCAGATGACCGAGGTGGTGATGGCGCTGGTCGACACCACCCTTTCGGCCCCGGCGCGGCGCAAGATGGCGCCCGAAGAGGCCGCACGGCAGATGCTCGCGGGCATCGCCGCCGGGCGCAGGCGGGTCTTCGTGGGGCCGACCGGGGTGCTCGCGGCGATTGACCGGATATCCCCCGCGCTGGCCGACCGGATCATCGCCGGAAAGGGATGCAGGCGCGGTGGGGACAAGGGGTTTCAGGCCGGGGTGAACCGGGCCTGACGCGGGCTCTTGTTTGCATGGCGGGACAAGTCCCGCCCTACCTTCGCGGCGGCGGGGGGTGGCGGGACAAGTCCCGCCCTACAGCAGCCCGGCCTCGCGGAAGACCTCGCGGAGCGGGCGTTTGGGGCGGGGGCCGATGTGGCGGATGACTTCGGCGGCGGCGGTGACGCCCATGCGGCCTGACATTTCCAAAGTTTGGCCGGTGGCCAGCCCGTAGAGGAAGCCGGCGGCGAACTGGTCTCCTGCGCCGGTGGCATCGACAGGGGTGACGCGCTCGACCGGCACCTCGACGCGTTCGCCGTCGCGGATCAGGATCACCGGGTCACCTGAGCGGGTGCAGACCACCACGGGGCAGATCGCGGCGGCCTCGGAGAGCGCGGTTTCGAGGCTTTCGGTCTGGTAGAGGGATTTCCACTCGGCCTCGTTGCCGAGGGTATAATCCATGTCGTTCTCGATCAGGGTGCGGAAGCTGTCGCGGTGACGGTCGACGCAGAACGGGTCGGAGAGGGTGATGCCCGCCTTGCCGCCCGCCCGGTGGCAGGCCTCGGCGGCGGCGGTAAAGGCGCGTTTGCCCTTGTCCTTGTCGTAGAGGTAGCCCTCGAGGAAGAGGTAGCGGGTGTTTTCCATCACCGAGGGGTCAACGTCTTCCTCGCCGAACTCGGCGCCGCAGCCGAGGTAGGTGTTCATCGAGCGCTCGCCGTCGGGGGAGACGAAGATCATCGAGCGGGAGGTGGGGGGCTGGGAGGCGTCATCGACCGGGGGATTGGGGAAGGTGGTGCCTTCGACCTCCATGTTCTCGGCGTAGAAGCGGCCGAGCGCGTCGTTCTTGACCCGGCCGACGAAGGCGGTGGCGAGGCCGAGGGTGCCGATGCCCGCCAGCGTGTTGGCCACCGAGCCGCCCGGGGTCTGCACCCGGTCTTCCATCGCGGCATAGAGCACCTCGGCGCGGCGCTGCTCGACGAGCTGCATGATGCCCTTTTCGATGCCCATGTTCTCGAGGAAGCTGTCATCGCCATGGGAGATCACGTCGACGATGGCGTTGCCGATGCCGACGACATCATATTGGGTGGTCACAGGGTCTTCTCCTCGTAAAGGCAGATGTCGCGGATGATGCAGTTGGCGCAGGCCGGTTTGCGGGCCTTGCAGGTGTAGCGGCCGTGCAGGATGAGCCAGTGGTGGGCGTGCTGCTGGTATTCGGCGGGGATGCGGTCTTCTATCGCGCGTTCGACGGCGTCGACATCCTTGCCGGGCGCGATGCCGGTGCGGTTGCCGACGCGGAAGATGTGGGTGTCGACGGCCTGGGCGGGTTGCTTGAACCACATGTTCAGCACCACATTGGCGGTTTTGCGGCCCACGCCGGGAAGCGAGGTGAGGGCCTCGCGGGAGCTGGGGACGACGCCACCGAAGTCATCGACGAGAATTTGCGAGAGCTTCATCACGTTCTTCGCCTTCTGGCGGAAGAGGCCGATGGTCTTGATGTGCTCGGTGAGGCCCACGAGCCCGAGGTCGAGCATTTTCTGCGGCGTGTCGGCGATCTCGAACAGGGCGCGGGTGGCCTTGTTCACCCCGGCGTCAGTGGCCTGGGCCGAAAGGGCGACGGCGACGGTGAGGGTATAGGCGTTGGTATGCTCCAGCTCGCCTTTCGGCTCGGCCTCCTGGGCGCGGAAGCGGGCGAAGACCTCGGAGATCTGGTGATATGTCATGCGGGGCGCGGGCATCAGGTGGGTAATGCCCTGCGGGCGCGTTTTGGGCAAGCGGGTTGGGGGGGGCGTCTCGGGCCCGGGGCGCGCTGCGGCGGGAGATCCTCGGGTCGGGCCCGAGGATGACTTCCGTTGGCGGATGGGGATGCTTGTGGCCGCGTCCGGGGAATGGCTGAGGGATGTTACCGCAATATCCGGGTCGCCCTGTGCGGCGGGGGTTTCTATCTCTATCCTCGAAGGAGACACCGCCATGAACGCACCCGTGAGAGAGATGGAAGAGAGCTACCACTACCAGGTCATGCGCCGCGCGCTCGATGTGATCGACGGGGCGGAGGGCACGTTGACGCTCGAGGCGCTGGCGGGGGAGATGCGGATGTCTCCGGCGCATTTCCAGCGGATGTTCAGCCAGTGGGTGGGGGTCAGCCCGAAGCGGTATCAGCAATACCTGACCCTGGGCCACGCCAAGTCGCTGCTGCGCGAGCGGTTCACCACGCTGGAGGCGGCGGACTCGGTGGGGCTTTCGGGCTCGGGGCGGCTGCATGACCTGTTTTTGCGCTGGGAGGCGATGAGCCCGGGAGAATATGCGCGGGGCGCGGCGGGGCTGGAAATTCGCTGGGGCTGGTTCGAGAGCCCCTTTGGCCCGGCGCTGGTGATGGGCACCGAGAAAGGCATCTGCGGCATTGCGCTGGCCGCCGAGATGGGGCCGGAGGCGGCGATGGACGATCTGCGGGGCCGCTGGCCGGGCGCGGTCTTCATCGAAGACCCGATGGCGCTGCGGCCATGGGTGCTGGGGGCCTTCGGGGCGGAGGGCCGGGTGGAGGAGACGCCGCTCTACCTCATTGGCGCGCCGTTCCAGATCAAGGTCTGGGAGGCGCTGATGCGGGTGCCCACGGGCCATGTGACCACCTATTCCGAGATCGCCAAGGCGGTCGGTTCGCCCAAGGCGGTGCGGGCAGTGGGCACGGCGGTGGGGCGCAACCCGGTGAGCTGGCTCATCCCCTGCCATCGCGCGATGCGCAAATCGGGCGGCATGGGCGGCTATCACTGGGGGGTTCCGGTGAAGCGGGCGATGCTGGCCTGGGAAGCGGCGCGCAGCGAAGGGCGGGCGGCGGGCTGAGGCGGCGCAATCACGTCATGTGACAATCGCCCCGGTGGCTGAAACATTCGCCCCCGTCGGCGGGCGATTTTCTGCTCAAGGCGGGCGGATCACGCAAAAACGAGTTGGCCCTGTCACATTTTGAAGGAACGAAGCTGCGCAGAGGGCGTTAAAGCCCCGACGTCCATGGGGACCAACACGACAACAAGGACCGTAGCAGACATGATCCGCAACACACTTATGATTTCCGCCGCCGCCGCAACCTTTCTGGCCGGCTGTGAGGGCGTAGGCCCGAAAACCCAGAACGGCGCCCTTGCCGGGGCCGCCGTTGGTGCGCTGGCCGGCGTGGCGCTTGGCGATGACGAGGAAAGCCGCCGCCGCGGTGCCGTGCTCGGGGCCGCCGCAGGCGCTGCCGTGGGCGGGGCCATTGGCGCCAACCTCGACAAGCAGGCGCGCGAGCTCGACAACAACCTCGACGGCCGCATCAAGGTGGTGAACACCGGCGACCGGCTGATCGTGACCATGCCGCAGGATATCCTGTTCGCGACCGACAGCACCGCGCTGAACGCGACGCTTCAGGATGACCTCTACACGCTGGCCCGGTCGCTGAACGACTACCCGAACACCACCGTTCAGGTCGTCGGCCACACCGACAACACCGGCTCTGCCGCCTACAACCAGGACCTGTCGGAGCGCCGCGCTCTGGCCGTGCGTTCGGTGCTGCTGAACGGCGGCGTCAGCTCGGGCCGGGTTCAGGCCTTCGGCCGTGGCGAGAGCCAGCCGATCGCGTCGAACCAGTCGACCTCGGGCCGGGCGCAGAACCGCCGCGTCGAGATCGTCATCATTCCGAACACCTAATGCGATTTCGGACCGGGGCTTGTCCCTGCCCCGCTCCGTCTTAGCCCCCGCCCTGCCTGTGGCGGGGGCACCTTGCCCCCTCCCCCCGGAACGTGGTCAGATCACCTGACCAATTTCCGGGGGGCTTTTTCATGCCATTCCATCCTGTCAACGCCGCCCGCCTCAGCGAGGCGGTCGTGGAGCAGATCGAGCTGTTGATCCTGCGCGGCGTGCTGCGTCCGGGGGAGCGGCTGCCTGCCGAGCGCGACCTTGCGGAGCGCATGGGGGTGTCGCGCCCGTCGCTGCGCGAGGCGCTGGGGGCGTTGCAGGACAAGGGGTTGCTGGAGGCCCGGGCCGGGGCCGGGGTGTTTGTGCCCGAGGGGCTGCGCTCGGTCTTTCCGCCGGCGCTGGTGCGGCTGTTTGCCGGGCATCGGGAGGCGGTGGAGGATTACATCGGGTTTCGGCGCGACCTTGAGGGGCAGGCGGCGGCGCGGGCTGCGGTGCATGGCACGGCGGGCGATCACGAGGGGATTGCGCGCGCGCTGGCCGCGATGGAGGCCGCCCACGGGCGGCGCGGCTCGGCGGAGGAAGAGGCCGAGCTGGATGCGGGCTTTCACATGGCGATCCTTGAATCGGCCCATAACGTGGTGCTGCTGCACATGATGCGGGCGATGTTCGGGCTGCTGCGCGAAGGCGTGTTCTACAACCGGCAGATCATGTTCCGCAATCAGCCCACGCGCGAGCGCCTGCTGGAGCAGCACCGGGCGATTGCCAGCGCCGTGCTCGGCCGCGACCCGGAGGCGGCGCGGGGCGCGGTAGAGGCGCATCTGGATTTCGTCGAGCAAGCGCTGGCCGAGCAGGTCAGGGCCGAGGGGCATGACGCGGTGGCCCGGCAGCGGCTGGAGCGGTAGCCCGCGCGTCAGCCGAAGCGTTCGGCCCAGGTGGGCAGCGTGTCGGCCGGTGCCGGGGTGGCGTGGTAGACGCCGCGCGCGATGGCGCGGGCGAGGCAGGTTGCGGCGGCGTGGCCGATGCGCAGCGCGTCCCAGTCGGGGTCGGGCAGCGGCTTCTGGCCAGTGGCGGCGCCGAACACTAGATCGCCGTCGAAAGGCGTGTGGGAGGGCACAAGGGCGCGGGCCATGCCGTCATGGGCGGCCACCGCCATGCGCAGGCATTGCGCCTTGTCGAGCGCGGCATCGGTGGCGACGATGGCGATGGTGGTGGCCTCGCCTGCGATTTTCTCCAGCGAGGGCTCGTAGCCCGGGTCGGTGCGCTCGGGGCCGCCGAGGCCGCCGAATTCCTCGCCCATTTCCCAGGCCCCGGCCCAGAAGCGCGGACCGCGGCCCTCGGTGGCCGCGCCGACCGCATTGACCCCCACCAGCGCCCCCACGGTGATGCCGCTTTCGAGCACCACGGAGGCCGAGCCGAGCCCGCCCTTCAGCGTGGCGGTGGTGGCGCCGGTGCCGCAGCCGACCGAGCCGAGCCGGAAGCTGCCGCCCGCCGCATCGAGCGCCATGCGGCCCAAGGATTTGTAGGGGTTGTCCTTCCAGCCCTTGTCGCCGCCGTTCAGCAGGTCGAACAGGATGGCGCCGGGCACGATGGGCACGCGGGCCTCGCCCACCTGATAGCCCCTGCCCTGCGCCCGCAGCCCGTCGGCCACGCCGGAGGCGGCATCGAGCCCGAAGGCGGAGCCGCCGGAGAGCACGAGGGCATCGACCTTTTGCACCAGCTTGTCGGGGGCGAGCAGATCGGTTTCGCGGGTGCCGGGCGCGCCGCCCATGACGTGGACGGCGGCGGTGAAGGGCGCGTCGCCCACCAGCGCGGTGACGCCGGACTTGACCTGCGCGTTGGTGGCATTGCCGACCCGGAGGCCGGCAACATCGGTGATCAGATTGCGTGGACCCGGCTGCATCGTTACCCCCTTGAACCCCTGTGGAATTTCTCCCCGATGTGGGCGGGCCACGCAAGGACCAAGAGGCGCGCGGCGCTCAGGTTCCGGCCCGCGCGGGCAGCTCGAAGGCGCCGTGGTAGGTGAGGCGCGGGGTGTCGTCGAGCACGAAGGGGAAGCCGCCCATGGCCGCCTCGTCGATCACCACCACGGTATCCGATCCGGCGGTGATGTGGCGCACGTCCAGCAGCATTTCGCCCGCAAACACCCGCTCGAGCAGCGGCTCCGCCCCGCTGCCATGGCCCATCTGCACATGGGCCGGGTCGATGAAGGCCCCGGGCAGATCGACGGTCAGGGGCGCGGGGGCATCGGACACCGGCCCCTCCATCGGCGGCATGACGTAGCCCATGGCCTCGGCCTCGCTGCCGAGGATGCCCGAGAACAGGTGCACCCGGCGCGTGCCAGGGGGCAGCGGCGCGGCGCGATGGGCCTCGGGGCGGGAGGCGAGGCCGAGCAGGCGGGCGATGAGGCGCAGGAGCATGGCGCGAGCCTAGGCCGGAGGCGGCGCGCGGCGCAAGCGGCGCGAGGCGAGCGGGAAGCCGAGGAGGAAGAGCGCGAAATAGGCTGCGGTGAGGGCGAGCGCGCCGGTTTGCACCCCCGGTGTGGGGGGCATGGCGCCGAGCACCAGAAGCCCGAGGAGGCAGAGCGCGATGGCCACGGTGATGGCGGCGCTGGCCGGTCTTTCGGGCAGGGGGGAGCCGGGGTGACGGTCGAGCCAGGGGAGCGCGGTCCAGACGGCGAGCGCCGCCAGCAGGAGCACGACGCCCGCTGCCTTGTGCGGCAGGGCGCGCAGGATGGCGTAGAACGGCAGCATCCAGGTGTCGGGGAGGATATGGGCCGGGGTGGCGAGGGGCCCGGGTGCGGGGGCGCCGAGCGGGCTGGCGGCGAAAGGCCCGGGCAAGGGCGCGGCGGGAGGCGTGGTGAGGAGGAGTGCGGCGGCGAGCGCCAACAGGGTGGCGAGCAGGGGGAGGCGGCGGATCTGCCAGAGCGCGCAGAGGTGCCAGAGCAGAACCGCCAGCACGGCCAGCGGCAGGAGCAGCGGAGAGGTGAAGGGGGCCGCGAGCCAGGCCAGCCCCCGGGCGGCGAGGAAGAAGCCGAGCTGGCCCATGGGGAGCAGGTAGCCGAGGAAGCCCAGCGCGACGGCGAGCAGCGCGAAGCTGGTGAGGGCGACCCAGGTGGCGCGATGCGGCCGCCCGTGCAGCCCGGTGAGGGCGCCGAGCGCGATCAGGGCGAACAGCAGGGGTTCGGTCAGGCCGGTCACACGGCGCAGGAGCAGCCCGAACAGCCCCGGATCGCCGCCCGTTGCGCTCCAGAGGCCCCAGCCGAGGAGCAGCAGCGCCAGAAGCCCGGCCACCCCGTGCACCACCGCCCACCAGGCTGCGGGCAGGGTCATATGCACCGCCCGCCGTCGACCTCCAGGGCGGTGCCCGTGATCATCCCGGCCTCGTCGGAGCAGAGAAAGGCCGCCGCCGCGCCGAGGTCTTCGGGGGTGGAGAACCGCCCGAGGGGGATGGTGGCGAGGAACTTGGCGCGCATCTCGGGGGTGTCTTCGCCCATGAAGCTGGCGAGGAGCGGGGTTTCGCCCGCGACCGGGCAGAGCGCGTTGACGCGGACACCGGCGGGCGCAAGCTCGACGGCCATGGCCTTGGTGGCGGTGATGACCCAGCCCTTGGAGGCGTTGTACCAGTTGAGCCGGGGCCGGGGCGAGAGGCCGGCGGTGGAGGCGATGTTGAGCACCGCGCCTGCCCCCCTGCCCTTCATCGCGGCAATCACGGTGCGGGCGGAGAGGTAGATGGACTTCATGTTGATCGCGGCGACCCGGTCGAAGTCTTCTTCGGAGACCTCCTCCATCGGGGCGGGAAGGTGGGTGACGCCGGCGTTGTTGACGAGGATGTCCGCCGCCCCGGCCGCTTCGGCGCAGGCCTCCCAGTCGGCAAGGCGGGCCACGTCCATGGCGAGGGCCTGCCCGCCGATCCGGCTGGCGACACTGGCCGCCGCCTCGGCGTTGATGTCGGTGACGAGCACCTGTGCCCCCTCGGCGGCGAACTTGGCCGCGATGCCCGCGCCGAAGCCGGAGCCGCCGCCGGTGACGATGGCGCGTTTTCCCTCAAGTCGCATGAACTTTCCTCCCCTGTGTCGGGCGAATGAGAGGGCAAGGCGCGGCGTGGTGCAAGGGCAAGTGGGGCGCGGAACGCAAGGCGGGGCCCGAAGGCCCCGCCGGTCTGGCTGTGGTGACGGCTTGGGGCTGGGTCAGCCTGCGTCCTTGTAGCTGACCTCGCGGGTGTCCTTGCCGCCGAGCTTGTCGCGGCGCACCCGCAGGCGGTTGAGCGCGGTGACATAGGCCTTGCAGGAGGCGACCACGGTATCGGTATCGGCGGCCTCGCCGGTGGCCAGAACGCCCTCTTCCTCCATCCGCACGGTCACGGTGGCCTGGGCATCGGTGCCCTCGGTCACGGCGTGGACCTGGTAGAGCTGCAACCGCGCACCGTGGGGGTAGAGCGCCTTGACGGCGTTGAAGGCGGCATCGACCGGGCCGTCGCCCTGGGCGGTGGCCTGCTGGTCTTCGCCGTCGACGGTGAGGGTGATATCGGCCGACTGCGGGGCCTGGGTGCCGCAGACGACGCGCAGGAACTTCAGCTTCAGGTGCTCGGTTTCGGGGTCGGCGGAGGCATCGCGCATCAGGGCGACGAGGTCGTCGTCGAAGACCTCCTTCTTGCGGTCGGCCAGCTCCTTGAAGCGGACGAACACGTCCTTGAGCTGGTTGTCGCCCATCTCGTAGCCGAGTTCGGCCAGCTTGGAGCGCAGCGCGGCGCGGCCCGAGTGCTTGCCCATCACCAGGTTGGTGGCCGACAGGCCCACGTCTTCGGGGCGCATGATCTCGAAGTTCTCGGGGTTCTTCAGCATCCCGTCCTGGTGGATGCCGCTCTCGTGGGCAAAGGCGTTCTTGCCGACGATGGCCTTGTTGGGCTGCACCGCGAAGCCGGAGACGGCGGCGACGCGGCGGGAGATGTGCATGATCTTGCGGCTGTCGACGCCGGTGGTGAAGGGCATGATGTCATGGCGGGTCTTCATGGCCATGACCACCTCCTCCAGCGCGGTGTTGCCGGCGCGCTCACCGAGGCCGTTGATGGTGCATTCGATCTGGCGCGCGCCCGCCTCGACGGCGGCCAGCGAGTTGGCCGTGGCCATGCCCAGATCGTTGTGACAGTGGGTGGCAAACACCACGTCGGCGGCGCCGGGCACGGTTTCGATCAGGCGGGAGATCAGCGCGGCGCTCTCGCGCGGGGCGGTGTAGCCGACAGTATCGGGGATGTTGATGGTGGTGGCCCCGGCCTTGATGGCGATCTCGATGACGCGGCAGAGATACTCCCACTCGGTGCGGGTGGCATCCATGGGCGACCATTGCACGTTGTCGCAGAGGTTGCGGGCGTGGGTGACGGTCTCGTGGATGCGGTCCGCCATTTCATCCATCGTCAGGTTGGGGATCTGGCGATGCAGCGGCGAGGTGCCGATGAAGGTGTGGATGCGCGGGGATTTCGCGTGTTTCACCGCCTCCCAGCAGCGGTCGATATCCTTGAGATTGGCGCGCGCCAGGCCGCAGATTGTGGCGTTCTGCGCGGCGCGGGCGATTTCGGAGACGGCGGCAAAGTCGCCTTCGGAGGCGATGGGAAACCCGGCTTCGATGATATCCACGCCCATTTCGTCGAGCAGCGCGGCGATTTCCAGCTTCTCGTCGTGAGACATGGTGGCACCGGGCGATTGCTCGCCGTCACGCAGGGTGGTGTCGAAGATCAATACGCGGTTTGCGTCGGACATGGGAGTAACTCTCTGGCTTGCTGTTCTTTGGATCTGCTGTGCTTTGGCGCGTCTATACCTCTGAGCGGTCGCGCCGAAAAGGCACGCTCAGAGGCAGGTAAGCAGAAGAAGCAGGCCGGCAAGCG
This sequence comes from Oceanicola sp. 502str15, assembly GCF_024105635.1. Taxonomy (NCBI): domain Bacteria; kingdom Pseudomonadati; phylum Pseudomonadota; class Alphaproteobacteria; order Rhodobacterales; family Roseobacteraceae; genus Oceanicola; species Oceanicola sp. 502str15. The sequence continues at coordinate 2,231,488 of NZ_WYDQ01000001.1, forward strand.
GCAGGGCGACAACAGCGAGAAGGGGAAGCCGGGTGGCTTCCTCCTGACGGGCGATGGCGATGGCCCGGGGCTGGTTGTGGCGCTGTTGCGTCATGGGGGCCAGTTATACGCGGGGAATCGGAAAAGGAAAGTGGAGATTTCCGGCCGCGGCGGGATCGGCGGGATTGCGGGGCGGGTGCGCTCAGGCGGGCGGGTGGATCAGGGGCTTGAGCCCGGCGGGGAAGAGCGCGGGGCCGGTGGTGTCGAGGGTGGCGAACTCGACCCAGCGCGCGGTGAAGAGCAGGCCGTTGTCTTCACGGGCCTCGATGGTGTTGGCGGTCATGTGGGGGCCCGGCGGGAGGGTGACGGGGGCGGCGAAGACCACCTCGTGGCCCGGTTCGCCCTCGTGGGTGTAGATATTCTCGAGCGCGACCGGGGGGCCGGCGATAGCGACCTCGAGGCCGAACTCCTCGGCCCATTCGCGGCGCAGGGCCACCTGCCAGCTTTCGCCGAATTCCACGCCGCCGCCGGGCGGGCGCACGCCCTTGAGCCGCCCGGCATCGTCGCGCACCTCGGCCGCAAGCAGCGCGGTGCCGCGCCATGCGAGGCCGATGGCGAGAACGCGGATCCGCGGGAGTGGGCGCCAGGTGGTCATGCGGCGGGACTAGCACGGCCGCCGGGGCGAGGCGAGATGGATGGTGGGGCGGCTGGCGAGGGTCAGACCACGTTGCGTTCCGGGCCGTAGGGGAAGCCGGTGATGTTCTCGGCCCCCTCCTCGGTGATGATAAGGATGTCGTGCTCGCGGTAGCCCCCTGCCCCGGGAATGCCTTCGGGGATGGTCAGCATCGGCTCCATCGAGATCACCATGCCCGGTTGCAGCACCGTGTCGATATCTTCGCGCAGCTCCAGCCCGGCCTCGCGGCCATAGTAGTGCGACAGCAGGCCGAAGGAATGGCCGTAGCCGAAGCTGCGATACTTCAGCAGGTCGCTCTCGGCGTAGAAGGCGTTGAGCCGTTCCGTCACCTCGTTGCAGCGCGCGCCGGGCTTGAGCAGCGACAGGCCGAGTTCGTGGGCTGCCACGTTGGCCTGCCAGAAGCCGAGCGAGGCCGGGTCGACCTCGCCCAGAAAGAGGGTGCGTTCGAGGGCGGTGTAATAGCCCGAGATCATGGGAAAGCAGTTGAGGCTGAGGATGTCGCCGCGCTGGAGCGCCCGGGAGGTGACCGGGTTGTGCGCCCCGTCGGTGTTGAGGCCGGACTGGAACCAGACCCAGGTGTCGCGATACTCGGCATCGGGGAAGCTGCGGGCGATTTCGGCCTCCATCGCGTCGCGGCCCGCCATGGCCACGTCGATCTCGCGCACGCCGCGCCCGATGGCGTTGCGGATCGCCGCGCCGCCGAGGTCTGCGATGCGGGCGCCCTCGCGGATCAGGGCGATCTCGGCCGGGCTCTTGACCATGCGCAGGGCCATGACTTGCCCGGCGATGTCGACCGAGACCGGGGCGAGGAAACTCTCCATCGCCGCGCGCTGGGCAACGGTCAGGTGATCGCCCTCGAAGCCGAGCACCCGGCCCTCGCCGGTGACATGGGCCACCGCGCGCCAGAAGTTGTCTCTGGCCCAGTCGGTATAGGTGAGCGCCTCGCCGTGGCAGCGCCGGGCCGGTTGGCCGCCGTCGATGCCGGCGCTGATGACGACGGAGGTGCGGGGTGTGACGACGAGGCCGAAGGGGCGGCCGAAGGCACAATAGAGGAAGCCCGAGTAGTAGGCGATGTTGTGCATCGAGGTGAAGAGCACCGCCTCGACGCCGGCCTCATCCATCACCGCGCGGAGCCGGGCAAGGCGGCCTTCATACTCCTCAGGCGAAAAGGGGAGCGGGGCCTTGGGGCCGTTGTCGAAGCGGTAAAAGGCGGGGCGGTCTGTCATCTGGTGCCTTTCCGGGCCGCTTGCAGGGCCCATTCGGTCAGGAATGGTCCCGGCGTTCAGGACGGAGAAGGCCCGTGCGGGGGTGACGCCATCACCCCGGGCGCGGGCAGAGTGGCATGGAGCGCGGGCGGTGCCAAGCCCGCAGGGCGCAATGCGCCCGCCCTGCCCGGCCCCACTTCCCCCCGCCGGGTCAATCGCTTAGCGTCCCTCCATGGCCCGCTACCTTGCCTCCCGACTGGTCTCTCTTGCGCTTTCGCTGGTGGCGGCGAGCGTGGTGATCTTCTTCATGCTCGAGGTCATTCCGGGCGATCCGGCCTCCTTCATGCTGGGGCTGAACGCCAGCGAGGAGACCGTGGCCGCGCTGCGCAGCGAGCTTGGCCTCGATGGCAGCACGCCGGAGCGCTACCTGCGCTGGATCACCGGGCTGATGACGGGCGACATGGGCACCTCCTACACCTACCGCGTGCCGGTGGAGGGGCTGATTGCCGACCGCCTCGCGGTGTCGGCCCCGCTGGCGGCCTATGCGCTGGTGCTCTCGACCGTGCTGGCCATTCCGGTCGGCCTGCTGGCGGCCGCCTTTCGGGGCCGGGCGGCGGATTACGGGGTGATGGGGCTGACCCAGCTTGGCATCGCGGTGCCCAACTTCTGGTTCGGGATGCTGCTGGTGCTGGCCTTCGCCATCACGCTGCCGTTCTTTCCGGCAGGCGGGTTTCCGGGCTGGAATGCGGGCCTCTGGCCGGGCCTGAAGGCGCTGACCCTTCCGGCGGTGGCGCTGGCGCTGCCGCAGGCTTCGATCCTTGCGCGGGTCATGCGCTCGGCGCTGATCGAGGTGCTGGGGCAGGAGTTCATCCGTACCGCGCGCGCCAAGGGCCTGTCGCGCCGGCAGGCACTGGTGCGCCATGCGCTGCGCAATGCGCTGGTGCCGGTGCTGACGATCCTCGGGTTGCAGTTTTCGTTCCTGCTGGCGGGGGCGATCATCATCGAGAACGTGTTCTACCTGCCCGGGCTCGGGCGCCTGATATTTCAGGCGATCACCCAGCGCGACCTGATCGTGGTGGAGAGCGCGGTGATGCTGCTGGTCTTCGCGGTGATCTGCGTGACCTTTCTGACCGATATCGCCTATGGCCTCGCCGATCCGCGGCTGCGGAGGCGGCGGTGAGCGCGGTGGGTGCGCCATGCGGGGCGGGGGCCACGCGATGAGGCTGCCGCTCCAGCTCACCTTCGGCGCTGCGCTGACCGCGCTGTTCACCCTCGCCGCGCTGCTGTCGCTGGTCTGGACGCCCCATTCGGTGCTGGACATCGTGGTATCGAACAAGCTGCTGCCGCCCTCGGCGGCGCATCCGCTGGGCACCGACCATCTGGGGCGCGACATGCTCTCCTTGCTGATGGCGGGCGCGCGGACCTCGCTCAGCGTGGCACTGGTGGCGGTGACCATCGGGCTGGCGATCGGGGTGCCGCTGGGGCTGACGGCGGCCGCCTCGCGGGGCTCGCTGCTCGACGAGGTGATCATGCGTGGCAACGACCTGGTGTTTGCCTTCCCCTCCCTCGTCATTGCCATCCTGATCACCGCCACCTTCGGGGCCTCGGCGCTGAATGCGATCCTGGCGATCGGGATTTTCAACATCCCTGTCTTTGCCCGGGTCGCTCGGGGCGCGGCACTGGGGGTGTGGCAGCGCGAGTTCATCCTTGCCGCCCGCGTCGCCGGAAAATCCCGCGCCCGCATCTCGGCCGAACACATCCTGCCCAACATTGCCAACCTGCTGGTGGTGCAGGCGACGATCCAGTTTTCGCTCGGCATCCTTGCCGAGGCGGGCCTGTCCTACGTTGGCCTCGGGGCGCAGCCGCCGACGCCGAGCTGGGGGCGGATGCTGGCGGATGCGCAGACCTTCTTTTACAGCGTGCCGCGCCTCGCCATGGCGCCGGCCTTCTGCATCGTGGCCACGGTGCTTGGCCTCAACCTGATGGGCGACGGGCTGCGCGACATGCTCGATCCGCGGCTGCGCAGGGCGGTGCAATGATTGCGCTGGACGGTCTTTCGCTCGCCATCCACGGCACCCCGATCCTGCGGGATGTGAGCCTGTCGCTCGCCCCGGGCCGGATCCTCGGGCTGGTGGGCGAGAGCGGCTCGGGCAAGTCGATGACGGCGCTGTCGATCATCGGGCTGCTGCCCCATGGCGCGAAGACCACCGGCGCGGCCCTGCTGGATGGGGAGGATCTGCGGCAGGCCTCCGAGCGCCGGCTCTGTGCGCTGCGCGGCAACGAGATCGGCATGATCTTCCAGGAGCCGATGACGGCGCTGAACCCGATGAAGCAGATCGGGGCGCAGGTGGCCGAGACCCTGCGCATCCACGGTGCCGCCTCGCGCCGCGAGGCCGCGCGGATCGCGCGCGACAAGCTCGACCGGGTCGGCCTGAAGGAGATCCCCGACAGCCGCTATCCGCACGAGCTATCGGGCGGGCAGCGCCAGCGGGTGTGCATCGCCATGGCCATCGCCCTGCGCCCCCGGCTGCTGATCGCCGACGAGCCGACCACGGCGCTGGATGTCACCACGCAGGCGCAGATCCTCGACCTGCTGCGCGAGCTGGTGCGCGAGGAGGGGATGGCGCTGCTGCTGATCACCCATGACCTCGCGGTGGTGGCCGAGATGGCAGACGAGATCGCGGTGATGAAGGCGGGCGAGGTGGTGGAGCACGGGCCCGCCGCCAGCCTGCTGCGTGCGCGGCGCCACCCCTATACGCGCTCGCTCTTCGAGGCCTCCGGGCACCAGCCCGACCGGGCCGCGACCCGGATCACCGAGGCCCCGCTGCTCACGGTGACGGGCGCGATCCGCGAATACCCCACGCGGCGCGGCCCGTTCCGGGCGGTGAACGGGGTGAGCTTTGCCCTCAGGCAGGGCGAGTCGCTCGGGCTGGTGGGCGAGAGCGGCTGCGGCAAGAGCACGCTGACCCGCGCGATCCTCGGGCTCGATCCGCTGCAGGGCGGGACCATCGAGCTGGCCGGGGCGCAGGTGACGCCGGAGATGGGGTTTGACCTCAGGCGGCGGGTGCAGGTGGTGTTTCAGGACCCCTATGGCTCGTTCAACCCGCGCCACCGGGTGGGGCGGCTGGTGTCGGAGCCGTTTCACCTCACCGGCAGACCCGCGGACCTGCCGGCGCGGATCGCCGCGGCGCTGCGGGATGTGGGGCTGTCGGAGCGCGATGCGGAGAAGTATCCGCACGAGTTTTCGGGCGGGCAGCGCCAGCGCATCGCGATTGCCCGCGCGCTCATCACCCACCCCGAGCTGATCGTGCTCGACGAGGCGGTGTCGGCGCTGGATGTGCAAGTGCGCGCCCGCATTCTCGACCTGCTGGCGCATCTGCAGGCCGAGCGGGGCCTGAGCTACCTGTTCATCAGCCATGACCTTTCGGTGGTGCGCAACGTGACCGACCGGGTGCTGGTGATGAAGGCCGGCGAGATCGTGGAGCAGGGCGAGACCGGGCAGGTCTTCACCGCCCCCGCCCACCCCTACACCCGCGCCCTGATCTCTGCCGCGCCGGTGCTGGCCGCGTAGGGCGGGACTTGTCCCGCCACCCCCGGGGCCGGTGAGCGCAGCGAAGCGGCCCCACCGCGCGACGCGCGGCTGCCCTGTGCCCGGTTGGTATACCATCCCTCTTCCCAAGGCCGCGCCGCCGCCCTAACCTCCCGCCCAGGGGAGGAGCCCGAATGTCCGATATCACCGCAGGCTGGTTCGACCCCAGCGCGTATCTCGTCGACGGCCATTGGCAGGCCGCCCAGGCGACGCTGCCGATCGAGGATCCCTCCACCGGCGAGGAGATCGGGGCCATCGCCCGATGCTCCGCCCGCGAGGTGGCCGATGCGGTTGCCGCCGCCCAGACCGCGCTGGACGGCGAGTGGGGCCGGCTCACCGCCGCCGAGCGGGGCCGCATCCTGTTGCGCCTCTCTCGGCTGATCGAGGCGCGGGGCGAGGCGCTGGCGATGCTGGAGGCCCGCGACGTGGGCAAGCCGCTGACCCAGGCCCGCGCCGACGCCAGGGCACTCGCCCGCTACATGGAGTTCTACGGCGGCGCCGCCGACAAGATCACCGGCCAGACCCTGCCCTATCTCGACGGCTACACCGTCTACACCCTGCGCGAGCCCCATGGCGTCACCGGCCATATCATTCCGTGGAACTACCCGATGCAGATCATCGGGCGCTCGGTCGGGGCCGCGCTGGCGATGGGAAATGCCTGCGTGCTGAAGCCGGCGGAAGAGGCCTGCCTGACGGCGCTGGCCTTTGCCCGGCTGGCGCAGGAGGCCGGGCTGCCACGGGGCGCGCTGAACGTGGTGCCGGGCCTCGGAGAGGAAGCGGGCGCGGCGCTGTCGCGCAATCCGGGCGTGCGCCACCTGTCGTTCACCGGCTCGGCGGGGGTCGGCACGCTGATCCAGCAGGCGGCGGCGGTCAACATCGTGCCGGTCACGCTCGAACTTGGCGGCAAGTCGCCCCAGATCGTCTTTGCCGATGCCGACCTCGACGCGGCGCTGCCCTTCCTGCTGTCGGCCGGGTTGCAGAACGCCGGGCAGACCTGCTCGGCCTCGTCGCGCCTCCTCGTGGAGCGCCCGCTCTGGGAGGAGGCGATGGCGCGGATGGCGGAGGCCTATGCCAAGCTCATTGCCGCCCCGGCGCTGGAAGACGCCGACCTCGGGCCGCTCATCTCGGCGCGTCAGAAGCAAATCGTGCAGGGCTACCTATCCCGCGACGAAGGGTTGCAGACCCTCGCCACGGGCCGCGTCTCCGACAGCGCCCCGGCAGCCGGGCACTACACCGCGCCTCGCCTCTTTGCCACCAACGACCCGACCCACCTGCTGGCGCAGGAAGAGATATTCGGGCCGGTGCAGGTGATGATCCCCTTCGAGGGTGAGGAGGAGGCGATCGCCATTGCCAACGGCACCGGCTACGGGCTGGTCGCCTCTGTCTGGTCGGCCAACGGGGCACGGCAGATGCGGATGGCCAAACGGCTGCGCGCCGGGCAGGTCTTTCTCAACAATTACGGCGCGGGAGGCGGTGTGGAGCTGCCCTTCGGCGGTGTCGGGCGCTCGGGGCACGGGCGCGAGAAGGGCTTCGAGGCCCTCTACGGATTTTCAACTCTCAAGACGGTGGCAGCACGGCATGACTGAAGTTTTCCAAGGCAGGTTCAACGGCAAGCGGGCCCTCGTCACCGGCGGGGCCTCCGGCATCGGGCTGGCTGCCGCGCTGCGGATGCAGGCTGAAGGGGCGCGGGTCACGGTCTGGGACGTGAACGAGGCCGCGCTGGCGCGAGCCGAGGCGGAGGGGCTCACCCCGGCGCTGGTCGATGTGACCGATGCGGGCGGCGTGGACGCGGCGATGAAGACGGCGCAGACGGCGATGGGCGGGCTCGACATTCTGGTCTGTTCGGCGGGCATCACCGGCCCCAACGTGCCGACGTGGGAATACTCGCTTGAGGACTGGCACGCGGTGACAAACCTCAATTACCACGGCGTCTTCTACTGCAACCGCGTGGCCGCGCCGCTGATGAAGGCCGCGGGCTATGGTCGGATCGTCAACATGGCCTCGGTGGCGGGCAAGGAGGGCAACCCGAACGCGCCGGCCTATTCCTCGACCAAGGCCGCCGTCATCGGGCTGACCAAGTCGCTCGGCAAGGAGCTGGCCGACACGGCGGTGACGGTCAACTGCGTGGCCCCGGCGGCGGTGGAATCTCCGATCTTCGAGCAGATGACGCCGGAGTTCATTGCCTTCATGAAGTCGAAGATCCCGATGAACCGCTTCGGCACGGTGGATGAGATCGCCGCCATGGTCTGCTGGCTTGCTTCCGCCGAGGCCAGCTTTACCACCGGGGCCTGCTTCGACCAGTCGGGCGGGCGGGCGACCTTCTAAATTGTAAGGTCATTGACAAAATTCATCGCCCGCCCCATTTTGTAAGGTATCTTACAAATGGAGGACACCGTGACCACCATAGACCCTGCCGCCGGGATCGTGACGCTGATCAACACCTTCGAGGTTGCGCCCGAGAAGGCCGACGCGCTGGTTGCGCTGCTCGACGCGGCCACCGAAGAGAAGATGCGGCACGTGCCGGGGTTCGTTTCGGCCAATATCCACAAGTCGCTGGATGGCACCCGGGTTGCGAACTACGCGCAATGGGAGAGCCGCGAGGCGTTTCAGGCGATGCTGGCCGACCCGGAGGCGCAGGTGCACATGCGGGCCTGCGGCGAGATTGCCACCAGCTTCAGCCCGGTGCTCTACGAGGCGCTGTCATGCCACCGGAGCTGACCGCCGCTTTCTCCCGCGCCGGCTACAAGAGCCCTGCCGACAGTTCGGGCCTGCTGCTGTGGCGCGGGTTCCTCGCGTGGCAGCGCAGCCTGTCGGCGGCGCTGCTGCCCCATGGGCTGACCCAGCCGCTGTTTTCGATCCTTGCCGTCACCGGCTGGCTGACGCGGGAGGGCGGCGCGGTGAGCCAGCAGCGGATCGCGGATTTCTCGGGGATGGAGCGGATGCATATTTCGGGGCTCGTGCGCAAACTCGAAACCATGGGCCTGCTCGCCCGGGTGCCTTCGCAGCGCGACCGGCGGGCGATGGCGGTGTCGCTGACGCAGGAGGGCCGCGAGACGCTTGCCAGCGCGCTCGGCACCACCGCCGATCATGATGCGGCCTTCTTTGCCGAGAACCCCGAGCTCGATCCGCGCGGCTGAGCCCCCTACCCTTCCAGCGCCTTGGCCCCGTTGGGGCTGAGGGCATAGACCCCCTTTTCGACCCGCTCGAACCATCCGTAGTGGTCATCGGCCATCATCCGGGTGGCCTTTTCGACGCCGGTTTCCCGCGCCACCGCCGCGCCCCGGCTGGGGCCATGGGCAGCGAGGTGCTCGGCAAGGCGGATCGCATCCTGCCGGTAGGCGGTGACGATGCTGCCGTTGCGGGCCGCGCCGCCGAGGTTGGGGTCGCCCTCGCGGCGGGCGAACTCACGCAGCAGGCGGCTCTTGCGGGGGGCGGACTTGCGGGGCTGGTAGGGGGCCGGGTCGAGCGCGATCTGGGTGTGGCCGTCGGCGAGGCGCACGTAGATGAGGCCGAGGCCGAGACGGCGGCAGAGGGTCTTGTGCTGCTTCATCGCGGAGAGCCAGCGGCGGCCCTGCCCGCGCGGCACGGCGAGGTAGACGGCATCGGTGAGCGACTGGCGGGCAATGCCCTGGTGGACGAGGGCGAGGGAGAAGGCGAGCTTGAGCTCGACCACGACCGGCGCCTCGTTTTCGCGCACCGCGACCACATCTGCGGCACCGACCTCGCCCTTCACCTCGTAGCCCTGGGCCTCAAGGAGCGATTTGACCGGCGCGTAGAGATCCTGCTCTTTTGGTTTTATCTCCGCCATGGGCAGAGTTTAGCCCCTCCGGGCGCCGCTGCGAAGAGGCGCCATGGCCCTGGCAGCGCGACGAAGCCGCAAGGCGCCCGGCAGCAACTTGCCGTGTTGTCGATCCAGCCCCCCTTGCCGCCCCTCGCCCCATGCCCCTATAAGCCAAAAGTTCCGAGGGGGCGGCCCGAGTCGTGCCCTTGAGGGCTTTGGTTTGAGGGCAGGGGTGAAATTGGAATGGCATTTCTGAGCGGTCTTTTTTCGTCAGACATGGCGATCGACCTCGGCACCGCCAACACGCTGGTTTACGTGAAGGGGCGAGGGGTTATCCTCAACGAACCTTCCGTGGTGGCCTATCACACCAAGGGCGGGCGCAAGGAAGTGCTGGCAGTGGGTGAGGATGCCAAGCTGATGCTGGGCCGAACGCCCGGCAGCATTGAGGCGATCCGGCCGATGCGCGAGGGCGTGATTGCCGACTTCGACACCGCCGAGGAGATGATCAAGCACTTCATCCGCAAGGTGCACAAGCGCACCACCTTCACCAAGCCCAAGATCATCGTTTGCGTGCCCCATGGCGCGACGCCGGTGGAGAAGCGGGCCATTCGCCAGTCGGTGCTGAGCGCAGGCGCGCGCCGGGCCGGGCTGATTGCCGAGCCGATCGCGGCGGCCATCGGGGCCGGGATGCCGATCACCGATCCGACCGGCAACATGGTGGTCGACATCGGCGGCGGCACCACCGAGGTGGCGGTGCTCTCGCTGGGTGACATCGTTTATGCCCGCTCCGTCCGCGTCGGCGGCGACCGGATGGACGAGGCGATCGTCAGCTACCTGCGCCGCCAGCACAACATCCTGATCGGTGACAGCACCGCCGAGCGGATCAAGACCTCCATCGGCACCGCGCGGATGCCCGACGACGGGCGTGGCGCGAGCATGATGATCCGGGGGCGCGACCTGTTGAACGGCGTGCCGAAGGAAACCGAGATCAACCAGGCGCAGGTTTCGGAAGCTCTGAGCGAGCCGGTGCAGCAGATCTGCGAGGCGGTCATGACCGCGCTCGAGGCCACCCCGCCCGACCTTGCAGCCGATATCGTGGACCGGGGCGTGATGCTCACCGGAGGCGGGGCGCTGCTGGGCGAGCTGGACCTTGCGCTGCGCGAGCAGACCGGCCTTGCCATTTCGGTGGCCGACGAGTCACTGAATTGTGTGGCCCTGGGCACCGGCAAGGCGCTGGAATATGAAAAACAGCTCAGGCATGTGATAGACTACGACAGCTGAGGCGGCCGGGGGGCGCCGCCCATGCGGAAAGGCTGCCCGCTTGGCGAAGAGAGACACCAATATCGACTACGTCAGCCCGGTCAGGCGCATTCTGACCGTGGTGCTGGTTGTGCTCTGCCTCGGGCTGTTCCTGCTGTGGCGGATCGACAGCCCGCGGGTCGAGCGCTTTCGCTCCAACCTGATCGACGCGGTGGTGCCGAGTTTCGAATGGGCGAGCGTGCCGGCCACCAAGGTTGGCAACATGGCCGACAGCTTTCAGAGCTATAACCGACTTTACGAGCAAAATCAGGAGCTTCGCCGCGAGCTTCAGCAGATGAAGGCCTGGAAGGAGGCCGCCGTTCAGCTGGAGCAGCAGAATGCGAAGCTGCTGGCGCTCAACAGCCTGCGGCTGGACCCGCGGCTCACATCGGTTTCGGGCGTGGTGATTGCCGACTCGGGCTCGCCCTTCCGCCAGTCGGTGCTGCTGAACGTGGGGCGGCGCGATGGCATCCGGGATGGCTGGGCGGTGATGGACGGGCTGGGCCTTGTGGGGCGGATTGCGGGCGTGGGCCAGCAGACCAGCCGCGTGATCCTGCTGACCGATGCCGCGAGCCGCATTCCGGTGACGGTACAGCCCTCGGGGCAGCACGCGATGCTGGCGGGCGACAACCGCGCCGCGCCGCCGCTGGAGTTCATCGAGGACCGTGACACGGTGCGCCCGGGCGACCGGGTGGTGTCTTCGGGCGATGGCGGGGTGTTTCCGGCCGGGCTGGTGGTGGGCCAGCTCGTGGAGGGGCGCGACGGGCGGCTGCGGGTGCGGCTGAGTGCCGATTACGAGCGGCTCGACTTTCTGCGCATCCTGCGCAGCCACGAAGCCGAGGTGATCGCGGACCCGGGCGGGCTGGTGCTGACGCCGCAGGCGACCCCCAACCCGCACCCCGAGGAGCTGACCCAGAACGAGGGAGGCAATGATGGTTGATCCGATCACCACCCGGATCTGGACCTATCGCGCCGCCTTCCTCGGCCTGTGCACGCTGTTCGCCTTCTTTCGCCTGCTGCCGCTGGACACCACCGCGGGCGGCCTGCCCGGCCCCGACCTGATGCTGGCGCTCACCTTCGCCTGGGTGCTGCGCCGCCCCTCCTACGTGCCCCCGGCGCTGATGGTCTTCGTCTTCCTGATGGCGGACCTGATCTTTCAGCGCCCGCCGGGGCTCTGGGCGTTGCTGGTGCTGCTCGGGTGCGAGTTTCTGCGGGCGCGTCAGGGGCTTTCGCGCGAGTTGCCGTTTCCGCTGGAGTGGGCGATGGCGGGGATCGTGATGGTGGCGCTGATGGTGGCGAACATGGCGCTGCTGGCGCTGTTCATGGTGCCGCGTCCGCCGATCGGGGTGGCGGTGCTGCAGATCGGCATGACCATCCTGACCTACCCGATCGTGGTGGCGGCCTCGCATATGCTCTTCGGGCTGCGCAAGGCGGCGCCGGGCGAGGTGGATGCGCTGGGGCACCGGCTATGAGGCGCGCGCCGAAGGATACCGAGGAGAGCGTTCGCCGGATCACCCGGCGCGGGCTGGTGATGGGCGGGCTGATGGGCGGCTTTGCCACGCTGCTGGCGGGGCGGATGCGCTACATGCAGGTGGAGCAGGCCGATACCTTCCGCCTGCTGGCCGAGGAAAACCGGATCAAGTTTTCGCTGATCCCGCCGGAGCGCGGGCTGATCTTCGACCGCAACGGGCGGCCGATTGCGGTGAACGAGCAGATCTATCGCGTGGTCATCGTGCCCGAGGATGCGGGCGATCTCGAGAACACGCTGGCCCGGCTGCGCAAGATCATTCCGCTGACCGACGAGCAGGCCGAGGAGGCGCTGGCCGAGATGCGCCGCTCGTCGCCCTTCCTCGAATACACCATCGCCGACCGGCTGAGCTGGGAGCAGCTCTCGGAGGTGGCGGTGAACACCCCTGCCCTGCCCGGCATCTCGCCCGAGGTGGGCCTGTCGCGCAACTACCCGATGCTGGAGGATTTCGCCCATGTCATCGGCTACGTCGGCCGGGTGAGCGACTACGACCTCTCCAAGATCGAAGACCCCGACCCGCTGCTGCGGCTGCCGCAGTTCCAGATCGGCAAGGTCGGGGTGGAGAGCAAGTGGGAGGAGCCGCTGCGCGGCAAGGCGGGCAACCGGCGCATCGAGGTGAACGCCGCCGGGCGGGTGATGCGCGAGCTGGACCGGCAGCAGGGGGTTTCAGGGGTTGATCTGCAACTCACTGTCGACAGCGGGTTGCAGAACTTCGTGCAGGCGCGGCTGGGCACCGAGAGTGCGGCGGCGGTGGTGATGGATGTGACCAACGGCGACCTGCTCGCCATCGGCTCGGCCCCCTCGTTCGACCCCAACCTCTTTGTGCGCGGCATCTCGGTGGCCGACTACCGCGAGCTGACCGAAAACGACCACCGCCCGCTGGCGAACAAGGCGGCGCAGGGGCTCTATCCGCCGGGCTCGACCTTCAAGATGGTCACGGCACTGGCGGCGATAGAGGCAGGCGTGGTGACGGCGGGCGAGACCTTCTATTGCCCGGGTCACAAGGAGGTTTCGGGCCGCCGCTTCCATTGCTGGAAGCGCTCGGGACATGGCTGGGTGGACCTCGACGGCTCGCTGCAGCAGAGCTGTGACGTTTATTACTACGAACTGGCGCTGAAGGCGGGGATCGACAACATCTCGGCCATGGCCAAGAAGCTCGGGATCGGGGTGCGCCATGACGTGCCGATGAGCGCGGTGGCCGAGGGGATCGCGCCCAACAAGGCGTGGAAGGCGGAGCGCTACGAGCAGGACTGGGTGGTGGGCGACAGCCTGAACGCCTCGATCGGACAGGGCTACGTGCTGGCCTCGCCGCTGCAACTGGCGGTCATGGCCTCGCGCATTGCCAGCGGCACGCAGATCCAGCCGCGGCTGGTGAAATCGGTCGACGGGCGCGAGACCGAGGTGAAGGGGCTGGAGCCGCTCGATATTTCGCCCACGGCGCTGCAACAGGTCCGCAAGGGCATGTACAACGTGGTGAACTCGGGCCGGGGCACGGCGCGGGGCAGCCGGATCGTGGCCGAGGGCATGCTGATGGCGGGCAAGACCGGCACCAGCCAGGTGCGCTCGGTGGTGGTGCGCAACCAGGATGTGCCTTGGGAGCAGCGCGACCATGCGCTGTTCGTGGCCTTTGCCCCCTACGAGAACCCGAAATACGCGGTGTCGGTGGTGGTGGAACACGGCGGCGGCGGCTCTGCCGTGGCGGCGCCGGTGGCGCGGGACATCATGTTGCAGGCGCTCTACGGCGGGCTGCCGCCGCTGGAGGCCTACCCCAGCTCGTCGCGCTGGGAGGCGGAGCAGATGCGCAAGGATCTGAAGCTGCGCGAGGATCTGCGGCAAGAGGCGAGCGACCGGGCATGATGCAGCACGAGACCCATGCCACGGGGCGGGCCGGATGAGCTATCTCGAGTACAACCGCGAGACGGTGCCGACCGGCTTTCGCAAGGTGCTCTATGTCAACTGGGCGCTGGTGGTGCTGCTCGTCGCGGTCAGCGCGGTGGGCTTCCTGATGCTCTTCTCGGTCGCGGGCGGCTCGCTGAGCCCTTGGGCCGAGCCGCAGATCAAGCGGTTTGCGCTGGGGCTGGTGGTGATGTTCTTCGTTGCCATGGTGCCGATCTACTTTTGGCGGAACCTTGCGCTGCTGGCCTATCTCGGCTCGCTGCTTCTGCTTGTTTTCGTTGAACTCTTTGGCGATGTGGGCATGGGCGCGCAGCGCTGGATCGACCTTGGCTTCATGCGGTTGCAGCCCTCGGAGGTGTGCAAGATCACCCTCGTGATGCTGCTGGCCGCCTATTACGACTGGCTCGACGTGGGCAAGACCTCGCGGCCGCTCTGGGTGGCGCTTCCGGTCGTCATCATCCTTGTGCCGACGGCGATGGTGCTGAAGCAGCCCGACCTCGGCACGGCGCTTCTGCTGGTTGTGGGCGGGGCGATGGTGATGTTCTGCGCGGGCGTGCACTGGCTCTACTTCGGCGCGGTGATCGCCTCGGGCGTGGGGCTGGTGAGCGCGGTTCTGGCCTCGCGCGGGACCACGTGGCAGCTTCTGAAAGACTACCAGTACCGCCGGATCGACACCTTCCTCGACCCGGAGAGCGACCCGCTGGGGGCGGGCTATCACATCACCCAATCCAAGATCGCCCTCGGTTCGGGCGGCTGGACCGGGCGCGGGCTGATGGAGGGCACGCAGAGCCGGCTGAACTTTCTGCCGGAAAAGCACACCGACTTCATCTTCACCACGCTGGCGGAGGAGTTCGGCTTTGTCGGGGGCGTCTCGCTGCTGGTGCTCTATGTGCTCATCATCGCCTTCTGCATCGTCTCGGCGCTGAAGAACCGCGACCGCTTCAGCTCGCTGCTGATCCTCGGGGTGGCGGGCACGTTCTTTCTGTTCTTCGCGGTGAACATGAGCATGGTGATGGGCCTTGCGCCGGTGGTCGGCGTGCCGCTGCCGCTGGTGAGCTATGGCGGCTCGGCGATGATCGTGCTGCTGGGGGCCTTCGGGCTGGTGCAGAGCGCCCATATCCACAGGCCGCGCGGCCGCGGCTGAAGATGGCCTGGGTGGCTTGGCGGTGACGCGGGGCGCGGTTAGGGTCCGGCCATGACATTGAACATTCTCCTCTCCGCCCGCCCCGCCCTTTGGGATCCCTATTCCACCGCCCTGCCCCGCGCCTGCGCCGCGGCCGGGCTTGACGTGACGCTGCACCGCGCCGGCGAGATCGCGCCGGGCGAGGTGGATTACGTGGTGTTTGCGCCCAACGGGCCGGTGGAGGATTTTGCGCCCTTCACCCGCGCCAAGGCGGCGTTGAGCCTTTGGGCCGGGGTCGAGCAGATCGTGGGCAACGAAACGCTGCGGATGCCGCTGGCGCGGATGGTCGACAGTTCGCTGACCGAAGGCATGGTCGAATGGGTCACCGGCATGGTGCTGCGCCATCATCTCGGGATCGACCGGCACATCGTGAACCCGGAGCAGAAATGGCAGTTCGTCATCCCGCCGCTGGCGCGGGACCGGGTGGTGACGGTGCTGGGCACCGGGGCGCTGGGGGCGGCCTGCGCGAAGGCGCTGGTGGGGCTGAACTTTCAGGTCAGGGGCTGGTCGCGCAGCATGAAGCAGATCGAGGGGGTCGAGAGCTTTGCCGGGGACGAGGGGTTCTGGCAGGCGCTGGAGGGGGCCGGGATCGTGGTGCTGCTTTTGCCCGACACGCCGGCGACCGAGAACGTGATGAGCACGCGCGCCTTTGCCGCCATGGCGGAGGGGAGCTTTGTGATCAATCCCGGGCGGGGGCCGCTGATTGACGAGGCGGCGCTGCTTGCGGCGTTGGAGAGCGGGCAGGTTGCCCATGCCACGCTGGACGTGTTCCGCCAGGAGCCGCTGCCGGAGGGCCATGCCTTCTGGGCGCATCCGCAGATCACCGTGACGGCGCATACGGCCTCGGAAACCCGGGTGGGCAGTGCGAGCGAGGCAGTGGCGGAGAATATCCGGCGGGCCGAGGCGGGTGAGCCGCTGGTCGGGCTGGTGGACCGCGCGGCGGGGTATTGAGGGGGAATCCTCGGGCTTGACCCGAGGATCTCCTGGCCGCCGAGAGATCCTCGGGTCAAGCCCGAGGATGACGGCGTGTCAGTCCTCGGCTTCCAGCGCCAGCGGCGCTTCGGGGGTGGCGAGGTCCGCCGTGGTGAGCGGGTCGGCGGGGCGGGCGAGGCGGTTGCGGGTGCACCAGAGCAGGCGCTCCTCGGCGCGGGTGATCGCCACATAGGCGAGGCGCTTCCAGAGCGGTTGCCCGGCCTCGTCGCGGTTCATCCGGGCGGCGACGAAGAGATCGGGGGCGAAGACCTGCACCGTGGGCCATTGCGAACCCTGCGCCTTGTGGATCGTCACCGCCGCGCCGTGCAGGAAGGTTGCCCCCATGCGGGCGGCATAGGGAATGAAGGGCTCTTCCTCGTCCGGCAGCTCGATCTTGACGATGGAAGCCGCCGAGACCTGCGGCTGCTCGGCACCGATCACGTGGAGGCGCGAGAACCCGGCCTTCTTGCCCGGCCCGAGATAGACGACCTGCGCCCCCTTGATCAGCCCGCGGGCCTCGAGATCGAGCCGCTTCTTGCGGTGCTTCGCGGGCAGCTCGATGCCGTCGCAGATCAGTGGCTCGCCGGGCAGCAGCGCATCGTGGGGGGCGTGGTAGGCGGCGCGGAAGGCGTGGATGAGGCGGATGCGGGTGTTGTTGCGCCAGACCAGCACCGGCGAGCGGGCCATGAGCGCGGCCTCGACCCGCTCGGAAACCACCACCCGGTCGTCGGCGCGGGCCTTCTCGTAGACCATCTGCTCGAAGCTCTGAAAATCGAGCGCCGGGTCGGCAAGCGCGTGGGCGAGGTCGAGGATCGGGTTGTCATCGGCCTGGCGGTGGATGCGGTGCAGCTCCAGCTTGCGGGGGGCGGGGAGCTTGTCGAAGACCATGCTGCCCGACTGCTTGACGGGGGCGAGCTGGGCCGGGTCTCCGAACAGCACGAGGGCCTGGAAGATCTCGGTGAGGTCGGTGAACTGGTCGTCCGAGAGCATGGAGCTTTCGTCGATGAAGCCGATGTCGAGCGGCTCTTCGCGGCGCTTCCAGCCGGTGATGAAGTCGCTGCCGCGCAGACCGGCGGACGCGAGGGCGGCGGGCACGGATCTGGTGGCCTGGAACACCGCGTGGGCACGGTCGAGCGCGGCCTCGGTGATGCCCTCGGGCGGCTCGGGGCGGTCGCCCTGCCCGGCCAGCCACTCGGCGATCTTCTCGTACTCCGGGTCATAGACCGGGGTGTAGAGAATGCGGTGGATCGTGGTTGCCGCGACGCCGCGGTTGCGCAGCACCGAGGCGGCCTTGTTGGTGGGCGCGAGGATGGCCAGCGTGCGGCGGTCCTTGCGCGGCTTGCTCTCCCAATCGCCCGAGATGATCTCGACCCCGGCCTCGGCCAGCGCATCGGCGAGGCGGGCCAGCAGCAGGGTCTTGCCCGAGCCGGCCTTGCCGATCACGGCCGTGACGGTGCCCTTGCCCTCGGTCATCGGGGTGGTGGTTTCGTCGTCGATATCGACGCCATGGGCGCGCAGCACCTGGGCCAGCGTATCCCAGGCCTGGGCCTGATCGTCGGAGAAGTGCAGCGTGGGGAGGTTCATGGGGCGGAGTTTAGGCGCTCCGCCCCGGGGTCGCTAGGCCGAAACGGCGACCGGGAGCGGTGTGGTCGGGCCAAAGGCGCGGTCGAACCAGTGGCGCGAGAGCGCGGGACTGAGGCCGGCCTTGCGGGCGACGCGGCAGCGGGCGCTGTCGGAGACCTCCCAGAGCCCGACGCTGATGGCCTCTCTGCCCTGCCCCGCGGTGCCGAGCACGGTGGGCTGCCAGCCCAGACGGCCGTAGATGCGCACCATCCGCGCATCGAACACGCCGGCCACATCGGTGAGCCGGAAGCCGCAGCCGAGCTCTGCCGCGCCCAGCATCAGCGCCCCGGCCACCCGCCCGTCGGCCTCGGGGGCGAGGCAGAAGCGGGTGCATTCCCAGATCAGCGGGTGGGTGATGGTGACGCCATCGGTCAGGTGGGTGAAGTGATCGTTGAGCATGCAGGGCGCCGTGGTGGGCAGGAAGCGCATGGAGCCGCCGTGGCTGCCGTCGGCCCGCTGCCAGATCACGTAGAGCGGGTTTTGCGCATCGTATTGGTCGTGCTCCTCGCCCGCCGCGTCCACGCTCACCTCCCAGCCGAGCCGCTCCGAGAACTGGCGGGCGCGGTCGCGGAACATGGTCTCGCGCAGCTTGGGAAAGGTGGAAAGCTCTTCGCCGTAGATGTAACGCAACATGGGTTCTCCCTCCGTCATGGTTGCATGCGTGGAGGGAGGTTAAGGAATTATCGTTAAAGTTGTTAATGTGGCGTGCGCATCCCGTTAAGGGTGCGTTAACGCCCGGCCGGACGGCTCAGAAGACGAGCCGTCCCTGCGACAGGGCGAGGGCCACGGCATGGGTGGTGTTCATGGCGCCGAGCTTGTAGCGGGCGCCCTCGATGTAGACCCGCAGGGTGTGCTCGGAGATTTCGAGGCTCTCGGCGGCCTGGGCGCGGCTGTAGCCGAGCGCCAGAAGGGTGAGCGCGTCGCGTTCGCGGGGCGAGAGCGGGCGTTGCGGGGTGCTGCCCGGGCCGCCTGCGTCGATGTCGAGCGCCTTCTGGTTGAGGTAGTGGGCGGCGAGGATCAGCTCGCGGGTGTGGGCCTCGGTGAAGCGGGTCCATTTTGCGTCGGTCGCGTTGTGCGACACGGTGAACAGCGCAAATTGTCCCGAGGGCCCGCGGATGGGCACGGTGTAGCCCTGGTTGCCGACCCCGGCCCCCTGTGCCTCGTCCATGAAGTCGCGGCTGACCGCGCCGGACCAGTCGAGGCGGCGCCAGTCGACCGGGTGGAAGCGCTGGAAACAGCCCATGACCACCGGGTCGATGCGCTCGTATTCTTCGGAGATGTAGCGATCGACCCAGGAGTCGGAGTAGGTCAGCGCGGCGTATTGCCCGCCGCTGGCATTGACCGAGTGATAGACGACATGCTCGACCTCGAAGAGTTCGCGCAGCTCGAAGACGCTGGCCTGAACATCGTCAAGCGTGCTCGCCTGCTGCAAGCCCTCGATGAAAGTTTCCATTGCTGCCGCCATCGCCTTCCGCCGAAGCGTCTCCCCTGAACGATGCGGGACCGCAGCCGGTTTCGCGGCTTGCAATATCGATCGTCTCCAGCAGCTTTCCCTCCAGCATGGAAAGCCCGTTGCGCTCTGCATAAGCCCGCAGGTCGGCCAGGACGTCGATGACCCAATCGTGTTTCATAGGCAGCCTCAAGTCTAAAGGTTAACGATGTATTAACACAACCCTAGCATGTGACCGGCGCGGGTGAAATTCGCGGATGTGCAGTCCCCAGAAATGGGGAGACCTGCCCTTTTGGCCAATTTTAATTGACATGTTTACGATCTCGACAGGACTCCGGCCCCGAATTGGGGCCGGAGAATCAGTGCCGAAAGCACAACCTGTGCGTGTGCCTCGCTGCCTTGCCACCCTTGTGCGGCGGCGGCGTGGACGCCGGGTCAGGCGCCGCCGCGGCGGGCTTCCAGCGCGTCTTCGAGCGTGCGCAGACCGGTCTTGGGGGCCTGCACCAGCACGGCCATGTTGCCCGGCTTGTGCTCGTTGCGCAGCATCTTCACATGGGCCGCCGGGATCTCGTCCCAGTGGAAGACCTCGGACATGCAGGGGTCGAGGCGGCGCTCGATCATCAGCTTGTTGGCCGCGGCGGCCTGCTTGAGGTGGGCGAAGTGCGAGCCCTGAAGGCGCTTCTGGTGCATCCACATGTAGCGCACGTCGAAGGTGCAGTTGAAGCCGGAGGTGCCGGCGCAGATCACGACCATGCCGCCCTTCTTCACCACGAGGGTCGAGACCGGGAAGGTGGCCTCGCCGGGGTGTTCGAAGACCATGTCGACCGACACGCCCTTGCCGGTGATATCCCAGATCGCCTTGCCGAACTTGCGGGCCTCTTTCAGCCACTCGTTATACTCGGGGCTGTTGACCGTGGGGAGCTGGCCCCAGCAGTTGAAGTCCTTGCGGTTGATGACGCCCTTGGCGCCCTGGTCCATGACGAACTGGCGCTTGCTCTCGTCGGAGATCACGCCGATGGCGTTGGCGCCGGCGGTGTTGGCGAGCTGGATCGCGTAGCTGCCGAGGCCGCCGGAGGCGCCCCAGACCAGCACGTTCTGGCCCGGCTTCAGGTCATGCGGCTCGTGGCCGAAGAGCATGCGGTAGGCGGTGGCCAGCGTGAGGGTGTAGCAGGCGCTCTCTTCCCAGGTCAGGTGCTTGGGGCGCGGCATGAGCTGCTGGGCCTGGACCTTGGTGAACTGCGCAAAGGAGCCATCGCCGGTTTCGTAGCCCCAGATCCGCTGGCTGGGAGAGAACATCGGGTCGCCGCCGTTGCAGAACTCGTCATCGCCGTCGTCCTGGTTGCAGTGGATCACCACCTCGTCGCCGACCTTCCAGCGCGTGACCTTGTCACCGACCTTCCAGACGATGCCGGAGGCGTCGGAGCCGGCGATGTGGAAATCCTGCCCGTGCACGTCGAAGGGGGAGATCGGCTGCCCGAGGCCGGCCCAGACGCCGTTGTAGTTGACGCCGGCGGCCATGACGAGAACCAGAACCTCCTGGCTGTCGATCTCCCAGGTCGGCAGAACCTCCTGCTTGAAGGACACATCGGGCTCGCCGTGACGCTCGCGGCGGATGGCCCAGGCATACATCTTGGGCGGCACGTAGCCGAGCGGAGGCATTTCTCCGATCTCGTAGAGTTCCTTCTCCTCGGCCTCGTAAGGGGCCTGAGGGGCTTCGGTGATGTCCAGCGCCATCTGTGTCTCTCCTCATGTCCTGCTGCGGCGCAGAATCGCGCCTCGATCTGGCGCTTTCTACGAATGGCTGCGCAAGATTGCAATACTACTGAGGTAGAATTTGTAATTTTATGTCTCACCCGATTCAGTTTCGCCGCGAAACCCGGCAGCGCCCTTCGCAGTCGCATCATCGGCAGGCAGGAGCCGGGGATGGGGGGCGCTCGCAGGTGCGGCATCGCCCAGTTGCGCGAGCTGCGGGGCGATGGAGGCGGCATAGAATCGCAGCAGCGCGTGCTCTTCGGGACGGGCGGCTATGCCGGCTTCGGTGTCGGACAGGAGGTTGCGGTCGTGCAGGAGGCGCAGGGCGTTTTCGAGCGCGTAGGCGGGGCTGGCGCGGGGCACGTGGAGCACGATGCCGGTGGCTTCGATCTGGCGGATGCGGGCGTTCCAGCGGCGTTCGAGCGCGGCCCGGGTGAGCGGCCCCTCGGCCTCGAGCAGCAGGGCCGCGAGGAGGGGCACGGGGAGCACCGGCATTACCGCCTCGATCCGCTCCATCAGCTCCTTGCCCAGCGCTTCGGTATCGCCGGGAAAGCTGGCCAGCGAAAGCGGGTCGCCAAAGCTCACCGCCGCATATCCGAGGTGGTGGGTGAGCCCGCGCACCCGCAGCACAAGCCGCCGGACCAGCCAGCGGAACACCACCCTTATCCGGGTCGGAAAGCCGCCGCCGCCCTGCGCCGCGATCAGCACCCGGTCTTCCAGCACCCGGTCGTAGTTGAGCGCGGTGGGCACGAAGACCACCTCGGTGCCGTCCTTCGCGGCCTCGCTGATATAGGCCAGCAGCCCCAGCTTGGGCTCGCCCGGCGCCCCGGTGAGCGAGAGCCGCCCCTCTGGGAACATGGCCTGGGTCACATGGGCGCGGGTGGCTACGGCGACATAGGTTGCCAGCACCGTGCGGTAGAGCTCGCCGCGCGACTTGCGGCGGATGAAGTAGGCCCCCATCGCCCGGATCAGCGTGCGCAGCGGCCAGACCCGCGCCCATTCGCCCACCGCGTAGGAGAGCGTGGTGCTCTGGGCCACGAGGTAGGTGACGAGCACGTAGTCCATGTTGCTGCGGTGGTTGATGACGAAGACCACGGTGGCGTCTTTCGGGATGGCCTCCAGCTTGGCGGCGTCGATCCGTGCGAGGCGGACGCGGAAGAGCGAGGTGGTCAGCCATTTGGCGGCGCGGATCGCGAAGCCGAAATAGGCAAAGGCGGAGAAGCCGGGCACGATTTCGCGGGCGTAGCGCTGCGCGGTTTCGAAGGCGACCTCTTCGGGAACGTCTTCTGCGGCGGCGTGTGCGGTGACGGCGGCGAGCACCTCGGGGGCATAGAGCACACGCTGAATGGTGTCGCGCCGGCGGGCCAGCTTGAAGGGCTCGATGGGCCGCGCGAGGCGGGTGTTCAGCCGCGCCACCGCCCTTTCCAGCCGCCGCCGGAAGAACCAGCGGACGGAGGGAAAAAGGAAGTGCGAGGCGAATGTGACGACGGCGAAGATGAGGAGAAGGAGGAACAGCCAGAACGGAAGGGTGATCTGGCCGCCCATGGGTCAGCCCGCCTGTGCCAGTTGATCCGCGAGGCCGCGGATGGGCGATTGATCCACCTCGATGATCCCGCGCCTCGGCCGGTCGAGGTCGATGATGACGAAGACCAGACCGACGATGAGCAACAGCATCGCATAGACCGCCGGGCCGGGGCGCACCCCGGTTTGGGCCGAGGCGAGGCCGAGCACCCAGCCGAGCAGGATGAAGGTGCCGTAGAGCAGCAGCAGCACCGGCTCGGGGACGTGGCGGTTGATGGCCGCGTCGCGGGAGGAGAGCTGGTCGATCATGTCGTTCAGCGAGTTGGTGAAGGCGACTATGGCCGGGCCGCCCTGCTCGCGGGCGGTGGCGGCGGACAGGGCCCAGAGCTGGTCGAAGGTCTTTTGCGCGGTGGCGACCATCCCGGCGCGGCGGGCCTCCTGATGGGCAGGCACCTCGCCGGCCTTGGCGCGGAATTCGGTATACTTGACCAGCAGGGTGCGGGCCTCTTCGCGGGCACCGTCGGGCATGAGATCGGTGCGCAGCCAGGCGGTGCCGATGGCGTTGGCCTCATCGACCACGGCTTGGGAGCGGGTGTCGTAGCGCCCGAGCGCGAGGGAAAAGGTGAAACCCAGCAGCAGGCCCAGAATCGCCAGGAGCGAGCCCTGCACCGCGAGGGTCTGGCTTTTGCCCTCCTCCGAGGTCCGCCGGGCACGACGCCCCGCCATGGCGCGACCACCGAACATTGCGGCGATCATCGACGCCAGCAGCACAAGGGCGATCAGCCCCGAATTCAGGCCATACATAAGCTCAGGCACTCCCTTTCCCTCCCATATTCATATCACGAGGCGCGGAAAGCTGTAGCATTGCGCGGCACAAGCGCAATACCGGGCTCCGCTGCGTTGCGGCGAATTGACATTGGCATAATCTTTCGTCCATAAGCTCCCGAACGGAATAATCTTGCTCACCCGATTCATCGGAGCCCTGTCATGTCGCAACCGCAGCAAAAAGATCGCCCCTGGCTCTTCCGGACCTATGCCGGGCACTCCACGGCCAAGGCCTCGAACGCGCTCTACCGGGCCAACCTCGCCAAGGGGCAGACCGGCCTTTCGGTGGCTTTCGACCTGCCGACGCAGACCGGCTACGACAGCGACGACCCCCGCTCGCGCGGCGAGGTGGGCAAGGTCGGCGTGCCGGTGGCGCATCTTGGCGACATGCGGGCGCTGTTTGCCGATATTCCGCTGGAGCAGATGAACACCTCGATGACGATCAACGCGACGGCGCCGTGGCTGCTGGCGCTCTACATCGCGGTGGCCGAAGAACAGGGGGCGGATGTGGCCGCGCTTCAGGGCACGGTGCAGAACGACATCATCAAGGAGTACCTTTCGCGCGGCACCTATGTGTGCCCGCCAAAGCCCTCGCTGAAGCTGATCACTGACGTGGCGGCCTATTGCTACAAGAACGTACCCAAGTGGAACCCGATGAACGTGTGTTCCTACCACCTGCAGGAAGCCGGGGCGACGCCGGAGCAGGAGCTGGCCTTTGCTCTGGCGACGGCGATTGCGGTGCTGGACGCGTTGAAGGGGCAGGTGCCGGAAGAGGATTTTCCGGTGCTGGTGGGGCGGATCTCGTTCTTCGTGAACGCGGGCATCCGGTTTGTGACCGAGATGTGCAAGATGCGGGCCTTTGTGGATTTGTGGGACGAGATCTGCCGCGAGCGCTACGGGGTTGAAGACCCGAAGATGCGGCGGTTCCGCTATGGGGTACAGGTGAACTCTCTCGGGCTGACCGAGCAGCAGCCGGAGAACAATGTTTACCGGATTCTGATCGAGATGCTGGCGGTGACGCTCTCCAAGAACGCCCGCGCACGGGCGGTGCAGCTTCCGGCGTGGAACGAGGCGCTGGGGCTGCCGCGCCCATGGGATCAGCAATGGTCGCTCAGGATGCAGCAGATCATGGCCTATGAAACCGACCTGCTGGAGTTCGACGACCTGTTTGATGGCAACCCGGCGGTCGACCGCAAGGTGGAGGTGCTGAAGGAGGGCGCGCGGGCCGAACTGGCGCAGCTTGATGGCATGGGCGGCGCGATTGCGGCGATCGACTACATGAAAGGTCGGCTGGTGGAGAGCAATGCCGAACGGCTGGGCCGGGTCGAGACCGGCGAAACCGTGGTGGTGGGCGTGAACCGCTGGGCCGAGGGCGAGCCCTCGCCGCTGATGGGCGAGGACGGCGGGATCATGACGGTCGATCCGGCGGTGGAGGCCGAGCAGGTGGCGCGGCTTCAGGCCTGGCGGGCCGCGCGCGACAACGAGGCCGTGGCGGAGGCGCTGGAGGCGCTGCGCGAGGCGGCGCGGACGGGCGAGAACGTGATGGAGCCCTCTATTGCGGCGGCAAAGGCGGGCGCGACCACCGGCGAATGGGCCGGTGCGATGCGGGCGGTCTTTGGCGAGTATCGCGGCCCGACCGGGGTGGCGCGCTCGCCGTCGAACCGCACCGAGGGGCTGGAGGAGATCCGCGAGGCGGTGGACCTCGTGTCCGACCGGCTCGGGCGGCGTCTGAAGTTTCTGGTCGGCAAGCCGGGCCTCGACGGGCATTCGAACGGCGCGGAGCAGATCGCCTTCCGGGCGCGGGATTGCGGAATGGATATTGCCTATGAGGGCATCCGCCTGACGCCGGCAGAGATCGTGGCGGCGGCGGTAGAGCAGGAAGCGCATGTTGTCGGCATGTCAATTCTTTCAGGCAGCCATTTGCCGCTGATTGCCGAAACGCTGGAGCGGATGCGCGAGGCGGGGCTGTCGCATATTCCGCTGATCGTGGGCGGAATCATTCCCGATGAGGATGCGAAGGCCCTTAAGGATATGGGGGTTGCGCAGGTCTATACGCCCAAGGATTTCGAGCTGAACCGGATCATGATGGATATCGTCACCCTGGCCGAACCGCGCGAAGCCGCCGCCTGAAACCTTTTCCAATCCGAAAAATCCGGATGAATTCCGCTCCGCATTTCGGGCCGGAATTCACTGGCTTTTCAAGGGCCGGGGTTGCGCTTATGATGTGAATGCGCAGCCTGCCTGTATTTCCTAGGCATTCACTAAAGTTACTGCGCAACCACTCACTTCGGGAACGGAACAAGAAAAGGTGTTCAAATGGCAGTAAGCCTCAAGGGGATGAACCGCAAAGAGCTTGAAAAGCTGAAGGCGGATATCGAAAAAGCCCTCGTAAAACTCGCCGACGACGACAAGAAAGCCGCAAAGGCCGCGGCCGAAAAGGCAGCGCTGGCGCATGGCTTTTCGCTCGAGGAATTGACCGGCGGCGCGAAACGCGGGCGCAAGGCGGGCAAGAAGACAAGCGGGCCGAAAGGCGCGCCGAAATACGCCAACCCGGCCGACACGTCCCAGACCTGGACCGGCCGCGGCCGTCAGCCCGCCTGGATCAAAGAGGGCCTCGGCGCCGGAAAATCGCTTGAGGACTTCGCGATCTGAACCATCTTCTGTTGCGGCGGCGGCCATGAGAGCCGCCCCGTAAAACAGATGAGGGACATCGCATGACCGTTCATATCGGTGCCGAGAAGGGAGAGATCGCGGAAACCGTGCTTCTCCCCGGCGACCCGTATCGCGCCCGATGGGCCGCGGAAAGCTTTCTGGAAAACCCAAGGTGCATCAACGAGGTGCGCGGAATGCTGGGCTTTACCGGCACGTGGCGGGGGCATCCCGTGACGATCCAGGGCAGCGGCATGGGGATGCCGTCGCTGTCGATCTACGTCAACGAGCTGATCCGGGATTACGGGGCCAAGACGCTCATCCGCATCGGCTCGTGCGGCGCGATGCAGGAGAGCGTGGCGGTGCGCGACGTTGTGCTTGCGATGACGGCGAGCACGCTGTCGACCCCGTCGCGCGGCATTTTCCGCGAGTTGAACTTTGCGCCCTGCGCGGATTGGTCCCTGCTTTCCGCAGCGGCAGAGGCGGCAAAAGGCAAATCGGTAAAAACCCATGTTGGCGGCATATATTCTTCGGACGTGTTTTACGACGAGCGCCCCGATTTGAACGAGCAAATGGAACGGCATGGAATTCTGGCTGTCGAAATGGAAGCGGCAGAGCTTTATACCCTTGCCGCGCGATACGGCTGCAGGGCCCTCGCCGTGCTTACCGTCAGCGATCACCTGAAGACCCATGAGGCCCTTCCCAGCGCAGAACGCGAAAAGAGTTTTGGCGATATGGTCGAAATCGCGCTGGAAGCCGCATTCAACAAATAGAGGATTACTCCATGAAAAAGCGTAAACTCGGCGCCGGCGGGCCGGAGGTTTCGGCAATTGGCCTTGGCTGCATGTCCTTTGGTGGCTTCTTCGGGGCCACCGATCAGGAAACATCGGTGGCCTGCCTCGATGCCGCATGGGCGGCCGGCATCGACTTTCTGGATACGGCCAACATGTATGGCCCGCACACCTCTGAGGAGGCGATCGGGGTCTGGCTGAAGGCCAGCGGCAAGCGTCCGGTGATTGCCACCAAGGCCTCTATCGTGCCCAAGCCCAAGCGGCATTTCCGCAATGACGAGGACCACCTGCGCAGCGAGCTGGAGGGCAGCCTGACGCGGTTGGGGGTGGACCGGGTGGAGCTGTTCTACATTCACCGCCGCGAGCAGGAGCGCCCGATCGAGGAGGTGGTGGAAAGCCTCGTGCGGATGAAGGAAGAGGGGCTGATCGGCGGCTACGGCCTGAGCGAAGTGGCGCCCGGCACCATTCGGCGTGCGCAGGCGGTGCATCCCTGCATGGCGGTGCAGAACGAATACTCACTCTGGACCCGCCTGCCCGAGCTGGGCGTGATCCAGACCTGCGCCGAGCTGGGCATTGCCTTTGTGCCCTTCAGCCCGCTGGCGCGGGGCGAAATGTCGGAGACCGCGCCCGACCGGGCCGCGATGCGCGACAATGATTTTCGCCGCGTCAGCCCGCGCTGGCAGGACCCAAATCACGGCTACAATCAGGAAGCGCTGAACCGCTTCCGCGCCTATGCGAAGGGCCGCGGGGTGGCGACCTCGAAGCTGGCGCTGGCCTGGGTTCTGGGCCGTGGCGACCACCTGATCCCGATCCCGGGCACCCGCACCGGGGCGCATCTGGAAGAATGGGCCGGCGCCTCGGAGCTGGAGCTGACGGCGCAGGACTATGCCGAGATCGAAAAGATCCTGCCGGTGGGCTTTGCCCATGGCGACCGCTACTCGGATGGGCAGGCAGTGGGGCCGGAGCGCTACTGCTAGGCCCGATTGCGCCCCTGCCCTGCCCGACATGTTGCCGGGCGGGGGCCAAACGCGCCGTTGCGCGTCAGAGCCCGTGGCTGCCCTCGTAGCCGTTCACCGGCGGGCTCTCCCAGCCTTCCAGCGCGGCATGGGGCGGGGCGAAGACCTCGCAGAGCAGCGGGTGGCACTCGGCCACGTCCGAGCTGTGCTCGGCGCCGCAATCGCCGCCGGGGCAGGCCGAGAGCCCGGCGAGCAGGTCGATCTCGGCGAAGAGTTCGATGTAGTCGCCCGCCCGCGCCGGCGTGGCCTTCATGAAATACTGGCCGGTGTCGGCGGTGAAGCCGGTGCACATGAAGACATTGAGCACGTCATGCACCATCGGCTCGACCGCGTCCGCCCCCTGCCCCGTCCACCCGGCAAGGGCGCGGGTGAGGTTTGAGTGGCAGCAGTGGTGATAGTCCTGCCCGGAGAGCAGATGGTGGGTGTAGGGGTCGCAGCGGGTGCCGATCACGTCATGCACGCGGCCACCGAAGGCATCGACGCCATACCAGGCGAGGCTGTCGGCGGTGACGGTTGCCATCGGGCGCAGGCCGGGAAAGCCCGACCACATCCGGTCGCCGGTGCCGAGGTGGGTGCCGTGAAGCGCGCGGGTCTTGCCGGAGTAGAAGCGCTCGGAGAGATCGGCGAGGTTCCAGAGGTTCAGATCCCCCACCTGAGGCCCCTCGGGGCAGGAAATCCGCAAAAATTGGCCGGCCCGCACCGGGATGCAGCGCGCCTCGCGGGGCGGCACCCGCTCTTCGCCGGTCTTGCGCGCGGCGGCGCGCGCACGGCCGTAGAGCGCGAGGTCGGGCTGGGGCAGGCTCTGCGTCGGGTAGCAGATCACGGGCGCCACGTTGCGGGCGTCTTCTGCGTGATCGGGCGCGTCGGGACCGACGGGATCGGGTGATGTCATTATGGGGCTCGGGAAAATGTGACTGCTCGTGCCCAGTCTAAGCGAACAGTTGCGCCCGACGAAAGGGCAGAGCGGCACAAGGCAGCGCAATCGGCGGGCATTAACGAAATTTAAAGGTAACGGGGGGATGACAGGAGCGAAGGCCGCAGTTTAGGCTGGGGTCGAGCACGTAAGACCCAACACCCGAATGGCAGTCAACGGAGGTACAATGCTTCTGCCCGCACTTGGTTCCGTCCTCACCGCAATTTTTTTGAGTCCATCGCCCATGGCGGTGCCCGAAGGCCCTGAGCAGGTGGTTCCTGCTTATGCAACGGCCCGGCTCATAAGCCCAGAACCGGGTTCTGGCGATCTCAGGGCCGGGTTCCTGAACGCCCTCAACAAGCAATATCCCACAAATGATTGCCCCTCGGGCTTTCGCTCGAACTTGCGAAAGTTTCCCGAGGTGGAGATCTGCGTGACCTACAGCGACTTCCGCGGCGCCTGCAAACGGCTGACGGAAGATGCGTTCAACTGCCAGGTGGCCTTTACCATCGCCGTGGCCTCGCCGTCGCATCCCGGCGTGCTGGACAAGCTGGAAAAGACCGCGACGGAGATCGAGCGCGAAGATTTCATCTTCACCCACGACTGGCGCGGCTGGCGCTGGAAGGCGGGCGGCGATGCGATTGACGCTCTGGTGCCCGCCGAGTTCCGGGGGCGGCAGCCGTTTTCGCGGACCGAGGCGCTGGCGCATTAGGCGTCTGGCGCCCTGCGCCCGCCACATTGACCTGCTCTGCTGCCCGCAGGCAGACAGCATGACGCGAAGGGCGGCCATGACAGAGCGAATACCCGCCACCCTGATCGCAGGCAGAGTTCTCTACACCTATGCCTGTGCCAAACCGCCTGGTGGGCGCGAGCCGGGCGACATGCCTGCGCAGCTCAAGGGCCCCGAGGGCGAGGCCCGGCGGGCCGAGCGCAAGCGGCGCAGCGCCACCAGAGCCGCCTACATGCGAGCCCGCAGCCCCGAGCAGATTGCGCAACCGGTGCCCCGCCTCGCGCCCGAACATGTGATGCCCGACTTCATCATGCGCGACTGGGTCAATCCCTTCCCCGCGCTCTGGCAGGCCACGCCTGACGGGCTGCTGGTGAGCGCCCGGGTCCGCGCGGCGATTGAGCGGCTGGGCGCAGAAGGTGAGATCGACTTTCTGCCCGTGACCATGCGCAGCGAGGATGGCAGCCGGGAGGCGCCCTATTTTCTGGCGCAGTTCCTCGCCCCGGCCGAGCCGCTGGCGATGTTTGCAAGCGGATACATCCGCGAGGACAAGGTGGATGTGAACGGCAGGCCCTTTTGCTTCTGGCAGGGCCCCTACGGGCTGAAGGAGGGGCGCATGACCAATGGGCACGGGGTCGAGCCCTTTGCTGATGCGCGGGCCCTCGGCGGCGCCGGTGTTGCCTGGACCGAGCGTCTGCCGATGCGCCTGCTGATGACGGAGGACTTTGTGGAGCAGGCCGGGCTGGGGGATGACCCCTGGATCACCCTTGCCGCGATCCGGGTCTGCGACGGCGATGACGAAGCGATGCGGATCGTGCCCCCGCCCCCGCCCGAGCCTGCCCCGCCACTTAAGGAGCTGGTCGAAGGCTCACTGGCTCACAACGCGGCACTCAACGAGGAGATTGCGCAGGGGGCCACCGAAAGCCTCGGCGGTTTCTGGCGGATGCTCAAGGCGACCTTCACCAACGGCCGCAGCGAGAACTACGCCCGCAGCGAAAAGGGGCCGGACGAAAAGCTGGTGTTCTATACCCCACGACAGAACCAGCGCAAGTAGCTCCCCTGCGCTGCCTCCCGCCATAGGGCCGGACCACTGGCGCGAGGCAACAGCCAGACCATCGCCAGTGATGAACGACCTCGCGGCCCTTCGGTGAAGGCCCGTCAGACGACCCGCTCGACCATCATGCTCTTGATATGCGCAATCGCCTTGGCCGGGTTCAGGCCCTTGGGGCAGGTCTTGGCGCAGTTCATGATGGTGTGGCAGCGGTAGAGCTTGAAGGGGTCTTCGAGGTCATCAAGCCGCTCGCCGGTGGCCTCGTCGCGGGAGTCGATGATCCAGCGGTAGGCGTGCAGCAGGGCCGCCGGGCCAAGGTAGCGGTCGGAGTTCCACCAGTAGCTCGGGCAGGCGGTGGAGCAGGAGGCGCACATCACGCATTCATAGAGGCCATCGAGCTTCTTGCGGTCTTCGATCGACTGCTTCCACTCCTTCTCGGGGCGCTGGGTCTTGGTCTCGAGCCATGGCATGATCGAGGCGTGCTGTGCGTAGAACAGCGTGAGGTCGGGGATGAGATCCTTGACCACCGGCATGTGGGGCAGCGGGTAGATCTTCACGTCGCCCTTGATCTCGTCCATGCCGTAGATGCAGGCCAGCGTGTTGATGCCGTCGATGTTCATCGCGCAGGAGCCGCAGATGCCTTCGCGGCAGGAGCGGCGGAAGGTGAGCGTGGGGTCGATCTCGTTCTTGATCTTGATCAGCGCGTCCAGAACCATCGGGCCGCATTGGTCCATGTCGATGAAGTAGGTATCGACGGCCGGATTCTTGCCGCTGTCGGGGTCGTAGCGGTAGATCTGGAACTTGCGCACATTGGTCGCCCCTTCCGGCTTCGGCCAGGTCTTGCCGGTGGTGATGCGCGAGTTCTTGGGCAGGGTGAGTTGGACCATGGGTCTGGCTCCTATCCGTTCAAAATCAGCGGGAGACCTTCCCGCGTGATGCATTCGATGGCGTCCGGGCGTTGTGCCACGGCCACGACGATCTGGGTCGAGCGCGGGGAGATGCCGGTGGCGGCCTCCTGCGCAAGTGTCGAGATTTCACCCGCCGACATGTTGTCGATCAGGCATTCGGTCACGAGGTCGGGCGGCACGCCGGGCAGCTTTTCCTGCACGATGGGGCGCACCACGCTCTTGGCCGCCTGGCGCGCGACAATGTCGGCCGGGTTGGCGTCGCAGGCGGCGAGCAGCAGCAGGAGGGGGGCGAAGCGCAGGATCACGGGGCGGTTCATTCGGGCACCATCGAGCTCTGGATCGTGGCGCCGGTCGAGATGAAGGCCAGCGCGCGGCGGCGCTGCGCATCATTCATGGCGGCCCAGCGCTCGCGGTCGCCCGGCATCAGCGCGTAGCTCTCCGGAAAGGGGATGCCCCCGCTTAGGCCGCCGCGCTCGCCGCAGCCCGAAAGCAGCGCCAGCGTGGCGCCCGTCAAAACGATCGCAGAAATTCGGCCCATGGTTCAGCCACTCCCCCTAGATGTTGCCTCTGCCCGGTGCTCGGGCTCGCGCAGCCGGGAGAGCCAGCCGGTTGCATCCGGCTCGTATCCCAGCGCCACGAGGTCGGCACCATGGCGTTCAGCGTAAACCTCGGCCACCGCGGGCGGCAACTCGGTTTCCCAACGTTTGAGCGCGCCTTCGCTGGCGACGTGGCCCATGAGGTGGCGCGGGCGGTCGTCCATCTTGGCCATGCCGCCAAAGAGCGACTGCTCCCAGAACATCTTCTTGCCGGCCTCCAGCTCCTCGCCCTCCAGCCCGAGGTGGGCGAGGGCCGCGCCGAAGAGGCTGCAATCGGTATCGGCCATGAGGTCTTCGTACTTCAGCTCGAAGGCACGGTCGTCGCCCCAGGGCCAGGCGCGCATTTCCTCGACCGTCTCGCGGTGCTTGCCCTCCATCTCGAAGAGCAGCTTGGCCTCGTCACTCTCCAGCGCGTTGAGGTGCTGCTGGTAGCTCCTGCCGCCGAGGTCGGTGCGCGGCACATGCAGCCATTTCTCGCCCTGCTTGCCGGCGAAGTGATGATAGACGCAGCCCGACAGCATGATGTCGCGGGGGTCGCGAATGACATGGACGATGGCCACGTCATCGCGCTTCCAGAGGTCGGAGGGAAAATATCCGGCCCAGTTGACCAGAAAGCAGCGGCTCCGGGCGGGCACCTTCCACATCGCCTCGTCACGCCAGATGCCATGCCAATCCAGCCCGTAGGCCCGGGCCATCGCCTGAATGGTCCGCCGCATCCAGACCGTGCCGGATTTGTGGTGAGTGGCAAAGCACATCAGGCGGGGCATCAGCTTGACGCCTCCACGGGCGCGCCGCGGCCGGGCACCTTGAACGCGTAGCTCCAGATCTCTTCGGCCACGTGGGGCGGGTTCTGGCGGGTGAAGCCGCGAAATATGGTTTCCTCGAACCGCACCTCGCCGAGCCATCCTGCAAAGCGGGGAAGGCAGACGGGCATGATGCCCTTCTCGAAGCACCAGCGCGCCAACCGCACATCGACGAACTTCTGGGAGCCGGCCATGAAATCATGGGGTGGAAAGTCCTCGCCGCGCATAAGGGCGGCGTTGGTGGCGATCTGATCGACCACGGTGGGCTGTTCCAGCGTTTCGTAAAAGCGGAAGGGCTTGCGGTAATCGGCGATGTTCACCGGCTTGTAGCGCAGATATTTGACCAGCGCCTTGGGTGCGAGGCTGAACTGCGGCTCATAGTAGAGCGAGCCATGGTAGCCGCCGAGGAACTTTCTCGGCCCGAGCGCCTCCATCGCGGCGATGGACTTTGACACGAAATCCGCAGGGTAGATCATGTCATCGTCGATCATGAAGACCCAATCAGCGCCCGAGACATCGGGATAGAACTTGCCCACGTCCTTCTGATCTTCACCGGGGATGATCTGGGCGATCTTTTCTTCACCGGCAAAGGCGGGGAGTGGCTCGTCATACTGGTTGAGCACGATGTTCAACTGGTCGACCTGCGGCAGGATTGCGGCGACCACCTGCGCGAGATTGCTCTCGCGTGGTGGGTATGTGGCTAGGTTGGCGGTGATCATGCGCGCCCCTCGCGACGGTAGAGGCGGAAGAATGCGCGAGTCGTATCTTTCGGATTGAGGTCGTCAACATCGGCAGCGTGGGGATTGGCCCACATTCGCTCTTCGACGAAGCCGGGAGCATTCCGGGCCATCCAGTCGGAATACTTCCGGTCGCGCACGTGGTCTTCCGGGCGTGGCCGATCTTCGTCGGTGGCGTAGATCAGAACGTAGCGATCAGCGGCGCGAGTTAGACGCAACATGTAGGCGTCAAAGACATTATCCTCGACGAGATGATAGATAACGTCGAGCGACATCGACATGTCGAAGATATCAGCGCGCTGCGCGTCTTGTTCTGTAGTGATGAATTGCCAACTCGGGCGGTCTGCGAAGCGTTCGCTGTTGGCACGCACCACCTGCTCCACAACATCGACGCCAGTGTAGTTGTCGAACTTGAAGAGTGAAGCCTGATTACCGTCTCCGCACCCGAACTCGACCACCGACTCGATGCGTTGCTCGGCCACAAGCGCGTTTATGACTTCAGCCTTGTAGTCCGCCAACCGACCGTAGCTGCCCGGGCCGGACGTTCGGCCGCGAGCATAACGCTCGGCCCAATATTCACCAGACGAGGTGAAGGGGCGTTTGCGCCCGAGGAGGCGGGTGAGGAGTGACACGTCAGCCTCAATACACCCGCTTCTTGGGGGCGATCTTCTTCAGGTCGATGCCGCCGTCTTCTTCCTTGGAGAGCGGGTCGAGGTGGACCGGGCGGTAGCTGAGGGTCACCTGGTTGCCTTCGACCGTGGCCAGCGAGTGTTTGCGCCATTCGGTGTCGTCGCGGTCGGGATAGTCTTCGTGGGCGTGGGCGCCGCGACTTTCCTTGCGGGCCTCGGCGCCGACGATGGTGGCGAGCGCGTTGGGCATGAGGTTGGTCAGCTCGAGGGTTTCCATCAGATCGGAGTTCCAGATGAGCGAGCGGTCGGTGACCTTGATGTCATCCATCTTGGCGGCGACGGACTTCATCTTCTCGACGCCCTCGGCGAGGGTCTTGTCGGTGCGGAACACTGCCGCGTCGGCCTGCATGGTGCGCTGCATCTCGTCGCGCAGCTCCGCCGTGGCGATGGAGCCGGAGGCGTTGCGCAGGGTGTCGAAGCGGTCGAGCGCGGCGTCGACGGAGGCCTTGTTCAGCTCCGGGTTGGCAGATTTCGGGTCCACCACCTCGGCGGCCCTGATCGCGGCGGCGCGGCCGAAGACCACGAGGTCGATGAGGCTGTTGGAGCCGAGGCGGTTGGCGCCGTGGACGCTTGCGCAGCCCGCTTCGCCCACGGCCATGAGGCCGGGCGCGATGGCGTCGGGGTTGTCAGCGGTGGGGTTCAGCACCTCGCCCCAGTAGTTCGTGGGGATGCCGCCCATGTTGTAATGCACGGTGGGGAGCACCGGGATCGGCTCCTTGGTGAGATCGACGCCGGCGAAGATGCGCGCACTCTCGGAGATGCCGGGCAGGCGCTCGTGCAGGGTTTCGGGGGGCAGGTGGTTGAGGTGGAGGAAGATGTGATCCTTGTCCTTGCCGACGCCCCTGCCCTCGCGGATTTCCATCGTCATGCAGCGGCTCACCACGTCGCGCGAGGCGAGATCCTTGTAGGTTGGCGCATAGCGCTCCATGAAGCGCTCGCCCTCGGAGTTGGTCAGATAGCCACCCTCACCCCGCGCGCCTTCGGTGATCAGGCAGCCGGAGCCGTAGATGCCGGTGGGGTGGAACTGGACGAACTCCATGTCTTGCAGTGGCAGGCCCGCGCGGGCCGCCATGCCGCCGCCGTCGCCGGTGCAGGTGTGGGCGGAGGTGGCGGAGAAGTAGGCGCGGCCATAGCCGCCGGTGGCCAGCACCACCATCTTGGCGCGGAACACATGGATCGTGCCGTCATCGAGCTTCCAGCAGACAACGCCCTGGCAGGCGCCGTCTTCGCCCATGATCAGGTCGATGGCGAAATACTCGATGTAGAACTCGGCGTTGTGCTTCAGGCTCTGGCCATAGAGCGTGTGCAGGATGGCGTGGCCGGTGCGGTCGGCGGCGGCGCAGGTGCGCTGCACGGGCGGGCCCTCGCCGAACTCGGTGGTGTGGCCGCCGAAGGGGCGCTGGTAGATCTTGCCCTCTTCGGTGCGCGAGAAGGGCACGCCGTAATGCTCCAGCTCATACACCGCCTTGGGCGCCTCGCGGGCGAGGTATTCCATCGCGTCGGTGTCGCCGAGCCAGTCGGAGCCCTTCACGGTGTCATACATGTGCCACTGCCAGTGGTCGGGGCCCATGTTGGAGAGCGACGCGGCGATGCCGCCCTGGGCCGCGACGGTGTGCGAGCGGGTCGGGAAGACCTTGGTGACGCAGGCGGTCTTCAGACCCTGCTCGGCCATGCCCAGCGTCGCCCGGAGGCCGGAGCCGCCTGCGCCCACAACCACCACGTCATATGTATGGGTTTCGTATTCGTAAGCTGCCATGGTCTCGTTCGTCCCTTGCGTCTGGCGTCCCTCGCGACTGGCGTTCGTTGCGTCTGGGGCTTGGGCGCTCTCGCGTCAGTTAATCGTGGGGGAAGGCCGCGCCTTCCGTGTGAGATGATGCCGCGTGGGCACGGGCGGCGGCGCTCAGAGCGCCAGCTTGATCAGCGCCAGCAGGCCGGCGGCGATCAGCACCCAGGTTCCGGCGGCGACGGCCATCAGCAGCAGTTTGCCCGCGAGGCCGTGCACGTAGTCTTCCACCGCCTCGTCGATCTCCATCTTGATGTGGAGAAGCCCCATGGTCAGGCCGATGCCCAGCGCGAGGGTGATGAAGGGGTTGGCGAAGTAGCTCTGCACCTCGTCGAAGCTGCGGCCCAGCGCCGAGCCGAAGAGGAAGACGAAGAGCGGCACGAGGATGACGAGGCTCAGCGAGCTGGCCATCATCTTCCAGTGGTGCGCGGTGCCCTCGGAGCCGGAGCCGAGGCCGGTGGCGCGTTTGCGGTCGGTGATGAATTTCATCGTCTCTCTCCCTTACACCACGATGGCCGTGAAGAGCGCCAGCACGGTGGCGCCGATGAACATGCCCCAGCCGAGCTTTTCGGAGATCGGGACGTCGAGGCAGTAGCCGAAGTCCCAGATCACGTGCCGAAGGCGGCCGAGCATGTGATACCAGATCGCCCAGCTTGCGAGGAACATCACGATGTCGCCGAGAAAGCTGGTCATCAGCCAGTTGAGGCTTTCGAAGGCCCCTTCCGAGAAGGCCGCGGCGAGGAGCCAGCAGACCACGAGGAAGGCGGTGCCGAAGGAGGCGATGCCGGTGATGCGGACCAGGATGGAGGACATCGAGGTCATCTGAGGCCGGTAGTACGGGCCGATCATGAAGGGCGAAAGCGGGCGATCCCGGTTCATATCTGCCATGAACGCTCTCCTGTTGGGCGCGGGCCGGGGCGCTGGTGCCGGGGCGCGGCGCATTGGGTGGCGTGCCGCGCGGGCGGGCCGTGCGGGCGTGCTGCGCCTTTCAATTGGCATTTTTCTACGGGGGAGTCACGAGCTAAACCGATGATAATGCGTCGCAGTTGAGGCGCTAACAGGCGATTTTTCGGGGGTTGTGATCACAGCTTTCAAGCTTGTGATCACAATATTCGCGTCCTGTGGTCACGAACCGAAACGCCCCTCCCCCGCACGCGGCACACCCCGCGAGTCCTGCCGGATACCTGCCGCACCGCCGGGTGCCCGAGGGCCGGCAAGCGGCACGATCTCAGCGCGGAAGCAGCGCCCAGTAGTCGAGATCGAGCAGCACGTGGGGCAGGTATTTGCCGTCATCGCCCTTGAGGTCGCCAGCCAGGCTCTCGGCCCCCTTCACCGCGACGAGGCGCAGGCGCAGGGCGCCGATGTCGTCCGAGATCTCGGCGGTGTCGAGCACTTCGGACCATGCCCGCACCGTATCACCCGCGAAGCAGGGGTTGG
Organism: Oceanicola sp. 502str15; assembly: GCF_024105635.1. Taxonomy (NCBI): domain Bacteria; kingdom Pseudomonadati; phylum Pseudomonadota; class Alphaproteobacteria; order Rhodobacterales; family Roseobacteraceae; genus Oceanicola; species Oceanicola sp. 502str15. Next base: position 2,268,885 of record NZ_WYDQ01000001.1, read on the forward strand.
CATGGGCGCCGCCATTGATTGCCACCATCATCTGGGCATTGGCCAGCCCGTTGAAAGACAGCGCGCGGGCCATCGAAATCACGTGCCCGCCGTAGATCAGCCGCTTGCCGTCCTCGCGGTTGGTGGCATCGAAATGCACCTTTGCGGTGTTCTGCCAGAGGCGCGTCGCCAGCATGTGCTCGGCCTCTTCGATGGTGACGCCGTCGACATGGTCGATCACCTCGCCCTTGGCATAATCGCCCCAGCGGTGGGGCTCACCGGCGGCGGTAAAGTCGTAATCGGCAAAGGTGAGACCCTCGGGGGTGATCAGGTCTTCAGGGGCCACCACCTTTGCAAGGTCGGGGATAACGGTTTCAGGGGCGGCGGCGTCGAGGTTGCCCTTCCGCACCATCACCCAGCGCACGTAGTCCAGCACCGGCTCGCCGGTCTGGTCGCGCCCGGTGGTGCGCACCCAGACCACGCCCGAGCTGCCGTTGGAGTTCTGCTTGAGGCCGATCACCTTGCTTTCGGAGGAAAGCGTGTCGCCGGGGTAAACCGGCTTCAGCCAGCGCCCTTCGGCGTAACCGAGGTTGGCCACGGCATTGAGCGAGATGTCGGGCACGGTCTTGCCGAAGACCACGTGGAAGGTGATGAGATCATCCAGCGGCGAGCCTTCCAGCCCGCATTCGGCGGCGAAGACATCGGAGGAATTCAGGGCGTGGCGGGCCGGGTAGAGCGCGTGGTAAAGCGCCCGCTCGCCCTCGGCCACGGTGCGCGGCACCGCATGGCGGATCACCTCGCCCAGCTTGTAGTCTTCAAAGAACCGGCCCGCGTTGGTTTTGCTCATCAGTGCGCCCCCAGCTTGGTGTCGGGCGTGTAGGTCCCTTCGACCTCCTTCACCACGGCCTGCCCGCAGCGCATGACGCCATTGGAGGCGTCGAAAGAATATTGCGGGTCGCCATGCAGCGCCCAGCCCTTGTTCAGCGCGGCGGTGACCTTGTGGCAGAAGGCCGATGTGTCGTCTTCGGTGAGAAAGCGGTAGAGTTTCATAGGGTTATCCAAATACCGGGTAGCCGAGGAGGCCGTGGATCCAGCCGATGAGGCCGAGGAGAAGGACCGAGATGGCGAGGAACATCGCATCTTTGGCGATGGAGCCTTTGGGCGGCGGAGACCATTCCGGCTCGGCGCGGTTGATGACCGCCATCTCGACGAAGGCCCAGAGCAGGAGCGCGCCGAAGAGGATCATGGTGGCGAGGTCGCCATTGACCAGCAGATGGGCAAAGGCCCAGAGCGCGAAGCCAAACAGCATGGGGTGGCGCATCTTGTAGAAGATCGCGCCCTTGGTCGGCCCGGGCGAGGTGAAATAGAGCGCGATGAGCACCAGCAGATTGTTGACGTGACGCAGCCAATGCGGTGGATACCAGATGTCGGGCGAGGCATCGGCCATGCGGATGCCGAAGATCATCAGGATGACCGAAGCCAGCAGCGCCAGCGCCACCACCCCCTTGCCGCCATTGCCCATGGCGGCGCGACGCTCAGGCGCGAGGCGTTTGAACAGGTGGGCAAGCCACCAAAGCGCAAGGCCGGCGATCAGGAGGGTGAGCGGGAGTGCCATCTGGGTATCCTCAGCAAGTGAACCGTTGAGTTCAACCTGCCCTCATCCGGCCATGGCCGCAATGGCCTCGGCCCTCGCCAGCGTCGCGCGGGCGGTTTCGATGTGCAGGTTCTCCACGATCCGCCCATCGACCACCGCCACCCCCTGCCCGCTCGCCTCGACCTCCTGATAGGCGGCGATCTGGCGGCGGGCGAGGTCGATCTCGCTTTCGGAGGGGGCGAAGGCGGCGTTGGTGATCTCGAGCTGGGCGGGGTGGATCAGGGTCTTGCCATCAAAGCCAAGGTCGCGGCCCTGCTCGCATTCGGCCTTCAGGCCCTCGTCGTCCTTGAAGGCATTATACACCCCGTCGATCGCCACGATGCCGGCGGCGCGGGCGGCCATGAGGCATTGCTGGAGGGCGAACATCATCGGCAGCCGGTCGGCGCGGTTGCGGCAGTTCAGCTCCTTGGCCAGATCGTTGGTGCCCATCACGATGCCGCCCATGCCCGGGGCGGCGCAAATGCTCTCGGCGTTGAAGATGCCCTGGGGCGTTTCCATCATCGCCCAGACCTTGGTGGAGGTGCTGCCTGCCGCATCGAGCCTGGCCTTGACCTCAGCGATCTCGTCGGCGTGGCCGACCTTGGGCAGCAGGATCGCATCGGGGGCGAGCTTGCACATGGCCTCAAGGTCCGCCGCGCCCCACTGGGTATCGGCCCCGTTGACCCGCACGATCCGGGCACGCGGGCCGTAATCGGCCGTGGGGAGCGTTTCGGCCAGCAGGGCGCGGGCCTCGTCCTTAGCCTCAGCCGTCACCGCATCTTCGAGGTCGAAGATGATCGCATCGCAGGCCAGGGTCGCCGCCTTCTCCAGCGCGCGGGGCTTGGAGCCGGGAATATAGAGCAGCGAGCGATAGGGGCGTGTGGCGGGCATTGATTCTCTCCGGGCAGATTGCAGGTGCAGAAAGACCAAATGCCGCGCCGCCGCGCAAGATCATTTCTGAAAATACCCGTGAAAGCGCAATTTTCGGTCGCCGCTGCCGGATCCTTGGGCATCGTCGCACAGCGTTAACGGGATGCTCACCTATCGCGCCCAGCATCATCCTCGAGTCGGGCGACTGGAGGGCCGTTATTGGCAGGGCTGCCAAGCAACGCGGCAATAATCAGTCCGACCTGGAATGACCGGCGCCGAATGCGCCTCCCATGCCACCGGCAAAGCCGGGCACGCCCGACATGGGGCCACGCTGTCAAAAAGGGTTTGGACCATGAAAGAACTTCTCTTCATCGCCGCAGGGCTTGCCTGCCTTGCTGCAACCGGGGCCGAGGCCCAGAACCGCAACTGCGCCAACCGCGACAAGGTGGTATCGCGCCTGGCCGATGGCTACGGCGAGAGCCGCCAGGCGATCGGGCTCGGGGCCAACAACCAGGTTGTCGAGACCTTCGCCAACCTCGAGAGCGGCACCTGGACGGTGACGGTGACGATGCCCAACGGCATGACCTGCCTCGTCGCCTCGGGCAAGGCCTTCGAGCTGATCGAAGAGGCGCTGATCCCGGCGGGTGAAAAGGACGCCTGAGCGAAAGCGGATGCGCTTGCCTCAGGTCAGCGCATCCCAGATCAGCTTGGTGCCTGTCAGCAGAAGGAGCACGTAGGTGAGCGCGAAGAAGGGCTTTTCGGGCACGATATGATGCGCCTTCACCCCGAGCCATGCCCCGAGCAGCGCGGCCGGTGCGAGCCAGAGGTCGAGCACCGCCGTTTCGCGGGTGAAAATGCCGAGCGCGGCATAGGGGACGAACTTGAGCAGGTTGATCGCCCAGAACACGATGACCGATGTTGCCTGATAGGTGGTCTTGCCCATGCCCTGCGCCAGCAGGAACACCGCCACCGGCGGCCCGCCCGCGTGGCTGATGAAGCTGGTGAACCCGGCGACCGTGCCCGCGAGCCCGCCGGTGACCGGATCGAAGGGCCGGTCGGGAATTTTCAGCACGCCCCAGGTGCGGGCGAGCTGATAGACCACGAAGAGGATTGCGATGCCGCCGATGAGCAGGCGGAAGGTGTCGACGTCGGCCACCTGAAACAGCCAGATCGCCAGCGCGATGCCCGGCAGCGAACCCAGCGCGAGGGCGAGGGCCGAAGGGGTGTGCCACTGCTTCCAGAAGCTCTTGAGCGTGAAGACGTCGATCAGCATCAGCAGCGGCAGCATCAGCCCCACGGCCATGCGCGGATCTATCGCCAGGGCGAGAATCGGGGCTGCCGCGAAGGCCGCTCCAGAGCCGAAACCCCCCTTGGACACACCCGCAAATATGACCGCCGGCACCGCCACAGCCATCACCCAAGGGTCAGGCCACATGGCCGCCAACTCCTTGCATCCGCTGCCCTTTCCTCCGCCGCCGCTTGTGCAGTTGCGGCATTCGTGCTGCAATGCAGCCTTGCACGCCTTTCCCCCATTGGCTAGGCGTGGCGCGAAATTTCACCACTCAAGGGACACCTAAAATGGCCAGACCCAAGATTGCGCTCATCGGTTCGGGGCAGATCGGCGGAACGCTCGCCCATCTCGCCGCCATGAAAGAACTGGGGGATGTTATCCTCTTCGACATCGCTGACGGCGTGCCGCAGGGCAAGGCGCTCGACATCGCAGAATCCGGCCCCTCCGAGGGCTTCGACGCGGCGCTTTCGGGCACCACCGACTACGCCGCCATTGCCGGTGCCGACGTGTGCATCGTCACCGCCGGTGTGCCGCGCAAGCCGGGCATGAGCCGCGACGACCTGCTGGGCATCAACCTCAAGGTCATGAAGTCGGTCGGTGAGGGCATTGCCGCCCATGCCCCCGATGCCTTCGTCATCTGCATCACCAACCCGCTCGACGCGATGGTCTGGGCGCTGCAGAAGTTCTCGGGCCTGCCGGCCAACAAGGTCTGCGGCATGGCCGGCGTGCTCGACTCGGCCCGCTTCCGCCACTTCCTCAGCCTCGAGTTCGGCGTGTCGATGAAGGACGTCACCGCCTTCGTGCTCGGCGGCCACGGCGACACCATGGTGCCCTCCGCCCGCTACTCCACCGTCGCCGGCATCCCGCTGCCCGACCTCGTGGAGATGGGCTGGTCCACACAGGAAAAGCTCGACGCGATCATCCAGCGCACCCGTGACGGCGGCGCCGAGATCGTCGGCCTGCTGAAGACCGGCTCTGCCTACTACGCCCCTGCCACCGCGGCGATCGAGATGGCCGAGAGCTACCTCAAGGACCAGAAGCGCGTTCTGCCCTGCGCCGCCTATTGCGACGGCGAGATCGGCGTGAAGGACATGTACGTGGGCGTGCCCACCGTGATCGGCGCCGGCGGCATCGAGAAGGTCGTCGACATCAAGCTCAACAAGGAAGAGCAGGCGATGTTCGACAAGTCGGTCGAGGCCGTGAAGGGTCTGGTCGAGGCCTGCAAGGGGATCGACAACTCGCTGGCCTGATCCGCCACATCAGTTCGAATGCAAAGGGCCCTGCGTGACGCGGGGCCCTTTTTTGTTGCGCGGACGGGAGCGGAGAGCGGCGCTCAGGCGGCCTTGCTCTCTGCGATCTTCTTCATCAGCCGCTTGGCGTTTTCGCCGCCGAGCTTCAGGTCGAAGGCCCGGAAGGAGAAATCCGCCTCCACATCGGGGAAGGCGCGGCGCATGGCCGCCTCCGGGTCGATCTTCATGGCGCTCAAGCGTCCGTGCTCGGTGAGAGCCCGCGCCTGATCCGGGGTGAGGCCGGTGATGGTGCGGAAGAAGCGCAGCAGCTCGGGCATGGAGGAGATGTTGTCGCGCACATGGCGCACCTGACGGGCCCGCTCCTCGTGGAGCAGCCTGCCGATCGCCTCGTCGCCCTGCTCGGCGTAGCGCAGCGTCTTGGCGGCCCAGTGCAGCGGGGTCAGCCCGTCGAAGTGGAGCACGTGCAGCCCCGTCGCCTTCTTGTGGGGCGCCCAGCCGTTGTTCTTGCCGGGCAGCTTGGCGGCATGCACCTGCACCTGAACCTTGTGGCCGGTGCGCACCAGCGGCTTGCCATGGGACGCGCCCGCAAGCCCGTTGGCGAGGTAAGGCGCAACCTCGTCGCCGTAGATCCGGCGGGTGATGCGGGGGGCCTGCTTGATCGGGTGGCGGAAGACGCCGGAAAAGATGTGTTCGGAGCGGTCGCCCGCCAGCCAGCAGCGCTCGACCGCCGGGATGCGCAGCCAGACGTCCTCCTCCTCCAGCCGCGCGACCTCTTCCGCGAAGGGGCGGGCCATGTGCAGGAACTCGTCGGCATCGAGGTGCAGCAGGTAGTCGGCGCGCGCTTTCTTGTAGGCCGTCGTGGCGTTGATCGCCTGTCGGACGTTCTGGTTGGGCGGGCGCCCGCGGCCCTTGTTCACCTTGTCCCAATAGGCGTCATCGCAGCAGATCACGTTGACCCCTGCCTTGGCGCGCAAAATCGGGCGAAGCGGATCTTCGGGATCATCGAGGTAGATGATCACCTTGAAGGCACCCAGATCGAGGTGGTGGGCGACGAAGGCCAGCACCAGTTCGGCGGGCTCGCGCACGGTTGCCACAACGGCCCAGGTTGGCTCTTTCGAAGGCGTCGGCCCTGAAGCCTGCGCGCGGGGTTCGGACGTCTCGTTCATGGCGCCATCCATAGCGTTCCGCGCCACTCATGGCCAGCCCGCCGGTGCATGGAAGCGGGTGATTCTCATGATAGCGTTAGCACCCCGTTAACTTGTGATCACACACTTCTTGGCTGTGATCACAAATGGCACTAATCCCGGCCAACCCCCGCATTTGCAGGCGATTTTTGTTTGCCTCCGCCGCGGGCTGTGCCAATGACGGGGTCGAACCGCAGCTTGAGGAACAGCTTCATGAACATCCATGAGTATCAGGCGAAGGCTCTGCTTCGCTCCTACGGTGCACCCGTCTCCGACGGGCGGGCCGTGCTGAAGGCCGATGAGGCCAAGACAGCCGCCGGCGCACTCGATGGCCCGCTCTGGGTGGTCAAGGCGCAGATCCATGCCGGCGGGCGTGGCAAAGGCTCCTTCAAGGAAGAGTCCGCTGGCGAAAAGGGCGGTGTGCGCCTTGCCAAGTCGGTCGAAGAGGCCGCCGAAGAAGCCAAGAAGATGCTGGGCAAGACCCTCGTCACCCACCAGACCGGCCCGGCCGGCAAGGTGGTGAACCGCATCTACATCGAAGACGGCTCCGACATCACCTCCGAATTCTACCTCGCGCTGCTGGTCGATCGCGCCAGCTCCCGCGTGTCCTTTGTCTGCTCCACCGAGGGCGGCATGGACATTGAAGAGGTCGCCGCCTCCACGCCCGAGAAGATCCTGAGCTTCACCGTCGACCCGGCGACCGGCTACCAGCCGTTCCACGGCCGCCGCGTTGCCTTCGCCCTCGGGCTCGAGGGCGCCGCCGTGAAGCAGTGCGTGAAGCTGATGGGCATCCTCTACAAGGCCTTCATGGAGAAGGACATGGAGATGCTCGAGATCAACCCGCTGATCCTGATGCCCAACGGCGAGCTGAAGGTGCTCGACGCCAAGCTCGGCTTCGACGGCAACGCGATGTATCGCCAGTCCGACGTGTCGGAGCTGCGCGACGAGACCGAGGAAGACCCCAAGGAGCTTGCCGCTTCCAAGTACGACCTCAACTACATCGCCCTCGACGGCGAGATCGGCTGCATGGTCAACGGCGCGGGCCTGGCCATGGCGACGATGGACATCATCAAGCTCTACGGCGCCGAGCCCGCCAACTTCCTGGATGTGGGCGGCGGCGCGACCAAGGAGAAGGTGACCGAGGCGTTCAAGATCATCACCTCCGACCCGAACGTGAAGGGCATCCTGGTAAACATCTTCGGCGGGATCATGCGCTGCGACGTGATCGCGGAGGGCGTGATTGCCGCGGTGAAAGAGGTCGGCCTGCAGGTGCCGCTGGTTGTGCGCCTCGAGGGCACCAACGTGGAGAAGGGCAAGGAGATCATCAACAACTCCGATGTTGACGTGATCGCCGCCGACGACCTTTCCGACGGTGCCGAGAAGATCGTGAAGGCGGTGAAGGGCTGATCCTGATGCGCCTGCTTCCCGCCCTTGCCCTCGCGGTGCTTCCGCTGCCTGCCGCTGCGCAGAATGCGACCATCGTGAAGGCCCTGCTGGCCAACCTCAACGCGCCAACGGCGCCTGAGGCCCAGATGGGGGCGTTCTCCGCCTGCCTCCTCGGCAACGGAAATGCCGAGGAGACCGCCGGGATCTTCGAGGTGCGCGGCTGGAACGTCAGCGCCGATCCGGAGATGGGCTCGGTCGATATCTGGTCCGATGAGGGGCCGGTGCATGTGACCCTCTACATGGATGGCGCGATCTGCTCGGTCGCCCATTCGGCCCAATCCACCGCACTCGGCACGGTCAGCCTGTCGGCCTACCTCGAGACCACCGGTTACGAGACCATGGCGATCGAGATGGAAGGCTGCACCGGCTGGGCCATCGGCAACGGCGTGGCCGTGGGCATCACCTCGGGCGGGCAAGACCCGGTCTGCTCAAGCGACAGCGACAACGACGTGCGATTCACTTTCGCGCAGTAGGACATAACCGCGGGCCGAAGCTTTCGGCCCCAGCAAGCAATCGGCCCCCCGTGTGGCCATCAAAAGAGAGGGACGCCACAATGGCCGTACTCGTCGACGAAAACACCAAGGTCATCTGTCAGGGCCTCACCGGCTCGCAGGGCACCTTCCACTCCGAGCAGGCCATCGCCTATGGCACCAAGATGGTCGGCGGCGTGACCCCCGGCAAGGGCGGACAAACGCACCTCGACCTGCCGGTCTTCAACTCGGTGCATGAAGCCAAGCACGTGACCGAAGCCAACGCGACCGTCATCTACGTGCCCCCGCCCTTCGCCGCCGACTCGATCCTCGAGGCGATCGACGCCGAGATGGAGCTGATCGTCTGCATCACCGAGGGCATTCCGGTGCTCGACATGATGAGCGTGAAGCGTGCGCTCGAAGGCTCCAAGTCGCGCCTGATCGGCCCGAACTGCCCCGGCGTCATCACGCCCGACGCCTGCAAGATCGGCATCATGCCCGGCCACATCCACAAGCGCGGCTCGGTCGGCGTGGTTTCGCGCTCGGGCACGCTCACCTACGAGGCCGTCAAGCAGACCTCTGATGCGGGCCTCGGCCAGTCTTCCGCCGTCGGCATCGGGGGCGACCCGATCAAGGGCACCGAGCATATCGACGTGCTCGACATGTTCCTCGACGATGATGAGACCCACTCGATCATCATGATCGGTGAAATCGGCGGTTCTGCCGAAGAAGAAGCCGCCGAGTTCCTCGCCGAGCAGAAGAAAAAAGGCCGCTGGAAGCCGGTTGCCGGCTTCATTGCCGGGCGCACCGCCCCTCCGGGCCGCCGCATGGGCCATGCCGGTGCCATCGTGGCCGGCGGCAAGGGCGACGCCGAAAGCAAGATCGAAGCCATGCGCTCCGCCGGCATCATCGTGGCCGACAGCCCCGCGACGCTGGGCGAAGCCGTGCTGAAGGCCATTGGCTAGGGCCGCGCAACATACGCCAAAATTGGCCGCCGGCGGAATGATCCGCCTGCGGCCTTCAACCTGTCAGGTGCTCTCATGACCGACCAAAGCCCCAACGACCTCTTCCATGCCTCCAGCTTCATGCAGGGGCACAACGCGGCCTATCTCGAACAGCTCTACGCCAAATACGCCGACGACCCGAATTCGGTCGATGGCGCATGGGCCGAGTTCTTCCGGCAGTTGGGCGATGGCGAAACCGATGTGAAGGCAGAGGCCAAGGGGCCTTCCTGGGCGCGGGCCGACTGGCCGCCGATGCCGGGGGATGATCTGACCGCGGCGCTGACCGGCGAATGGCCGGCCGAGGCCACGCAGGAGGGCAAGGGCGCCGCGAAGAAGATCAAGGAAGCCGCAGGCGCCAGCGCGACGCCGGTCAACGAAGAGGCGATCCGCACCGCCGTGCTCGACAGCATCCGCGCGCTGATGCTGATCCGGGCCTATCGCATCCGCGGCCACCTGGTGGCCGACCTCGACCCGCTCGGCATGCAGGACCAGACCCCGCACCCCGAGCTGGACCCGAAGAGCTACGGCTTCACCGATGCCGACATGGATCGTCCGATCTTCATCGACCAGGTGCTGGGCCTCAAGTTTGCCTCGCTGCGCCAGATCATCGACATCGTGAAGCGCACCTATTGCGGCACCTTCGCGTTGCAGTACATGCATATCTCCAACCCCGAGGAGGCCTCCTGGCTGAAGGAGCGCATCGAGGGGCTGGGCAAGGAAATCGCCTTCACCCGCGAGGGCCGCAAGGCGATCCTGAACAAGCTGGTCGAGGCTGAGGGCTTCGAGAAATTCCTGCACGTCAAGTACATGGGCACCAAGCGCTTCGGCCTTGATGGCGGCGAAAGCCTCGTGCCCGCGATGGAGCAGATCATCAAGCGCGGCGGCTCGCTGGGCGTGAAGGACATCGTCATCGGGATGCCCCACCGCGGCCGCCTCTCGGTGCTGGCCAACGTGATGGCCAAGCCCTACCGGGCGATCTTCAACGAGTTCCAGGGCGGCAGCTTCAAGCCCGAGGATGTCGACGGGTCGGGGGACGTGAAATACCACCTCGGCGCCAGCTCGGACCGCTCGTTCGACGACAACACCGTGCACCTGTCGCTTACCGCCAACCCCTCGCACCTCGAGGCCGTCAACCCGGTGGTGCTGGGCAAGTCCCGCGCCAAGCAGGACCAGTACAATGACCGCGAGCGCACCTCGGTGCTGCCGATCCTGCTGCATGGCGATGCGGCCTTTGCCGGTCAGGGCGTTGTGGCCGAGTGCTTCGGCCTCTCGGGCCTGCGCGGGCACCGCACCGGCGGCACCATCCACATCGTGGTGAACAACCAGATCGGCTTCACCACCGCGCCCCACTTCTCGCGCTCCTCCCCCTACCCCACCGACATTGCCCTGATGGTCGAGGCGCCGATCTTCCACGTGAACGGCGACGACCCGGAGGCCGTGGTGCATGCCGCCAAGGTGGCCACCGAGTTCCGCCAGAAGTTCCGCAAGGACGTGGTGCTCGACATCTTCTGTTATCGCCGGTTCGGCCATAACGAGGGCGACGAACCGATGTTCACCAACCCGATCATGTACAAGCGGATCAAGGGCCACAAGACGACCCTGAGCCTCTACACCGAGCGGCTGGTGAAGGACGGGCTTATCCCGGAAGGCGAGATCGAGGACATGAAGGCCGCCTTCCAGGCGCACCTGAACGACGAGTTCGAGGCCGGCAAGAACTACAAGCCCAACAAGGCCGACTGGCTCGATGGCCGCTGGTCGCACCTCGACAAGCGCGATGAGGAGTATCAGCGCGGCGAGACCGCGATTGCGCCCGAAACCTTCAAGGAGGTGGGCAAGGCGCTCACCACCGCGCCCGAGGGCTACGCCCTGCACAAGACGGTGCAGCGGATGATGGGCACCAAGGCCGAGATGATCGAAAAGGGCGAGGGCATCGACTGGGCGACCGGCGAGGCGCTGGCCTTCGGCTCGCTGCTCACCGAGGGCTACCCGGTGCGCCTTGCCGGGCAGGACAGCACGCGGGGCACCTTCTCGCAGCGCCATTCGGCCTTCGTGAACCAAGAAACCGAAGAGCGCTACTACCCGCTCAACCACATTCGCTCCGGTCAGGCGCAGTATGAGGTCATCGACTCGATGCTCTCGGAATATGCGGTTCTGGGCTTCGAATATGGCTACAGCCTCGCCGAGCCCAATGCACTCACCCTCTGGGAAGCCCAGTTCGGCGACTTTGCCAACGGCGCGCAGATCATGTTCGACCAGTTCGTCAGCTCGGGCGAAAGCAAGTGGCTGCGGATGTCGGGCCTCGTCTGCCTGCTGCCGCACGGCTACGAGGGCCAGGGTCCCGAGCACAGCTCGGCCCGCCTCGAGCGCTTCCTGCAGATGTGTGGGCAGGACAACTGGATCGTCGCCAACTGCACGACCCCGGCGAACTACTTCCACATCCTGCGCCGCCAGATCCACCGCAGCTTCCGCAAGCCGCTGATCCTGATGACGCCCAAGTCGCTGCTGCGCCACAAGCTGGCCGTCAGCCGCGAGGAAGAGTTCACCACCGGCTCCAGCTTCCACCGCGTGCTCTGGGATGATGCCGAGCATGGCAACTCCGACACCAAGCTGGTGGCGGACGACAAGATCAAGCGGGTGGTGATGTGTTCGGGCAAGGTCTACTTCGACCTGCTCGAAGCCCGCGACGAAGCCGGGCTGGACGACGTCTACATCCTGCGCATCGAGCAGTTCTACCCGTTCCCGGCGATGAGCCTGGTCAACGAGCTGAACCGCTTTGCCCAGGCCGATATGGTCTGGTGCCAGGAAGAGCCCAAGAACCAGGGCGCGTGGAGCTTCATCGAACCCAACATCGAGTGGGTTCTGGGCCGGATCAAGGGCAAGAGCAGCCGCCCGATCTATGCCGGCCGCGCCACCTCTGCCTCGCCCGCCACGGGCCTGGCCTCGCAGCACAAGGCACAACAGACAGCGCTGGTAAATGACGCGCTGGGTATCGAAGGAAACTGATCCATGAGCACCGAAGTCCGCGTCCCCACCCTGGGCGAAAGCGTCACCGAGGCCACCGTTGCCACCTGGTTCAAGAAGCCGGGCGATACGGTTGCCGTTGATGAAATGCTCTGCGAGCTGGAAACCGACAAGGTCACGGTAGAGGTTCCCGCCCCTGCCGCCGGCACCATGGGCGAGATCGTTGCGCCCGAGGGCGAGACCGTGGGCGTCGATGCCCTTCTCGCGACCATCTCCGAGGGAGGCGAGGCCGCCAAGCCCGCGCCCGAGGCCAAGAAGGAAGAGACGGCAGAGGCCGAGCCCGCCGAGGATGCCCCTGCGCCCGAGGCCAGCAGCGGTGGCGGCGGCGCGAGCGTCGACGTGATGGTGCCGACCCTGGGTGAAAGCGTGACCGAGGCCACCGTGGCCACATGGTTCAAGAAGGTGGGCGACAGCGTCGAGGCCGACGAGATGCTCTGCGAGCTGGAAACCGACAAGGTTTCGGTCGAGGTTCCGGCCCCCTCTTCCGGCACGATCACCGAGATCCTCGCGGAAGAGGGTTCCACCGTCGAAGCCGGCGGCAAGCTGGCCGTGATGAGCGAGGGCGCGGGCGGCGGAGCTTCCAAGCCTGCCGAGGGCGGCAAGGAAACGGCTGCCCCCAAGGCCCCGGCAGCGGCCAGCGCCAGCAAGGGCGCCGATGTCGAAAACGCCCCCTCCGCCAACAAGATGATGGCCGAAAAGGGCCTGTCGGAGAGCGATGTGAAGGGCAGCGGCAAGGATGGCCGCATCATGAAGGAAGACGTGATGAAGGCGGTCGAGGCCGGCACAAGGGCCGCCGCCAGCCCCGCCCCCTCCGCGCCGCCGCGCGGCCCGGTTGCGGCACAGGACGAGGCGCGCGAGGAGCGGGTGAAGATGACCCGCCTGCGCCAGACCATCGCCCGCCGCCTGAAGGACGCCCAGAACGCCGCCGCGATCCTGACCACCTACAACGAGGTGGACATGACCGAGGTGATGGCGCTGCGCAACGAGTACAAGGATCTCTTCCTCAAGAAGCACGGCGTGAAGCTCGGCTTCATGTCCTTCTTCACCAAGGCCTGCGTGCACGCGCTGCGCGAGGTGCCCGAGGTGAACGCCGAGATCGACGGCACCGATATCGTCTACAAGAACTTCGTCCACATGGGCATCGCCGCAGGCACGCCCCAGGGCCTCGTGGTGCCGGTGATCCGCGACGCCGATGCGATGAGCTTTGCCGATATCGAGAAGGCGATTGCCGAAAAGGGCGCCCGCGCCCGTGACGGCAAGCTCTCGATGGCCGAGATGCAGGGCGGCACCTTCACCATCTCCAACGGTGGTGTCTACGGCTCGCTGATGAGCTCGCCGATCCTGAACCCCCCGCAGTCCGGCATCCTCGGGATGCACAAGATCCAGGACCGGCCGATGGTGGTGGGCGGCGAAATCGTCATTCGCCCGATGATGTACCTCGCGCTGAGCTACGATCACCGCATCGTCGACGGCAAGGGCGCCGTGACCTTCCTCGTGCGGGTCAAAGAAGCGCTCGAAGATCCGCGCCGGCTCCTGATGGACCTCTGAGGTGGTGGGTTTCACCCACCCTACAGACAATCGTAGGGTGGGTGCCAACCCACCAATCGCCCGCATGACCCTGCTCACCCGCGCCGAAACCATCGCCTTCTCGCCCGACACGGCGAGCGCCCTGCGCAGCGCGGGGTTCACCCTTGGTGCGATCTCCATTCTCGGCGTTCTGGCTCTCGGCACCTTCGGCGGCGGCTTTCAGCCCTGGCTGCTGATCTTTGCCGTCATCGCCTTTCTGCCCGCCCTGCTCCTGCTGGCCCTGTCGCGCGCGCTGCCCGCCCGGCGGCCGATCTCGGTCCTGCTGATCTGGGCGATCTGCGGCTTTTCCCTTCTCCTGATCCGCCGCACCCCCAGCGCGGGCGAAGGCGTGGAGCCGCAATGGCTCATCACCCCGCTGATCTGGACCGTTGCCGCCGCCGAGCTGGTGCTCGCCCTCGCGCTGGCCTGGTTCGCATGGCACCTCTACCGCAAGGGCGCCTTCTCGGGAGCCTCGACATGACCGATTTCGCCGCCCTCGAAAATGCCATCTGGTCCGCCGCCTCGGCCTATGACCGTGCGGCCATCGAGCGGCTGCTTGCGCCGGAGTTCTTCGAGCTGTCGCGCTCGGGCCGCAAGTACACCCGCGAAGAGCTGCTGACCGACACCTCCGAGGGCCGCCCTTCCGAGCATCGCCTCCACGGGCTGCAAACCCAGGCCATTGCCCCCGGCGTCACCCTCGTTACCTACACGTCCGAAACCCGCTATCCGGACGAGACTCAATGGGCCAGCCGGTCGACCCTCTGGGCGCAAACCGCAGAGGGCTGGCAGGCCCGCTTTCATCAGGGCACCCCGCTGCCGGAGACATTCCGGCCATGACGCGCGGTGCCTTAACGCAATTGCCCAAAAACCGCATATGTCATTTGATGTATGCACGGGTTGTGCACGGGTTGTGTACCCGTTGTGCCCCCCAACTTTCTTGGTAAAGGAGCCCCCATGTCCTCTTACGATGTCATCATCATCGGCGCCGGCCCCGGCGGCTACGTCTGCGCCATCCGCTGCGCCCAGCTCGGCCTGAAGACCGCCGTTGTCGAGGGCCGCGAGACGCTGGGCGGCACCTGCCTCAACGTCGGCTGCATCCCCTCCAAGGCGCTGCTGCACGCCTCCCACCTGCTGCACGAGGCCGAGCACAACTTTGCCGAGATGGGCCTGAAGGGCAAAAGCCCCTCGGTCGATTGGGACCAGATGAAGGCCTACAAGCAGAAGACCGTAGACCAGAACACCGGTGGCATCGAATTTCTGTTCAAGAAGAACAAGATAGACTGGCTGAAGGGCTGGGGCTCGATCCCCGAGGCGGGCAAGGTGAAGGTGGGTGACGAGGTCCACGAGGCCAAGCACATCATCATCGCCACCGGCTCGGAGCCTGCGAGCATTCCCGGTGCCGAGGTCACGATCGACGAGAAGGTGGTTGTCAGCTCTACCGGCGCGCTCGAGCTGGGCAAGGTGCCCGGCGAGATGGTCGTGGTCGGCGGCGGGGTGATCGGCCTGGAGCTTGGCTCCGTCTATGCCCGGCTTGGCAGCAAGGTCACGGTGGTCGAGTTTCTCGATGCGGTCACGCCCGGTGCCGATGCCGAAGTGGCCAAGAACTTCCAGAAGATCCTCAAGAAACAAGGCCTTGCGTTCGTCATGGGCGCCGCCGTCAACAAGGTGGAGACCAAGGGCAACAAGGCCACCGTCAGCTACAAGCTGCGCAAGGATGACAGCGAACACGAGCTGAAGGCCGACACCGTGCTGGTGGCCACGGGCCGCAAGCCCTACGTCGAGGGCCTCGGGCTGGAGGAGCTTGGCGTGAAGCTCACCAAGCGCGGGCAGGTCGAGGTCGATGACCACTTCCAGACCGCGGTGAAGGGCGTCTATGCCATTGGCGATGCAATCCCCGGCCCGATGCTGGCCCACAAGGCCGAAGACGAAGGCACCGCGCTGGCCGAGATGCTGGCGGGCCAAAAGCCACACATCAACTACGGCCTCATCCCCGGCGTGATCTACACCGCGCCCGAAGTGGCGAGCGTGGGCGAGACCGAAGAGAGCCTCAAGGAACAGGGCCGCGCCTACAAGGTCGGCAAGTTCCCCTTCATGGGCAACGCGCGGGCCAAGTCGGTGCACCAGGCCGAGGGCTTCGTGAAGATGCTGGCCGACAAGGAAACCGACCGCATTCTCGGCTGCCACATCATCGGCCCGGCGGCAGGCGAGCTGATCCACGAGATCTGCGTGGCGATGGAGTTCGGCGCGGCGGCGGAAGACGTGGCCCGCACCTGCCACGCCCACCCCACCTTCTCCGAAGCCGTGCGCGAGAGCGCACTGGCCTGCGGCGATGGTGCCATTCACGCCTGACGCTGAAAGCTCAGTTTCAAAGGGCCGCGGTGGCAACGCCGCGGCCTTTTTCGTGCGCGGGTTCTGCCCTGACCGCGCCGCAATCGGGCGTTAACCCTTTTGGCCGGAATGGGCCGAAAGAGCCCCGTTTGTTGAGAAATGCGAGAGGACACGCGATGCGAAAGCTCGGGTATGTTGCGGCCGTTGCCGCCCTGGCCTTCACGGCCACCAGTCATGAGGCCGAAGCCCGCCGTGGCGGGGCTGTCTGGATGGACAGCCAGCAATTGCACTTCGTCGCGCCCACCTCGATGGGCAATGGCACCGGCGGCGTGATGGCGCTCTGCCACCTTTCGACCAAGTCCCACCTCTTCCAGATCGGCTTCTTCCGCAAGATGGAGAGCTACGCGCTGTCCTACGACAATTGCACCTCGGAGCGCTACGTGCCGGTCGAGCCGGCGCGGATGGAGAGCATGATTGCGCAGGGCCTCGTGCCTGCCAGCCTGCCGGTTGAACCCAACATGCAGGTGGCGCAGGTGGTCAGCGGCTTTGCCGGCTCGGCTGCGATCGGCGCGACGATCGCGCTGATGGGGCTGCTGAAACTGCTGCGCGCCGCAGGGCGCCGCCGTCGTCGGGGCGCGATGACCGGGGCCAACGGCTTTGCCCAGCGGGTGCTCGACGTGATGTGCCATGCGGCCAAGGCCGATGGCGTGGTGGACCCCGAAGAGGTGAACCTCATCGCCTTCGCCAGCCAGAAGCTGACCGGCACCGCCTATTCTCCCGATCAGATCGAACGCTTGATCGGCATGGCGGGCACCAAGGTGTCGGACGCGGAGTTTCGGGCTTTCGGTGAGGGGCTGAATGCCCACCAGCGCGAGACCCTGATGCGCGGGGCGCTGATGGTCACGGTTTCGGATGGCACCATCACCCAGTCGGAAAAGGGCTTTCTGGCCCGGCTTGCGGCAACGCTTCAGATATCCGGCCCCGAAGTTCAGGGGATGCTGCGAAGCCTCTGAGCCTGCCGCCTCAGCTCGCTAGCATCCGCAGGCCGCCGGTGACATCGGAGCGCACCGCCAGCCGCAGCCCCGGCTCGTCGCCCGCCTTCAGCGCGGCGACGATCAGCCGGTGGTGGCGCGGTACCTCGTTGCGGCGCAGCCGGTCGTAGAGCAGCCGCATGGTGGGCCCAAGCTGGAGCCAGACCGTCTCGGCCAGGGCCAGCATCGCCGGAGCCTGGGCCCGCAGGTAGAGCGTGCGGTGAAACTCGAGGTTGGCGCGGATATAGCCCGCCGCATCGCCCCGCGCCGTCACATCCGCGATCGTCACATTCACCGCCTCGAGCCGTTCGATCAGCGCGATATGCGCCCGCGGCAGCGCCCGCGTGGCAAGTTCCGGCTCCAGCAGCGCCCGAATCGCGGCCAGTTCCTCGATCCGGTCATTGGTGAGCACCGGGGTTGAGACCCTCCCCGACGCAGAGAGCGTCAGCGCGCCCTCCGCCGCCAGCCGCCGTACCGACTCGCGAGCCGGAGTCATCGACACGCCGAATTCCTTGCCCACGCCGCGCAGGGTCAGCGCGTGGCCGGGTAGGATCTCTCCATGCATGATGCGGCTGCGCAGCGCGCGATAGACCCGGTCATGGGCGGCGGTGACGGCCCCTGTCGAGGCCGGTGTCTCACGGCTGGGCGGGGCGGCATCTGCGGGGGGCGGTTGGATCAGCATGAAACAAGCGTGATCACGAATCTGCGCCCCGTCAACGGAGAAACGCTAGCCCTTGAACCCATAGCGGTGAAGCGCCGCACCCTGCAGCCGCAGCCACCGCCGCGATGCCTCGTGCCCGGGGCAGAGCTTTGCGCAAGTCGCCCAGAAGCGGGGCGAGTGATCCATGTGGGCGATATGGGCGACCTCGTGGGCGGCGACGTAGTCGAGCACCGCCTGCGGGGCGAGGATGAGCCGCCAAGAGTACATCAGATTGCCCTCGTGGCTACAGGAGCCCCAGCGGGAGCGGGTGTCGCGCAGGGTGATGCGCCCATGCGGGCGGCCGAGGGCGCGGGCGTGGCGGGCAGAGGCCTCCGCCAGCCGCACACGGGCCATTTCGCGCAGAAAGGCCCCGATGCGAACAGGCACGCGAGAGGCACCTTCGGGCACCAGAAGCGCCTGTTCTTCAAGGGTTATCCGGCGCACCCCTGCCGCCTCGATGCGCCGCGCCACACCCTCCACCGGTATCTCGGCACCCAGATCGGCCAGCACGAAGGGCGCCTGCTCGGCCAGCCTGTCGCGGATCCACCCCGCCTTCTCGGCGGCAAAGCTGCGGGCTTCGCGCTCGGGGGCAAAGCGCGGCATGGTCAGCGTCACGCGGCCATCGACGCCCGACACCCGGAGCGAAAGCCGCCGCGCCCGCGCCGAGCGGCGCAGCACCACCTCCACCTCCGGTTCTCCGGGAAGCCTGATAAACCCCATCGCCGTCCCTCGGCCTCTGCCCTTTTTCGTTGCGCCCCACCCTAGCGCCCCACCGCCCGTCAAGAAAGACCGATACCCCCTTTACAGACATGTCTTGGCATGGCATTGCGCCCGCTCGAACCCCAGAGCATGTGAGGATTTCGATGCCTAAGGAAGAATGGGGCGTCAAGCGCGTCTGCCCGACCACCGGCAAACGGTTTTACGACCTCGGAAAAGACCCGATCGTCAGCCCCTACACCGGCGAGGTCGTGCAGCTCGACACCGGCGGCAAGGCCCGCTCGGCGCTGAAGGGTGACAAGCCCGATCCCAAATCGGTGGAAGCCGAAGAGGATGATGCCGATCTCGACGTGCTCGAGGACGATAACGATGACGACACCGACGTCGATCTCGGCGACGACGTTCTGGAAGATGACGACGATGATGAAGTCTCGCTTGACGACATCGCCGACGTCGCCTCGGAAGACGAGGACTGATAGCCTTTTCAGGACGTTACGGGAAAAGGCGGCGGGCAGCGATCTTTTCGCTTGAACCCCCCGCCGTGATTCCCTAAACGTCCGCGGCACCGGGGCCTTAGCTCAGTTGGTAGAGCGCTTGCATGGCATGCAAGAGGTCAGGGGTTCGACTCCCCTAGGCTCCACCATCCGCTCTTGTTTTGCGGATGGACCCACCCCCCGGACACCCCCAGATTACCACACAGACACCCCGCACGGCGGGCGGCCCGCAGCACGGCCTTGCTCTTGCATGTCAGGGTGGCTTCTCATATAAAAATTACGCTCAGATCCCGCACAGCAGAACTGCGCAAGAAGATCAGCACAACCTCAGCCAACCAAGACGAGAAGAGCCCACAGTGTCCCCCGACGAACTGCGCAAGTCCTTTATCAATTTCATGGTCGAAGCCGGAGCGGTCGAAATTCCGTCCGACCCGCTGGTTCCGGAAAATGACAGCACCACGCTTTTCACGGGCAGCGGCATGCAGCCGATGGTGCCCTATCTGCTGGGCCTCAAGCACCCCTCGGGTGAAGACCTGGTGAACGTGCAGCGCTGCCTGCGCACCGTGGACATCGAAGAGGTTGGCGATTCCACCCACCTGACGTTCTTCGAGATGATTGGTCGTTGGGAGCTGAATGCCGATCCGGCCAGCTTCAAGCGTCGCCAGATCGAACTGATCTTCGAATGGCAGACCAAGGTGCTCGGGCTC
This sequence comes from Oceanicola sp. 502str15, assembly GCF_024105635.1. Taxonomy (NCBI): domain Bacteria; kingdom Pseudomonadati; phylum Pseudomonadota; class Alphaproteobacteria; order Rhodobacterales; family Roseobacteraceae; genus Oceanicola; species Oceanicola sp. 502str15. The sequence goes on from NZ_WYDQ01000001.1 coordinate 2,288,576, forward strand.
GATGCCTCGCGCGTCTATGTCACCGTCTTTGCCGGCGATGCCGAGCTGGGCATCCCGCAGGACGACGAGGCCATCGCGATCTGGAAGGACGAGTTCGCCAAGGTCGGGATCGACGCGAAGGTCGAGGACGACCCCGACACCTACGGCATGAGCCGCGGCGGGCGCATCTTCCTTTATGGCGTCGATGAAAACTGGTGGAGCCGTGCCGGTGTGCCCTCAAACATGCCCGTGGGCGAGATCGGCGGCCCGGATTCGGAGATGTTCTACGATTACGACCCCTCCGGCCCCGATGATGACCACCCCGCAAAGGATGGCTCGCGGCTGGTGGAGATCGGCAACAACGTGTTCATGTCGCTGCGCAACACCGCCGAGGGCTTCGTTCCCCTGCCCGCGCCCAACATCGACTACGGCGGCGGGCTGGAGCGGATCTTCTCCGCCGTGCAGGGCAACCCCGATGTCTACCGCACCCCGTTCTTTTCCGGCGCGATTGCCGAGCTGGAGCGTCTGACCGGCCAGACCTATGACGAGAACCTCAAGCCGTTCCGCGTGATCCTCGACCACGCCCGCGCCGTGACCTTCCTCATCGGCGATGGCGTGACCCCGTCGAACACCGACCGCGGCTACATCGCCCGCCGACTGCTGCGCCGCGCCGTGCGCGTCGGCCGCGCCATCGGGGCGCCTGCCGACATCATCGCGCAGCTGGCCGAGATCTACATCAGCGAGGCGAAGTCGTTCAAAGAGCTCTATGCCCGCCGCGACCAGATCGTCGAGGCGATCAAGCGCGAGGAAGACCAGTTCCAGCGCACCCTGGCCGCAGGCGAGCGCGAAATCCGCCGCTTCGTGGAGAACAACAACAAGGTCGACGGGGCCGATGCCTTCCACTTTTACGAGACCTACGGCTTCCCCAAGGAGCTGACCGAAGAGGTGCTGGGCGAGCTTGGCGTCACCCTTTCCGACCCCGAGAAGTATGACGAGGCGGCCACCCGCCACTCCGAGGCGAGCCGCACCGCGGCGGCGGGCAAGTTTGCCGGTGGTCTGGCCGACCACAGCGAAACCACCACCGCCTATCACACCGCCACCCACCTGCTGCTGGCGGGCCTGCAGCGCGTGCTCGGCAACTCCGTGCACCAGATGGGCAGCAACATCACCGCCGAGCGCCTGCGCTACGACGTGTCTCACCCCACCAAGATCACCCGCGAGGAGCTGGATCAGGTGGAAGAGTTCATCAACGGCGCGATCGAGGGCGGCGGCAAGGTGACGGTCTCCGAGATGTCCAAGCAGGGCGCCAAGGATGCCGGGATCGAAGGCAGCTTCTGGGAGAAATACCCAGAAACCGTCACCGTCTATGCGATCAAGTCCGACGAGGGCGAGATGCTGTCGGAAGAGCTCTGCGGCGGCCCCCATGTGCAGGATCTCGCAGAGGTCGGCAAGCACGGGCGGGTCAAGATCACCAAGGAAGGCAGCTCGTCTGCCGGTGTGCGCCGCATCCGCGCCGAGTTTCGCGCCGAGTGATCCGCGCCTGAGCGGCGGCGCCTGATCTGCGCCGCCGGTCTCCCCACCAGCATCGGCCCTGCTCCGGCCCCGCACCACGCGGGCCCGGAGAACCTGCCCTGCCCCCATTCCAAGATTGTGCGAGCGGACTCCGCCCTGTAGAAAAACAGGGATCGGCGCTTCCGGCCATCGTCATTGCTATGCCCCTGCCCTAACCGCCGGCCTCAACCGCCTCCATGTCCGACCCGCTGAAGATCACCTTCGTCACCCGAAAATGGCCCCCGGCCATGGGCGGCATGGAGACCTACGCGCAGCAGGTGAGCACACGCCTCAAGGAGTACGGCGAAGTCGAGGTGATCGCCCTGCCGGGCCATCCCGACGGCAGCGCGCCGACACCTTGGGAGCTGTTGCGCTTCGGGGCGAAGACGGCGCTTTCTCTGCTGTTCTCGCGCGATCCGGCCCCGGTCGTTCATGTGGCCGACATGGCCAGCTGGCCCCTAGCCCTCTTCGCACGCCTGCGCCGCCCCTCGGTGCGCCGCATCCTGTCGGCCCACGGCACGGATGTGTCCTATCCTGCCCGCGGCGGGCTGAAGGGGCGGCTCTATGGCACCTACCTGCGGCTCGGGGCAAAACTTCTGGGCCGGGTGACGGTGATCGCGAATTCCGCCGCGACCGCTTCTGCTGCCGGGCTCTATGGCTATCGCGACGTGGTGATCGTGCCGCTCGCCGCCGAAGCACGGCTTCAGGGCGAGGCCCCGGCGCCCGAGATGCAGACGCTCCTGTTCTGCGGCCGCCTCACCCCGCTGAAAGGGTTTCGCTGGTTCGTGGAAAACGTGCTGCCACTCCTGCCCGAGCCGATGGTGCTCGAGGTGGCCGGAACCGTCTGGGACGAGACCGAAGGCGCGGCCCTGTCGGCCCCCCGCGTGCGTCACCTCGGGCGGCTCGATCAGCCAGCGCTCTACCAGAGGATGGCGGCGGCGCTATGTGTCGTGGTTCCCAACATCCACCTCGAGAACGGCCAGTTCGAAGGCTTCGGCCTTGTCGCAACCGAAGCCGCCGCCGTGGGCGGCGTGGTCGTGGCGGCCCGCCATGCCGGGCTCAAGGATGCGGTGAAGGATGGCGAAACCGGCTTTCTGGTGACGCCGGGCGATGCCGAGGCCTGGGCCCGGGAGATCAAGCGGGTCGCGGGATGGAGCGCCGAAGAACGGGCAGACTTTGTTGCGGGCTCGAAGGCCACGGCGGCCCGCTACTACAACTGGGACAGGGTCGCCCGCGACACCGCCCGCCAGTTCGTGCAGACGCCGTGAGGGAGCGGTTGTGATAGCGGGCCTCAAAGCCACCCTGAAGCGCCCCCGGGTGCGGGCCGGGCTGACCATTGCCGGCTTCGCGGTGCTGGCCTTGGGGGCGGTCTGGGCCATCGCCACGATGGACCTCACATGGTCCGACCTGTCGCCCTTGCACCTGCTGCTCAACCTCGCGCTGCTCACCCCGGTCCTGCTGGCGGTTTCGGCGCTGTCGCTGAAGGTGACCTTCGGGGCCATGGGGCGCGAGCTGTCGATCGCCACGTCGCTGCACACCGTCGCCGCCGCCAACGTGGCCGAGCTGCTGCCCTTGCCCGGTGGCGCGCTGGTGCGCGGGGCGGCGCTGGTGAAGGCGGGCGCGCGCGTGGGCGAGGCAGCCCGCGTGGTGCTGCTCACCGCCTTCCTGACCCTCGGGCTCACGCTGGCGCTCTCGGCCTTCGCGCTCGGCCTGCTGACCGACCCGATCTGGCACTGGATCGCCGCCGCCGCGCTTGCGGGCGTTGGCTTGGTGCTGTTCATGCTCTCCCGCCACGCCGCGCCGCGCTACCTGCTGGCGATGGTCGCCGTGCGCCTGCTCTCGCTCTTCGTCACCACCCTCCGGCTGATCGTTGCCTTTGCCGCCCTCGGCACCGCCATCGGCTGGATCGAGGCGCTGCTCTACTCCGCCGCGCCGACCGTCGGGGCGGCGGTTGGCATCGTGCCTGCGGGCCTCGGCATCAACGAAGCCATTGCCGCCGGCCTCGCCACTCTGGTCTCGGGCTCCTCGGCGACGGCCTTTCTCGCCGTTGCGCTCAACCGGGCGCTCGGGCTTGCGGTGGGCGCCGCGATGGCGCTCGGTGGCTCTCTCTGGGGGCCGCGCGCATGAGCGAAAAGCAACTGACCTTCATCGCCTCGGGCGGGCGCACCGGCACCCAATTCTTCGGGGACGTGCTGGGCGAGGTGATTTCCGACTGCCACTCCGAGCACGAGCCCGACATGGTCGCCGGGGCCTCATGGTTGACCCTGCAGCGCATCCGGCGTTTCGGCCTCTGGCACATGGTGCTGGGCCGCTTCCTTGGCCAGACCGGGGTGCGGGTGATCGGCCAGCGCAGCCTCGAGGGCCGGATCACGCCCGAGCAGGCCATGGCCCGCCTCAAGGCGCTGCGCGAGAGCTACCACGCCGGCATAACGGAAAGCCTGGTGATCGAGAGCTACTATGCGTGGTGGATGGTGGCAGACCAGATCCCGCAGGTCTGGCCCGGCGCCCGCGTCGCCGGCATCCTGCGCGACCCGCGCGACTGGATCACCTCCTGGCTGCGCCGCTCCTCGCGCCGCCGCAACGGCGCCCTGACCGAGCGCCTGCCTCCCGGTCCCTTCGAGCCGGGGCGGATCGGAGACGCTTCTGCCGCGCGGCACTGGCCCGCGCTTGACCAGCTCGGCCGCCTCGCATGGGAATGGGGCCAGATCGCGGGCAGCCTCGATCGTGCCGCCGCCGCCTCGCCCGATGTCGAGGTGTTTCGCTTCGAAGATCTCTTCGGCGGTAATGCCGAGGCCCTGTCGCGTTTCGTGAGCTTCGTTTCGACCCATTCCCATGGCCCGGCCCATCAGGTCGGTGATCTATCGGGCGTGACCCGCGATGTGCGCAATGCCTCCACCGGCCCCAAGCAGGGCTGGCAGGACTGGAGCGATGCGCAGGTTGCCGCCGTGGCGCATTTTTGCGGGCCGGGCATGGCGGCGCATGGCTATGGGCTGGAGCCCGAGTGGCAGGAGCGAGTCAGGGCTGCCGGGCCACTGACCCGGTCAGAAGGGTAGCTGCCAGAACCCCGCATAAACCCCGCCCTGCGGCAGCGCGTTTCTGTCCTGCGGGGCATCGGTGCTCCAGACAAGGCGCAGCCGCGTGCCCGCCGGGCCGCTGACGGTGATCGGGCCGTCGATCTCCAGCGTCATGCCATCGCGCATCTCCGCGCCGTCAATCTCAAGCGGCCCGTCGGTTTCGACCCGGTAGCGCCCGGGAATGGGCAGCGCGACCGTCTCGGGCTGACCGCCCAGCACCAACTCGCGCCCGGCCAGCCAGATCACCCCGGAGTAATGCACATAGGTCGCGCGCAGCGCGTCCTGATCCTCGGGCAGCAGCAGCATCGGATGGTGCTGCACCTCCTCGGATGTCAGCGCCTGATGCAGCGCCCAGCGGTTGGCCAGCAGCAGCGGCGGCGCAAGCCGGGCGATCTGCGCGGCCATCACCGGCTGCCCGCCGTCACGATAGCGCTCGATGCCCCACGTCGACATGAAGAAGCCCTCGCGCGGGAAGCTGGCAACCATGGCGTTGTGGTCGATATAGGGAACCGGCTCCGGGAACAGCCGATGCACTTCGGCCAGCGTGGCCCGTTGCAACCCGGCCCCTTCTGACAGCGCCTTGCCCGCCTGCCCCGCGCCGGTGACCAGCATCAGTGCCACCAGCGCGCCCAACGCCGGGCCACGGCCCAGACGGCTGGCGCCGATGGCGGCGACCACCATCATCGGCGGGGTGATGAAGGCGAAGAAATACGGGAAGGCGTTGCGGTAGAAGAGAACCGAGAGAAGCAGCGGCAGCACCAGCCCGAGGCGCACCAGCCTGTCGCGCCGTGACCCGGGAGCGATCAGCCCAAGGAGCGCAAGCACCACGGCCCCGAGGCTCAAGAGCCCCCAGAGCGTGACTTCGCGCTTACGCGGAACCAGTCCGGCATCGAGCAGGGTGCGCGACAGCGCCCGCCCGGCGGTTGCCGAGGTCTGGTTTTCCGGCGCCGCCTCGATGCCCGCCGCGTGCCAGGCATAGAGCCCCACCGCCACGGCCAGCGCGATGACCCCGGCCAGGAGGATACGCAGCACCGCGCCCCTGTCGCCCCAGCGCCATGCGATGGCCGCGAGGAAGGCGGGCAGGTAGAACACCGCCTTCACCGTCACCAGCAGGCCACCGGCACTCAGCAGCGCAACCGCCACGATCTGCCAGGCCGACATTCGGGTGGTCATCATCAGGGCAAGCGCCCCCATCAGCAGGGCCGCCGCGATCGGGTCGGCCCGGAAGCTGGTGCCATGGGCGAGGGCAAAGCCCGACGTCAGGAAGGCGATGACGGCAACATCGGCCGCCTGGCGTCCGGCGAGCCGACGCGAGATGCGATGGATCGACAGCACCGTGCCCGCAAAGAGCAGCGTCATCACCAGCCGCGCCGCCACCATCTGCCCCATCTCGTGGCCCGGCACATGGGCCAGCCAGCCGAAGGCATGAACGAAAACGGTCTGCAGCGGCCTGTTGAGCGTTCCGGCAAGGTTCTCGTGGACCTGGCTCAGAAAGAAGAACTCATCCCAGTTGACGTTTCGCGTCCAGGTCAGGGCCACGAGAACCGTGGCCGCAACAAGTATAGCGCTGCGCAACACGCCCGGGGCGGCGAGCCGCGTCAGCAGCCCCTGCTCGCCCCCAAGCTGGCCGGGGTGGACCGCCTCAGGCGGCATCGGCCGAAAGGATCTTGGCCCGTTTCACGCTATCGCTGCGCGACTGCGGCATCCGCAGCAGTTCGCGGGCCCGGATATCTTCCAGCAGCGAGCGGTTGGCCGCGATCATGTCGGCCAGAATGCCCACCGCGCTCAGCACGGTCGACATTGCCAGCAGCGCGGCCGCCAGCACCAGCGATTGCACATGCCCGCCGCCATCGCCCGCCATGTAGAGCACCAGAAAGCGCCCGATGGCGATGAGCGCCGGCAACGCAAAGATTGCCGCAACCGAAAAGAAGAACGGGATCGGGGCGTAGATCACGAAGACCCGCAGGATCGTCTTGGCCGAGCGGGTCACATACTCGCGCATGCCGCGGAACAGGCGCGAGGGCCGAGTGACCTCGTTGACGCCAACCGGCACCGAGGTCATCGGGATGCGCTTGCGCCCGGCCTGGATGATGGTTTCCAGCGTGTAGGTGTAGGTGTTGATCACGCAGAGCCGCGCCGCCGCGTCGCGCGCATAGGCACGAAAGCCCGAAGGCGCGTCGGGGATGTCGGTGCCGCTCGCCTGCCGCACCACCCAGCTGCCGAGCCGCTGAAGCGCCTTCTTCAGCGGCGAGAAGCTCTCGATCTCGGTGATCGGGCGGGCGCCCACGACGATCTGGGCCGTGCGTTCGAGGATCGGGGTGATGAGCGCCGGAATGTCATCAGCGCAATACTGGTTGTCGGCGTCGGTGTTCACGATGATGTCGGCGCCCAGCGCGAGCGACTCCTCGATCCCGGCCGAGAAGGCGCGGGCGAGGCCGACGTTGGAGGGCATCCGCAGGATATGATCCGCGCCCGCTTCGCGTGCCACCTTTACAGTCCGGTCGGTCGAGCCATCGTCGATCACCAGCACTTCCACGGCCTCGATCCCGGGGATCTTGCGCGGAATAGCCCGGATCGCCGTGGCAATGGTTTCTTCCTCGTTCAGCGCGGGGATCTGTACGATAAGTTTCATCTGGCTCGCCCTTGACTGCATTTGCAGTGTGTTTTGTCGCTTGATAGGGGCAGAATTGTGACCTCAATCCGATATTGTTCGACATTCGTAAACGCCGGATGAACGCCGTTTCCGCGCCGCCGCGACAAGCCCCGCAGCCTCCGGCAGTCCGCCCGTCAGAGCTTGGTGAGGCAGAGGATCAGGGCGGGGAAGGCAACCGTGATGCCCAGCGCCACCGTCAGCACGATGTAGAAGGGCACCTGGTAGCGCATCACTTCGCTGACCGAGCATTTCGCGATGGCGGCGGTCAGGAACAGCAGCAGGCCGACCGGCGGCGTCACGTTGCCGTAGACCAGCGCCATGCAGATGATCACGCCGAAATGCACCGGGTCGAAGCCGTAGCTCACGCCGAGCGGCGCGAAGACCGGAACGAGGATGATGACCGCAGCCGTCACGTCGACGACGCAGCCGATCACCAGCACGAAGCCGATCACCAGCAGCACCGCGAGGGTGGGGCTGTCGGTCACGCCCTGCACCCAGCCGACGATGAGCTGGGGCACCTGCTCCAGCGCCAGCACCCAGCCGAAGATCCCGGCCGAGGCGATGATCAGCCCGATGATCCCGGTGGTGATCGCCGCCTCGCGCATCACCCCGAACAGCTCCGTCAGCCGGACCTCGCGATAGACCAGCACGCCGACGATGGCCGAATAGACCACGGCCACCGCGCCCGCCTCGGTCGGCGTGAAGACCCCGCCGAGGATGCCGCCGATGATGATGACCGGCGCAAGCAGCGCCGCGCTGGCGTCCCGCCCTGCGATCAGACGGGCGCGCAGCGGCGAGCGCTCGCCGCCGCCCCAACCGTGACGGCGCGCCATGATTGCATTGACCGCGAAGAGGCCCAGCGTGATGAGCAGCCCCGGGATGATCCCCGAGAGAAACATCGCCCCCACCGAGACCCCGGCGAGCGAGCCGTAGATGACCATGATGATCGAGGGCGGGATGATCGGGCCGATGGAGGCGCTCGATGCTTCGAGCGCGGCCGCATAGCCCGCCGGGTAGCCGGCCCGCTTCATCGCCGGGATCAAGATAGAGCCGGTGGCCGAGGCGCTGGCCGCGCTCGACCCGGTGAGCGAGGAAAAGATCGTGCTGGCCAGAACGTCGACCTGCGCCAGCCCGCCCTTCCAATGCCCCACCATCGTTTGCGCAAAGTGGATCATCCGGCGCGCCATGCCGCCCCGCTCCATGATCGCGCCGGCGAGGATGAAGAAGGGGATCGCCAGCAGCGAGGTGCTGTCGAGCATGACGAAAATGCGCTGCGGCACCACCGCGAGCGGCAGGTTCATGTCGGAACTGAGCAGGGCAATCGCGCCGGAAATTCCCATCGCCGCGGCCACGGGAATGCGCAGGATGAGCAGGACGGCAAAGGAAATCAGGAGGGGGGCCAGCATCTCAGGTGTCCTCGCTCTGCATCGCGTCGATCTCGCGGTTCAGGAGCAGCCGAACGGCATGCTCGCCCGCAAACAGCGCGGTCAGCAGGCCGAAGATCGGAAGGATGGCCTCGACGTAGGCAATCGGCAGCTGCATCGCCGGGGACAGCGAAGTCCAGTTCAGCTGCATCAGCTGCCATCCCCCCATCCCCAGCAGCGCCGCGAAGGCGATCAGCCCGATGTCTCCCAAAATCTGGAACGGGCGCTTGAACTGCTGCCCGGCGATCTCTTCGAGCAGCGTGATGCACATATGCGTGCCCTGCCGCGCCGCAATCGCCGCGGCCAGCGCCACCATCCAGATGAAGCCGTAGCGGCACAGCTCGTCGATCCAGCCGAGGGAGTTGGAGAAGGCATAGCGCAGCACCACCTGAAGGAAGGTCAGCGCGACGAACACCCCGAAGATGGTCGCCACGATCCAGCCCGTGACCCGTTCGAGTAGTAGCATCCCCTGCCCCCTGAGACGATTGATCAGCGGCGCATGTTCGCACCGCTGATCCGGTTTTGATAGCTGTCGAGAGCGCTCAGGCGAGCAGCATGTCGACCAGTGCCTGCCCCTCGTCGCCGAGGTTCTCGACCAGCGGCTGCCATGTCGGAATCACGATCTCGCGGATCTCGGTCACATCGGGCGTGTTCACCGCGAGGCCGCCGTCCTCAAGGCCCTTCAGGGCCGCCGCGTTGTCGGCCCGCGCCTGCGCACGCTGCGCCTGGAACGCGGCCACGGCGGCGGCCTGAACCGCCTCCTGATGCTCGCCCGACATGTTGCCGAAAGCCCGGTCACCGATCACCAGGTGCAGCGGGTTGTAGAGGTGGCGGGTCAGCGAATAGTAGTTCGAGACTTCGTTGAATTTCTGCTGCGTGACCGCGGCAGGTGTGCCCTCTGCCCCGTCGACAACGCCTGTCTGCATCGAGGTGTAGACGTCGGAATAGGGGATCGGCGTGGGGGCAGCGCCAAGTGCCGCCATCGGCAGAAGGTGAAGCTGTGCCTCGGGCACCCGCAGCTTGAGTCCCTCAAAATCTGCCGCCGTCTCGATTGGCCGCACCGTGTTGAAGACCGAGCGCCAGCCCAGCTCGCCCCAGGCAAGGATGCGCATTCCAGCCTGAGCGGCCAGCGCCTCCGACAGCTTGGCCGAGAAGGCACCGTCGAGCAGCGAGTCTGCATGGGCCTCGTCACGATAGGAGAAATAGAGCGCCGCCGTCACCATGATCGGCGCGATGTTGGCGGTGTAGTCGGGGCCGGAGGAGGTCATGTCGACGGAGCCGAGCTTGATGCCCTCGTAGAGATCGCGCAGGTTGCCGAGCTGCCCGGCAGGGAAGACCTTGACCTCGACCGCGCCGCCGGTGCCTTCGGCCACCCGCGCGGCAAAGTCCTCATAACCCTTGTGGGTCGCGCTGTCGGTCGATTCAATATGCGCCGCCCGCAGGGTGGTTGCAGCCTGGGCCCTGGCGATTATCGGCGCGCCGATAAGGGCCGCGCCAGCCAGGCCGGATTTCAGCATGGTGCGGCGGGTCAGCCCTGACTTTCCAGATGTAAACATTTCGGATCCTCCCGTGTTTCCTCGTCCTGCCCGTGTTGGACGCCAGAGACTTGACAGGCAAAATTGCCCGTGTCAACAGATTGGTTGGACCACTGGACCTCTGAGCCAGCATAACAGCAGACACCACAGCAAGGGGCCCCGGCCATGGCGCATCACACCTCCACCCGGATCGCAGCTTTCGAGGTTTCCGTGTTCCGGGTGCCTCTGCCCGCGCCATGGGTCTCGGCGGCTCATGCCATCACCCATCACGAGCATATCCTCGTCACGCTCACGCTCGAAAACGGGCTCACCGGCACCGGCTGGAGTTCAACCATGGGCAATGCCGGCATCGCGATTGCCGCGCTGGCGCAAAGCTATCTCGGGCCGATGCTGATCGGGCGCGACGTGCATGAGCACGAGGCGCTCTGGCAGGCGCTCTGGAAGCGCAGCCACCAGCCCGGCCCGGGCGGAATTGCCGCCCTTGCTGTCACCGGCTTCGACCTCGCGCTCTGGGATCTGCGCGGCAAGCTCGCCGGGCTGCCGGTGCGCAAGCTGATCGGCAGCGCCACCGAAAGCCTCGATGTCTACGCCAGCGCGGTAAACCTGCACCTCAGCGAGAGCGCCCTCGTGGAGCAGACGCGCCGGTTCCTTGACGCCGGCAACGGCCTGTTCAAGATCAAGGTCGGCCGCCCCGACCTCGACGAGGACCTCTCGCGCATCGCCGCCGTGCGCAAGGTGATCGGCAATCGCCCCCTGATGCTGGACGCCAACCAGCGCTTCAAGCCCGGCGAGGCGCTGCGCCGCATCACCGCCTACGCCCGCTTCAACCCGGTCTGGATGGAAGAGCCGATGTCGCCCAGCGATGTCGAGGGTCACGCCCGCCTCGCCGCCGTCTCCCCCACCCCGATCGCGCTCGGCGAAGAGGTCTCCACCCGCTCCAGTTTCTGGCGCTATGTCTCTTCGGGCGCGGTGCATTATCTGCAACCGAACGTGCTGAAGGTCGGCGGCATCACCGAGTGGCTCAAGATCGCCCATCTGGGCAATTGCGCCAACCTCACCATCGCCCCGCACGGGGCGCTGGAGGCCTCAATAATTGTTGCTGCAGCCATACCCGGATGTTACCCCGTCGAGAACATTGAAGGAGGGAGCTTCATGGATCAGGGCATCGCCCATATCGCGGCCAAACCGGAAAATGGCCGCGTTATCCTGTCCGATGCTCCTGGCCTTGGCGTCGAGTTCGATCACGAAGCACTGGCGCCCCATCTCGGCGCGCCCGGCGACGTCGTTCCTCTACCCGACCCGGCCGACTACTATGCCCGAAGCTGACCCGGCACAGGCTCCGGTCAACCGGACGATCAAGACGGTTCGGGTCTATCGGCAGGTCGCCGACAGCCTCGAAACCCGCATTGCCAGCGGCGAGTTCGAGCCCGGCCATAGGCTCACCACAGAGCGTGACCTTGCCCGCGAATACGGCGTCTCGCGCACCTGTGTCCGCGAGGCACTGCTCGCCCTCGAGATCGCCGGCCTCGTGACGATCAAGGTCGGCTCCGGTGTCTTCGTCCTGCCCCCGCCGGCTCCCGACGAGCTGACCGCCCTGCCCCCCGCCATGCCGGACCAGAACAGCCCCAGCGACATCCTGCAGGCCCGGCTCGCCCTCGAACCCGAGATCAGCCGCCTTGCAGCCACCACGGCGACCACCGAAGACCTCGACGTGATCGACGCCTTCGTGCAGAAGATGCGCGAAGAGCACCGCATGGCCACCGAAACCGAGCACGGCGACCGCGAATTCCACTTTGCAATCGCCCGCGCCACCCAGAACCCGGTGCTGCTCGAGCTTCTGCAACGGATCTGGGAAGAGATGACCGGCCCCATGTGGCAGGCCCTCCAGCGCCACATCCGCACGCCGCTGATGCGGCTGAAATGGATCGAGGACCACGAGGCCATCGTCGCCGCCCTGCGCAGCGGCAGCCCCGAAACCGCCCAATCCGCGATGCGCTCACACATCAGGAATGTGATGGAAACCCTCGACGAAGCCAGGTTTCGGTAGGTCTCAGCCCCCGGGGCGAACGGCCAGAAAATTCCACCGCACGGCCCGCCGGATCTATTGCAAGCGCCCCATCAACTCGGCCGAAATCTCGGAAAGCACCTCTCCAACCAGCCGCGCCGAATGGGACAGGTGGCGGCGGGCGTCCACGACAATGCTCAGGCTCTGCGGCCTGATCCCCGCCTCGTGGATCGGCACGAAGCTCAGCTCGCCCGACAAAAGCTCGGCGATCACATCCATCTGCGAGGTGATCGCCATGAGCTTGCCCTGCTGGAGCACCTGTTTCATCAATTGCTGCGAATTGGTCACCAGCGCCGGTTTGACCGGGTCGAACAGCCAGCCGTAGCGCCTTTCGAGATAGGCCCGGACCGGCAGGATGTGGCTTTGGGCGACGATCGGGTTTTGCGCGGCATCCTTCAGCGCGACCGAGGTGGCGCCCCAGAGCTTGTGGCCCGGGCCGACGACGCATCCGAAGGGCAGCGGGGCGGACCATAGCACGTGGCGGCTTTTATCGGCGGTGAGGTTGAAGGCGATGGCGAGGTCGACCGTGGCCTGATCCAGCTCCTGCGCGGCCTGCTGCGGGGTGAGAATGTCGATCGAGAGGTTGATGCGCGGATGGTCCTCGGCCAGCCTGCGCACCAGCATCGGCAGCACCGAGTTGGAGAGGCTGTCCATCGCCGCCAGCCGCACCGTGCCCTGCTGCTTGCCCTGCATTTCCCGCAGCTCGTCGGACAGCCGGTCTTCATCGGCGCGCCAGCGCCGGGCCAGCAACACCGCGGTTTCGCCCGCCGCGGTGAGCCGCATCCCGCGCGGGTGACGCTCGAACAGGGGCACCTGGCAATCCTGCTCCAGCCCGATGATCTGGCGGTCGATGGCCGAGGCGGCAATGCCGAGGGAGCGGGAGGCGGCCTGTATCGAGCCGAGCCGGGCGACGGTTTCGAGGTAGTGCAGCGCACGGGGGAAGATGTGGAGGGGCATGGGCGGGACCGTTGAGCATTCTAATTTTCAGAATGAACTCTGACCGCGATTGAAATAGATGGCAACGCAGGACTCGCGCTAGCTTTCCCGTGACATCACCGGAAAGCGCCCATGCCACAGCCTGACCACACCTCTATCGACACGCTTAACCGGGCCGCCCCCGAGGAGGCGCGTGCGCTGATGGAGCGGGTGATCGAGCGCTCGCCATGGCTCGCTGAACGGATCGTGAAGGCCCGCCCCTTTTCCGACACCGCCAGCCTTGCCAAGCACATCGCGGCCACCATCACCGGCCTGCCGCGCGAGGAGGCGATCACCCTGCTCTGCGCCCATCCCGAGCTGGCCCCGGCCGAGCCGGAGGCGATGACCAGCGCCTCCCGGCAGGAGCAGGGCCGCCTCGCGCTGGCCGCGCCTGAGGGCGACATTGCCACCCGGCTCGCCGATCTCAACGCCGCCTATCGCAGCCGCCACGGCTTTCCCTTCGTTATCGCGCTGCACGGCCATCAGGACATGGCCAGCGTGATTGCCCAATTCGAAAGCAGGATCGCGGAAGAGACCCCTCGGGAGTTGCGCCGGGGGCTGGGGGAAGTTGTCTCGGTCGCGGCGTCGCGCTTGGTTCGGGTTTTCGGGCCCGCCGACACATCGCCCGAGCCCTATCGGTCGTCGGCGCGCCTCACCCAACCCGGAAAGGGACTGCAATGAGAGAGCTGCTTCTCCGCCTGCGCCGCTCGGAAGATGCCGCGCATCCGCCCCATGCCTGGCTCGGCGCGCTTGGGGGCGTCGGCCTGCTCGCGCTCAGTATCGTCTTCATCCTCGGCGGCTTCGATCTTGGCATCGGCTCGCCCCGCCGCCTTGGCACCGGGGCCTTTCCGGTTCTCACCGGCATTGCGCTGGCGGCGCTTGCCATCGCCATCATCGTGCTGGACCTGCGCGACACCTCGGATGCCGAGCGGCCCGACTGGATTTCGTTTTTCGCCATCGGCGCGGCGCTGGCCGTCTTTGCGGTGATCTCCGAGCGCCTCGGGCTGGTGCCTGCGGTCTTCATCGCCACCGTGGTGGCCAGCCTGCCCGACCCGAGCCTGAAGTTCACCGGCAAGCTGCTGCTCGGGGTCATCATCGCCCTGGGCTGCTGGGGCCTGTTCATCGGGTTGCTCGACCTGCCGTTCCAAGCCTTCAAGGGGGTCTGACCTATGGATATCCTTGCCAATTTCGGTGACGGGCTGCTCGTTGCGCTGCAACCGCAGAACCTGCTCTACTGCTTCATCGGGGTGTTCCTCGGCACCTTCATCGGGGTACTGCCCGGGATCGGGTCGATGGCGGCGATCTCGATGATCCTACCGCTGAGCTTCTATCTGGAGCCAACTTCGGCGCTGGTGATGATCGCGGGCGTCTACTACGGGGCCGAATATGGCGGCTCGATTGCCTCGATCCTGATGAACATTCCCGGCACGCCTTCCTCGTCGATCACATGTATCGACGGCTACCCGATGGCGCGCGACGGGCGCGCCGGGATCGCCCTTTTCGCCAGCGCCATCGCCAGCTTTGGAGGCGGGATGATCGGCATGGTGGTGATGGCGGTGCTGGCCCCGGCACTGGCGTCGCTGGCGCTGAATTTCGGGCCGACCGAGTATTTCGCCGTGATCCTGCTGGGCCTCGTCGCGGCCTCGGCGGTGTCCAACGGCAGCCCCGTCAAAGGGGTGGCCATGGTGGTGGCCGGGCTGATGCTGGGCACGGTGGGCGTGGACATCACCACCGGCGCCGAGCGTTTCACCATGGGCGTGCCCGAGCTGCGCGACGGGGTTTCCCTTGTGATCGTCGCCATGGGCCTCTTTGGGGTGGGCGAGCTGATCGTGTCGATCAAGGCCAATGCCACCGGCGCCCATCAGAACAAGATCGACTACAAGCAGTTCTACCCCAGCCGCGCCGAATGGAAGGCGATGTTTGCCCCGATCCTGCGCGGTGGCGGCATCGGCAGCTTCTTCGGCGCGCTTCCCGGCACCGGGCAAACCGTTGCCTCCGCCGTGGCCTATGCGGTTGAAAAGAAGGTGTCGCGGAGCGCCGCCCGCTTTGGCAAGGGCGCGATCGAAGGCGTGGCGGTGCCGGAATCGGCCAACAACTCGGCCACGCAGACGGCCTTTATCCCCACGCTCACCCTCGGCGTGCCCGGCTCTGCCTCGATGGCGCTGGTAATCGGCGCGCTGATGATCCACGGCATCACCCCCGGCCCCCGCCTTCTGGTGGAACATGCCGACCTGTTCTGGGGCCTCGTCGCCAGCTTCCTGATCGGCAACGTGCTGCTGCTGGTGCTGAACATCCCGATGATCGGCCTCTGGGTGCGGCTGCTGCAAATCCCCTACAAATACATGTATCCGACGATCATCGTGCTGATCTGCATGGGCGTCTATTCGGTCAACAACAATGTCTTCGATATCTGGCTGACCCTCGTTTTCGGCTGGGCCGGATACCTCATGCGCCTGTTCCGTTTCGAGCCCGCGCCGCTGCTGATCGGCTTCGTACTCGGCCCGATGATGGAAGAGCAGCTTCGCCGCGCCATGCTGCTCTCGCGCGGCGATCCGACGGTATTCGTCACCCGCCCGATCAGCGGCATCCTGATCGCCGTCACCATCGGGCTGCTGGTTTACACCTTTGCTTCCGCGCTGAAGGCGCGGCGGCGCAGCCGGGGCGCGATGCGCTCTGCCGAATGATCTTTCCAACCCCTTCCCAGCTTCCACAGAAAGGCCGAATGCCCATGAAAACCTCCGCCCTCCTTATGCTCACCGCCGCCACCATCCTCGGCTCTGCGGCCTGCGCCGAGCCCGGAAAATGGTCCGACGAGCCGGTGCGCATCGTTGTCACCTTCCCGCCCGGCGGCACCAGCGATCTGGTTGCCCGCATCCTCGCGCAGTATCTCGAAAGCGAATACGGACAGAAGGCCGTGGTCGACAATCGCCCCGGCGCGGGCGGCACCGTGGCCGCCGATTACGTGGCCCAGCAGCCCGCCGATGGCACCACGCTGATCCTGGCCAACAACGCCCCCTTCACCATCGCGCCGACCCAGTTTGATAGCCTGCCCTACGATCCAGTTGACGGGTTCACCCATATTGCCAACCTCGGCGCCTCCACCCCCGGCCTCTTCGTGCAGCCCGCGCTGGAGATCACCGATCTCGACGGCTTCATCGCCATGGCCAAGGGTGATGGCATCACCTACGGCTCCTCGGGCGTGGGCTCGATCACCCATATCCTCGGGCAGGCGGTGGATACCGCGCTGGAGATCGAAACCATCCATGTGCCCTATCAGGGCAGCGCGCCCGCCATTCAGGACTTCCGCGCCGGGGTGCTCGAAGCCTTCTACGACTCGATGGCGCAGAACTCTTCGATGATCGAAGACGGCGAAGTGGTGGCGCTTGCCGTTGCCTCGCCTGAGCGGTCCAAGCGCTTTCCCGAGATCCCGACCTTTCGCGAACTCGGCTATGACGTGGTGATCGAGAACTGGACCGGACTTTCCGGCCCGGCGGGCATGGACCCGGAGATGGTGCAGACCATCCACGACTCGGTGGAGGAAATCATGGCGATCCCCGCCGTCATCGAGCAGATGGACCAGTGGGGCATTGCCCATACCGAGATGACCACCGAGGAGTTCAACGGCTTCGTGGCCAAAACCATCGAGGTCTGGCGCCCGCTGATCGAGGCCGCCAAGGTGAACGGGGGCTGAGATGACGACGCTCGCCGCAGCCGATGTGACCGCACGGGGAGGGCTTTTGCCCGTGCGCTTCATCCTCAACACCTTCTATTCCGGCCCGCAGGCCTGGTTCTTTCTGGCCGATGACAACGGCTATTTCCGCGAGGAAGGGCTGGAGGTGACCTTTACCGAGGGCAGCTCGCTGGCCCGCGCCGTTACCACCATGACCAGCGGCGATTATGACGTTGGTTATGGCGACCTCAACGAGCTGGTGCGGATGCAGGCCGAGGGGCGCGCGGATACGCCGGTGGCCGTCATGGCGATTCACAACCGCCCGCCCTATACCATTGCGGTCGATGCAGGCGGGCGGATCAAGAGCGCCGCCGACCTGCCAGGCGCCCGGCTCGTCTCGCACCCGCAGGATGCCGCATGGCTGCTGTTTCCCGAGTTCTGCCGCGCCACCGGGATCGACCCGGAGAGCGTTGAGATCACCATCTCGGAAGACCCCCACAAGGTGATGGTGCCGCAGATGCTTGCCGGCGAGTGGGACGGCATTTTCGGTTTCGTCAACACCGTTGCCGCGCAGGCCATCGAGGCGGGGGTGGACCCGGCTGTGTCGCTGCATCACCTCGCGTGGCACAGCGAGGCCCCGGCCTTCTACGGCGGGGCGATGATGGTGACGCGGGCGTTCCGCGAGGCGCATCCCGAGGCCGTCGCCG
Source organism: Oceanicola sp. 502str15 (assembly GCF_024105635.1). Classification (NCBI taxonomy): domain Bacteria; kingdom Pseudomonadati; phylum Pseudomonadota; class Alphaproteobacteria; order Rhodobacterales; family Roseobacteraceae; genus Oceanicola; species Oceanicola sp. 502str15. The sequence continues at coordinate 2,306,209 of NZ_WYDQ01000001.1, forward strand.
GGCTTTGCCGGGCGGTCAATCGCGGGCTGGCCGATACCGTGGCCGATATCGACGGTGCCATCGAGGCCGTCGCCCGCCGCAACCCCGGCATCGACCGCGCCGCCAACCGCGCCCGGCTGATCGGCACGCTGGCGCTGGAGATGGGCGACGCGGCGGCGACCCTTGGCCTTGGCGATGTCGAAGACGCCCGCCTGAGGGAAATCGCCCGCCTCATTGCGCAGGCCAAGGGCTACGCCCACCAGCCCGCGCCGGAGGAGGTGTTTGACCGCAGCTTCCTCGTGCCCGCCGCCGAGCGCGCCCGGATGCCCGCCGCCACGCCGGGGGCATGATGAAGCTCTGCGTTTTCTTCGTTGGAGAGTTGCAGGACGCGGGCTTCAACGCCTGCGCCCTGCAAGGGGCCGAGCGGGTCGCGGCGCTGCCCGAGATGCAGGTGGAGATCCTCGGCGGCGTGCCCTTCGAGCCGCAGGCCATGGCCAACGCCCTCACCGGGGCCGCCGCCCGCAATGACGCGGTGATCTTCATCGGCGGGCAGGGCAACAAGGTGGTGCGCGAGGTTGCCGCCGCCCACCCCGCCAAGGCGTTCGCCGTGGTGCAGGGCGAGGTCACGGGCGCCAATCTTGCCAGCTACGAGGTGTTGCAAGAGCATTCCGCCTTTCTTGCCGGCTGCCTTGCCGGTCGGATGACCCGCAGCGGCACGGTGGCTCATCTCTCGGGCCACCGCGTCAGCCCCGGCCTCAAGGGACGCGCCGCCTTCTGCGCCGGGGTGCGCCACATCGCGCCGGAGACCCGCGTGCTCACCGGCTTTTGCGGTACGCAGGACGACAGCACCGTCACCCGCGCCTGGGCCGAGGCCCAGATCGCCGCCGGGGCCGACATCACCTTCACCATGCTGAACGCCGCCCGTCAGGGCGCGATAGAAGCCTGCCGCGCCAAGGGCACCCGCCAGATCGGCAACGTGCTCGACTGGTGCGCCTCGGACCCGCAGGTCTTCCTCGGCTCCGCCATCGCCCGCATCGACCTCGCCGTCGAACGCGCCGCGGCCGATATCCTCTCCGCCCAGCTTCCCGAGCATGTGCAGACCCTCGGCCTGACGCAAAGCGCCGTTGCCCTCAGCATGGACCCGGGCTTGCCGTCCGATATCACCGAAGACATCGCACAGATCGCCAGTGCGGTCGCCACCAAGGCCCTTCCTGTGCCCACGACCTACGACGGCCCCGAATTCAGCCCCTGACACGGGCGCCGCCCTGCGTCAGCCTCGGCGCCACAGGCCGAACCTCAGCGACCGGCAACCGAGGCCTGGTAGGCGTCGAGCCTGTCGATCAGCGCCGTTCCCGCCGGCACCTCGGCCCGTGCGCAGAACTCGGCCCAGACCGCCCCGAAGGGCAGATCCTTGAACTCCTCCGTCAGCATGAAGCGGGTGGAGAAATCGAGGCTCTCCTCCGCCTTCCGAAGCCGCTCCAGCGGCAGCAGCAGGGCGCGCAGCAGAGCCTTCTGCATGTTGCGTGTGCCGATCGCCCAGGCCGCAGTGCGGCTGATCGTGGCGTCAAAGAAATCCAGCCCGATGTGGGTGCGCCCCAGCATCTCGCCGCTCACCAGCTCGTTGGCCATCGCCTGAATGTCGTCGTTCAGCAGGATCACATGGTCGCTGTCCCAGCGCATCGGGCGGCTGACATGAAGGAGGATCTCGTCGAGCGACAGGGCGCAGGCCGACAGCTTGTCGGCGATGTTCTCGGTCGGGTGGAAATGGCCCATGTCGAGGCAGAGCAGCGTGCCCTTGCGGATCGCATAGCCCATGTAGAACTCGTGGCTGCCCACCGTGCAGGACTCGACGCCAATGCCGAAAAGCTTGCTTTCGACCGCGTCCAGCAGCAGCGCCCTGTCGTGCGCCGGCGCCAGCATCTCGTCCAGCGCAGCCTGCAGACGCTTCCGCGCCGCCATGCGGTCGACGGGCACATCCTTGTAGCCGTCCGGCACCCAGATGTTGTTGATGCAGGCACTCCCCAGCTCTTCGCCCATCCTCGCGGCGATCTCGCGCGTGCGTTTCCCGTGCTCGATCCAGAAGTCGCGGATCGCCTTGACGGGATGCGAAAGGGTCAGATTGTCGTCAGCCTTTTCGTGCGCAAAGAAGGTCGGGTTGAAATCCAGCCCGATGCCCTGCGCCTTGGCCCAATCGACCCAAGGCGCAAAGTGTGCGTACTCGATCTCGTCGCGGTCGGGCGTTTCGTCGGTGTCGAGATACATGGCGTGCAGATTCAGCCGGTGCGAGCCGGGGATCATCGAATAGGCAAACTCCAGATCCGCGCGCAGCTCATCGGGGTTGCGGGCGCGGCCCGGATAGTTGCCGGTGGCCTGAATGCCGCCGCCGGAGGTGCCGGTGCGCTTTTCAAACCCCACCACGTCATCGCCCTGCCAGCAATGCATCGAGATCGGAATAGTCTTGAGCCGCTCGAGCGCGGCCTCGGTGTCGATGCCCCAATCGGCAAACTGCGCCTTGGCGCTGTCATAGGTGCTCATTGTCTTTCCTCCCAAACCCGCGCTCAGCGGGTGAACGCCTGAACGTTGCCCGCATCCACATTGAGGATGTTTCCGGTCGATTTGGCCGAGAGGTCCGAAGCCAGGAAAAAGGCGGCCTCGGCAATGTCCTCGGGCAGAACCGAGCGTTTCAGCAGCGAGCGCTGGCGATACATCTCCTCCAGCCCCTCCTTGTCGGTGCCATAGGTGCCGGCGCGCTGCTCCAGCCAGTCGCCCTCCCAGATCTTCGAGCCGCGCAGCACCGCGTCGGGATTGACCACGTTGACACGGATACCGGCCTCCGCCCCCTCCAGCGCAAGACAGCGAGCGAGGTGAATCTCTGCCGCTTTCGCGGTGCAATAGGCCGCGGCATTGGGGCTGGCGGCGAGGCCGTTCTTGGAAGCGACGAAGACAATCGCGCCGCCCATGTCCTGCACCCGCATCACCTTGAAGGCCGCACGGCTGACGAGGAAATAGCCGGTGGAGAGAATGTCCATGTTCTTGTTCCAGAGCGCCAGCGAGGTCTCCTCGATGGGCGCCGAAGAGGCGATCCCGGCGTTGGAGACCAGAATGTCGATGCCGCCGAACTCCACCGCAACCTCGTCGTAGGCGCGCGCCACGGCTGTTTCGTCGGTGACGTTCATGTTGACGGTGCGCACCACGTCGCGCCCGTATCGCTGGCTGAGGTTGCCCAGGGTCGAGGCCAGCGCCTCGTCATTGATGTCGGCCAGCATGACGCAGGCCCCTTCGCGCAGGTAGCGTTCTGCCGTCGCCGCGCCGATGCCCCCGGCTCCGCCAGTGACCAGGGCCACCCGCCCCGCCATCGATTTTGGCTTGGGCATCCGCTGCAACTTGGCCTCTTCGAGCAGCCAGTACTCGATGTCGAAGGCCTCCTGCTCGGGCAGGCCGACGTATTCGGACACTGAGGACGCACCGCGCATCACGTTGATCGCGTTGACGTAGAATTCCCCGGAAATCCGCGCCGTCGCCTTGTCCTTGGCGAATGTGATCATGCCGACGCCCGGCACGAGATAGACCACCGCGTTGGGATCACGCAGCGCCGGGCTGTCGTCGTGTTTGCAGCGCTCGTAATAGGCTTTGTAGTCCTCGCGGTAGGCCTCGATCTGCGCCGGCAGGCCCTGCAGAACCTCGTCGAGATTGCCTTTCGCGGGGTCGAAGTTCACCACCAGAGGGCGGATCTTGGTGCGCAGGAAATGGTCGGGGCAGGAGGTGCCAAGCGCAGCCAGCGGCTCCATGTTCTGCGCGTTGACGAATTCGAGCACGGCGTCGCTGTCGTTGAAATGGCCGACCATGTGCTGGTTACCGGAAACGAAGCCGCGAATGGCGGGCATCAGCCGGGCAACGGTGGCGCGGCGCTCGGCTTCGGGCAGGCTCTGATGCTTGGCACCGCCGAATGCCGCGACGCCCTCGGTTTTCGCGGCCAGCCACTGGGTAGCCGTGTTGATCACCTCGATGGTCTTGTCATAGCAGGCCTTCGCGGTGTCACCCCATGTGAAGAGCCCGTGGCTTTCGAGCACGACGCCATCGGCCTCCGGGTTTTCCGCGCAGAACTTGCCAAGCCAAAGCCCCAGCTCGTAGCCCGGCTTCTTCCACGGCAGCCAGCCGATCCTGTCGCCGAAGATCTCCTGCGTCAGCTCCTTCGAGTTTCTCGAGGCCGCAATGGCGATGATCGCATCGGCGTGCACGTGGTCGACATGCCTGCGCGGCACGTAGGCGTGCAGCGGCGTATCGATCGAGGCGGCGCGGGGGTTCAGCCGGAAGGTGCAATGCGGCAGGTAGCCGACCATCTCGTCTTCGAACTCCACACCGCGATAGAGCCCCTTCAGCGCCTCCAGCTTCTCCATGTAGAGCGTGGCGAAACCGTCCATCTCAATCGAGCCGATATCCCCGCCCGAGCCCTTGACCCAAAGAACCTCGACCTCCCCGCCGGTGAGCGGGTCCGTCTCTATCACCTTGGCCGAGGTATTGCCGCCGCCATAGTTCGTCACGCGCTTGTCGGCCCCCAGAATGTTGGAGCGATAGAGCAACAACTCCGATTCGCTCTTTCCGGCGGCCTCGCTCTCGTCCCAACGGTTCTCAAGAAGCTGAGATTCAACGGTTTTCAGCATGGCATCCTCCCTTTGGGCGCCCCGCGCCCTGCATAACGGCTTGGGGCGGAGACTGCGGCTTTGGCCCCCTTCTGTCAATCAACTTCAATCATTATCAATCATTCTGCACCGCAGTATGAGTGAAATTGATTGTTTATGATTGACAGAAGCCATCGATTCGCTGATGGTTGCGAGCCAAGGGAGGACGTCATGCACGAAACAGAACGCCACAGGATCATTCTTTCCGCTGTCCAGGATCGCCCGATGGTGACGGTGGCAGACCTGTGCAATCTGACCGAAGCGTCCGAAGCCACGATCCGCCGCGATGTCGCCGCGCTGCACATGCAGAAAAAGCTGCGCCGGGTGCGGGGCGGGGCCGAGGCGATCAGCCCGCCGCAGTTCGTCGGCCTCGCAGGGCGGCCGTTTTCCGTCAACCAGACCATGCAGGGCGGGCAAAAGCAGGCCATCGCCCGCGCCGCGGCCGACCTCTGCGACGATGGCGACTCGATCATCATCAACGGCGGCACGACGACCTTCCAGATGGTGCATCCGCTGGCCTCGCGCCGCTGCCAGATCTTCACCAACAGCTTTCCCATCGCCGAGCACCTGCTGAAGCACTCCAAGAACACCATCATGCTCTCCGGCGGGGCGATCTATCGCGAGCAGAACATCATCCTCAGCCCATTCGACAATGACGTGACCCGCAACTTCTACGCGCGCCGCATGTTCATGGGCGCCCAGGGGCTGGGCCCCATCGGGCTGATGGAGGCCGACCCGCTGCTGATCCAGGCCGAACAGAAGCTGATCGGTCAGGCCGACGAGCTGGTGGTTCTGGTCGACAGCACGAAGTTCGAGAACCGCTCCAGCCTGGTGCTCTGCCCGCTGGCCCGAATCGACACGGTGATCACCGACGAGGGCATCACCGACAAGGCCGCCGCCATGCTGGAGGCAGCCGACGTAAAGCTGATCGTCGCGCAATCGGGCGCGGCGCAGAACGCGGAAGAAGCGGCCTCATAGACCGGCCTCACATTTCGTTTTTCAAGGGAGGAAACCTAAATGAAACGACGTCATTTCACCAAACTTGCCATGGGCCTTACCCTCGGCGCATCGCTCATGGGCACCTCGGCCATGGCGCAGGACAACATGCGCATCGCGCTTGTGGTCAAGGCCCTGGGCATCGGCTTTTTCGAGGCCGCTCACAAGGGTGCCGAGGAGGCTGCCGCCGAGCTGGGCAATGTGGAGATCATCTACACCGGCCCGACCGATACCACCGCCGAAGGCCAAATCGAGGTCATCAACTCGCTGATCGCCCAGGGTGTCGACGCGATTGCCGTGTCCTCCAATGACACCGACGCGCTGGTGCCAACCCTGAAGAAAGCGATGCAGCGCGGAATCACCGTGATCTCGTGGGATTCCGGCGTGGCCGAAGAAGGCCGCCAGATGCACCTCAACCCCTCGTCCAACGCGCTGATCGGCAACATGATCATCAAGCTGGCAGCCGATCAGCTGCCCGACGGCGGCCAGGTTGCCCTGCTGTCGGCCACCACCACCTCGACCAACCAGAACATCTGGATCGAGGAGATGACCAAGGTGATGGGCGACTATCCCGGCATCGAAGTGGTCTCGACCGTCTATGGCGACGATCTGGCCGACAAGTCCTATCGCGAAGCTCAGGGCCTCATGCAGTCCTATCCCGATCTCGACGCCATCATCGCGCCGACTTCGGTGGGCATCGTGGCCGCCGCGCAGGCGGTCGAGGATGCGGGCAAGATCGGGCAGGTCAACGTGACCGGCCTCGGCCTGCCGTCCGAAATGGCCGGTGCCATCGAAAGCGGTGCCTCCAAGAGCTTCGCCATCTGGAACCCGATCGACCTCGGCTATTCGGCAGCGATGATCGCCCATGCCCTGGCCTCCGAAGAGGCAACAGCAGAGCCCGGCGCCGAAATCTCCATCGGGCGCATGGGCACCATCACGCTGGACGAGACGAACTCCGCCGCCATGGCAGATCCCTTCGTCTACGACAGCTCGAACATCGACGAGTTCAAGTCGATCTTCTGATCCCGCCGCGCTTCGGCGCGCCGATGGGCCGGGGGGCACTGTCCTCCCGGCCACCCACCAGACTTTCCTGAAACCGTAGAGGGCTGATCACATGCTGATGCAGACTGAAGCCGAGTCTCCCGCCCCGGCGGCGGCGCAGCCGGCCATGGCCCTCGACGGCATCACCAAGACATTTCCGGGCGTCAAGGCGCTGGATGGCGTTTCGCTCCGGCTCTACCCAGGCCAGGTGACGGCGCTGATCGGCGAAAACGGCGCCGGCAAATCCACCGTGGTCAAGACCCTGACCGGCATCTACCAACCCGACGACGGCCAGATCCTCGTCGATGGCGTGCCCACCCGATTTGCGACGGCGCAGGACGCCGCGAAGGCCGGGATCACCGCGATCCACCAAGAAACCGTGCTGTTCGATGAGCTCTCGGTTGCCGAGAACATCTTTCTGGGGCACGCGCCGCGCGGGCGCTTCGGCCTCATCGACTGGGCCACCATGGAAGCCCGCGCCACCGAGATCCTGCGCGGCATCGGCGCCGAGATCGACCCCGCCCACAAGCTGCGCGACCTCGGGATCGCCAACAAGCACCTCGTCGCCATCGCCCGCGCGCTCTCGGTCGATGCCCGTGTCGTCATCATGGACGAACCGACCGCCGCGCTCTCGCACAAGGAGATCGAGGAGCTGTACGAGCTGGTCGAGAAGCTGAAGGCGCAGGGCAAGGCAATCCTCTTCATCAGCCACAAGTTCGACGAGATCTTCCGCATCGCCGACCGCTACACCGTGTTCCGCGACGGTCAGTTCATCGGTGACGGGCTGATCTCGGAGATCGACGAGGCGGCGCTGGTGAAGATGATGGTGGGCCGCGACGTGAGCCAGGTCTTCCCCGACCGGCGGAGCGCCCCGGGCGCGGAGGTGCTTCAGGTGGTGGGCTACTGCCACCCGACCGAGTTCGACGACATCGGCTTTTCGCTGAAACGCGGCGAAATTCTTGGCTTTTACGGGCTGGTGGGTGCCGGGCGCTCGGAGTTCATGCAGGCGCTCTTCGGCATCACCCGCCCCTCGAAGGGCGTGACGAAGGTTGAAGGGCGCCTCACCGTGATCCGCTCGCCCGCCGAGGCCATCGCGCAGGGCATCGTCTACGTGCCCGAAGACCGCGGCAAGCAGGGCGCGATCACCGCCTTGCCGATCTTCCAGAACGTCACCCTGCCCTCGATCGGGCGCACCTCGCGCCGCGGGTTCCTGCAACTTGCCGAAGAGTTTAAGCTGGCCCGCGAATACACCGACCGGCTCGACCTGCGCGCCGCTTCGCTCGATACCGATGTCGGCAACCTCTCGGGCGGCAACCAGCAGAAGGTGGTGATCGCCAAGTGGCTGGCCACGCAGCCCAAGGTCATCATTCTCGACGAGCCGACCAAGGGCATCGACATCGGCTCCAAGGCCGCGGTGCACGAATTCATGGCCGAGCTGGCTGCCGAAGGGCTGGCCGTCATCATGGTCAGCTCCGAGATACCCGAGATCCTCGGAATGTCCGACCGCGTCCTCGTGATGCGCGAAGGCCGGATGGTGGCGGAGCTGGCCGGCGATGACCTGACCCCCGAAACGCTTGTCCGCCACGCGGCGGGGATTTGAGGACGCAATGCTGCAACGATTGATCACCTCCCGCGAGGTGCTGCTGCTCGGGGCCATCGCAGTGCTGCTGGCGCTGATCGCCACCCGGTTTCCGGCCTTTGTTGCGCCGTCCAATCTGGCCGATGTGTTCAACGACACCTCGCCCCTGATCCTGCTGGCCATCGGCCAGATGATCGTGATCCTGACCAAGTGCATCGACCTCTCCGTCGCCGCCAACCTCGCGCTGACCGGCATGGTGGTCTCCATGCTCAACCTCGCCTTTCCCGGTGTGCCGGTGGCGGTGATCCTGCTGGTCGCGGTGGTGCTCGGCGCCCTGATGGGCGCGTTCAACGGCATTCTTGTGTGGAAGCTCGACATTCCGCCCATCGTGGTGACGCTCGGGACGATGACCATCTATCGCGGCATCATCTTCCTGATTTCCGACGGAAAATGGGTGAACAGCCACGAGATGAGCGCCGCCTTCAAGGCCTTTCCGCGCTTCGAATTCCTCGGCCTGCCGATGCTGAGCTGGACCGCCATCCTTGTCGTTCTCGTCTTCACCATCGTCATGTCGCGCACCACGCTGGGCCGGGCGGCCTATGCGGTGGGCGGCAACCCCCATGCGGCGACCTATACCGGCATCGACGTGGGGCGCACGCAGTTCTGGGCCTTCACCATTTCGGGCGCGCTCGCCGGGTTGACGGGATACCTCTGGGTTTCGCGCTACGCGGTGGCCTATGTCGACATCGCCGGCGGCTTCGAGCTCGACGTGGTCGCCGCCTGCGTCATCGGCGGCATCTCCATCGCCGGTGGCATCGGATCGGTCGGCGGGGCGCTGCTGGGCGCGCTGTTTCTCGGCGTCATCAAGAACGCCCTGCCGGTGATCAACGTCTCTCCCTTCTGGCAACTCGCCATCTCGGGTGGTGCGATCATCATCGCGGTCGCCGTCAACGCGCGGGCCTCGCGCACCAAGGGCAGGATCATCCTCAAATCAGCGGAGCACGCGGCGTGACCGATACGACCCGTTTCATTCCCGACCGGCTGCAATCACCGTTCCAGAAGCGCCTGAAAAGCTGGGAATCCCTGCTGCTGCTCGTGGCCATCGCAATCTTCTTTGCCAACAGCATGGCCTCGCCCTATTTCCTCGACGCCTGGAACCTCTCGGACGCCACCTTCAACTTCACCGAGAAGGCGATGATCGCCTTTGCCATGGCGCTGCTGATCATCTCCGGCGAGATCGACCTGTCGGTGGCTGCAATCATCGCGCTGGCCTCCACCGCGATGGGTGCGGCGGTGCAGATGGGAGCGGGAACGCCGGTACTGATCCTCGTCGGCCTCGGCACCGGCCTGCTCTGCGGCGCCTTCAACGGGGTGCTGGTCACGCGGCTCGGCCTGCCCTCCATCGTCGTGACCATCGGCACCATGAGCCTGTTTCGCGGCATCTCCTACATCGTGCTGGGCGATCAGGCCTTCACCGGCTACCCGTCCGATTTCGCCTTCTTCGGGCAGGGCTACGTCTTCTGGGTCATCACCTTCGAGCTGGTGCTCTTCGCCATCATCGCGGCGATCTACGGCGTGATCCTGCACACGACCAACTTCGGCCGCGCCGTCTACGCCATCGGAAACAACCCCACCGGGGCGCTGTTTTCCGGCATCCGGGTGGCGCGGGTGAAGTTCATCCTCTTCCTGCTCACCGGGCTGATGTCGGGCGTCGCGGCCATCTGCCTGACCTCGCGCCTCGGCTCGACCCGCCCCTCCATCGCCACCGGCTGGGAGCTGGAAGTCGTCACCATGGTCGTGCTCGGCGGCGTCAACATCCTCGGCGGCTCGGGCACCATCCCGGGGGTGGTCATCGCCGCCTTCGTGATGGGGCTGGTGACCTTCGGGCTCGGGCTGCTCAACGTACCGGGCATCGTCATGTCCATCGTCATCGGCGCGCTCCTGATCGGGGTCATCGCCCTGCCCCGCCTCTGGAAAATGTGGCAGGCCCGCTGATGGAAAAATACGCCTTCAAGATGCGGCTCAATCCGGGCTGCGAAGAGGAATACCGCAAGCGCCATGACGCGATCTGGCCCGAACTGGTGGCGCTGCTGAAAGAGGCCGGCGTGTCCGACTACTCCATCCACCTCGACCGCGAGACCGGCCTGCTCTTCGGCGTGCTCTGGCGCCGCGACGACCACGGGATGGCCGCCCTGCCCGAGCACCCGGTGATGCAGAAATGGTGGGCCCACATGGCCGACATCATGGAGACCCGGCCCGACAACGAGCCGGTGGCGCTTGCGCTGGAAGCCGTCTTTCACATGCCATGAGCCACGTCGCCGTCATCGACATCGGCAAGACCAATGCCAAGCTCGCGCTGGTCGATCTGTCGGACCTCACCGAGCTCACCGTCATCACCCGCCCCAACACCGTCCTCCCCGGCCCGCCCTATCCGCAGTTCGACGTGGAGGGACACTGGGCCTTTCTGCTCGAGGGGCTGGCCCGATTTCACGCCGAGCATGGCGTCGATGCAATCTCGATCACCACCCACGGCGCCTGCGCGGCCCTCCTCGACGCCGCGGGCAATCTCGCCGCGCCGATCCTCGACTACGAGTTCAACGGCCCCGACGATATGGCGGCCGAATATGATGCCCTCCGCCCACCCTTCGACGAGACCGGCTCCCCCAAGCTCGCTGGGGGGCTGAATGTCGGCGCACAGCTCTTCTGGCAATTTGCGCGTGACCCAGACCTGAAGGCCCGCACCAGCACCATCGTCACCTACCCCCAGTACTGGGCCCACCGCCTGACCGGCATCGCTGCCACCGATGTGACCTCGCTCGGCTGCCACACCGACCTGTGGAACCCGCACAAGGGGCAGTTCTCCTCTCTGGTCGACCGGCTCGGTATTGCCGCCAAAATCGCTCCGGCCCGCCGCTCCGCAGAGGTGCTGGGCACCATCCTGCCGGACATCGCCGCACGCACCGGGCTTGCCCCCGAAACGCCCGTGACCTGCGGCATCCATGACAGCAACGCCTCCCTGCTCCCCCATATCCTAGCGCAGGAACCGCCCTTCTCCGTGGTTTCCAGCGGCACATGGACCGTCGCGATGTCGGTCGGCGGCCAATCCCTGCCGCTCGACCCCGGCAAGGACGTGCTGATCAACGTCAGCGCCCATGGCACAGCCGTTCCCTCCGCCCGCTTCATGGGCGGGCGCGAGCACGATCTGGCCACCGGCGGCCCCTACCCCGAGGCAACCGATGCCGCGATTTCCGCGGTGCTCGACGCAGGCATCATGCTCCTGCCCGCCGTCGTCCCCGAAACCGGCCCCTATCGCGGCTGCACCGCCCGCTGGATCGGCCCCGAACCCGTCGTCGGCAGCGCCGAACGCGGCGTTGCGGTGTCCTTCTACCTCGCGCTGGTAACCCGCCACTGCCTCGACCTGATCGGCCATCGCGGCACCATCATCCTCGAGGGCCCCTTCGCCAAGAGCCGCCCCTACGTGAGGATGCTCTCCGCCGCCACAGGCTGCCCCGTTCGCCCCACGATCAGCGCCACCGGCACCAGCACGGGCGCAGCCCTGCTGGTCAAACGCCCCGCCGATCGTCCGAGCGCGGTACACAAGCCGCCTGCACCGGACCCGGCAGACGACAGGCTGACGGCCTATGCGAAACGCTGGTCCGAAGCCTGCCCCTGAACCACCCCAGCGCTCCGGGAGCAGTGCGAAACGTTCCACCACGCCACAGCCGCGCGGCCCAGCCGCAGTTCAGCCCCGCTCCACCATCTGCGCATCCCATACCCCCGAGGCCACCGCCTGTCGCACGTGCGACAGCAGGGTCTCCCGAATAGCCTCCGACGCATAGGTCGAGGGGCGAGAGGCAAGACGGCAGATGTGCAGCGTGCGCGAAAGTTCCGGACTCACGATCGGACGGGCCGTGACCGTTCCCCTGTCGAGCTGGTCCTGCATGAAGAGCCGGGTGCCGATGACGCAGCCAAGGCCCGCCTCCAGCGAGCCCGCGATGGCCTGCACCGAGTTCATCTGAAGCACCGCGCGGGCCTCGATCTTCTTCAGCAGCGCCGTGTCATCCATGATGGCGCGGGCCGAGATCCCCTGACGCAACAGGATGATCGGCAGCTCCAGAAGCTCGCTGAAGGTGATCGGCTCGCGGGTTTCGCCGATGATCTCGGGCCGCCCGATGCAGACCATGCGCTCTTCCAGCACCGGCTCGGCATTGAAGATCGCATCCTCCGGCGGATTGTAGATCAGCGCCATGTCGATGTCGGAGGCCAGAAGATGCGGCAGGGCCGCCCCCGAGAGGCTCTCGGTCAGGGCCAGCTGCACCGCCGGAAAATCGCGCACGACCTGCGAGATGAAGGGCACACCCACAGCCTTCACCGCCGAGAAGGACATGCCGACCGAGACCGGCCCCGACACCTTGTCGGCCTTGTCCGCCATATCGGCCTCCGCCGAAGTCATGGCCTTCAGGATGAGCCGGGCATGGTCATAAAGCCGCCGTCCCGCCGCCGTCGGCTCCATGCCGCGCGGTTTGCGCTCGAACAGGGCCTGCCCGAACCGCCCTTCCAGCTGTGCAAGGTGATGGCTCAGGGCAGAGGCCGCCACGTTGAGATGCGTGGAGGCGCGCGACAGCGAGCCGTGTTCGCAGATCGCCGCGAAGTATTGAAGCTGGCGCGTGTCGAGCATTCTGGTTTCCAGAAAGATAAGGTCGAAACATTATAATATTCCGTGAGGTGCCGCTTGGCTATCCTCCGAGTCGGGAGGACCACCATGACTGAAGACCTCAGGCCGCTGGCCGGGCTGCGCGTTGTCGAGATGACCCATATGATCATGGGCCCATCCTGCGGCATGTTCCTTGGCCTGCTGGGGGCCGAGGTCATCAAGGTCGAACCCCCCGAGGGCGACAAGACCCGCGCCCTCACCGGCATGGGCCGGGGCTTCTACCCCACGTTCAACCGCGGCAAGAAGAGCATCACGCTCGATCTGAAGTCCGAGGCCGGCAAGGCCGCGCTGCACCGGCTGCTGGACGGCGCGGATATTTTTGTGGAGAACTTCCGCGACCAGTCGCTTGCCAAAATGGGCTTTGCGCCCGAGGTGCTGCGCGCCCGCTACCCCGAGCTGATCGTCTCCTCGCTCAAGGGCTTCCTGAAAGGCCCCTACGAGAACCGCACCGCGATGGACGAGGTCGTGCAGATGATGACCGGCATGGCCTATATGACCGGCCCGACGGGGCGCCCGCTGCGCATCGGCTCCTCTGCCAATGACATCATGGGCGGCCTCTTCGGCGCCTTCGCGGTGCTCGCCGCCCTGCTCCAGCGCGGCAAGGACGGCAAGGGCCGCACCCTGCGCACCGGCCTCTTCGAGAACTGCCTGTTCCTCGTCGCCCAGCACATGGTGCAGTTCGACATCGAGGGCCGCGAGGCCCCGCCGATGCCCGAGCGCGAATTTTCATGGCCGGTCTACGACATCTTCGAAACCGCCGACTCCCGCCAGATCTTCATCGGCGCGGTGACCGAAGGCCAATGGGTGACGCTCTGCAACATCCTCGGGCTGGAAACCCTGCGCGACGATCCCCGCCTGCAAAAGCGGATGGACCAGATCGAAGCTCGCGACTGGACCATCCCGATCGTGGCCGAGGCCGTCCGCGCCCGCGCGTTCGACGAGTTGCTGACAGCCTTCGAGCCCGCCGGCATCCCCTTCTCGCCCATCCATCGCCCCGCCGAAATGTATGACGACCCGCATGTCACCCGCCCCGGCGGCCTCTTCACCTCCCGCCTGCCCGAAGGCGAAACCTACCGCGCCCCAATCATGCCCTTCGAGATCGACGGCAAGCCGCTGCACGGCGACACGCTGGATATCGCCGCAATCGGTGACGACACCCACGCCGTGCTGGCGGCGGCAGGCCTGAGCGACGAGGAGATCGCAGAGGCCAGCGGCATGGGAGCAACGGCATGAGCCTCGAAGCCATCTACCCCGCCGACTGGGTGACGCTCCGCGAGGTCGGCCTGCGCGACGGGCTGCAACTCGCCAAGGCGTTCCCCTCGCCCGAGGCCAAGCACGCCTGGCTGAAGGCCGAGGCCGCAGCGGGCGTGCGCCATTACGAGGTCGGCTCCTTCCTGCCCGCCGCCCGCTTTCCGCAATTCGCCGATATCGCGCAGATGATCGCCGCCAGCGAAGCGCTTAACCTGCATTCCGCCGGCCTCACGCTGAATGAGCGCGGCGCCGAGGCGGCACTGGCCACGGCGATCCGCGAGATGGTCTGCGTGGTCTCCGCCACCGAAGAGCACAGCGAGGCCAACATGCGACGCCCCCGCGCCGCCGCCGTCGAACTGGTGGGCAAGGTCGCCGCTCTGCGCAACGCTCAGGCACCGGAAAAGCTGGTGAACGCCGGCATCGCCATGGCCTTCGGCTGCTCGCTTTCGGGCGATGTGGACCCCGCGCAGGTGCTCCGCCTCGCCGAGAGCTGCCTTGAGGCCGGAGCCGATATCGTCGGCCTCGCCGATACCGTGGGCTATGCCGGGCCGAAGGCCGTTGGCGCCCTCTGCGCGCAGATGGAAAAGCTCTGCGGCAACCGCCCCTTCATCATCCACCTGCACGACACCCGCGGCATGGGCGTGGCCAACGCCGCCGCCGCGCTGGACAACGGCGCACGGGTGGTGGACGCTTCGCTCGGCGGGCTCGGGGGCTGCCCCTTCGCGCCCGGCGCAACCGGCAATGTCGTGTTCGAAGACGTGGTCTTCCTGGCCGAATCCATGGGCTTTCCCACGGGTATCGACCTCGAAGCCCTCAAGGCCGCCCGGGCCATAGCGGAGGAGGCGATGCCGGGCGAGGAATTTCACGGCGCCCTGCACCGCGCAGGACCGCCGCAGAATGCAACATGGCAGGCAAGGGCCTGACCAGACTTTTGGGAGGAGACACATCATGAAAACCATCGCAACCGCCGCCCTCGGCGCGGCCCTTCTGGCGGGCCCGGCCGCTCAGGCCGCCACCGAAATGCGCTGCAGCCACCAGCTGCCCCCGGCGCACCACATCGCAAAGGTCGTCGACCGCTGGGCCGAAGAGGTCGAAACCCTCTCCAATGGCGAGATCGACGTTCAGGTCTTCGGGGCCGACAGCCTCGTCGGCGCGAATGACAACATCGTCGCCACCGCCAAGGGCGATATCGAATGCGCCTTCTCGCTGAACTTCCAGTGGGGCAAGACCCTGCCGATGATGAACGTCACCGTGGCGCCCTTCGCCTTCGGGGATATCGAGATCTGGGAAAAGTGGCCCGAGTCCGAGGCCGCCGCCTATCTCGAGGAAAAGCTGCTGGAGAAGGGCGTGAAGAACGTCGTCTGGATGTTCCAGACCAACAGCTCGGTC
This sequence comes from Oceanicola sp. 502str15, assembly GCF_024105635.1. Lineage (NCBI taxonomy): Bacteria > Pseudomonadati > Pseudomonadota > Alphaproteobacteria > Rhodobacterales > Roseobacteraceae > Oceanicola > Oceanicola sp. 502str15. The sequence goes on from NZ_WYDQ01000001.1 coordinate 2,321,837, forward strand.
TTCACCACCAACGGCGAGCCGCTGGTCACGCCCGAAGATTTCGCCGGCCTCAAGTTCCGCGGCCTCACCCCGCCGTTCGATGCCAGCCTCGCCGCGCTGGGCGCCACCCCCACCGCCATGCCCGGCTCCGAGGTCTATCAGGCGCTGGCGACGGGCGTGATCGACGGCGCCGTGACCGACGTTGCCGCCGCCGTGTCGCGCAAGTACTACGAAGTGCAGGACGCCTTCACCGTGGTGCCGGTGCTCTCGGCTTACCTGCACGGCTACCTGAATCCCGAGTTCTACGACGGGCTTTCCGACGCCTCAAAGGCCGCCCTCGCCGAAGCAGGCGCGAAAGCCTCCGCATGGGCGATCGAAGCCTCCGTCGAAGCCGGTGCGGCCGGGCCGGACCAGCTGAAGGAGAAGGGCGTGACCGTTCACATCGCCACCCAGGAGGAGATCGACGCGCTGGAAGCGGTGATGCGCCCGGCCTTCGACAAGGCCTTTGGCGAGGGTGATGCCGACAGCGCCAAGCTGATCGAACTCCTCGGCAAGATGTGACCTGACCGGCCCATGCACGAGCAGAACAAGGAGGGGGCGCAGACCGCCGCCTCCCGCCTTCCCCTCTTTCCCGACCGGATCGTCACCGGCCTCGTCCGCCTCTGCGGCGCGCTGTCGACGCTGCTGATCCTGTGGATCTTCGGCCAGATCTGCGTCGCCGTGGTGCGCCGCTACGTCTTCGACGCGCCCCTCCAGTGGAACGACCAGATGTCCGGGTACCTGCTGGTCGCCGTGGTGATGCTGGGCGCGGCAGAGGCCCTGCGGCGCGGGGACCACATCGGGATTGACCTGCTCACCAACCGCCTCAGCGGCGCGCGTGCCCGGGCACAGGCCGCTCTGGCACATCTCGCGGTCATGGTCTTCGCCGCCGTGGTCGGGATCTCGATCTGGGACAGCATCGAATTTGCCCGCCGCTTCGGCTCCTATTCCATCGGCTACATCGAAATCCAGACATGGATCCCCCAGCTCCCCGTGGTGCTCGGCGCGGGCCTTCTGTTTCTCACCGCCGCGCTCAGGCTCTGGCGCACCCTGAGGCCGCTGCCATGACCCTCGCCTTCGTCTTCCTCGGGCTGATCCTGCTGCTGCTCGCGGGCATACCCATCTTCGCCGCCCTCGGGCTCACCGCCACCGCGATCCTCGTGCTGGTCGAGGGCGATATCGACGGGCTAGGCGATGCGGTCTTCGCGCATCTCAACAAGCCGGTGCTGGCGACCATCCCGCTCTTCGTCTTCATGGCGCAGGTGATGATCCGCGCCAAGGTGATCGACGATCTCTACAGTTTCGCCCACACCCTTATCGGCCATATCAAGGGCGGCCTCGGCGTGGCCACCGTCATGGCCTGCACCATCTTCGCCGCCATCTCGGGCTCCTCGGTCGCCACCGCGCTCTCCATCGGCTCCAGCGCGATCCCACAGATGAAGCGCTACGGATACGCCGAGCGCGACGCGCTGGGTGTAGTCGCGGCGGGTGGCACGCTGGGCATCCTCATCCCGCCCTCCGGCCCGATGATCCTCTACGCCATCGTCTCCGAGGCCTCCATCGGCGGGCTCTTCCTCGCGGGCATCATCCCCGGCCTGCTGCTGGCGCTGATGTTCTCGGGCTGGTGCATGGTGCAGGCGCGCGGCCGCAGCGGCATCGACGCGCCCGACTGGGCGGGCTGGAAGAAGGCAACCGCCGCGCTGCGCCGCTCGATCTGGGCGCTTCTGGCCCCGCCGGTGGTGATGGGCGGCATCTACTTCGGCGTCTTCACCGCCTCCGAGGCCGCCGCCGCAGGCTCGCTCTACGCGCTGCTGGTGGCGGTGCTGGTCTACCGCAACTTCGGCCTCACAGACCTCTGGCACTGCGCCTATGCCACGATGCGCACCTCGATGATGGTCTTCATGATCATCGCGGGCGCGGCCATGTTCGCCCATGCCATCACCCTCGTCCGGCTGCCCGTCGGCGTGACCGAGCAGGTCACCGCATTGGGCCTCGGCCCGATCGGCTTCATCCTCGTGGTCATGGCGCTGATCTTCGTCCTCGGCATGTTCCTCGAGAGCATCGCCATCATCCTCATCACCACCCCAATCCTGCTGCCCACCATGATCGCCCTCCAGATCGACCCGATCTGGTATGGCGTGCTTCTGATGATCAACCTCGAGCTGGCGATGATCACTCCGCCCGTGGGGATGAACCTCTTCGTCATCAAGGGCATCACCAATGCCCCCCTCGGCACCATCGTGCGCGGCGCGTCGCCCTTTGTGGCGCTGATGATCGGCGGCCTCGTTCTGCTGATCGCCTTCCCCGCCCTCGCCACATGGCTCCCCACCGCCGCCGGCTTCGGCCGCTAACTGGCCGGCCCGAAAGGCCGCGCAGGAAATCCTGCACGCTCACAGCAGGCCCGAAAGCCAGTTACGGCCCAAGCGCCCGAAGGGCAACGCGGGTGCCGCCCGCGCTTGCGCCTTGCGACAGCTCCGAGGAGCCGAGGTCGCGGGTCAGGGCGTTCGGGTTGCCGCCAAGGTCCAGCAGGCTGCCGTCGGCCTGGGGCTCGGGACGATACCAGCCACCGGTCGGCAGAACGATGTGGCCGGGCGCAACGCGGGGATCGGCCTCGAGGGCAACCCTGACGGCGCCGCGGTCATTGTGGATCACGGCCAGCGCCCCGTCTTCCAGCCCGGCGGCGGCAATGTCGGCCGGGTGGGCGCGGGCGACCTCGCAGCCCTGCCTGCGGGCCTCGCTTGCAGCGGGCGCGCCATCGAGCTGGCTGTGCAGGCGGGCTTCGGGCTGGGGCGACAGGAGGCGCAGCGGGTAGGCTTCCGGCTCGCCCGCATCGCTTGGGGCGGGCGCGCTCAATGCGGCCTGCAAGCGGCTGTCGTGTCGCTGCAAAAGCGGCGGCAGAAGCTCAATCAGGCCGCTGGGCGTGGACAGCGGGGCTTCGGACGGGGCGGCAACAAACCGCGCCAGCGGCTGCACCACCTCGTCGGGCGGCGGGGCGGCGAGCCTGGCATATCCGGTCTCGGCGAGCCCCTGCCAATCTGGCAGCTCCGGATGCGCCGCACGGTAGCCGGCATAGAGCTTCTCCATCCACGCACGCTCCGAGAGCCCCCCGGTGAAAGCCGCGTCGAGGCCAAGGTGACCGGCGATGCGCGTCAGCACGGCGTGGTCGGTTTCGATCCCCTCCGGGGGCGGCATGACCTGCCGGGAGTAGACCAGCCAATCGTCACGGGAGGCCGCGGCAATGTCTTCGCGCTCGAACGGCAGGGCCGAGGGAAACACCAGATCGGCATGCTGGGCGGTGGCCGTCCAGACGCTCTCCTGCACGATGACGGTCTCGGGGCGCTGCCATGCGCGGGCCAGCCGGTTGAGGTCCTGATGGTGATGAAAGGGATTGCCCCCGGCCCACCAGATGAGCCGGATATCGGGCAGCTCGAGCGGGCCACCGTTGTAGGTGATTGTATCACCGGGGCGTTCCAGCATCTCGGTGATCCGCGCAACCGGGATGAACTCGGCAACCGGGTTCTCGCCCTGCGAAAAGGCCGGCCCGCGCATCCGGCGGATCGGATTGCCGACCGAAGAAACCGCCGACAGCCCGCAGGCAAGGCCACAACCCGGGCGCCCGATCTGGCCGGACAGCGTGGCGAGAACGAGCGCGGCCCAATAGGGCTGCTCCCCTACAATTGCGCGCTGCAGCGACCAGGAGAGGTTGATCAGCGCCGGTCCGGCGGTGAGCTTGCGGGCAATCTCGACGATGCGCCCGGCGGCGATGCCTGTCAGCGCGGCGGCCCAGTCCGGTGTCTTGGGGATGCCATCGGCGCTGCCGAGGATCAGGGCGCGGATCTCGTCATAGCCGCTCCCGATGCGGCGCACCGCGGCCTCGTCGACCCGGCCCTCCACCAGCAGAACATGGGCCATTGCCAGCATGGCGCAGGCGTCGGTTCCGGCGTTGATGGGCTGGTGCTCTCCGATGGGAGCGTCGCGCCCATCGGGCGAGAGGGTCAGCATCTCGCCCCTCGCCTCTGCGAAACCTTCGATCCATCCGCGCGTGCGATGGGCGCCGGTGCCGCCGGCCTCGACCTGTGCGTTTGCAAGGCGCATCCCGCCGAAACTCAACAGGAAGGGCTTCACCTGCGCGATCCGGTCCCAACTCGGGTTGAAGCCGCCGGGGTCGGCATATTCCGCGCCAACGAGATGCGGGAGCAGAACCTTGGCGGTTCCGTAGCTGTAGGTGTTTCGTGCCGAAACGAAGCCGCCGGCAAGATTGAGGAAACGCTTCAGCTGGCTCTGCGGATGATGAAAGCGCCCGGCCGAGCCCCAGCCGTAGGACCCCCCGAAGATCGCCCGGTTGCCATGGGTCTTGCGCACCCGGTCCAGCTCCCTGGCCGCAAGCGCGCAAGCCTCCTCCATGTCGAGCGGAACGAAGGCGTCCCGGTCGCCCCGCGGGGCGCTGCCCGCAGCCCCGTGCCGGCCCTCGAGCCAGCTCCTGCGGGCCATCGGCTGCCGGATGCGGGTGGGATGGTCGGCGAGCGCCAGAAACCCCGCACCAAGCGGCGAGGGATCGGGGTCGTGGCGGAAGGGCAAGAGCCGGGGCCCCGCAGGCTCGCGGGCGATCTCGTAGGTTCCGAAATGGCTGGCGAACAGGTCCAAGGGGTCTCTCCGAAAGGGGGAGGCAGGCGGCACCGGGCCGCCTGCCTCTCGGGTGTGGTCAGGGACGCGCGGTCACTCTGCCGGGGACATGTCGAAGGCGCGCAGCCAGTCGTCGCCGCGCCCCTGGTAGGTCACCTTGGTCGAAACGCCGTAGGTCGCAGGCTGGGCGTAAAGGAAGACCACGGGGGCCTCTTCGCACATGATCTCGGTGGCCTTCTTGTAGGCGGCCTCCCGCTCGGCCTCGTCGGTGGTGGCGATGCCGGCGACGAGTTGCGCGTCGAAGGCCTCGTCGTTCCAGTAGGAATACTGGTTGCCGGGCTTGAACAGGGTCAGCAGACCGTCGGCGTCAATCGTCGCCCAGGCCTGACCGAGCAGCGAGAAGCGGCCGAGGTCATGCGCCTTGCGGTACTTGTCGAGATAGGCGCCGAACTCCATCGCCTGGATCTCGGTCTGAACACCCACATCGCCAAACATCTGCGCCACCGCCTGGGTCACTTCCTCGCCCTGCAGGTAGGTGGCGGAGGGCAGTTCGAACTCGATCGGCTGGCTCAGGTCGACGCCGGATTCCGCCAGCAATTCCTTCGCCTTCTCCGGGTCGTAGGGGTAAGCCTCCAGCTCCGGGTTGTAGCCGAAGTAATCCGGCGTCATCACCTGACAGTTCGACACCGTGGCCCGCCCGTCGAACAGGGCATCCGCGATCAGCTCCTTGTCGACGGCGTAGTTCAGCGCCTGCCGGAAGAGCTTGTTGTCGAGCGGGGCCTTCTCGGTGTTGAACTTGATGAAGACCGAGCGGGTGCTGTCGACGGCGCCGGCGGTGGCCACGGGGCTTTCGTCGATGCGCGACAGCTCGGAGGCGGGCACCTTGTTGATCAGGTCGACCTCACCGGCCATCAGCGCCGCGATCCGGCTGGCGGTCTCGGGGATCACGCGAAAGGTCACGCTGTCGAACTGGGCCGGCGCGTCGCCCCAGTAATCGGCGTTGGGCACCATGGTGATGTGATCGCCAGGCACGTTCTCGGTGATGGTGTACCTGAAGCCCGACATGGTCTCGGTCACCGGGTCGTGCTCAGAGGCCCACTCTGGCGGCAGCAGCATGAACATCGAGAGCTGCGCCGGAAGGGCGGGATAGGGCGAGGAGGTCTTGATCTCGAACTCGGTGGGCGAGATCACGTTGACGCCTTCGATCTGGCTGAACCACGACGAAATCCGCATCGGGTTGTCGGCATCGGTCACGCGGGCGATGTTCCACGCCACGGTGTCCGAATCCAGCGGCTCGCCGTTGGCGAATTTCGCGCCTTCGGTGAGGGTGAACTTCCAGGTCAGATCATCGACCGCTTCCCAGGATGTGGCCAGCGAGGGGACCAGCTCATAGCTGGGCTCGCGCAGGATCAGCGTGGGGTAGATGTGGCTCAGCACCGAGAGGTCGAGGCCCACGGAGGCAGATCCGTGCGGGTCCAGCGTGTTGACCGCGGAGGTCTGCGCGATGGTGATGTCAGCGGCGAGCGCCGGGCCGGCGAGAGCGGCGGCAAGGGCGGTCGAGGCGAGTAGGCGAGGCAAGTTGGTCATGGCGTTCCCTGTCATTGAGTGAGTGATGTTGAGCGGACCTGTCTCATTGGATCTGCTGATCGAGGACGAAGTGACCGGGCGAAATCTCGATCATTTCGGCTTCACGTGGCGGAATGTTGGCCGACACGTCGAAGGGCGGGCGCTCGGGCCGCCTGCGATCCGGGTCGGGCACCGGGATCGCGGCCAGAAGCGAGCGGGTATAGGGGTGGCGCGGATCGGAGAAGATCTGCTCTGTCGGGGCCAGCTCCACGATGCGCCCCCGCAGCATCACGGCGACTCGCTGGCAGAGGTAGCGCACCATGCTCAGGTCATGCGCGATGAACAGGTAGGCCAGGCCCATCTGGTCCTGCAAATCCTGAAACAGGTTCACGATCTGGGCCTGGATCGACACGTCCAGCGCCGTGATCGGCTCGTCGGCCACAATGAAGGCCGGGCGCAGGGCAATCGCCCGCGCGATGTTGATCCGCTGCCGCTGCCCGCCGGAAAACTCGTGCGGGTAGCGGGTCATGAAGGCCGGGTCGAGTCCGACGACCCTGAACAGCTCGGCAACGCGGTCGGTCAGGGCGGAGCCATGCTCCACCCCATGCACCACAAGCGGCTCGGCCACGAAGCGCCCCACCTTCATGCGCGGGTTCAGCGCCGAATAGGGGTCCTGAAAGATCATCTGCATCTCGCGGCGATAGGGTTTCAGCGCCGCCGCGTTGAGGCTGGTCAACTCGTTGCCCCGAAACCGGACCGAGCCGGAATCCGCGGCCTCAAGGTGCAGAACCGCGCGGCCGATGGTCGACTTGCCCGAGCCGCTCTCGCCCACGAGGCCGAGGGTTTCGCCATTGGCGATCTCGAAGCTGACGTCGTTGATCGCATGGATCACCGGCTTGGGCGCCCCCAGCAGGCGCTTGCCGCCGCCGAAGCTGCGGCGCAGGTTCTCGACTTCCAGAAGCGGGGTCTCGCTCATTGCGGTGCCTCCTCGGTGGTGGCGAGCAGCGCCGGCAGGTCATACCAGGCCGCAACCATGTGGCCGGGAACGTCCCCCACCTCCCGCAGCGGCGGCACCTCGCGCCGGCACCGGTCGGTGGCAAAGGGGTTGCGCGGCGCAAACGGGTCGCCAGCGGGCAGATTGGCCATGTTGGGCGGGCTGCCGGGAATCTGGTAGAGACGGCGCTGGGTGCGCGCGCCCTCGGTCGGCAGAGACTTGAGCAGGCCCCAGGTATAGGCCGAGCGCGGATCGTGAAACACCGGGCGAACCGGGCCGCGCTCCATGATGCGCCCACCATACATCACCTGCACCGTATCGGCCAATTCGGCCACCACGCCCATGTCATGCGTCACCCAGACGACGGTGGTGCCAAACTCTCCCTTGAGCTTGCGCACAAGGTCGAGGATCTGGGCCTGCACCGTCACATCGAGCGCGGTGGTGGCCTCGTCCGCGATCAGCAGGCGCGGATTGCAGGCCATGCCGATGGCGATCAGCACCCGCTGGCGCATCCCGCCCGAAAACTCATGCGGATATTGCGACAGCCGTGCCTCCGGATGGGGGATGCCGACGATGTCGAGCAGCTCGATCATCCGGGCCTTGAGCTTGCTGCCCGTCAGGTCGGTATGGCGCACCAGCACCTCGCGCAACTGGCGTCCCACGGTGAGCACGGGGTTGAGAGATGACATCGGGTCCTGAAAGACCATGCCGATCTGACCGCCGCGAATTTCCCGCAGCTCCCTGTCGGAAAGGGTCATCAGATTGCGCCCGTCAAACCACGCCTCCCCCGAGACGATCCGCGCAGGCGGCGAAGGCAGCAGGCCGAGAAGCGCGAGGATGTGGACGGACTTGCCCGAGCCGGACTCCCCGACGATGCCAAGGGTCTCGCCCGCCTCGACGCTGTAGCTCAGGCCGTTGACCGCCTGCACGACGCCGCCGGGGGTATCGAACTCGACCGTGAGATTGCGGATGTCCAGAAGGGGTGCCACGTCAGACCTCGATGTAGCCGCCACGCGACCTTGTCAGAAATTCATGGCCGGTTTCGGTGATGAGGATGGTGTCGGAAATCTGGGTCGAGACATCCTGATCAGGGATGCGCAGATTAGGCTCCAGCGTGAAGAGCATGCCGGGCTCGAGGATCACGTCGGTCTTGCCGTCGAGCGAGAAATGCTCGTGGGCGCCGATGCCGATGGTGTGGCCGATCCGGCCCGGGATGTTGGCGTCATACCCCGCCTCGATCAGCCCGCGTCTGGTGATGTTGTAGAGCTCTGCCAAGGGCGTGCCGGGGGTCATCACCGGGGTGATCTCTTCGCGGATCTTCAGGATCGTATCGAGCGCCCGGCGGCGTTTGTCCGGCGCGGGGCCGATGGCGACGGTGCGCTCGTTCTCGGCGTGGATGCCGTTGGCGATCGACCAGATGAAGATCGCGCAGAACTCGCCCTGTTGCGGCGTGCGGGTGATCGAGTTGTCGCAGTTGCGAAACATCCGCGGGCCGGAGAGCACCCAGGTCGACAACCCGTTGACCATGCCGCCCTCCAGCCCGCCGAAATCGGCCACCTCGACCGTATCGGGCAGCTTGTGGGTCCAATGCGCGTTCATCGCGGCCTGCGAGGCGGTGTGGGCCTCGCGCTCGGTTCCGCCCGCAGCCAGCGCCGCAATGGCGGCTTCCATCCCGAGGTCGGCCATTTCGGCGGCGATGCGGGCGTTGGCAATCTCGTCGGGGTCCTTGATCAGGCGGCAGCGGTCAATCAGCGCCGAGCTGTCGACCAGCTCGGCCTCGGGCATCAGCCCCTCGACGGTCTTCCAGCGCGCGACGGGGGTGCTGTCGGCCTCAAGGCCGATGCGGGCACCTTCGAGTCCCTTCTCGGCAAGGATCGCGGACAGCGCATCCTGCCAGTTCGGCCCCATCGTCTTGGTCGTGGACCAGACGCCATAGGCGCGCAGGTCACTCACGAAGCCCTCGTCGCGCCCATGTGCATCGCGCAGCGCGTGGACAAGCAGCGTCGGCGCGCCCTCGGCGGGCAGGATGGCGATGACCGGGTGTGAGTAGAGGATCGGGTTGAACCCCGACATGTAGAAAGTGTGCTCGGGCTTGAAGCTGACCAGCACGTCGATGCCCTGAGCCGCCATGGCGGCCTTCAGGCGGGCGATGCGGGGGCGGGGAGTGTCGGAAGAGAGGCTCATTTGGCGCTCCGTGTCTTGGGATCAAAGTAGTCGCGCAGCCAGTCCCCGAAGAGGTTGACGGACAGCACGGTCAGAACGATGGCGAGGCCGGGGAAGGTCACCGCCCACCAGGCCGAGGAGAGATAGACGCGGCCATCCGCCAGCATCCGCCCCCAGGAAGGGGTCGGGGGCTGCACGCCGAGGCCGAGGAAGGAGAGCGCCGAGTCCATGATGATGACCCGCGCCAGCTCGAGCGTGCCCACCACGAGGGCCGGCGTCAGCACGTTGGGCAGGATGTGCAGAAACATGATCCGCCGCGTCGAGGCGCCGATGGCACGGGCGGATTGCACGAACTCGCGTTCCCGCAGGCTCAGAACCTGCGCCCGGATGATCCGGGCGTAGCGGATCCACGAGGTCAGCGCGAGCACGAGAACCACGTTGCGCAGCGACGGCCCGAGCGCGGCCACGACCAGCAGGGCCAGCAGCATCAGCGGCACGGCAAGCTGGATGTCGACGAGGCGCATCAGCAGCCGGTCAACGATGCCGCCCTTGTAGCCCGCCACGATGCCCAGCACCGTGCCGACGATGCCGCCAAGGAGCACGGCGGTGGAGGCCACCAGAAGGGTGATGCGCGAGCCGTGGATCAGGCGCGATAGAATATCGCGGCCAACCTCATCGGTGCCCAGCGGATGGGCCCCGGGCGAAAACAGCCCCTCCCAGGTCGGCCCCGCAAGGCGCGCCCTGAGGTCGCCGCGGGTCGGGTCGGGCAGGTCGAGAACCGGGGCCAGCAGCGCGACGAGAATGATGCCGACGATCAGCACCGCGCCGACAAGACCGGCCTTGGAGCGGGTGAGTTCCTTGAAGAAGTGTTTCATATCGCGGCTCTTCAGCGGGCCGTGCGGATACGGGGATCAAGCACCCCGTACAGCAGGTCGACGAGGAAATTGATCAGCACGAAGATCGCGGCAATCAGGGTGATGCCGGCCTGGATCACCGGAAAGTCCTTGGCCTGGATCGCCTGGATGATCAGGCGTCCGATGCCGGGCCAGGCAAAGACCGTCTCCGTCACCACCGAGCCGCCGAGCAGCTCGCCGGTGAGGATCGCGGTCATGGTCACGACCGGGATCAGCGCGTTGCGGGCGACATGCCAGAAGAAGACGGTGGAGCGCAGCAGCCCCTTGGCCCTGGCGGTGCGAATGTAGTCTTCCTGAAGGATCTCCAGCATCGAGGAGCGCAACAGCCGCGCGATCGAGGCCGAGACGAAAACGGCAAGCGTGAAGGCGGGCAGGATCAGGTGCCAGATCGTGCCATAGCCGCCGGTGGGCAGCCACCCGAGGTTCACCGAGAAGAACAGGATCAGCATGATGCCGAGCCAGAACACCGGGGTGGCCTGCCCCAGCAGCGCCACCGCCATGACCAGAAGCTCCACCGCCCGCCCTCGCTTGAGAGCCGCGACCGAGCCCGCAACGGCGCCGATCAGCAGGCCGATCACCATGGCGGTCATCGCCAACAGCGCCGTGGCCGGCAGCCGCTCGAGCACCACCTGCATCGCCTCGCGGCCGTGCTGGAACGAAATCCCGAAATCGCCCTGAACCGCGTTGAACAGGAACTTTCCGTATTGCACGAGGATCGGCTGGTTGAGCCCGAGCTGGGTGCGCAGCGCCTCGATGTCCTCGGGGCTCGCCCCGATCGGAAGCAGCAGCGCCGCCGGATCGCCCAGCACCCGGGTGACGAAGAACACGATGGTCACAACGCCCCAGACCGCCAGAAGCGATTCACCGAGACGGCGGAGGATAAAGCCGATCATGCCGGAGATCCGTTCAGAAAGTCGCGGATCCGCGCGAGCACTTCGGGGTTCTTCTCATGGTGGCAGGAATGGTTCGCGCCCGGCACCAGCCAGCCCGTCGCGTTGGGGCACAGCTCGGCGATGAGCTTTGTCTGGCTCGGCGGGCAGATCCAGTCGTGCTCGCCGCAAAAGGCCAGCGTCGGCACCGTCATGCGCGTGAGCGCCTCGCGCAGGTCATGCTCCTTTTCGCGGAACATCTCGTTATGGGTCTCGGCATGGAGGTGCATGGTGCGGGTGCGCTCCAGTGCCGCGTTCGGGTCGAAGACCTCGAAATAGAGCGGTTGCAGGGCAAACCAGATCAGGCGGAACTCGGTGTCGTCGGTGATCGTCGTCGAGAACAGCTTGTCGATCATTTCCGGCGAGGCGGATGGCACCTTGTCGATGCGGGCCTTGAAGGTCTCGATCGCCTCGGCCTCGTGATGGTGGCTCGGCGCGGTGCCGCGCAGGATGAGGTGGCTTAGGTGCCGCTGGTAATGCACCGCATAGGTGAGCGCGATCATGCCGCCAAAGCTGCCGCCCTGCAGGATGATCCTGCCCTCCTCGCCGCAGAAGTGCCGGCGGAAGGCTTCCACGTCGTCAGCGTATTGGCGAAAGTTCATCGGATAGGCGATCTCGCTCAACCCGCAGCCGCGCTGGTCGAAGGCGATGACCCTGTAGCGGTCGGCCAGGGCGGCATAGGCCCCCCATTCACCGATGTGATCCCCGGCACCGCGCCCGCCATGCAGGAGGATGATGGTCTCGGGGTTCTGCTCGCCGTCGATCCGGTAGCGAAAGCGGCAGCCGTTGAGGGTGATGTAGTCTTCGCGTCCGGTCAGGCTCATTTGGCCACCTCCAGAAGGCTCGGGGTCGCGTCGACCCATTCGTCGCCCTGCAATTCCGGGGTGTCGTAGGCCTGCAACCCGGCAAAATGCGTTTCGACATCGGCGGCAAACAGCTCGGCAACGATGCCGCGCATCAGCCGGTCTGCACCGGCAGAGATGGCCGGGATATCGCCCGACAGCTTGCCGTGGCTCAGCATGGCGGCATCGTTGAAGCAGTGGATCCGGGCCAGCATCGGGCAGGTGCCGGGCTGCTTTTCGAGGAACTCGTAGGCCTCCCCGAGGTAGGGTGCATCGGTCATGAAGGGCTTTGCCGACCCCATGGCGGGCTCGTAGATGCCGTCCTTCCACGTACGGATATATCCCGAGAAACTGGCAAACTCGTCGCGCCCGGTGAAATCGTTGCGAAACCCGGTCGCCGCAATCACGTAGTCGGCTTCGAAGGTGGTGAACGGGGTCTTCACCAGCAACTGGCCTCCGGCCTCGATCACATCCTCTACCGGGCAGCCGAGGAAGATGCGCGCATTGTCGTGGCGGGTCACGCGGAGGGTCGAGGTGCGCGGCGGCGGCACCTGCTCGTCGTTGACGTAATCGTTGAAGCGGTATTTCCACGCGTCCGGCAGGTAGCGCATCCCGTGAACCACGCCCTGGCTGCCAATGCCGGTCATCTTGTTGATGCGCGGCATTTCCTTGCGGCGGATCAGCATGTCGACCTGCGCCGCCCCCGCCTCCAGCGCGGCGGCGGCATTGTCCATCGCCGAGGCGCCTGCTCCGATGACGATGACCCGCTTTGCCTCGAGGGCGTCGAAGTCGATGTCATCTGCGCTATGCGCCCAGAACCGGCCGTCGATCCCGGTCAGAAAATCCGGGGTCGCCCCACCGCCAAGGCCCGAGCGGCCCGTCGCCAGCACCAGATGGCGGCAGACCTCCACGCGCGTCCCGGTGCCGTCCTGCAAACGCACCGCAATCAGCCCCTCCCCCGCATCTTCCACCAGGGTGACGCGGGTTTCATTCACGACCGGCAGGGCAAGCACGGCGCGATACCAGCGCAGGTAGTCCATCCACATGCCCTTGGGGATCTTGTCCATCTCATCGAAGGCGGCCTCGCCCCATTGCGCCTCGAACCAGGCCCGAAAGGTCAGGGCCGGCAGCCCGAGGCAGGGGCCGGAGAGGGTCTTGGGCGAGCGCAGGGTCTTCATCTGGGCAAAGGTTTCCCATGGGCCCTCGAAACCCTCCGGCGCGGCGTCATAGAGCACGATGTTCTCGACGCCCGAGAGCTTCAGCCGCGCCGCGCCCGCCAGCCCGCACATGCCTGCGCCCACGAAGATCACGTCGCGCACCCGCTGGCCATCGTGACTGCGGGCAGGCACCCAGGGTTTCGACGGCAGTTCCAGCAGGCTCAGATCCTTGGCAAGGCGGCCTTCGAGGGCTTCGAGCCCGGCGGTGCGATCGGTCATGTTCATTCTCAGGTCTCGGATAGGGAGGTGCCGTCGATGCGGCGGATGTGCGGGATGAGGGCCTCTAGGGTGTCTTCGCAGAGGTCGAAGAAGGTCTGCGTGCTGCGCGTCGCGTCCGCGCCCTCCGCCGCGAAGAAGCCGAAGGTAAAGTCGATGGGTTCGACCAGCGGGCGCAGAACCACGCCCTCGGGCGTGGCGCCGTAGGCGGTGATCGGCTCGACGATGGCAATCGAGTCGGCCAGTCGCGCAAGCTGCAGGGCAGCGACGGAGGAGTTGGCCCTGATGGTCCGTTCCGGCGTCATCCCGGCGGTGTCCAATGCCTGCCGGATCCGCCCCTGAAGGCGGGTCTGGTCGAGCATGGTCACGACTGTCTGCTTCCCGAGATCGGCCAGTGACACGGCTTCGCCCTCCGGGAACTCCGCCGCCCGTGCCTCGGCCAAGGCCACGACAAGCGGCGCGGAATAGAGCCTCTCGGCCTTCACGCCGGGCACGTCCAGCGGCAGCGAGGCAAGACCGATCCGCGCATTCCCGCTGCGCAGGTCCTGACCCACAGCATTGGGCGCGGCCTGCATCAGGCGGATCTCGCGGGGCCGGTCGGCGGCGGGCCAGCGTGCGATGGCCTGCGGCACCAGCCCAGTGCCCAGCGCGTAGGTCGCTGAGATGGTCAGCGGCTGCTCGGTCTGGCTGGCGCGGGCGCGCGTGCGGGCCGGGAGGTCATCGAGCATGGCCAGCATGCGCCGCGCCTCCTCCTCGAAGGCGACCCCCTCCGCGGTCAGCGATATCCGGCGCCCGACCCGCTCGAAGAGGTCAAAGCCCAGCCGCGTATCGAGATCCTGCAAGCAGCGCGTCACCGAAGACTGGGAGCGCCCGAGCAGTTCCGCGGCCAATGTGACCGACCCGGTTTCTGCCACTTTGAGGAAGGTGATGAAGTCTTTCCTGTTCATGAGTCGATCAAAATTGAATTGATCCGCCCAATCAATGCAAATTTAGCATGAATAGCCCCTGAACGGCCCGATCCGCGACTTTGCGCCGCCGATGCCTGCTTTTTGTGCATCAATGGGAGCTCATCATGCCAAAAATGCAAAAAAGGCCCGCCGAAGCGAGCCTTGATGATTCGTAGGGTTGGGGCGCGTCAGCCCGTTGGCAGGCTCAGCTCTCCCCCGTCCAGAAAGCGCTCCAACGCATCCTTCCAGGGGGTCAGCTCGAAGCCCTGCGCCTTCAGCCAGTCCGGGTTGTAGTAGGTCTCGGTATAGCGCGAGCCGCTGTCGCAAACGATCGAGACCAGCGAGCCCTTGCGCCCCTGCTTCAGCATTTCCGAGGCAATCCAGCACAGGCCAAAGAAGTTGGTGCCCGTCGAGCCGCCGACCCGGCGGAAGATCCGGTCGGAGAGAACCTGCATCGCCGCAATCGAGGCCACGTCGGGGATGCGGATCATGTGGTCGATCACTTCCGGCAAGAACGAGGGCTCCACCCGCGGCCGCCCGATACCCTCGATCCGCGAGCCGCGCGGACACGTGGTGGTGCGGTCGCCCGAGTTGTAGCAATCGTAGAAGGCCGAGTGCTCCACATCGACGACGCAAAGCCGCGTGGCGAGGTTGCGATACCGGATGTAGCGGCCGATCGTGGCCGAGGTGCCGCCGGTGCCCGCGCTCATGATGACCCATTCCGGCACCGGATGCGTCTCCTGCTCCATCTGGGCAAAGATGCTCTCGGCAATGTTGTTGTTGCCCCGCCAGTCCGTCGCCCGCTCGGCAAAGGTGAACTGGTCGAGATAGTGCCCGCCGCTCTGCTCCGCGACCGATTGCGCCTCGGCATAGACCGCCGCCGCGCTCTCGACAAAGTGGCACCTGCCGCCGAACCGCTCGATCTCAGAGATCTTCTGGGGCGAGGTGCTGCGCGGCATCACGGCAATGAAGGGCAGTCCGAGGAGCTTGGCAAAATAGGCTTCCGAAACGGCGGTCGACCCGGAGGAGGCCTCCACCAGCGTCGTACCCTGGCGAATGTGCCCGTTGCAGATGCCATAGAGCACCAGCGAGCGGGCCAGACGGTGCTTCAGGCTGCCGGTCGGATGGGTGCTTTCGTCCTTCAGGTAGATCGAGATGCCATCCAGCCCCGAGAACACGGGCTTGATCAGGTGGGTGTCTGCCGAGCGGTGCGCATCGCCCTGCAACAGCGCGAGCGCACGGCGGGCCCAGTCCCGTTCGAGGCATTCGGGCAGCGGCAGCAGGGCGCGGCAATCGGCGGAGCGCACCTCCATCTCAGCAGCCGATCACGGCTTCGACCTCGACCATCGCGCCCTTGGGCAGCGCCGAGACCTCGTAGCAGGCCCGCGCCGGGAAGGGTGCGGCAAAGGCCTCGGCATAAACCGCGTTCACGGCCTCGAAGCCCGACAGATCGGTGAGCAGGATGGTGGTCTTGACGGTGCGCGACATGTCGGTGCCCGCGGCCTGCGCGATGGCGGCGATATTGGAAAGGCACTGGCGCATCTGGCCGGCGGCATCCTCGGCGGCAAAGGCACCGGTCGCCGGGTCGATCGGCAGCTGGCCGGAGACGAAGAGCAGATCGCCGGTTTGCATGGCCTGGCTGTAGGGGCCGATGGCTCCGGGGGCGTTCGGGGTGTCGATGGGGGTCATGTAAGGGTCTTTCAGCTGGAGTGACCGAGCGGATGCATGAGCCGATTGGCCCATCCGAAGATTGCGATGGAGTGTATCAGATCCTGGATCTCCGCATCATCCATCCCGGCTTCGCGCAGAGCGGCAATGTGGCCCCGGTCCGCTACGGGCGGGGTCGCCGTAAGCGCCTCGGCGAAGTCGAAGATCGCGGCCTCCCTCGGGCCAAGGGCATCGCGCCGCCCGGCGTAGAGCGCAGAGGTCACGCCGGGGTCGGTCAGCTTGGCATGCTGGCGGGCGTGGACATTGGCGCAGTATTGGCAGCCGTTGATCAGCGACGCCGCAAGGGCGCCCAGCTCGCGGTCCGCCCGGGGCAGCCCGCCCTCGGCATACATGATCGCATTGAACAGCTCGGTGCGGGCAACGTAGCTGTCGGGGTCATGCACGAGGGTGCGGACATAGGCCGAAACCTTCTTGGCCGAGGGCGTCACCTTCATGGCCTCAAGTTGCCTCGGCGTGGCATCGGCCATCTCGACCGGCGGCAGATGCGGCGTCCAGGTGAGTGGCTTCAGGGTGATCTGCGGGATGGAAGTGCTCATGCGTCCGGCTCCGCCAGCAGCGAGAGCCCGTGGACAACGCGGATCTGATAGCAGACCTGCGCCAGCAGTTCCGAAAGGGCGATGATCTGCGGCACCGAGAAGCCCGCATCCTGCAACTTCTGCAACTCTTCCCGCGAGGCCTTCGCCGGGATCGTGGCAATCATGTCGGCATATTGCGCGAGGGTCGCCATGGCCGGATCGTCCGGCTCCCGGCCTTCCGCGAGGGCGGCGAGCGCCGGGTCTTGCGGGCGCGGGTAGCTCTCCACCATCCGCGCGTTACCGCTGCTGGCCGCGACCCGCCGGGCAACCGCCCCCCGCAGCTCGGGGGAAAGTCCGAGATCTTCCGCAGGCTCCAGGACCGCAGCACGGCTCGCCTCGCTGCCGGTCACAAACTCCGGGCGGCGCGCCCGAAGCTCCTTGAGGGCCCGGCTGCGAGAGCCGCCCAGGGCCATGTCGATGGCGTCCGATGTGGTCATTCTTGATCTTTCCGCATGGCCCGCGATGGGTGGGGGTGCTAACAATCCTCAAAATGCATAGTAGCGCATTTAGTATGCGCATTTTAGATCACTCGAGGCAAAGCATGTCAAACCGAAATAATGAAGCCTTCGACATTCAGGATCTGCGGGTCTTTGCCTCCGTCGTGGCAAACGGCTCGATGACCGGCGCGGCGAAACAGCTGCAAATCGGCCAGCCCGCCGTCACACGCACCATCAAGGATCTCGAGGCCGCCGTCGGGTTCTCCCTCTTCGAGCGCAACGGCCCCCGGATCTCTCCCACCGCGAAGGGTCTCAGCTTCTTCGAGGATGCCCAGCAGGTGCTGGCCTCTTTCCAGCAGGTCTCGACCCGCGCCGCCGCCCTGCGCGAGGAGCGGCTACAATCGCTCACGCTGGTCGCAACCCCGGCCATGGCGGCAGGGCTCATGCCAGCCCTGCTGCACGGGCTGGGCGAGATGCTGCCGCCAAATATCGGCCTGCCGACGATGGATGCCGAGCATCTCGCCCATGCTCTGCACGTCGGGGCAGCGGATTTCGGCATCTGCTCCAAGCCCCTCGCCCATGCCGATCTGGAGTGCCTACGCACCGCGACCTCATCGCTCGTCGCCATCCTGCCCCCCGGGCTCGACGATACCTCGCTGGATCTCGCGCGCCTCAACCACACGCGGCTCCTGACCGTCGGCAACAGCTACCGGATCAAACACGCGATTTCGGCGGCGCTGGCCGATCAGGGCATCGAGCCGCAGGCCGAACTCACCACCAACAGCTCCCTCAACGCCATCGTCGCCGCCCGCGCCGGGCTCGGCATAGCCATCGTCGATCCGGTGTCGGCTTATGGTGTCGGGGTCTCGGGCGCCAAGGTCGTGCCGCTGGAAACCGAGATCCGCTACGAGTGGGGCCTGTTCCGCCGCAGCGGCGGGCTGGGATCAGAGCTGGAAACCCGGCTTTGCGAAAGCTTCTGTGACGCATCGAAGAGCCTCGGCGCCTCCTGCGACGCCTGAGGCGCGCGCCCCGGCCCCTACACCCCTTCGCTCTGCTCCGGCCTTGGCCGCAAGCGACCACCGAAACAGTTCAGCACCGCCTGCAGCCCCATCGGGACGAAGCAGAAGACGGGGGCAACCTTGAAGGCGGTGTCGGGGATCTCGAACACCGGGGTTTTCAGGCCAAGGAACTGCCAGACATTCCAGAGCTGGATCATCACGTAGATGCAGAGCGCCACCACCGAAACATCAGTGATCCGCTCGCAGACCCAGCGGGCACGGGGCCCGAGGATATCGACAAGGGCCGTCACCACGATATGGCGGCGCGTCCGGTAGAGGACGAAGGCCATGAGAAAGACGATCCAGGTGATGACCAGCCGGGTCAGTTCGGCGGAGCCGAGAATGCCCCGCCCCAGAACATAGCGCAGCACCACTTCGGCGAGGATGCCGAGCACCAGCGCGAGCAGGAGGGCCTGCGAGATGCGCAGGTAGCCCTTGCTGACGTGGCCGAGGAAAGTATCGAGATGGGTCATGCGTTTTGTCCGGGGCGGGGGTTGGAGTTACTCGATCTCGCGGATCGCGTCATAGAGGCCTTCGCCCCACAGGCCTTCGGCCTCCTGCTCATGCGCGGCGGCGGTGAGCTTGTCGGCAAAGGCGGCGCGGTCGACCTCGATGATCGTCGCGCCATCGGCTTCGAGCTGCTCGGCGATGGTGGTCGCAGCTTCCTCGATCACCTCCTTCGAATAGTCTGCGGCCACGGCGGCGGCGTCGAGCAGGATCTGCTGCTGGCCCTCGTCGAGCTGGTTCCAGCGCATCCCGTTCATCGCCACGGTGATCGAGTCATAGACGTGGTTGGTGCGGGTCACATAGGGCGCCGCGAGGTGGAACTTCTGGCTCAGGACCGAGTCATAAGGGCTTTCCATCGCGTCGGTCATGCCGGTCTTCAGCGCCTGAAAGCTGTCGGCCCAGGGCACCTGCGTCGGGTTGGTGCCGAGCGTGGCCCAGGTCTTGATGTAGGAGGGGATGCCCGGCACCCGGAACTTGAGGCCGGTCAGGTCTTCGGGCGTGTTCACCGGCTTGGTCGAGACCACCACGCGCGGCAGCTTGGCCCAGTCGTCGCCGATCATCTTGATACCGGCATTCTCCATCAGCTTGTCTTCCATGGCGCTGGCCATGTCGCTGTCGAGGAAGGCCTGAAAGTGGTCGCCGTCGCGGAAGGTGAAGCCCCAGGAGACAACGTTGAAATCCTTCTCGAAGTTGCCGTAGTTCGACAGGCTCTCGACCACCATGTCGAGCACGCCGGCACGCATCTGCTGAATGGCCTTCTCGCCCGAGCCGAGCTGGCCGCCCGGAAAGACCTGGATCTCGATGTCGCCGCCGGATTTCTCGGCAACTTCCTCGGCGAATTTCGTGGCCGTCAGGCAGGTGGCCGAGGTCTCGGCCGAGGGGCATGCCAGCCGGTAGGTGGCGGCCTCAGCCGCGCCTGCGAGGGTTGCGGCCGCCAGCGCCAGCGGCGCGATTGCGTGGGTGATGTTCATGGTTGTCCTCCCTTGATGAATTGGATCTTGGTTCAGCGTCCGGGCAGCAAAAGCTCGCCCGGGTAGGTCACGAATGCCGGCACGTAGGTGATGATCAGCAGCACCAGCAGGATCGGAATGAGAAACGGCAGGATCGCGCGGGCCGTGTCGATGAAGCGGATCTCGGCGATCTCGGTCACGATGTAGAGGCACCAGCCCAGCGGCGGGGTGATGAGCCCCACGGTGAGGTTGAGCACGATCACCACGCCCAGGTGCACCGGGTCCACCCCCAGCGCCACGCCCATGCCCACCAGCGTCGGCGTGAAGATGACGAGGATCGACGTGAGGCTCATGATGGTGCCGAGCAGCAGCAGGATGATGTTCATCGCGAAGAGAAAGGCGATCTGTCCGTAGCCGGAGCGGTCGAAGAACTCGGCCATCGCGTCGGGCAGTTGTTCGGTCGTCACCAGCCACCCGAAAAGCGAGGACATGCCGAGGATGAACATGATCTGCGTGGTGGTGACGAGCGCCTCCTCAAGCATCTTGCCCATGTTGCGCCACTTCATGTCGCCGTAGGCCATCGAGACAACGCAGGCATAGGCCACGGCGATCACGCCCGCCTCGGTGGGGGTGACGATGCCGAAGACGAGGCCCGCGAGGATCACGAAGGGGGTGGCCAGCGGCGGCGCATTGCGGATGAAGCTGCCACCGATCTCGCAGAGCGTGGCGCGCGGCGCGGGCTCCACCCCCTCGCGCTTGGCGGCGAAGTAGACATAGACCATCATGAACAGCCCGAGCAGCAGCCCCGGCACCAGCCCGCCGATGAAGAGCGCCGGGATCGAGACCTCGGTCATCGAGCCGTAGAGCACCATCAGGATCGAGGGCGGGATGATCGGGCCGATGCAGCTCGAGGCGGCGGTGACGGCGGCGCTGAAGGGGGCGGAATATCCGGCCTTGGTCATCGCCTTGATCTCGATCCGTCCCAGCCCGGCCGTGTCGGCCACGGCGGAGCCGGAGATGCCGGCAAAGAACAGGCTGGAGAGAATGTTCACATGGGCGAGGCCCCCGCGGATATGGCCCACCAGCAGCCCGGCAAAGCGGAAGATGCGCTCGGTCACCCCGCCGACGTTCATGATCTCGCCCGCCAGCACGAAGAAGGGAATGGCCAGCAGGGTCACGCCGCCGAGGCTTTCGACCATCGAGAAGATGAAGATCGAGGGCATGACATCGCCCAGCAGGATGTAGACCATCGAGGCGATCCCCATGGCCAGCGCCACCGGGGCGCCCATGGCCATGAAGAAGGCAAAGGTGATGAGGAGCGCGGCAAAGGCCATGTCAGTCTCCGAGGTAGGCGTTTTCGGCCCGAAGCCGGGTTTGAAGCGCAGCCGGATCGACCCGCCGGACCTCGCCCTGCGCCTCGGCGGCGGCAAGGGCGGCCCCGGTGCCCGCGGCATGGCCCATAGCCATGGCGGTCGGCATCACACGCAACGCGGCAAAGGCCTCGTGGCTGGCCGAAATTCCGCGCCCGGCCACCAGCACGTTGCGCAGGCCCTCGGGCAGAAGCGACCGCCACGGGATGCAGTAATGGTGATCCTCGGGGAACTCGATGAAGGTGATCTCCTTGCCCTCCGGCTTGTGCACGTCGATCGGGTAGGCCCCGGCGGCGACGGTGTCGGCAAAGCGTTCGCCACGGGTGATATCGTCGCGTGTCACCACGTAGTCACCCTGCACGCGGCGCGTATCGCGGATGCCGAGCTGGGGGGCAATGGCAGAGAGCCGGGCGGCGGAGCAGCCGGGCATGTGAGCGGTGAGAAAGCGCGAGATTTCCAGCGCCTGCCGCCGCCCTTCGATCTCGCCCGCGCTGACCGAAAACGGATCGTCGGGGTCCACCGACACGCGGGAAATGTTGAACCAGGCAGCATTGGCGCCCGGCACGCGGGAATAATGCAGCGCAGCGCGGGGGAGCGCGCCGGTTTCCAGCCCCCGGGTCACAACGCGGTCGCGGTCGTCCCGTGTCATCGCTTCCAGCGTGTCGAGGTCCACCGGCGCCATCTCGAACATCATGGTGCCCGGTTGCAGCGCCTCGCCCTCTTTCAGGCCGAGAAACTGTCCGCCCGCCGCGGTGACAAGGCTCATGTCGCCCGAGGCGTCGATGTAGCACGGGGCGCGCAGGGTCAGCGGGGTGCCGGCCGCCCAGACGCGCAGCTCGCTCACATGCCCGTTGTCGCAGGTGGCGCCCATGTTGATCGACTTGAACAGGATGCGCACGCCCGCTTCGATCAGCATCTGTTCGAGCGAGACCTTGAGCACCTGCGCGTCGTATTCGATGCGGTTCATCACGTGGCCGGTCGACATGACGAAGGTGCCGAGCGGGCCGCAGCCCCCGTCCGCGCGCAGCCGCTCCACGATCTCCTCGGCCATGCCACGGATCACCGTGCGCCCGGAGCGGGTCTGCCAGCCCACGAACTGGCCAACCATGCCCGCCGTCGCCGCGCCGCCAAGAAAGGCGTTCTGCTCGACCAGCAGCACCCGCGCCCCGTTGCGGGCCGCCGCAAGCGCCGCGGTGCAACCCGCCATGCCACCCCCCACGACAATGACGTCGCATTCGGTTGCAAGGCGCGAGATGGCGCTGGTGTCGGGCATTCGGTGACCTCCTCCCGGTCTTCTGGTGGAACCGACCCTAGTTGAAGCCGGGAAGAGAGGCGATTAACATCTGGTCCGACACGTTTAACAAATCGTTAAAGGGGGCGGCGATGATTTCGATCCGGCAGGTGGAGGTGATCCGGGCGGTGATGGTGGCCCGCTCGATCAGCGGGGCGGCGCAGCTGCTCAACGTCTCGCCCGCCGCCGTCAGCCGGATGCTGCGCCATACCGAAAGCCAGATCGGCTTTCCGCTGTTCTCCCGCACGCCCAACGGCTTCGTGCCGATGCCGGAGGCCCATGCCGTGCTTGACGACCTCGAGCAGGTGCACAGCAGCCTCGCCCGCATCGAGGCCCGGCTCGCAGGCCCGGCCCGCGAAGATGCCGCCCTGCGCATCGGCACCTCCCCGGGCCTCGGCCTCAGCGTGGTGCCCGGCGCCCTGTCGGCACTTCGCGCCCGCCAGCCCCAGCTGCGCTTCGAACTCGGGGTGATGCACGTGAACGAGGTGCTGCCCCTGCTCGAGTTCCGCCGCTACGATTTTGCCCTGACGATCTACGAGATCGAAGACCCCCGCCTCGACATCCGCCAGATCGCGCAGGCCCCGCTGGTCTGCCTGATGTCGAAGGATCATCCGCTGGCCGGGCGCGCGCAGGTGACGCTGGAAGAGATCGCCGCCCACCCGATGATCGGCTACGACCCGCAAGCCTTCCAGCAGCGGCTGATCGACGGGATGTTCCGCAGCCGGAGCCTTACACCGGATTACCACGTGCGCTGCCGCCTGATGAACACCGCCTGCGTGCTTGTGCAGGAAAACCTCGGCATCACCCTGCTCGACCGCTTCACCGTGCAGGGCCGCCTCCCCGAGGGCACCTGCGTCGCGGCGATCGACATCGACTACAGCTTTCCTCTCAACGTGATCAGCATGCGCGACGCCCCCCTGTCCCGCGAGGGAGAGGGGTTTCTGGCCGAGGTGGAGCGGCTCGTGTCGGCATAGGCGCAACCGCTGTCAGGCACCGCGCGCCCTCCCCCCCCTCAAGATCGACGTAGAACGTAAAGGCCCCTCGCCTGCCCCTTCGCCACGGCTCGAGCCTCAGAAATCCCAATCCTCGTCTTCGGTCGTCACGGTCCTGCCGATCACGTAGCTGGAGCCGGACCCCGAAAAGAAGTCGTGGTTCTCGTCGGAGCCCGGCGAGAGGGCCGCCATGATGGCGGGGTTGGCCCGGCAGGCCTCGTCGGGGAAGAGCGCCTCGAAACCGAGATTCTGGAGCGCCTTGTTGGCATTGTAATGCAGAAAGCTCTTCACGTCCTCGGTCAGCCCGAGCCCGTCATAGAGCTGCTCGGTATAGCGCGCCTCGATCTCGTAGAGGTCGAACATGAGCGCAAAGGCAAACTCCTTCAGCTCCGCGCGCTCGGCCTCGGGCAACCGCTCCATGGCGCGCTGGAACTTGTAGCCGATGTAATAGCCATGGATCGCCTCGTCGCGGATGATGAGGCGGATCAGGTCGGCGGTGTTGGTCAGGCGCGCGCGGCTCGACCAATGCATCGGCAGGTAGAAGCCGGAGTAGAACAGGAAGCTCTCGAGGAAGACGCTTGCGATCTTCCGGCGCAGCGGGTGCGCGGCGGCGTCGTACTCGTCGAGGATCAACCGCGACTTGGCCTGCAGGTGCTCGTTCTCCGACGACCAGCGAAAGGCCTCGTCGACCTCGGACGTCTGGCACAGCGTCGAGAACACCGACGAATAGCTGCGGGCATGTACCGCCTCCATGAAGGCGATGTTGGTCAGCACCGCCTCCTCGTGAGGCGTCTGCGCGTCGGGCATCAGCGCAGGGGCACCCACGGTATTCTGGATCGTGTCGAGCAGGGTCAGCCCGGTGAAAACCCGGATGGTCAACTGGCGCTCGTCATCGGTGAGCTGCGAC
This sequence comes from Oceanicola sp. 502str15, assembly GCF_024105635.1. NCBI lineage: Bacteria > Pseudomonadati > Pseudomonadota > Alphaproteobacteria > Rhodobacterales > Roseobacteraceae > Oceanicola > Oceanicola sp. 502str15. The sequence continues at coordinate 2,346,081 of NZ_WYDQ01000001.1, forward strand.
CAGCTCTGGATATCGTTGGAAAGCGGCACCTTCTCGGGCAGCCAGAAATTGGCGGTGAGGCGGTTCCAGATCTCGAGATCCTTGTCGTCCTGCAGCCGGTTCCAGTTGATCGCGGCGGGGACGGGGCGGGTGTGAACGGTGTCTTTCATGGCGGCGGTCCTTTCGGGGCGGCGGGGGATGGGCGGTATCCGGGCGGCGAGGTGGCCCCCACCCTACGGGCCGGCTGTAGGGTGGGTGAAACCCACCATCACAGGGTGCAGGACACGCAGCCCTCCACCTCTGTCCCCTCCAACGCGGCCTGACGAAGACGGATGTAGTAGATCGTCTTGATCCCCTTCTTCCAGGCGTAGATCTGGGCGCGGTTGATGTCGCGCGTGCTGGCATCGGCAGGAAAGAACAGCGTGAGCGACAGCCCCTGATCCACATGCTCCGTGGCCGCCGCGTAGGTGTCGATGATCGCCTCGGGGCCGATCTCATAGGCGTCGCGGTAGAACTCGAGGTTCTCGCCGGTCATGTAGGGCGCGGGGTAGTAGACCCGGCCGATCTTGCCTTCCTTGCGGATCTCCACCTTGGCGGTGATCGGGTGGATCGAGGAGGTGGCGTAGTTGATGTAGCTGATCGACCCGGTCGGCGGCACCGCCTGAAGGTTGCGGTTGTAGAGCCCGTGTTCAATCACGTCGGCCTTCAGCGCGGCCCAGTCCTTCTTGGTGGGCAGGGCAATGCCGAACGTCTCGAACAGCGCCTGCACCTGCGGGAGTTCGGGGTGCCAGTCCTTCGCGGTGTACTTCTCGAAGAAGCTGCCGTCGGCATAGGCTGACGCCTCGAACCCCTTGAACCGCCTGCCCTTCTCCCGTGCCAGCGCGCAGGAGGCGGTGAGCGCGTGGTAAAGCACGGCGGCAAAGTAGACGCTGGTGAACTCCACGCCCTCGGGCGATCCGTAGTGAATGCGTTCGCGGGCCAGGAAGCCGTGCAGGTTCATCTGCCCCAGCCCGATCGCGTGGCCCTCGTCATTGCCCTTGCGGATCGAGGGCACCGAGTCGATGGCCGACATCTCGCTGACCGCGTTCAGCGCCCGGATCGCAGTGCCGACCGAAGCGTCAAGGTCGCCGCCGTCCATCGCGCGGGCGATGTTCATGCTGCCGAGGTTGCACGAAATATCCGTGCCCATCTGCGCATAGCTGAGGTCGTCGTTGAAGGCCGAAGGCTCGTTGACCTGCAGGATCTCCGAACAGAGGTTCGACATGGCAATACGGCCCGCAATCGGGTTGGCGCGGTTCACCGTGTCCTCGAACATGATGTAGGGATAGCCGCTCTCGAACTGGATCTCCGCCAGCGTCTGGAAGAAGGCGCGCGCGTTGATCTTCTTCTTCCGGATCTTCGGATTGTCGACCATCTCTTCATATTTCTCGGTGACAGAAATCTCCGAGAAGGCGCAGCCATAGACCCGCTCCACGTCATGGGGCGAAAACAGGTACATATCCTCGTTCTTCTTCGCCAGCTCGAAGGTCACATCGGGGATCACCACGCCAAGGCTCAGCGTCTTGATCCGGATCTTCTCGTCGGCGTTCTCGCGCTTGGTGTCGAGAAAGCGCAAAATATCAGGGTGGTGCGCGTTCAGATACACCGCCCCCGCCCCCTGCCGCGCGCCGAGCTGGTTGGCGTAGCTGAAAGAGTCCTCCAGCAGCTTCATCACCGGGATCACCCCGGAAGACTGGTTCTCGATCCCCTTGATCGGCGCACCATGCTCGCGGATGTTGGTCAGCATCAGCGCCACGCCGCCACCGCGCTTGGAGAGTTGCAGCGCCGAGTTGATGCCGCGCCCGATGCTTTCCATGTTGTCCTCCAGCCGCAGCAGGAAGCATGAAACGAACTCGCCCCGCGCCTTCTTTCCGGCGTTGAGGAAGGTCGGCGTCGCAGGCTGAAAACGGCCCGAAAGGATCTCGTCCATCAGCCGCATCGCCAGCCCCTCGTCGCCCCGGGCCAGCGCAAGGGCGTTCATCACCACGCGGTCCTCGTAGCGCTCGAGATAGCGCTGCCCGTCGCGGGTTTTGAGCGTGTAGGAGGTGTAATACTTGAAGGCGCCCAGGAAGGTCGGAAACCGGAACTTGCGGGCAAAGGCGGCCTCCCAGATCGCGTGCTGGAAGGCTTTTGAGTACTGCGCCAGCACCTCCGCCTCGTAGTAGCCCTCTTCCACGAGGTAGCTCAGCTTCTCGTCGAGCGAATGAAAGAACACCGTGTTCTGGTTCACGTGCTGAAGGAAGTACTGCCGCGCCGCCATCCGGTCGGCCTCGAACTGGATGTTTCCCTCCCCGTCGTAGAGGTTCAGCATCGCGTTCAGTGCGTGGTAGTCGAGATCGGCGGTCAGGCTTGCATCAAGCATGGTGTGTCCCAGAGTTTTTCGAGCCCGGCGCGGATGCGGGCGATATCGGTTTCGGTGCCTGCAAGTTCGAACCGGTAGAGCACCGGCACCTTGCACTTGGTGGCAATCACATCCCCGGCCATGGCGAAGGTTCGCCCGAAGCTGCGGTTGCCCCCGGCGATGACCCCGCGCAGCAGCGCGCGGTTGGCGGCGAGGTTCAGAAAGGCGATGACGGGCTTGGCCACCGCGCCCCGGCCCGCGCCATCGGCATAGGTCGGGCAGATCAGCACGAAGGGTTCGGTGGCGCAGGGCGGCGTGGCGGCTGCGCTCACCGGAAGGCGGGTGGCGGGGAGGCCGAGCTTGCCGACGAGGCGGGCGGTGTTGCCCGACCCGCTGGAAAAGTAGAACAGCCCCCCCATCGGCTCAGGAGAGCCGGCCAATCATGTCGGGGCGGAACCCGGCCCAGTGATCCTCGCCGGCCACCACCACCGGCGCCTGCCGGTAGCCCAGCCCCTGGACCATCTGCATGGCGTCCGCGTCCTCGGTCAGGTCGACGAGGTCGAAGGGCAGCCCGCGGGCCTCGAGCGCGCGGGTGGTGGCCGTGCACTGCACGCAGGCGGGTTTGGAATAGACGGTGATGGTCATGGTTTTTGTCCCTTTTGGTCTTGCCTGTTGAGCGGCGAAAGGGACACGAGGAAAGGGCACACCGGGCCCGTCCACGCGCCCCGGCCCTCCGCCGCGGTCATCGTTCAGTTGCCTTGGCAGGTCTCCTGACTTCGCGGCTCGGATGTCGTCGGTTCACCTTCCCGGCGCACGCGCACCAGTGGATCGAACCATGACTTGCCACTTACAGTTGCGGGGGCAGTGCCGGATCTTCACCGGCTTCCCTCTTAGCCCTCGAGTTTCCTCGGGGGAACCAAAGCATCACCATATTGTGCGAGCGAGCCGGGGAGTGTCAACATATAGCGCCCACCCGGGAGTCGATTTCTGTGGATAGTTTCGAGGCGCCTCGCGGAACGGGCGCGCTGCGGTGTAGCCCACAGCCGCAGGCCCGTTGATTTGCAGGGCCGCCCCTTCACCCCCCGGCGAGCGCAGTCAGCCGAGAGCCCAAACCTCGCAGAGCCTCAAACGCTGTCCTTCACCCGCTCCCAGGTGTTCATGAGATGCTGGGCCATGGTCTCGCCAAGAGTGGCCCCATCGCGGCGCGACAGGGCCTCCGCCATCTTCTCGTGCTCATCCACGGCGGCGGCCCAATACTCCGGCTTGCGGTTGCCCATGAAGCGGATGCGCTTGAGCCGCGCCTGAATGTTGCGCTGCATTTCCTGAAGGGTCTCATTGCCCGACAGTTCGGAGAGCAGCGAGTGGAAGTCCTGGTTGAGCTTGTAGTAGGCGAGCCGCTCGCGCTTTTCGTAAAGCTCCAGCATCTCCCTATGCAGCGACAGCAGCGCCGCCACCTCTTCTTCGCTGGCGCGCTCGCAGGTGAGCTGCCCCGCGAGCTTTTCGAGATGGGCAAGCACCTCGAGCATCGAGAAGACGTCCTTCGAGGTCAGCTTGCGCACCACCGCGCCGCGTGACGGGCGGATGATCACCAGACCCTCCGCCGCCAGCGTGCGCAACGCCTCCCGGAACGGCGTGCGCGACACTTCGAGCTGCTCGATCAGCCGCGTCTCGTCGATCCGGCTGCCCGGCTCCAGATAGCCTTCGATGATCAGGTCGCGGATACGGTTTGCCACCTGGTCGTGAAGGGTCTGCTTTCGGATCGCGACAGGGCCGCCCGTCGTGACACCAAGATTGTCCATGCCTAGGCTCCCGGATTCGTCTTCTCGGCAACTATAAGACCTCTTGCCTTGCGCTGCGAGGTCGCGCAATGTATTTCGTATACAAAATGAGGAAATACATGATTCACGAACAGCGAGTTGCCTTTGCGATAGGGGATGCCGGGGGAATCAGCCCCGAGCTGAGCGCCCGTGTGATTGCGGATGCCCAAGCCAATCGCGGCGACATGATCGTCGTCGGAGATGCCCGCGTGCTCGCCATGGGGGCGCAGCATGCAGGCGTCGAAATCGACCTGCCCACGCTCACCCCGGAAGAGGCGGGGCAAGGGCTGCCCGAGGGGTCTGTGCTGGTGGACATGGCCAACTGCGACCCCGACACGCTGACGCTGGGCGAATCCTGCCGCGAAACCGGCGCCGCCTCGCTGGAAAACTTCGCGGCGGCGCTTCGCCTCGCCAACGCCGGCATCGCAGGCTCGGCCTTCTTCACGCCGTTCAACAAACACGGCATGCGTCTGGCGCGGCCCGATTACGTCGACGAGATCGGCTTCATCAACGCCACCATCAACGCCACCCGCAGTGGGCGCGAGTTCAATGTGCTCGACGAGGTCTGGAACGCGCGGGTCACATCGCACATCCCATTGCGCGAGGTCGCCGATACCCTCACCACCGACCGGATCTACGAGTCGCTCTGCCTGACCATCGAAACCATGGAGAATGCCGGTTTCGAGCGGCCCCGCATCGGCGTGGCCGCGCTCAACCCCCACGCGGGCGACGGGCGCAATTTCGGCACCGAAGACGAAGATGTGCTGCTTCCGGCGGTCCAGAAGGCGCAGGCGCGGCAGATGGCCGTCACCGGGCCGATTCCTTCCGATACGGTCTTCGTGCGCGCGCTCAAGGGCGAGTTCGACGCGGTCATGACCATGTTCCACGACCAGGGCCAGATCGCCATGAAGCTGATCGGCTTCGACCGTGGCGTGACGCTGATCGCGGGCTACCCGTTTCCCATCGTCACCCCGGCCCATGGCACCGCCTATGATATCGCGGGCCAGGGCAAGGCCGACACCGGCGCAACCTTCAACGCCGTCGCGCTGGGCCGCAAGCTGGCCGCCCGCGCCGAGCGCAAATCCACACCGGCGGCGCTCTCGCCCGCCGATCTCACGGCCCTGTTCCGCGGCCCGGTCAAAGAGGACGCGACACAAAGCTGACGACAGGCCCCGTGCCTGACCGGCGGCCCCGCCGCCACCAACCAAAGGGAGGAAGACCATTGAAACTCAAGAGCGCACTCTTCGGCGCCGCAACGCTCGCCATGATGGCGGGCACGGCCATCGCACAGGAAGAGATCATCTTCGGCATCAGCGCCGCCACCGGCTCGCTTCAGCAGCAAAGCGCAAGCGAATTTGCCCGCCGCGCCAACGAAAAGCTGGGGGATACGGCTGTCGTGAAGGTCTTTGACAGCTCGCAGCTGGGCAAAGACAAGGACATGCTCCAGAAGATCAAGCTGGGCACCATGCACCTCACGCTGCCCTCCTCGATCATGCCCGAGATCGCCGCCGAATACGCGATCTTCGATCTGCCATTCCTCGTGGCCGACCGTGACCATCTCGCCCGCATCGACGAGACCTTCTTCAAGGACGTTCTGGTGCCCGCCGCCGAGGCGCAGGGCTACCGCCCGCTCGCCGTGTGGGAAAACGGTTTCCGCCAGATCACCAACAACGAGCGCCCCATCAACACCCCCGCCGACCTCGAAGGGCTGAAGATCCGTACGCCCAACTCGTCCTGGCGTGTGGCGATGTTCAGCGAATACGGCGCCAACCCCACGCCGATGTCGTTCTCCGAGGTCTTCGTGGCCTTGCAGACCGGCGTGATCGACGGGCAGGAAAACCCGCTGACCAACATCGCCGGCGGCAAGCTGAACGAGGTGCAGAAGTACCTGTCGATGTCGGGCCACGTCTATTCGCCCGCCTACCCCACCGTGGGTGTGGCGGCCTTCGAAAAGCTCGATCCCGAGATCCAGCAGGTGCTGGCCGAAACCGCGCAGGAAGTTGCCCTCTGGGCGCGCGAACAGGGCGCCGAGCAGGACGGCAAGCTGCTTGAGGAGCTGGAAGCCGGCGGCATGGAGGTCAACACGGCCGATCGCGCCGCCTTCGTCGAAGCCTCCGCGCCGCTCTACGAGAAGTTCGCCGCAGAGGTCGAGGGCGGCCAGGCGATGATCGACCAGGTGCTCTCGCTGGCTGACGGCGACTCCTGATCCGGCGCGAAAGCCACGGGGCGCATTGCAGAGGTGATGCGCCCCTCTTCCATTCCACCCTCTTCCCGAACGGGACCGTGCAATGCTCGACCGCGTCATCCATTGGCTCGACATCCTCCTGCAAATTTTCACCGTCACCCTGATCGTCATCCTCGCCGTGATCGTCCTTCTGGCGGTCGGCTTCCGCTACTCGGGCAACTCGCTGATCTGGTATGACGAGGTCGCGGTTCTGCTGCTGGCCTGGATCACCTTCAGCGGCGCGGCCCTCGCAGTGCTGCGCGACGCGCACCTCGGGTTCACCGGGCTGATGTACGGCCTGCCGCCGACCGGGCGCCTCCTGCTCTTCTGGCTGGTCGAGGCGATCTTCTTCGCCATCTTCGCCATCGTGCTCTGGGCCGGATGGACCATCCTCGGCATCTTCGGCAACGAAACCATGACCACCCTGCGCTTCGTTCCGCGAAGCGTGGTGCAGGGCATCCTGCCGGTCAGCGCCGCCTTCATCCTTCTGGCCCGCGCCCTGACCCTGCCCAAGCGAAAGGCAGAGGTCGAAGCGGGCATTGATCCCGAAACCCGCGAAATCCAGCACGAGATTGCCCGCGCCGAGGCCGAACTGGCCCGCACCGGTGCCGCCACGGAGACCGAGAAATGACCGAAGCCCTGATCCTTCTGTCGATGTTCCTGATGATCGGCTTCGGCGTGCCCATCGCCGTCGCCATCCTTGGCAGCGCGCTCGTCGGGGTGTTCATCCTCAACGGCCACCTCGGCTTCCTGAACGCCGCGCTCTCGCTCTACGACGGCGCCACCAGCTTTCCGCTCATCGCCATCCCGCTCTTCATTCTCGCAGGCGCGCTGATGAACACCGGCGGCATCTCGACCCGACTCATCGCCTTCGTCTCTGCCCTGATCGGCTTCGTGCGCGGCGGGCTGGCCATGGTCAACGTCGGCGTGTCGCTGTTCTTCGCCGAAATCTCCGGCTCCGCGGTGGCCGATGTGGCCGCCACCGGCTCGGTGCTGATCCCGGCGATGAAGAAAAAGGGCTATACCCCGCGCTTCGCCGCCGCGCTCACCTCCTCCACCGCCTCGCTCGCCATCATCATCCCGCCCTCGATCCCGATGATCCTCTACGGCGCGCTCTCCGATACCTCCATCGTCAAGCTCTTCGTCGCCGGCATCGTGCCCGGCCTTCTCGGCGCGGCGCTGCTGATGGCCCTCAGCTACTACTTCGCCGTGCGCTACGACCTGCCGCGCGAAGAGGGCTTCAGCCTCTGCCGTCTCTGGCAGGCCACCAAAGAGGCGATCTGGGCGCTGATCCTGCCGGTCATCATCCTTGGCGGCATCTTCGGCGGCATCGTCACCGCCACCGAGGGCGCCGGGCTCGCCGTGCTGGCGGCCCTGCTGATCGGCGGCTTCATCTACCGCGAACTGAACGCCGAAAAGCTCTACCACGCGCTGGTCGATGGCGTGAACCAGACCGCGGTGGTGATGCTTCTGGTTGCTTCCTCCGCGGTGCTCGGCCTCTACCTGACCGAAACCGAGCTGCCTCAGCGTCTCGCGCAGGGCATCACCCAGATCACCACCAACCCGCTCGCGGTGCTGATGATCATCAACGTCTTCCTGCTCTTCGTGGGCATGGTGCTGCACGGCGCGGCGGCGATCATCCTGACGGTGCCGATCTTCATGCCGCTGGTGCATCAGCTCGGCATCGACCCGATCCAGTTCGGCATCCTGCTGACGCTGAACATCGCGCTGGGCCAGCAAACCCCGCCGGTCGCCAGCGTGCTCGTCACCGCCTGCTCCATCGCCAAGACCGACGTGTGGAGCACCACCCGCACCAACCTGCCCTTCATCGGCGTGCTGGTTCTGGTATTGCTTCTGGTCACCTACGTGCCCGCCGTCTCGCTCTCACTCGTGGATGTATTCTATGGCCCATGACCCAACGACCTCTGCAAAGCCCTCCGTCGGCGTGATCGGCGCCGGCATGATGGGCGGCGGCATGGCCGCCAGCCTGCTGCGCGCCGGGCACCGCGTCACGGTCCTGCCCCACCGCAACCGCAGCATCATCGACCGGCTGATCGCCGCTGGCGCCGAAGAAAGCGCCTCCGCCGCCGAGCTTGCCGGGTCGGTCGACGTGGTGCTCACCTGCCTGCCCGACGGCCCGGCCGTCGAGGCCCGCGCCGCCGAGATCCTGCCCGCCCTGTCACCCGGCGCCCTCTGGATCGACACCACCACATCAGATCCTGAGGTCACCCGGCGCGTCGCCGCCCAACTGGCCGAACGGGGCGCAACCCTCGCCGACGCCCCCGTCACCGGCAGCCCCGCGCAGGCCGAGGCGGGCGATCTGGCCTCGGTGGTGGGGTGTGATGAAGACGCGTTCGAGCGGGTCGAGGCCGTGGTCTCGGTCTACTCCCGCGTGGTGCGCCGCTTCGGCAATACCGGCACCGGCCATACCGCCAAGCTGATGAACAACCTCGTTACCCAGGGCACCATGGCCCTGCTCACCGAGGCCTACGGCGCCGCCCACAGGCTCGGTGTCGACTGGCAGGCGCTCTACGACGTCATGTGCGTCGGCGCCGCCCGTTCCGGCACGCTCGAAAAAGCCGTGGGCCCGGCCCTCTCGGGCAATTTCGACGGCGCGCGCTTCACCATCCGCAACGCGGAAAAAGACCTCCGCTACGCCACCGCCACCCTCGGCCCCCAAGCCGAACTGGCCCGCGCCGCCCACGCGGTCCTGCTCCGCCAGGTCGAAGCGGGCCGAGGAGACCAATTCGTCAGCCGGATGCTACAACCCGCCGAGAAGGACGGGCGCTGAGGCGGGTTTCAGACTCTTCCGGCCTCCGGGCAACGCGGCCGACCGACCGGCAATCCGGCGCCGCCTGCGCCTGAACGATCCAAGACGATGGCGAAGCGCCGGATTTCCTGTGGCATCAGCCAGGTGTGGCGCGGATCGGCCTGCTGCTCCGCTTCCTTTAAGTCCCGCCATCCGCTTCGACACATCCTGCATTCCGGCAGTGCAAATCGTCTGGGGGTTGAATGCCCGGCGAAAGACTTTCATTGTCTTCCCATTGCTCAAACGTGTTTCGCGGCAATTACGGCTGCATCAGTTATATCGGGGCTGTTCAGGTATGGACGGAGTTTATACCCAGGATGGTAACCTGGGGCGGGTGGAGACGGGTCTGGGTAAGGACCATCTCCTTCTGGTGCGGTTCTCCGGCACCGATAAGGTCAACGATCTGTTTGAATATCGCCTCCGCGTGCTGGCGCGGAACGGCCTGGATTACGACGCGCTGCTCGGCACCCATGCCACTGTTTTCCTTCACACAATCTCTCACGGCGAAGCGCCCTTCGATGGCGTCGTCACCGAGGTCGAATGGATGAAGGGCGCGGTGGGCGGCGATGAATACGAGCTGGTGCTGCGGCCCTGGTTCTGGCTCGCCGGCAAGCGGCGGCAGCAACGGATCTTCCACGACAAATCAGTGGATGAAATTCTTGAGCAGGTGCTTTCGCAATGGTCCGGGCTGGGCGATGCCACCCACCGGCTGGCTTTGACCAATTCCTACCCAAAGCTCGAATATACCGTTCAATATCGCGAGTCCGATCTCGCCTTTGCCTGCCGGTTGATGGAGCGTTTCGGGATCAGCTTCCATTTCGAGCAGGCCGGCGGAAACCATTGCCTCGTGCTGACCGACGGGCATGAGGCGATGGGCGAGTTGCCCGGCCGCACGCGAGAGTTCAGGCCGGTCGAGGAATTCTACCGCAAGGATGAGGAGCACTTCTGGGAGTGGCGCCGGGCGCGCGGGATTACCACGGGCAAGGTCAAGCTGACCGATTACAACTTCAAGACGCCCACCTCCAACATGCTCACCGAGCAGGCGGGCGATGCCGCCCATGCCCATGGCGAGATCGAAAGCTACGACTACCCGGGGGTCTACCCCGATGCCGGGGAGGGCGCGGATGTGGCCGCGCTGCGGGTCACTCAGGAGAGGGCGGGCGATCATCGCACACGGGCGGCCGGCGATGTGATCAGCCTGAAGGCGGGGATGCGCTGCGCGGTAGAGGGCGAGTTTGCCGCGTTCACCGCGGGCGAAGAGCATCTCTGCCTTGAGGCCCACCATGAGTTCACCGCCGAGGCCTATCGTTCCAGCGATACGGCAGGCGGCGACAGCGAGGGAGAACGCGCCTATGAAGGCCGCTACCTCTTCATCCCCGTCTCCGCCCCCTTCGCCCCCGCCCGCAAAACGCCCCAGCCGGTGGTGCAGGGCCCGCAGACCGCCCGGGTGGTCGGCGAGGGCGAAATCGACTGCGACGAATACGGCCGCATCCTCGTGCGCTTCCACTGGGATCTCGAAGATGCCTATTCCATGCGCTGCCGGGTCTCGCAAAACTGGGCCGGCAAGGGCTGGGGCGGAATGGTCATCCCCCGCATCGGCATGGAAGTGGTGGTCGAGTTTCTCGAGGGCGACCCCGACAAGCCGCTGGTCACCGGCTGCGTCTACAATGGCAAGAACGACGTGCCCTACGAGCTGCCTGCCAACAAGACCCGCAGCACCTTCAAGACCGATACCCATCAGGGCGACGGCTTCAACGAACTGCGCTTCGAGGATCAGAAGGGGTCAGAAGAAATCTTCCTTCATGCCGAGCGGGACCGAAACGAGAAGACCCGCAACAACCACACCGAGCGGATCGACAACAACTGGGTCCAGTCGGTGGGGCACAACAAGGCGAGCGAGGTGAACAACAACCGCATCGAAGTGGTCGGCGGCGATGCAGAACTGCGCGTCGGCCCGGGCCAGCGAAACGCGGTCGCGCCGGATGTGCCCGCCAGCAACATTGCCGGCATCTCCGGGCTGGGAGACTCCTTCGGCGCAAATGGCGGCGGCCCTAAGGGGAGCGGCTCCTATTACGTAAGCATCGAGCAGGACAAGAGCCAGATCATCGGCCGCGACGCCAGCGATCTGGTGCGCAACAACAAGGCGGTCGAGGTCCGGGGCGACATGCGGACAGTGGTTGACGGAACCGTGCTGATCGACGCCGGCAAGAAGCTGACCCTCAACTGTGGCGCGGTCAGCATCGTGATGGAGTCAAACGGTAGCCTGACCATCAACGGCAAGAAGGCCACCGTAACCATGGACAGGCTGATTGCCCTGCTTGCGGACATGGTGAAAATCAATTGACCCGCAGGATCGCAGTCATTGCGGGCGCCGCTGCCCTTCTTGTCCTCGTTCTGCTTTTTGGAGGTTTCTTTTCTATGTCGGACGGCGCGAAGGCCCTCAAGGAGATGGAAGCCAACCCCCACTTCAACACGGATGTGCTCGAGCCGCTGCGCGCGCAGGGCGCGCCGCGCGCCTTCCGCGAGATCGTCGCGCAGGTTGCCAACGGCGACGTGCCCGACGCGGCGCAGCTCGAAGAGCTGGGGGGCGGACTGGAGCGCGCCTATGGCGTGCGCCCGCAACCCACCGGCGGCGGCACGGGCTACCAGCGGCAGATGAACCTTCTGGAGCACGCGCTTCAGGCCGGAAACCTGCCGGCGGTGCGCGCCATCCTGCAAGCCGGGTTCGATCCGAACCTCGCCGCAGAGGAATTTGCCCGCGCCAGTGCACCCAACCCCTCCGGCCCGCCCGACTGGACCACCTCGCCGCCCTTTCTGGAGGCCTTTCTGGAGTTTGGCGGCAACATTGACTACGCCCGCGAAGACTCCGAAGAGCCAATGATCACCCGCGCCGCCGCACCGGGAAATTACGAGGGCGTCAAGTTTCTGCTGACACGGGGCGCAGACCCCTGGATCAGGGTCCGGGCCCTGAGCTGGGAGCAGGACCCGGCGCAGGAACGGGCTGTGCCCAACATGATCAAGGGCGGAGAGACGCAACTCGAACTCTTCGCCTGGCTCCATGACGAGGGCTACATGGATGACGCGCCGCAGGATGTTTATCCCACGATGTATGATCGCCACCTCGCCGCCGTCGACAAGATCGTCAACAGGCAGACCCTGCTGGATGACCGCGGCATCGAACTGCTGCGGGACGGGTTTGCCGCAAGCCTGACCCGGCAGATCGACTACCGCCGCGCCGACCGCGAAGCCTTTGTCGCAAGGCTTTCGGGCTATCTGGAAGAGCGGACCAATCGTCCATGACCATCGTGCGATCCGACCTCACCACCCGCCCCTGTTTGTTCAAGGCGGGGGCAATCAACTACCACGTCTACAATCGCTCTGTCGGCAGCGTGCACCCCGACCTGCGCCCGTGGTACAATGCCGTGCCGGAAACCTGGGATCCGCCGGACGTCGAGCAAGACAGAACCTCGGGGTTCTACTCCGAATTCTATCGCCCGAAAGGCCCGCCGGGGAGCCCCGGGTACTGCCCGCCGGTTCTGGCCTTCCGGGGCAGCGAAACCAATCCCGCAGATTTCGCCAAGCTCGGCATCGTGGTGCGGATCGAGCTTGGCGTCGATTCCAGCAAATCCTTCTCCGGGCTCGAAAACTTGATCGACCTCCTGACGTGGAAGTTCAGCCCCTTCGAGTTTGCCGTCTGTCAGGGGGCGGGCCGGGATGCAACGAGAGAACAGACCGTCGCCTTTGCCCGCGGCCTTTCCGGCTCCCGCCCGATCGCTGACCTTCCCGGCGTTGCCCATGTGCGGATCAAGCGGCCAAACTTCATCTCTCCGCTCCTTCTGCCGGAGGTCGAAGAGACGCTGACCGTCACCTACCGGATCAGCGCCACGGTTCACTTCGAGGACGAGGGCGACTGGGGCACCAACATCACCCAGGGGATGGGGGAAGACGCCGAGCAATATGAACGGGCGGCACAGGAAGGCAAAAGACGCGCGGCAGAAGTTCTGGAGCATTGGGACGGCAAGATGATCGTCACCGGACACTCGCTGGGCGGCGGCCTCGCCGCGGCGGCTGCGATTTCCGGCAAGTTTCACCATGAGCTCTGCCAGATCGACTGCGTGACCTACAACGCCGCCGGCGTTCACGAAAACTCGGTCCGCAACTACGTGTCCTATGAAGCTTCGCTCGGCGAAAACCCGTCGACCTCCAACTTCTCGGTCGAGCACGAGGTGCTGAATACCCTGCAACTCCAGCCCAACAAGCTGCCATTGGTCCAGACCTTCATCGGCTGGGCAAATGCGATCGCCTCGCCCCAGCAACAAATGGCCTTCCGCGAGGCCCGCAACACCACAGCCATCACGCGGGGGATAAGCCCCGGCTCGACCTCTATGGGCTATTGGGCTCCGGATTACGAAAACCTCCCCATCCTGTGGCCACTGAGCCAGAACACGGTGGCCGATGCGCAGGCCCGGCTCGCGGCGGACCAGAACACACAGGAGTTTCTCGCCCAGCAGGCGGCCTCGCGGGAGACTCTGCTCAACGACGCCCGCGAAGAGATTTTCGGCCCCTCCGGCCCCCTCTTCGATGAAGAGCAGGCGCTGTGGGAGGAGCACGGCCGACTTGGTGCAATCGGCGACGACACCCGGATGCAGGAAATTCAAGATCGCCTCCGCGAAATCGAAGCCACCCGCGAAGAGATGTGGCAGCAGGCCCAGAATGCCTACGAGGTTCGCGAACCCACCTTCTCCGGCCAGAATACCGGCAAGTTCCCCCAGCTCACGGCGCTCGACGCCATGGCCCGCAATTGCAGCACGCCCCGGCAGTTCGTTGCCGGGCTGATCGGATACCTGCTGGACGGCGACATGAACCCCCACCGTCCCTCCACCTACGACCTGACCGACGGGGCCCTAGGCCCGGCCAATGCACGTGCCCAGCAGCTTGCCGCCGAGGCCGAAGCGATTGTGCCGATCGGGATCGCCTCGGTCGCCTACCACACCTTCGATCCCTGTGCCTTCACCTTCCACCACCCGCGCCGCGGATGAAGCTTTCAACCTCGCTCCCCCTCGCCACGCTGTTCTTCAAGCACTGGCACGTGGACGATACCGAGGTCGGCATCGTTCTGGCCAAGGCCGAGTTTGCCCGCGGCGATGCGGGCGCCTTCGGGGTCCTGCCGCGGCCGCCCGAGCTGGAGATGGCGGATGTGTTCGAGGGCGATCCGGCCATCACGCCTCTGCTGGCCGAGCAGGATCTCGCCCCCGGAAAACTGGCGACCGACCTCACGGTGAAGGCCATTGCCCGCGCACCCGGCGGCGAGGCGCGGCGGGATTGGGCGGTGGGGGTCGAGGTGGAGGGGCGCGGCAGCCACGGCTTCCACGTGCGCGGGCCGTCGCGCTGGAGCAAGCCCAGCCTGCGGCGCTGGCAGCTCGGCAAACCCGAGCCCGTGCGCGAGGTGCCGATCACCTACGCGCTGGCCTACGGAGGGCTCCTGCCGGAAGAGGGCGAAACCCCGGCGCGCAGCCATGACTTCAACCCCGCCGGCACCGGCTTTGCCGACAAGGCCTATCTCGATCTCAAATCCGGCTTCGACGCGCCGCAGATCGGCGAACTGGCCGAATTCATGGCCGCCGATCCCCTGGCCGGCATGGCCGTGCGCGGCTTCGGCCCGATCGCCAAGGCCTGGCTGCCCCGGCGCGGCCATGCGGGCACCTTCGACGATCTCTGGAAGCGCGAACGCCACCCCCGCATGCCCGCCGATTACGACCTCGCCTTCTGGAACGCCGCCCCCGGCCCGCTCCAGTTCAGCCCCCATCTCACCGGCAACGAGATGATCCGCCTCCATGGCGTCTCCCACGAAGCGGCCCCGGTGGAGGTGCCACTGCCCGCCGTCGGTCTGGTGCTGGAAGCCGAGGGCGACGACAGCGTCAA
The DNA here is from genome assembly GCF_024105635.1 of Oceanicola sp. 502str15. Classification (NCBI taxonomy): domain Bacteria; kingdom Pseudomonadati; phylum Pseudomonadota; class Alphaproteobacteria; order Rhodobacterales; family Roseobacteraceae; genus Oceanicola; species Oceanicola sp. 502str15. The sequence goes on from NZ_WYDQ01000001.1 coordinate 2,361,212, forward strand.
CGTACCGATGCACCTCGACACGGTGCAGATCGACATCGCCAAGGAAGATCCCGCCACCCACCGCGTCCTCCTGACCTGGCGCGCGCTCCTGCCAAACCCGGCGGGCTTCACCCACGGCACACTTCTGCCCACCGATCTCGGAGACTGAAATGGACCATTCCGGCGCCCGTGCCAGCGGCAAGCAGGCCATCATCGCCTGCCTCGCCCCCGATGTCTGCCTCACCCCCTGCGGCTGCGGTGTCGCACCGATCCCCTACATGATCGTCTCCAGGCTCGACTGGGCGGTACAGACCACCACCAGCACCGAACTGACCAACCAGCAGGCCTTCACCATGGCCAGCCGGACCGACAAGGTCACCGGCGACGAACCGGGGGTGAAGGGCGGAATAGTATCCGGCGTCAATCTCGGCTGGTGTCGCCCGAAGTCGAACAAGTCCTCGGTCTTCGTAGAGGGCCGCGAACTGATCCAGAACGACAACCTCTACGAAATGAACTGCAACGGCCCCGACGGCCCGAGCAACACCATCGGGAAGTTGGTCTACTACGACTAAAGCGGCTCCAAGCCACGCGTGTCGGCCCGGAGTGGTCATTCGTCACCTACGCAGCAATCGCCCGCTCTCCGCCGAGCTTCGACGAAACAACCTCCTGCGAAAGCTACGGGGCAAGTCTTCGGGCGACGGCACCTTGGCAAAGGCGGCGCGGATAATCGGGCAGAACCCAATCACGAAGGCTGACGCGGGCCTCGCCCTAGGGCAAAGACCAAACCGCCAATCGCCATGACCGGCGATAATCATGAAATGAGGTATTGTGGCGGAGACGAAGTCCGCCATCCAAATGCCCCAAACGGTCTCACAAGGTATCAGCTGGGCGACTCTTTCAAGAATTTTTAGCTGTTATCACTCTGCTTGCAACGCTCCTTGTCGCACCAAGGGTCACGGCATCTCAATCTTAATGTGGGGCTGGATGTGGGGCCATCTCGCGCCTAGTCTAATATGAACGCCCACAAAGGAATGGCCTATGCTCACTGACACTAAGGCAAGAAAGTTAGTCCCGACCGAGAGAGCCCTGGCCGTAGGTGGCGTGCCTGGCCTGTACCTGCGGCCCGGCAAGACGGTTGGATCGGGTAAGTTCCAACTTCGGTTTGTGTCACCGACATCTGGCAAGAGAAGAGATATGGGCCTTGGTACCTATCCAGCTACAGGTCTGGCAAAAGCTCGCAAGCTTGCGATGGATGCAAGGGAGCTGATAGCGAGCGGGATCGATCCGATCAATCGTAGGGCAGAAGAGCAAAATCTGGCATCCGCGCAACGAGAGATACCCACCTTCGAAGAGGCCGCCGTGACCTTGTATGAAGAGATTGCACCCGGTTTCAAAAATACTAAGCACCGCGCTCAGTGGATTACGACACTCCGCACCTACGTTTTTCCTGCCATTGGGAATCGAAAGGTCGACGGCCTGACGCCAGCAGATTTCGCCACAGGGTTAAGACCGATCTGGCTGTCCAAACCCGAAACCGCCAGTCGCGTTGCTCAGCGGTGTGACCGCGTCATGCTCTGGTGCCTTGCCCATGGCTACACCAGCACCAACCCCGTTGCAGCGCTCCCTGCCCTGCTCCCGAAGCCGCCTAGCAAACGGGACAGAGTCCGTCACCACCCATCAGTCCCTTGGCGCTCCATGCCGCAGGTATGCAAAGACTTGTTCCACAAACCTGAGACATCGGTCGGTCGAATGGCCCTGCTATTCACAATCCTCACTGCGGCGCGATCGGAGGAGGTGCGTGAAGCCACATGGTCAGAGATCGATCTCGATACGGCAACCTGGTCACTGCCAGCCGAACGAATGAAAGCTCGGCAACCACATCGTGTTCCCCTGAGCCGCCAAGCACTCCGCATCCTGAGGGCACGCGCTGAGTTTGCTGGCCAACAGGGCTACATTTTCTCTTATAGAGCCGGTCGGCCACTCAGCGGCATGACGCTCTTGAAAGTCCTTAGAGACCACAAGGTTGCAAGTGACACTCCTGGCCGGATTGCAACGACCCACGGCTTCCGATCCAGTTTCCGCGACTGGGCATCAGAAAACGGTTACGCACGAGACCTCGCCGAGCGTGCCCTGGCTCACACTGTTTCGAACGCGACCGAAGCCGCCTACCACCGCACCGATCTGTTGGAGCAACGTCGGGGAATGATGGAGTCTTGGGCAGATTGGGTCTTCGGCGAGCCCACTAAGCCGTGAAATGCGCCTGCGATCTCCCGATTTGAACGTTTGCGGCTCCAAATCGCTACGGCCCGCACGGATACCTATTGAACGAAATCTGGGTGAGCGGCTTTACGCAGACCGCAACCATAACGATTGAACAAGAGCGTGGGCAACCGATGCTTTGCTGACTCGGTCCTATCACGCAACGTTAGAAGTGGCTCCAGCGTTTCCTGAACTGTCGACGTAGAAACTGCCGTTTCGCGAGCACCTCCCTGATAGGGGCATAACTCGCGTCTAGTCAAAAAACGCCGTTGCGAACCTCGGCCTCTCTTATTAAACTCGGGCGTCCACAAGACTCTGTTGAACGTCAACCGTCGGCACTTCGAGCCTAAAGCTGGTTGTCCGTCCCTCGCTGACAACGGTCAAGCGCCCCCCATGAGCCTTCGCGATCGACGCCGCGATATAAAGTCCCAGACCAAGACCTTTACTCCGGTCACTTCCACGACGGAAGGGCTCGAACAACACCTTCTGAGCCTCTCTGTCGATTGGCTGTCCCTCGTTTTCCACTTCGACGAAGGTCAATTCCGACTGGCTGCCAGCGCGTATCCGCACCGGTGTATCGGGGGTTCCGTGCGTAATCGCGTTCGATACGAGGTTGGATACAGCCTGACCGATCCGGTCCGGATCGCAGCTGATAGGGTGCTTTAGGTCAAACTCCACCAGGATTTCGCATTCCGGTGCCGCCATGCGGACTTCGTTGACCACCTGTTCCAGCATGTTCGCGAGAGGCGCATCCGACACCGCATTGATGGCAATTCCGCCCCCGAGCCGAGACTTGGCGTGCAGCATCATGTTCTCGACCAATTCTCCCATCCTATGCAACGACGCACGCATCAGTGAGACCAGATTGCGTCCACGTTCGCTCAATGTCTCCTTGTCCAATTGTCGGAAACCAGCACTCAACGCGGCAACTGGGTTGCGTAGGTCGTGGCCGAGGATGGCCACAAACTCTTCCTGTACCTGTGCCAGTTTGCGTTCGTACTCGATCAGTTGCTCCTGCGCCTCGAGCCGTTCTTCTGTCTCCAGGCTGCGTCCGATCAGATCGGCGAACATCTTCAGCATAGCCACGGCACGTGGGTTGTTGACGTCCTTCGGCACGGTGTCGATCGCGCAGAGCGTTCCGAAGAAAGTGCCGTCACCGCGATAGATGGGTACCGATGCATAGCTCACTATGCCTAAAGCAGTGGCGATCGGATGATCCTTGTACTCGGGGTCGGTGCCGGCATCACTGAAAATCACTATCTCGGAAGTGTCCCGAACGGTCTGGCAGAACGTCGATTCTATGGCGATTTCATCGCCTTCAGCGATGCCGAATTTGACCTCGTCGATCGTGCGGCAAGCGACCCACCTGTCGGCGGTAACGCGAGCAACTCCTGCAAAGCGCATGTTCGTCGCGAGCATTACAGTTTCCAGAATTGTCGTTACTAGGTCACTCCCCGCTAGGCGCTCGATGTCGGATTGAAAGTCATGCCTTCCCGCGAGAAAAGCCTCGTGGTTCAGCATCTTATTGCCGATTTCTTCGCAGGTCATTTGTATCCCCGTTAGCATCGGTGAAGGCAGCCCTCCACAAACTTGAGGCCGCTTGCGCGAAAACGTGGCTCCCTCATACAGCACAATCTATTTGTCAGGCACTTGTTAGGACCACTATCGCTTAACTGCGCACTTCTATCTGAACTGGATCAATTGGAAGGCATGGGCAAGCAACTTCAAGGCTCAGTGTCGAATGTCCATGGACGGAACACTTCGACATATGGCCTAGAATCGCTCGCCTTTTGCTCTCATCGAGGTCGCTGCAACCGCAGAAGCCTGCAAGCGACGTTTTTTGGATTTTGGATGAAAGGATGGGACGAACTTCTGGTGAGCAACCATCCAGGCAGACGTTTCCGGGGCCACTAGCCGCAACGGACATCAAACTTCCCTCGGCAAAACCAAGAACGACAAGACGGAACAATGGCGCTCGCCACCCGTTTCATCACGGAGTGTAACAATCCGACATCCCAGCGAGGTGAACCCATGTCCCCTCAGGCCCACTGCCCGAAGAACCCTGTTTCAAGGCACAAGTTGGGGAGGGTGTGGACCGTGTCCATGGGACTTGTGATCGGCCTGCTGGGGGCCGTCATCTGTGCGGGCGGAATCTGGCTGCTCAGTCTGGGCGGGTCCGGGTATTACGCCGTGGCTGGTATCGGAATGGTCCTCTCTGGCATGCTGCTGTTCTGCGGCAACATCGGGGGGTTCTGGCTTTACCTTTTGGTCTGGATTGGCACCTGCATCTGGGCGGTGTGGGAGGTCGGGGTGGACCTCTGGCCGCTGGTGCCACGTGTGGTTGCCCCAACGGTGTTACTGGTTCTACTCGCACTCTGCCTGCCCTACCTCCGGGCAGTGCGGATGGCGGAACGGCGGGGCAGCGCGGCGCTTGCGGCAGCGGTGATCGGCCTCGCTCTTGCGGTGCCCGGCGCGCCTTCAGTGGCCCAAGAGAGCCAGGCAACCGATGCCGAGGCCGCGCAGGGGGCTGACATACCGGCAGAAGCGGCGCCTGAGGAAGCGGCACCCGAGGGCGCCTCGCCAGAGGCAGATCCGTCGGCCGAGGCGGCACCCGACGCGGAGACCGACCAAGCCGGAGCTCCTGCCGAGCGCGGTCCGCAGGCCCAGCTTGCTGTCGGGACGGATTGGCCGGCCTACGGCGGCACCTACCGCGCCACCCGCTACTCACCGCTATCGCAAATCACCAAGGACAACGTGGCCGAGTTGGAGGAAGCCTGGAGCATCCGCACCGGCGATATGCCGAACGAGGATGCACCCTACTCCCCCGAGAACACCCCGCTGAAGGTGGGCGACAGCCTGTATCTCTGCACCGCCAAGAACATCTTGCTCGCGCTCGACGCCAAGACCGGCAAGGAGGAATGGCGCTACGATCCCGGCGTTTCCGACGATGCCATCCCCTACGGTGCGACCTGCCGCAGCGTGGTGTACTACGAGGCGCCCGAGGCGGCGGAGGACGCGTTGTGCGCCACCCGCGTCATCGAGGCGACGCTGGATGCCCGGATGATCGCGGTCGACGCCGAAACCGGCCAGCTCTGCCCTGAGTTCGGTCGCGAGGGAATCGTCGACCTGAACCAAGGCATCGGCGACACCGTGCCCGGCTGGTATGCTGTCAGCTCCCCGCCGACCGTGGTGCAGGGCGTGTTGGTGGCGGGTGCGCAGGTGAAGGACGGACAGGCCGAGGATGCGCCCTCGGGCGTCATACGCGGCTACGACGCAGTGACGGGCGAATTTCTCTGGGCCTGGGACGTGGGCCGCCCCGGCGAAACCGGCGAACCTCCCGAGGGCGAAGTGTATACCCGTGGCACGCCGAACATGTGGACCATTGCGGCCGGGGACGAGGATTTGGGGCTGGTTTACCTGCCGATGGGCAACTCCTCGGTCGACTACTACGGCGGCAACCGCTCGGAGGAAGAGAACCAGTACAGCACCGCGCTTGTCGCGCTCGACGTAACGAACGGTGAGGTAGCCTGGAGCTTCCAGACCGTTCACTACGACGTGTGGGACTACGACCTCGGCTCGCAGCCCAGCCTGGTGGAGTTTCCCGGCGAGGACGGCAGTACGGCGGCGATCATCCTGCCCTCCAAACAGGGCCAGATCTACGTGCTCGACCGCGCCACCGGCGAGCCGCTGCACCCGGTCGAGGAGCGCGAGGTGCCCATCGGCGGCGTGGAGCCGGAGAACCTCTCGCCCACCCAGCCCTACTCGGGCTATGCCGCGCTGAACCAGCAACCGCTGACCGAAAAGGACATGTGGGGCATGAGCCCGCTGGACCAGCTCTGGTGCCGCATCCAGTTTCGCCGCGCCAACTACAGGGGCGAGTACGAGCCGCCTTCGGCGGACCGTCCCTGGATCCAGTATCCGGGCTACAACGGCGGCTCCGACTGGGGCTCCATCGCCGTGGACACCGAGCGCGGCATCATCATTGCCAACTACAACGACATGCCCAACTTCAACCAGTTGATCCCCCGCGAACGGGCCGATGAGCTGGGGCTGCGCCCGATCAACGAGGGCGGCAACCCGCCTGCCGCAGAGGGCGCGGGCGACCCGCAGTCAGGCTCGCCCTATGCGATCGATGTGAACGCGGGCTGGCGCCTGCCGACCGGCCTGCTCTGCAAGGAACCGCCCTATGGCGGCATCCGGGCCATCGACCTGGCCACCGGCGAGACCCTCTGGGACCAGCCCATCGGCACCGCGCGCAACAACGGCCCCTTCGGCATTCCGTCGATGCTGCCGCTTCGGATCGGCACGCCCAACAACGGCGGACCGTTGATCACTGCGGGTGGGCTGGTGTTCATCGCCGCCACAACCGATGACCTCTTCCGCGCCATCGACATCGAAACCGGCGAGGTGCTGTGGGAGACGACTCTGCCCGCGGGTGGCCAGACCACTCCGATGACCTACGAGGTGGACGGCGAGCAGTACGTGGTTATTGCCCCGGGCGGGCACCACTTCATGGAGACCAAGGTGGGCGACCACGTCATCGCCTACAAGCTGCCCGGCAACGGGGGCTGAGATGTTCGACTGGCTGACCGGCATGGTCGAACAGGGCGGGTATCTCGGCATCGCGCTGCTGATGCTGGTGGAGAACATCTTTCCGCCGATCCCCTCCGAGCTGATCATGCCATTGGGCGGCTACCTGGTGCAGCAAGGCAAGCTCGATCCGGTGCTGGTGGTGATCTCGGGCTCCATCGGCTCACTGGCGGGCACCTCTCTGTGGTATCTCGCCGCCCGGAGCCTGGACCAGGCCCGCTTTCACGATCTGGTCGAGCGCTACGGCCACTGGTTCACCGTGGACCGGGAGGGCATGGAAAAGGCGGAGCGCCGGTTCGAGCGCCACGCGGGTCTCGCGGTCTATGCGGGGCGGATGCTACCTGCAGTGCGCACGCTCATCTCGGTGCCCGCGGGCTTTGCGCGGATGTCGCCCTGGCGGTTTCTCGCCCTGTCGGGGGCGGGCACGCTGATCTGGGTCAGCGGGCTGACCGCGCTGGGGTACGCCCTCGGCAGCCAGTACGATAAGGTCTCCGGCTGGCTCGACCCGGTCACCACCCTGCTCTTCGCGGGGGTGGCGCTGCTCTACGTGGTGCGGCTCCTGCGCGGGAAGGGACAGCGCCGCCCGGCGGAATGATGCCGCGCCAGGGAACTGCGCGCCTGCTCATACGTTCGTGAAGGAACGAGAGGGTCGGAGACGGAACCGAACCATCCGCCCCCCGCACGCAGACTGCCGACGCGACAACGCCCCCTGACGGAGCCTTCCATGATGGACGCGACATCCCCGGCCAACACTTCGGGCAAGCCGGAAGACACCAAGCTCAAACGGGTTATGGGGCCGGGGTTGCTTTTGCTCTTCATCGTCGGCGACGTGCTTGGCACCGGCATATACGCCCTGACAGGAGAGGTGGCCGCCGAGGTGGGTGGCATCGTCTGGCTGCCCTTTCTGGTGGCCTTCCTGCTCGCCACCGTCACCGCCTGCTCCTACCTGGAGCTGGTCACCAAGTACCCCAAGGCGGCGGGGGCGGCACTCTACACCCATAAGGCCTTCGGCGTTCACTTTCTGACCTTTCTGGTGGCCTTCGCAGTCATGTCCTCCGGCATCACCTCGGCCTCCACCGCCTCGCGCGCCTTCGCGGAGAACTTCGGCGAGAGCACCGGGCTGGGGAGCGGGGCCTTCGGGGTCACAGCCGTCAGCCTCGCCTTCATCGCCCTGCTTGCGGCGGTCAACCTGCGCGGGGTGGGCGAAAGCGTGAAGATGAACGTGGTCTTCACCTGCATCGAGCTGACCGGCCTTGTCATCATCATACTGATCGGTGCCTGGACGCTGGCGGGCGGCGAGGGCGACTTCTCCCGCGCGGTCGATTTCAGCGCTGCCGGCGAGGAGGGCGGCATCTTCTGGCCGGTGATCGCCGCCACCACGCTCGCCTTCTTCGCTATGGTGGGGTTCGAGGACTCGGTGAACATGGCCGAGGAATCCAAGGAGCCGAGCCGGATCTTCCCCAAGGTGCTGCTGGCGGGGCTGGTCATCACCGGGGTGATCTACCTGCTGGTGTCGGTCACGGCCATCGCGCTGGTCGAAGTGGAGGACCTCAGCGAGGGGGCCACGCCGCTGCTGAAGGTCGTCGAGGCGGGGGCGCCGTGGTTTCCGCTCTCGGTCTTCGGGGTCATCACCATGTGCGCCGTGGCGAACTCGGCGCTGATCAACATGCTCATGGCTTCCCGCCTGCTCTATGGCATGGCGGAGGAGAATGTTCTACCCTCCGTGCTGGGCCGCGTGCTGCCCAACCGGCGCACGCCCTGGATCGCCATTCTCTTCACCACCGCCCTGGCCTCCGGGCTCATCGTCTTCGTCGGCGCCGTCCCCGAGCTCGGCGGCACCACCGCGCTGCTGCTGCTCGCGGTCTTCGCCGTGGTCAACGTGGCGGTGCTGGTGCTGCGCTCCGACGAGGTCGACCACGATCATTTCACCGCGCCCCTCGGCCTGCCCTGGCTCGGCGCCGCGAGTTGCGCCTTCTTCGTGGGGCCGTGGACGGGGCGCGACCCGGTGCAATACCTGATCGCGGGCATCCTGCTGGGCATCGGCGTGGTGCTCTGGGCGGGCACGGTCGCCTGGATGAAGTCGAAGGGCCAGGAGCCCGGCGGGGACGATGCCGACATGAACGAGCTGGCACAATGACGGAGCCGTGTCCTTGATCTTTGCCGGAAGGGCATCCGCAGGCAGGGCGCTGACGGTCGTCGGCGTCGCTCTGCTGTCGGGCTGCGAAGGGCGGCAATCGGTGCTGGATCCGTCGGGCACCGATGCCCTGGCGCTCTACGATCTTGCTGTGGTGCTCTTTATCGGTGCCGTGGTGCTCTGGCTGCTCGTCGCCGCCCTCTTCATCTATGTCACGAGGATCAATCCGCGCGCCATGTCGCGGCGGATGGGCGAGACCCTGATCGTGGGAGGCGGCGTGCTCTTTCCGGTGTTGCTGCTGGGTGGGCTGCTGATCTATTCACTGCCGCTGATGAGCCCGCAGCGAGAGGGCGAGGCCGGGCTGGAGGTGCGGATCACTGCCGAGCAGTGGTGGTGGCGGGTGGACTACCTGCTGGAGGACGGAAGCACCGTGACCTCGGCCAACGAGCTGCGCTTGCCGGTCGGCCGCCGCACCGGGTTGCGGCTGAACGCGCACAACGTGATCCACTCCTTCTGGGTGCCCGCGCTCGGCGGCAAGACAGACATGATCCCGGGGCGCGAAACCTTCACGTCGCTCCGGCCCGAGAAGCCCGGCACGTTCCGCGGCCAATGCGCCGAGTTCTGCGGTGCCTCCCATGCCCTGATGGCCTTCGAAGTGGTGGCGATGGACCCCGCAGCCTTCGCGGCGTGGCTGCGGGCCGAAGCTGCCGACGCCTCGGCGCCATCCGGCCTCGAAGCCCGGCGCGGCGCGGAGGTCTTCGCCCGCGAAGGCTGCGGCGCGTGCCATATGATCCGAGGCACCGATGCAATCGGGCAGGTCGGGCCTGACCTCACGCATGTGGGCAGCCGGGTATCTCTTGGCGCGGGCATACTCGGCGCGACGGCGGAGGATTTCACCCGCTGGCTCGGCCATACCGAGAGCCTGAAACCCGAGGTGCGCATGCCGACCTACGACTTTCTGCCGCCCGAGGACATCGCCGCCCTGGCCGCCTACCTGGAGGGACTGGAATGAGCGCACCCGAACGGATGCCCGCCCCCGAGGGCCCCTTTCCGCCGACCGAGGAAATGCTGTCGGAGCCCGTTCCGCAGGAAGAGCAGGAGCGCGGCAAGGCGGAGCTGCGCGCTGCCTGGAAGACGCCGGAAGGTTGGCGCTACTGGTCGGCGGTGAACAACACCGAGGTCGGCGTCTGGTACGCGCTTACAGCCTTTGCCTTCATGCTGATCGCCGGGCTGCTGGCGCTGGCAATCCGCGTGCAGCTCGCCTTTCCGGACAGCCAGTTTCTCGACGCCGACCGCTTCAACCAGTTCTTTACCATGCATGGCTCGGCGATGATGTTTCTCTTTGCCGTGCCGATGTTCGAGGCGATTTCTATCCTGCTGCTGCCAGCCTTCCTGGGAGCGCGCGACATGCCTTTTCCGCGTCTCTCGGCCTATGGGTACTGGTGCTTCCTGATCGGCGGTATCTTCGTGCTGGGTTCGCTGCTCTTCGATGCCGGGCCCAAGGCGGGATGGTTCATGTATCCGCCGCTTGCGACCAAAGAAGAGGGTATCGGGCCCGACGTGTGGCTGCTCGGCCTCAGCTTCATCGAAGTCGCCTCCATCGCCGCGGCCGTCGAACTGATCGTCGGCGCGCTCAAGTGCCGCCCGCCAGGGATGCGGGTGAACATCATGCCACTGTATGCCTGGTACGTGCTGGTTGTGGGCGGGATGATCCTCTTTGCCTTCCCGCCTCTGATCGCGGGTGATTTTCTGTTCGAACTCGAGCGCAGTTTCGACTGGCCATTCTTCGACCCAACCCGCGGCGGTGACCCGGTGCTCTGGCAGCACCTGTTCTGGATTTTCGGGCACCCGGAGGTCTACATCGTCTTCCTTCCCTCCATCGCCATCGCGGCAATGATCGTGCCCACCGTCGCGCGTCGACCAATCGTGGGCTACTCTTGGATCGTGCTTTCGGCCGTGGGCACAGGCTTCCTATCGTTCGGACTGTGGGTGCACCACATGTTCACCACCGGTCTGCCGCAGATGTCGCTTGCGTTTTTCTCGGCGGCTTCCGAAGCCGTGGTGATCCCAACCGGTATACAGCTCTTTGCCTTCGTCGCGACGTTGATGGTAGGCCGGGTCAAGATGAGCCTCCCAATGCTGTGGATCGCCGGCGCTTTGGCGATCTTCGTCGCGGGCGGGTTGACAGGCGTCATGCTGGCGCTGGTGCCCTTCAACTGGCAGGTGCATGACACCTATTTCATCGTCGCCCACCTCCACTACACGCTCTTCGGCGGCATGGTGTTTCCGGTGATCGCGGGCGTCTATTACTTCTTCCCATTCTTCCGCAAGAAGCTGCTCTCCGAAAGGCTCGGGCGCTGGTGCTTCTGGCTGGTGTTCACGGGCTTCAACGTGACCTTCCTGCCGATGCACATGACCGGGCTGATGGGAATGCCGCGCCGGATCTTCACCTACCCCGAAAGCTCCGGCTGGGGCTGGCTCAACCTGATCTCCTCAGTCGGTGCCTTCATCGTCGCGGCCGGCTTCGCGGTATTCCTCTACGATCTGCTGCGCCCCAAGCACCGCCAGCCGCAGATCCCGCGCAACCCGTGGGGCGCAGGAACGCTGGAGTTTTCCCACGACGTGCCCGAGGAAGCCTGGGGCGTGCGGTCCATCCCGCATGTCACCACGCGCTACCCGCTCTGGGAGCAAGACCGGATCGTGGAGCGCATGGACGCCGGGCACTACTACCTGCCCAATGCGCCGGACCGGAAGCGCGAGACCATCGTCACCTCGGTGATCGACGGCAAGCCGCTCTACGTGCAGGAAGTCACCGGCCCGACCTGGATCACGATCCTTGCTGCAGTCTTCACGGGCGGAGCCTTCATCTTTCCGACGTTCCATATCTATACCCCTGCCATCGTCTGCGGTGCCTTCGCCATCGTCTGCGTGCTGTGGTGGCTCTGGACTTCCACCGCCCGCCCGCCGAAGAACGACATGCGCGAGGCGGGGCTGGGGCTACGCCTGCCGACCTATGCCTCGGGCCCGAACGCGGTGGGCTGGTGGGCGATCTGGATCACCATGCTCGGCGATGCCACCGCCTTTGCCTCGCTGGTCTTCGGCTATTTCTTCTACTGGACGGCGCGGCCCGACTTTCCGCCGCCCGATGCGGCCCACCCCGAGGGTCTGTGGGCGGCGCTCACCGCAGCGCTCCTGGTGCTTGCCTGGGCGGCCATCGTCACGGCAAGAGAGACCAACGGGCGCGGCCACCAGGGCGTGGCACGCGGTTCGATCGCCCTGGCAATCTGCGCCGCCGCCGGAGGGGCCGGTTCTGCCTGGCTCGCGGTGGCCGACCTCTCGCCCACCTCGCATGTCTACCCGGCCATGCTCTGGGCTCTCATGGTCTGGCTGGTGGCGCATGTCGCCGCCGGCGTTGTCATGCAAGGCTACTGCCTTGCCGGGTCGCTCTTCGGCAAGCTCACGCACAAGTACGACGCCGACCTGCGCAACGTCACCCTCTTCTGGCACTTCATCGCGCTGAAGGCGCTGGTGGTGGGTGCGATCCTGGGGCTGGCGCCGATGGTGCTGTCATGAGCAACGTCGACCAGCAGCAGGAGAAACGCGAGTTCGGCGCGGAGTTTCACAGCCTCTGGCGGATCACCTTTTGCCCGGCGATCTGGGCGCTTCATTTCACTCTCAGCTACTGTACCGCGGCCATTGTCTGTGCCAAGGGTGGGTCGGTCGAGATGCTACGGGCGGGCATCGCCATCGGCACGGTGGCGTCACTCGTCGCCATAGCCTGGCTCGGCTGGCGCTCTTGGCGGCAGTGGGACCTCGTGAACGACCGCGAGTGGGAGAACGACGCCGGCACCAGCGAGGACCGGCATCAGTTTCTAGGCCACGCGGCCTTTCTGCTGTCGATCATCTCCTTCATCGGCGTGGCCTACGTGGCCCTGCCCGCCCTGCTGATCGAGACTTGCCGGTGAGCCGGGCCGCGGGATATGTGGGCCTCGCCATGCTGGCCGCGCTTTGGCTGCTGCCACTGCCGGGGTTACTGGGTGCGGATTTTCCGCACCACATGTTGCGCCACATGGGGCTGGTCGCGATAGTTACTCCCCTCCTAGTCATCGGCTTTCCGGGACTTGCAGCGCCCTTCGCTTTCTCACCGCTGCTCGGCGCGGTGTTGGAGTTCATTGTGGTCTGGTCCTGGCACATGCCGGGGCTGCACGGAATGGCCGATGCGGGCGGGCTGGCACTGGTTGCCGAACAGGGCAGCTTTCTGATCGCCGGGCTGCTGGTCTGGGCCGGGGCGCTGCGGGGCGGGGCGCCGCTTGCCGGGGCGGGTGGGCTACTGCTGACCTCGATGCACATGACCCTGTTGGGCGCGCTTCTGATCCTCGCACCGCGCGACCTCTACGCCGCGATCTGCGGCCGCGAGCCCGACCTCGACGCGCAGCAACTCGGCGGCGTGCTCATGCTCGGGATCGGCACGCCGATCTACCTCGTCGCGGGCCTCTGGCTAACCGCGCGGGCACTCGACATGGGAAAGGCGGAAGCATGAGACCGGTTTTGACAACCCTCGCCGCGCTGACGTTGCTCGGCCTCGTCGGCGGGGCAGCCGTGGTTGGCTTCGGACTTTACAACACCTCCGCGCGGCAGGGGCACTGGCCGGGGGTGGGAGCGGTGCTGCACACCACCTTCAAGCAGTCCGTTCGCCTTCGCGCCCCGGCGGAAAAGGAGGTACCCGAGGATGTCGCCGCCGCCGACCGTATCGCCCTCGGCGCCCTGCACTATCAAACGGCCTGCGCTTTCTGTCATGCTGTGCCAGGCACTCCGCGCAGTGCCACTGCCCTGTCGATGAACCCACAACCCCCGCACATCTCGGAGGCGGTAGAGGCTTGGGAGCCTCGTCACATGTTCTGGATCGTACGCGAAGGCGTGAAGATGACAGGCATGCCCGGGTGGCCCGCTGGCGCCCATGACGATGAAATCTGGTCCGTGGTCGCCTACCTCAACGCAGTCAAGACCATGACACCGGAGGACCAGGCGGCGCTGACCGGAGATCGCCTCGGCCGCACCGGATGCACAGCCTGTCATGGCGAGGGCGGGCGAAGCACCAACAGCTTCGTGCCACGGCTCGACATCCTGACCAGCGAGGAGATCGTGGCTGCCCTGTCTCATTACAGTACAGGCAGACGCCCCAGCGGGATGATGCAGGAGGTCGTCTCGCGTCTGGATGACGAGGACATTGCCGATCTGGGGCGCGAATTCGGCGCGGCGGAGCGCCCCTCTGTGACCCTCTTGCCCGGCTCGGACGAGCCCGGCATGGAGCTTTCCACGCGCGGGACCGCCTCGGTGCCGGCTTGCACCGCGTGTCACGGCCCCGGTCGCCAGTCCGGCGCCGCCCCTGCCCCGGCCATTGCGGGCCAGTCACGGGACTATATCGCGACCCAGCTGCGGCTTTGGCGGAACGGAAAACGCTATGGCGGGCCACGGGCGGAACTGATGAGCAAATCCGCGCGCGCGCTCACCGATGGCGATATCGAGGCCCTCGCCGATTGGTTCTCGTCACTGGATCAGGCGTCCACGAACTAGCCCAGATACTCCCGGTAATCCCCTGCCGCCCTCCCGCGCCCGGGTTGGCCCGGCGGCACGTCTTTGGCCCCCAAGGGAACACTGTATCGTGATGCACGTTGAACCCGCATGGAACCCGCACAAACATGGCTATCCGAACCGGACCGGCTGCTGCACATCGCTGCATCCTGCCTGGTCTTCTATGTCTATGTCGTGGCGCTGACCCGCATCAGTGGGAAGCGGACCACGGGCAACATGAACAACTTCGACTGGATCATCACCGTGGCCATCGGCTCGGTCATGGCCTCGGGCATTCTGCTGAGAAACGTCTCGATGCTGGATGCACTCGTTGCCGTTTCCGCGCTGGCGGCGCTTCAGTGGCTCACGACCTGGGCCGCGCTGCGCTCGCGCCGGTTTGCGCGTCTGGTCAAGCCGGAGCCCCGGGTGCTGCTGGAGAACGGCCGGTTCCTTCCCCGAGAGATGGCCATGGAGCGCGTGACCGAGGACGAGTTGAGCGCCGCCATGCGCAGGGCCGGCCTTCGGGACCGGCAGTTCGCGGCGTGGATCGTGATGGAAACGAACGGACAGCTCTCGGTCATCCCCACTACGAATGAAGGCGACCCTCCGCGGGGACTGCTCTCGGACG
The DNA here is from genome assembly GCF_024105635.1 of Oceanicola sp. 502str15. NCBI lineage: Bacteria > Pseudomonadati > Pseudomonadota > Alphaproteobacteria > Rhodobacterales > Roseobacteraceae > Oceanicola > Oceanicola sp. 502str15. The sequence goes on from NZ_WYDQ01000001.1 coordinate 2,376,373, forward strand.
TCGCGGCAAGACGCCAATAAACGCAACAACAGATGCCGTAAGGAAGGACGGCAAAGGAGCGATGCAATGTCGAGTGAAGAACAATTGCCGGGAGAATCTCTGGAGGTGGAAGACGGTGCGGACATTTCGGGCGTTTTCTCGACCCCCGCCGCCCTGGACGCACGCTACCGGTGCGGCATGTCGCGCCACATCGGCCCTGCCTTGTGGGAGCGACTTGATCGAGCCTGCACCGAGATAAGGACCCTAGAACCGCGAACGACGTTCTCCAAGGCGGGCGAAAGGCTGCGCCACAGTGCTCTTCTGCTCGAGGGATTGATGGTGCGCTATGTCGTGAGCAATCGAGGGCCCCAGCCCAACCGTCAGATGGTGTCCATCCAGGTGCCGGGAGACTTCGTCGATCTTCACGCGCTGCCGCTCAAGCGCCTCGATCACGACGTCACCACCCTGACGCGGGCCCAGATTGCCCTGTTTCCGCATGACGCGCTCGAAGAGATCATCGCAGCCGATCCCGAGCATGCCCGAACGCTCTGGAAGCTCACGATGATCGATGCTTCGATCCATCGCCATTGGATCTACCGCGGAGGCACCTTGCGGGCGATGGCGGCAATGGCGGACTTTCTCTGCGAGATGGACACACGATTGAGCGCCTGCGGCCTGGTAGACCAAGGCAACGTGCCGTTGCCCCTGCTCCACTCGGACCTGTCGGAGATCTGCGGCATCTCCAACGTGCATGTCAGTCGTGTTGCCAGGGATCTGCGTGACGCCGGGCTCAGCACAGTGCGCGACGGCGTGGCGCAAATCCACGACCGTCCCGCCCTGAAGAAACTCGCTGGCTTCGATCCGGGCTATCTCTATCTGCCACCTGACGGCGGCGCGCCACACTGAAATGCCGCCGCGCTCCAGTGCGAGGTCGAGTCCCGCTGGATCAGATGATCGGGTCGCGTTGCGGCGACGGCCTCGAGGAGCTCTGCCTGTGTCTCAGACGCGCCGAGCTGGGTCTCGGTATCCCCGGCGTAGCCCGCGACCAGGCAGGCCCCGCCCGGCGCGAGTGCGTTGAGCACGCAGGAGACCGTCTGCTCGAATGCGGGGCGCGAGAGATAGTAGAGCACCTCGGAGAGCACGATGAGGTCCCAGGAGCCCGGCGGCCAGTCGCGCGGGATCGTCCCCGTCTCGAAACGCGCGTTGGCGATCCCCCGGCCCCGGGCCCGCGCGACGGCGGCGGGGGCAAAGTCGATCCCGAGCAGGCTGTCGCAGCGCGCGGCGATCAGCGCACTCATCACCCCGATCGAACAGCCCACCTCGAGCGCCGCTCTGTAGTTGGTGCGAGGCAGGAGCGCCAGGCAGCGGCGATATTTCTCTGCCTCGTAGGCGCTGGTCTCGTAGTTCCAGGGATCTCCCTGCTCCGCGTAGAGACGGTCGAAAGAGGCAGCGTCGCGGGTCATGCGGGAATGAAGATTTCGTCGGTGTCGACGAAATGCTCGGCAAGATCGGTCGCCATGGTGAAGCCGGTCGGGTCGTCGTCGATCAGCGGTGTCATCTGCGAGGCATGCGCGGCAAGGGCACGGGCCTTCAGTGCTCGCAGGGGCGCGGAGCGAAACCGGCGCAGTCCGGAGAAGCGCGCCGCCGCGGCGGGCCCCTGCACCCGCCCCCAGACCGGGCAGGCATAAAGTCGGCAGCCCGGTCGCCGGGCGGCCAGGTAACAGGCCAGGGCCCAGGTCCGTTGATGGTCGGGATGCGGGTCACCCCACCAAGTGGACCAGATCGCGCTGACATCCGGCAGGATTTGGCCCAGCCGGGCCGCCACCGCGGCAAAGGCAGCGGGGTCCTCGGGCGCGGCGAGGTCGGGGTAGCCCAGCCAGATCGGGCGGGCGCTGTTTCCCGAAAGCAGGCGCACCGCGCGGGTCACCTCGCGGCGGCGCAGTGCCGCAAGGGAGGCGGCGGGGTAACGCGCGGAGTTCGGGTGCGAGCGGCTGCCGTCTGTGACCACCGCCACATGCGCGCGCCGCCCGCTGCGCCAGGTCGCTGCCAGAGCGGCTCCGGCAGCGAGCGTTTCGTCATCGGGGTGAGGTGCGAGCATCAGCACATCGCCGGTGCCGGTCAGCTCACCCAAGGCGATCGGCGGCGCGGCGGCGGCGGCGGCCACCACGGGGGTGAATGCCGGGCTCATGAGCCCCAGACCTCGCCCACCGGACGGTCGGCGGAGCAGAGGCTCCGTCCCACCTGGGTGAGCTTGCCGTCGAGGTCGGCCTGGCGGAGGAAGAAAGACAGGTCGCGGCGCACGCGGTCCGGCAGGCTCGGTTCGGCGAAGGCGCGCGTGCCCAGCGCCCGATCCGCGATGGCGATCCCGTCGAGGCAGGCTTGTTCCACGGCCTCGCGCGCGGCGAGGCTCAGGGCCACGGCAGCCTCCCGTGCCCCCGGTGCCTCGACCTGCCGGGCGGCATCCTCGACCAGCAGGCGCGCGCCGTGCGCCAGCGTCGCGATCCGGGCAACCCGGTGCAGCTGGGCCTCGCTGGCCGCATCACCCCGGTCGGCCACCCCGGCGCGCACCGCCTCGGCCAGGGCCTCAAGCCCACCCACATGGAGCGCGGCATACCGCCAGACCCCACCCTGAAAATGCGGCTCACGCTCGTAGTCTCCCGGTGAGCCCAGGGTCTCCGCCTCCACCCCATCGAAGTCGTAGCTGCCCGAAGCAGTGGCGCGCATGCCGCTGACTTGCCAGGCGGAGGCATCGGCGCGGTGCGGGTCGCCGGAGTCCGCCAACACGAGCTGTGTCCCCTGATCGGTGCGTGCGGTCAGCACCACGGCACCCACGACACCCAAGCCCGAACAGAAGCGCTTTTGCCCCGCGAGCCGCCCCCTGCGCCCGATGCGCATTGCCAGGGTGACGCCAGGGCTGCCGTCCGCCCCCCAGACGCCATGGATCGTGCCTGCGCGCGCGGCGGCCCAAACGCGTCGGCACTGGCTGTCGGAGCCATAGAGCTGGACCAGCCGCAGCGCGTTCATGTGGCCCTCCGCCAATCGGCCGACCGACAGGCTGGCCCGGCCAATGCGGCGCAGAAGGGTGACGCTGTCCCGAGGGTCTGCGGCGGTGCTCACCAGCCTGTCGAGCAGGCCGTGCCGTCCAAGCAGGCCCATGTCGGCCGACAGGTCGCGCACCCCGGCGTCGGCCTCGGCGGCATGGGCGGCAATCTCCCGCAGCACGGCCTCCTCCGTGTCGCACACGCGGGTGTTCGGCGCGGCGGTCCTCATGCCGACACCTGCGACCGGGTCGGCGCGAGGCGCGCAAGTTCACGCTGTAGCCGCGGGAGTTCGAGACGCAGCTGCGACAGGCGCATCCGCTCGCGTCGCAGTTCCGCTGTGCCGGTCTCCAGCGCCGCCCAGGCCGCGCCGAAGCCCGAGCCGATCCACCGGCGGCGTAGGGTGCCGCGCATCCGCGCGCGCAGGATCGTGGTGGCGGCGGGTTCGAGCACCTCATCCACCAGCGGGTCGGCCTCCAGGATCCGGGCGCGCAGGGCCCCGGCCATGCCCCCCTCCGTGCGGCCCGAAAGCCGGCAGGAGGTGGTGACCTGGGCACGGGACGAGTGGCGCACCCGCCAGTCGCGGGCCTCGGCGAGGGCCGCAAACGCGCGGTCCTCGCCCATCGATCGCTCCTCGAAGCCGCCCAGCGCGTCGTAAAGCGCCATTCGAAAGGCCAGGCTTGCGCCAGCCGGGTTGATATGGGTCGGCGCCGGGTCGTGCGGCACCGGGTCGAGCAGGTGTCGGACGGCGAGGGTCAGGGCCATGTACTCGCCCTCCGGCGCGCCGTTGCGCCCGATCACCGAAGGCAGGCGGGCGGCCTCCTCCGGGTCGGGCAACACGGTGCCGCAGACGAGGTCGGCGTGCTCTAGTTCGGTCAGGTTGGCGTCCACCCAGTCCCCGGCCACGCAGGTGTCGGCATCGGTCGTCATCACCACCGCATCGGGCGCCAGACGGGCCGCGCAGGATGCAATCGCCACCCTCCGCGCCCGACCGACTCCACCGGCTTCCGGCGGGTTCGGCTCGTCGAGCACCGCGCCGGATAGGCCGGAGCGCCGGAACCAGTCCTCGGCGACGGCGCGGGTCGCGTCCTGCGAGCCGTTGACCGCCACGACGATGGCGCCACGCCCCCGAAGCGACCGCGCGGCCGCATCGAGGCAGGCAGGCAGCCGCTCCTCCTCGTTGCGGGCCGGAACGGTGATGACCAGCGGCCAAGCACCCTGCGGCCCGAACTCCCGTCGGTGAACATCCCGCAAGCTCATGGGCGCCGGTCCCAGAAGCGCAGGGCCTTGCACGCTTCCATGAAGCTGCTTGCCCCATCGGCCTCATCCAGCGCAATGACGCCGTCGTCGGGCTCAGCGACCACGGCCTTCGGCCAGAAGGCTTTCAGGGCCGCTCCGGAAAGGCCAATGAACTTCAGATGCGCGTGGGCGTCGGCAAGAAAGCTGCGTGCGGCGTGCATCCCGGCCAGTTTCTCCGCCCCCTCGTCGCTCGCCAGCACGGCTACTGCATCGTAGAGCACAGAGGGCGCGCCATCGAGCTTCTGGTCGGCGGCGATGGTGCGGCCGCGGTTGGTGGTGATCCCGCCGACTTTCTCGGCGATGATCTCCACCATGGCGCCCGCCTCCTGCGCCGCGGCCCTGAACTCATCCACGCTCTTCCCGTCGATCCCGTCGGTGAGCAGAAGGCCCAGCTTCCGGCCCTTCAGGGTTTCAGGCGGGTTGGCAAGAATGCTGAGCGCAGGCGAGGGTTCGGTCTCGACCACCGGGCGCGCGGGCGTGGCAGCGTCCGGCACCTCCATGCCCAACCCGTCGGCAACCTTGGCCGCCAGCTCCGCGTCGATGTTGGGCAGGTGCGAGACCATCCGCTCGCGGATCGCCACCGTCTCCACCTTCGACAGCTCGAAGACCAGCGCATCGGCGATGTGGTCCTGCTCCACCGGGGTCTGGCTGAGGTAGAACTGCCGCGCCTGGCTGTAGTGGTCGGCAAAGCTCTCCGAGCGCACCCGGCGCTTGGCAACGCCCTCCTCGGCCTCGTAGGAGCGGAAGCCGCGCTCGGGATTCTCGCGCGGGCCGAGCCCGTGGCTGTTGGGCTCGTAGTTGGCCCGTCCGCGCGGGTTGTGCATGGCCATGTGCCCGTCCTGCTGGAAATGCGCGAAGGGGCAGCGCGGCGCGTTGATCGGGATGTGATTGAAGTTGGGCGAACCGAGGCGCTTCAGCTGGGTGTCGAGATAGCTGAAGTTGCGCCCCTGCAGCAGCGGGTCGTTGGAGTGGTCGATGCCGGGCACGATGTTACCGGTCTGGAATGCGACCTGCTCGGTCTCGGCAAAGAAGTTGTCGGGCATCCGGTCGAGGGTCATGGTGCCGACGATCCGCACCGGCACCTGCTCTTCGGGGATCAGCTTGGTGGCGTCGAGCACGTCGAAATCGAAGCTCTCGGCGAAATCGTCATCAAAGACCTGCACACCCAGGTCCCACTGCGGATAGTCCCCCGCCTGGATCGCCTGCCAGAGGTCGCGGCGGTGAAAGTCCGGGTCCGCCCCGTTGATCTTGACCGCCTCGTCCCAGAGCACTGATTGCACGCCGAGCCGCGGCTTCCAGTGGAACTTGACGAAGCTCGCCTTTCCCTCTGCGTTCACGAGCCGGAAGGTATGCACGCCGAAGCCTTCCATGAAACGGAAGGAGCGCGGAATGGTGCGGTCGGACATGATCCACATCACCATGTGCATCGACTCGGGCATCAGCGAGATGAAATCCCAGAAATTGTCATGCGCCGTCTGCGCCTGCGGAAAGGCGCGGTCGGGCTCCTGCTTGGCCGCATGGACCAGGTCGGGAAACTTGATGGCGTCCTGAATGAAGAACACCGGGATGTTGTTGCCCACGAGATCCCAGTTGCCCTCCTTGGTGTAGAACTTCACCGCAAAGCCGCGGACGTCGCGCGCCAGGTCGGCAGAGCCCTTGTTGCCCGCGACGGTGGAGAAGCGAACGAAGACCTCGGTCTTCTCGCCCACCTCGGTCAGCACCTTCGCACGGGTGAGGTCCGAGAGGTCGTCTGTCAGCTCGAAGGTGCCATGGGCGCCGTAGCCGCGCGCATGCACCACCCGCTCCGGGATGCGCTCATGATCGAAGTGAAAGAGCTTCTCGCGGAAGATCTGGTCTTCCAGAAGATGCGGCCCGCGGTCGCCGACCTTCAGCGAGTTCTGATCGTCGGCGATGGGCATGCCGACTTGGGTGGTCATCGTGTCGCGCTGATCACCTGCGACCTGGTGGGTTTCGCCGCCGGAGCCGGTGTGGTCGGTGTCGAGGTCTTTTGCCATGTCGTGAACCTTTCGGGGCTGGGAACAGGGGTAATGGAGGGGCGCGTTGCGGCCCCTGGTACGAGCAGGTCCACCCAACGGGCGAGCACCTGCGAAAAGCGGAACTCCGGGCGCACCCGGATCTCCGAAGTGCGCTTGGCGGCGTCTCGCCATCCGGCCATTGCCTGGCGCAGCGCGTCCGGGTCGGAGCTGTCGATGCACTGCGCCGCAGTACTCGCCACCTCGTCGTTTGCGCCGAGACCGCGCTGCAGCACGGCAGGGCAGCCGACTGCATTGGCTTCGGCGATGACGAGGCCGAAGGTTTCGGCGAAGTGGTCCTGCGGGTAGAACAGGCAAGCTGCGCGTCGCATCCAGCCGATCAGCTCCGGCTGTCGCAAGCGCCCCAGCGGGAGCACACGGGGCGGCATCCGACCGACCGGCCAAGCAAGGTATCCCGGATCGGCAATCGCGAGGCGCAGCCTCGGCCAATCCGCCTGCAACATTTCGAACCGCTCGAGCACCTGCCCGAGACCCTTATGCGGCGAGCTGGCGAAGAGCAGCAGATCCGGGTCGCGGGGCGTGTCGTCGGGCGCGAGCGCGTCGTCGATGGGGTTGCAGACATGGCCGATGGCCGGCGCCGCCCCTCCACCGACAAAACGCCTCAGCCAGTCGGCATGGCTGCGGGAAACACAGAGCACCTCGATGCCGGCCGCAGCCAAGTCGGGGGCGAGCGCGCGGTTATGACGCCCCGGAAAGACATGCTGCCAGACGATCACACGGGACGTCGAGTGCAACCTCGCCAGCTTGAGGGCGACCTTCCAGGAGTTCACGACGACGATGGTGCCGGGCGCTTCCGGAAAAGGCCTCTTCAGGTCGAGCCCGGCATATCCGACACCGCCCCACCAGTCGGCACGATCGGGCCGCATTCTTTGGCGAACCATGATCTGGAGCCGCGAGGACAGACCCTCGCAAACACGCACGAGCGTCGCCTCGGTGCCGCCCAAGCCCTCCAGTTGGCCCGGTGCGCCGCTGTATCCTCTCGGAGCCAGCGGATCGACGAATGTGATGGCGCGGCTCACGCCACGCGCTCCGCGATCGCGCCGCCCCGTAGCTCGCCCAGCACGGCGGGGTCGCAGAGCCCGGGGTTGGTGCAGCTGCTCAGCCGGATCTGCGACAGGTCGATCGGGCACGGCTCGACCTCGCGGGTCTCGAACCACCGGCCTACCGCATCCCAGACCCGGAGCCGATCGGCCTTGCGCCGCGGGCTGTCGTAGTCGGTCGCCCCTTGCTGGGTCAGGCTGTCCGGCGTTTCGATCTTGGTCAGCAGCAGCTCCGGGATGACCCAGAGCACCTCGCCCGCCATGATGAGCCGGTTGCGAAACTCCCTGTCCTCTTCGATGCAGTCCGAAAAGCCGCCGAGCCGGTCGAAGACCGAGCGGTGAAAGAGGCCGGAATTCACATGGGTCCAGTCACCAGGCACCCCGGCAGCCATTTGCAGGTTGGGAAAGAAGTCATCGACCAGCGAGAGCGTGCGACGGATCTCGACCCGCTCGCCATCTGGCAGGATCAGCTCGTGGTGGGTGAAGACCCCGCCAATCTGGATGCGGGTGTCGGGCTCGCGGCCTGCAAGCCGCCAGTTCAGGCAGGGATGGGCCCCGATGTTCTCGTTGCCGATCACCCGCGCCTGCCGCAGCACCTTGTCGCGATGCGGGATGTCGTCGGAGTCGTGAAAGGTCACGGCATCGCTCGTCGACAGCGCGATGCCCACGTTCTTGGCCTGCGCCGTCCCCACGTTGCGGGCAAGGCTCACGCCGACAAAGCGGGGGTGGTCGGCGTAGCTGCGCAGCACCTCGCCGGTGGCATCTGTTGAGCCGTCATCGACGACCATCACGGTGGTTGCGGGGTGCGACTGCCCCAGGGCGGCGTCGATCGCCTGCGGCAGGATGGAGGCACGATTGAACGTGGGAATGACGATGGTGACGCTGGGCAACATGACGATCTCCTAGGCTTGGGCTTGAACGAGGGACGCGCGATAGACCGAGAGCCGGGTGCAGGTGGCCCGCGCGAGGGGGTAGGGCAGGATGAGCAGCACCGCACCCAGCAGGCCGGCAAGCGGCATGCCGGGGACCGCCAGCAGCGCCATGCCGGCGAGCGCGAGGGCGGGCAGCACGGCACCGGGCCGGTCGGTCGCGCTGCCGACATCCTTGGATGTTCGGCAAAAGGCACCAGCCCGGCCGAGCAGGGCGTCCACGGTGCCCGCGGCAGAGGGCAGGAGCAAGGCGATGCGGGACGAAAGGGCCGCCCACACGGTGCCGAGCCCGGGCCTGCCGTTGGCCAGCATCGCCGTCAGGAGTGGCAGGGCTGCTGTGGCGAAGACCAAGGCCAGACCGAACCCGGAGGCTGACGCCAGCCAGCCGGCGGCGCGGTCGTCCGGAGTGGTCGCCAACCGCAATCCGCCGCCGATGAGACCGGCCGCGAACGGCAGCGCGAGGCTGGCCCAGGCCGTCAGCTGCGCGACTACATGCACTGCCGCACGAAGCGAAAGGCCCGACAGCCCCCGGCGAATGGTGTTCAGGTTACCGGAGGCCCAGCGATAGCGTTGCAGCGTCAGGCCGGCCAGGTCGAGCGGCAGCAAGCCCCGCCCGACTACCCGGTCGATGTATCGGCCCCGGTATCCCTGTTGCCGGAGCCGCAGGCCCAGCTCGGCATCCTCGGTGATGGTCCGGTCGCTCCAGCCGCCAATGGCTTCCAGGGGTCCGCGCGCAATCACGCTGAGCGTGCCCGTGAGGAGCATGGCATCGGCAGTTTCGGCCCGCCGGGCATGGCGCAGAAAGTAATCCGCCAGCTCCAGCGAAATGCCCGCCGCCTCGCCCGAGTCGCTGCGATAGGCTTGCGGAAACTGGATGAACGCAGCACCGCAGCGGTGGATCTCCTCAGCGGCAACCGCCAGGAAATCGGGCGCCACCTCGTAGTCGGCATCCACGACCACAATATGAGTGGCCCGGGGGTCGGTGCGGGCCAGCGCGATGTTCAGCGCCCCGGCCTTCGCCCCCTTCACGCCCTCTTCGTGATAGAAGCGAAACTCGGGGCCGAGCTCCCGGCACAGCGCCTCGACCGGCTGCCACAGGGCAGGATCGCGGGTGTTGTTATCCAGCACGATCACCTCGAAGGCCGGCGCATCCACTTGGCGCGACAGCGCCAGGACTGTGCGCATGACCAGCTCCGCGGGCTCCTCATGCGCGGCGATATGAACCGAGAACCGCAAGGGACCTTCATTTGCCGAGCGGTTGCAAGGCTGGGCCCCCTCAGGGTTCCTCGCCCCGGCCATCAGGTGCAATACGGCCAAGGCCGCCTGCGCCATCAGCGCCATGCAGACGACCACGAGTGCAACAACTGGCAGGATCAGTCCAAGACCGACCAGAGCGAGGAATACACCTCGGCTATCGAGCCTGAGCATCGATTTTCTCCCGCATGAATTTTCGAATGTTGCCGGGCAAGCGGCATAGTCCGGGCTAAACCGCGTGCTGAAGCGGCAGTTCCCACAACATTTGTTATCCGACATGTGCTGAGGTCCCGTGGCGGCCGGATGACAGGCATCGGCGTCGCAGCACTGGCCACCAACGGTGACCGATCATTTTGCACAAACATCAGTGGCTTGCGCGCCAGGCGAACGAACCGCCAGCCGGGTTTCTTGCCTCTGCCGCCCCACGCCTCCGCTGCAGCAGATTGCCCGGCGAACTCCCGGCCGAGAAGGCCCGGCACCTTTCCCGGTCGGAACCTTCACCGGGGTTCACGCGTCAGTGAGACAACCAACCGGAGGAACACCGATGCACACGATCATTTACGCAGTAGGACTGCTGGTCATCGTTGTCGCCATTCTGAACTTCGTCGCCTGAGCCGAATGGAAAGGACCCAGAAGATGACCAACACACCCGAACAATCCCGAGACAGCACCGAGACCGCGAAGGACACGGTCAAGGACCTGCGTGACGAGACCCTGTCCACCGTGCAGGACCTGAAAGAGAAGGCCATGGCGGAAGCCGGGCAGCGTGCCGAGGCCGGCAAGGCAACCGTGGCCGACGAGATCTCCGGCGTGGGCAACGCCCTGCGCCGGGCCGCCGACGAGCTGCACAAGGGCTCGCCGCAGGAGCGCACCTTTGGCCGGATGGCCACCGCGCTGGCCGACCTCTCCGACAAGGTGCGCGACAAGGACCTTGGCGAAGTCGCTGGTGACTTGTCGAGTTTCGCGCGTAACAACCCGCTGGCCTTCCTGGGCGGCGCTGCGTTGCTTGGCTTCGCCGGCACCCGCCTTGCGCGGGCCTCGCAGCGGGATGCCGCCCCGGCGGGCGCCGCAGTCGACCTCGGCGATCCCTGGCATGACGACGAGGACGATGAGGCCCTCGACGCCGCGATCCGCCAACAACCCTCCCCCTACCGTGCCCCGGCAACCGGAGAAACATCATGAGCTCTACCGATCGCAACGCCCCCGAAAGCACCGGCTCCCTGATCGGCGAGGCGCTGACGCATGTCTCCTCGCTGGTCCGCAACGAGGTCGATCTCGCCCGCGCCGAGCTGGACCAGAACCTGCGCCGCGCCGTCACAGCGGTGGGCTTACTGGTGGCTGCCGTCGTGCTGGCCCTCACCGCGCTCAACGTGCTCTCGGCGGCCGTGGTCGCCGGGCTGACCGAAGCGGGGATCGAGCCCGGCTGGTCCGCGCTCATCGTTGGACTCGCGCTCGGCGTCGTCGCCGCGATCCTCGTTGCCAAGGGCACCAGCGACCTCAAGCTTTCCAGCCTCGCACCCACCCGCACTGCTGAAAACCTCAAGCGCGATGCCCGCGCTCTCAAGGGAGAACGGACCGATGTCTGACACCAGAACCCCCAACGAAATCGAGCGCGATATCGAGCAAGAGCGGGCCCGCCTCGGGCAGACCGTGGATGCCCTGCAAGACCGCTTTTCGCCTGAGCGCATCCTGCGTGACGTGGGCCGTGGCTTCTCGGAGCACGGCGGCGACATCGGCACCGCGATCACCCAGTCAGTCAAGCGCAACCCGGTTGCCTTGGCACTGACCGGCATCGGCCTCGCCTGGCTGATGAGCGGCAAGTCGTGGGATGAAACCCGCGACGGCGTCAAGGACGGCGTGCGCGCCGCCCGCGACCGCATGCCCGACGCCCCTTGGAAAGGGCGCGGCTCAGGCGAGGCCGCGCTGTCCTATGCCGCGCCGGGTGCGGGTGACCACGACGACACGCCCCCCACCCCCGCCGGACGTGCCCGCCCTGCCCCGACCGACTCCGTCGGCATGGATCATCCCCTCGAGGACGACTGGCTCTGGGCGGAGGACGACGACTACTGGGACGACGAGACCGATGACGACGCCGCCACCAACGCCGGACCGGGAATCGGCACGCGCGTGGGCGACATGGCGTCCTCGGCGGGAGAGGCCGTGAGCGGCGCGGGCAGTTCCGTGGCAGGAGCCGCGAAGTCGGCCGCCTCCGGGATCGGCGCGGGCGTCTCCTCCGCAGCCGACGGCCTTGCCAGCGGCGCCGCCTCGGCCCGCGACGCCGCGGCCGCGGCGGGCCGGTCGACGGCCGAGCGCGCGCGTCGCATCCGCAAGCGCCTCGCCAAGGGCACCGAGAACTTCACCGAGGAGGCCCGCGAACGGGTGATTGCCGCTCGTTGGGCCGCGATCAAGGCCCAGAAGGCGGTGCGGCGACGTGCCCGGAAAGGGGCCGACGCAGCTTCCGACTTCTACGAGCAGAACCCGCTCGTCGTGGGTGGGCTCGCGCTGGCCGCCGGTGCCATCCTCGCCGGGGCGCTCCCTCGCACCCGCCAGGAAGACCGTGCATTCGGGGCCTATTCGGACGAAGCCTTCGACAAGGCCGAACGCATCTTCCATGCCGAGCGGCGCAAGGCGACCCGGGTGGCCGAGCGTGCGCTGGACACCGCGAAGGAGGTTGCCGACGAGAAGCGCGAGCAGATCGACGCCTCGGCGCCCGGTTCGAAATCTGCCGCCGAGCACCTGGCCGATCAGGTTCGCGAGGGTGCAGAGCGCGTCGTGAGCGCCGCAACCGACGAGGCTGACCGCCAGAAGCTCGGCAAGCCCGGATGACCGAGCCTGCCGACACCGGCGAGTTCGCCGAACGTCCCCGCCACATTCCCGCTCGCGGATGGTTGACCATCGGCAAGCGGGTCTGGGCGGAGATGGGAGCCGACCACCTCAGCCTGATCGCGGCCGGGGTGGCCTTCTACGGGCTGCTCGCCCTTTTCCCGGCCATCACCGCGCTCATGGCGGTGGCCGGGCTACTCTTCGAGGCGGACGACGTGATCAGCCGGATAGAGACCATCTCCGCCATCGTGCCCGAGGCCGCGGCGGAGATCATCATCGGCCAAGCCACCGCAGTCACCGGCAGCGAGGAAGGCGGGCTGGGGCTGGCGGCCCTGGTCGGCTTCACGCTAGCCATATGGTCGGCCTCCAAGGGCGTCGGCAGCCTGATGGAAGGGATCAACGTAGCCTACGACGAGGAGGAAACCCGCGGCTTCGTGGCGCTCACCGTCACCCGGCTGGGGCTCACGCTGTTTCTCGTCGTGGGCATGATCGCCGGGCTCTCGGCGACCATTATCCTGCCCTCGCTGCTCCAGCTACTCACCCTCGGGCCGACCACCGAAGTGCTGATCGGCTTGGTGCGCTGGGCGGTCCTGCTGCTGATGACGGCGCTGGGCCTCAGCATACTCTACAGGTTCGCCCCCAGCCGACCGGCCGCCAAATGGCGCTGGCTCAGCCCGGGGGCCCTTCTGGCAACGGTGCTCTGGGTCGTCGCCTCCGCCGGATTTGCCGTCTACGTGCAGAACTTCGGCAGCTACCAGGAGACCTTCGGCGCCCTCGCCGGGGCAATCATCCTGCTGATGTGGCTCTGGATCTCGGCACTTCTTGTCCTGCTCGGCGCCGAGTTGAACGCCGAGACGGAGGCGCAGACGCGGGTCGACACGACCGTGGGCCAGCCCATGCCGATGGGTGCCCGGGGCGCGGTGAAGGCCGACACCCTGGCCAGCTGATCCGCCGGAGATACGGTCCGAGCGGAAACTTTGTACCCCGCTCCGCGTTGGTCCCGCGTTGAACTGCCAGCGGCGGCGGGACAGATCGAAAGGGCACATCTCATGGCGTCACGCGCGATATGGAAAGGGCAGCTCAGGCTTTCGCTGGTGGCGATCCCGGTCGAGATCCACTCGGCCCGCAACTCCGGCAGCAAGGTGTCCTTCCGACAGATCCACAAGCCCTCCGGCAAGCCGGTGAGCTACCAGAAGGTGGTGAAGGGGGTGGGACCGGTGGAGACCTCCGACATCATGAAAGGCTACGAGACAGACAATGGCGACTTCATTCTGCTGGAGCCCGACGAGATCGACGCGATCAAGCTCGAGACCAAGAAGACGCTGGAGCTGAGCCAGTTCGTCGAGATCACCGAGATCGCCCCGATCTGGTTCGACCGGCCCTACTACGTGGTCCCCTCCGACGAGCTGGCCGAAGACGCCTACCGCGTGGTGCGCGACGCCCTGCGCCAAACCAAGAAGGCCGGACTTGGCCAGCTCAGCATGCGTGGCAAGGAATACCTCTGCGCAATCCGGCCCTGCGGCGACGGCTTGCTGATGGAGACCCTGCATTACGAGCAGGACATCCGCGATGCCGACCCACTGTTCTCCGGCATAGAGGACGACGCCTCCGACGAGGAGTTGCTCGAGGTGGCCACCCAGCTGATCGAAAAGAAGACCGCCCCCTTCGACGCTTCCGCCTTTGAAGATCACTACGCCGCCGCCCTGCAAGACCTGATCTCCCGCAAGATGCGCTCGAGCAAGACCCCGCGCGCGAAGGCGGAAGACAAGGAAGATCGCCCCGAGGGTGAAAACGTGGTGGACCTGATGGATGCACTGAAGAAGAGCCTGAAGCAGAGCAAGGGCACGAGCAAAAGCACGAGTAAAAGCACGGGCGGACGCAAGAAGAAGGCGTCATGAGCCAGCTTCGGGAATATGCGGCTAAACGGGATTTCTCGGTCACCCCCGAGCCGCGCGCCGAGCTGGTTGAGGCCGGAGGCCGCCAGCCAGGCTTCGTCGTTCAGAAGCACGATGCCACCCGCCTGCACTTCGACTTCCGACTCGAATGGGACGGCGTTCTGCTGTCCTGGGCCGTTACCAAGGGCCCCTCTGCCGACCCGGGCCAGAAGCGGCTGGCGGTGCGCACCGAGGACCATCCGGTGAGCTACGGCAGCTTCGAGGGCACCATCCCCGAAAAGGAATATGGCGGCGGCACAGTCATGCTCTGGGACACCGGCTGGTGGGAGCCGCTGCAACCCGTGGCCGAGGGGCTGAAACAGGGCAAGCTGCACTTCCGCCTCCACGGCGCGCGGATGAAGGGGGGCTGGGCCCTGGTGCGGATGCGCGGCAAGAAGGGCGAAAAGCGCGAGAACTGGCTGCTCATCAAGGAGCGCGACGATTTCGCCGGGCGCAGCGCGGATGCGCTGGTCAACCGGCACCGCACCAGCGTCACCACCGGCCGCGCGATGCGTGACATCGCCGCCGACCGTAGCGCCCTCCGCCCCGCCGACCATGCCAGGCCCCTGCCCCGCTTCCGCAAGCTTCAGTTGGCCACGCTGGCTGATGCCCCGCCCGAGGGTGACGGCTGGCAGCACGAGGCCAAGCTCGACGGCTACCGCTGCCTGATCGCCGTCGGCAAGGGCGGCGTGCGGCTCTACACCCGCAACGGCAAGGACTGGTCCGACCGCTTCGGCGCCCTGCGCGACCCGGCCGATGCCCTGCCCTGCGACGCCGCGCTGATCGACGGCGAGGTGGTCGCGGGCGGCGCGGGCGGTGACTTCTCGGCGCTTCAGGCGGCGCTGAAGGCCGGCGAGCCACTCACCTTCTATGCCTTCGACTGCCTCGCCCTCGACGGAGCCGACCTGACCGGCAAACCGCTAACCGAAAGGCGCAAGGCGCTCGAGGGACTGTTTGCCTCCCTGCCTCCGCGCGGCCCGCTCCGGCTGAGCCCCGTACTGGAGGGCAACGGTGCCGCGGCGCTCGCCACGATCTGCGAGGCGGGCGGCGAGGGGATCGTCTCCAAGCGGCTGGATGCGCCCTATCGCGGCGGGCGCGGGCGCTCCTGGATCAAGGCGAAGTGCATCCGTCGCGCCGAGTTCGTCATCGGTGGCTGGTCGCCCTCCGACAAGCGGGGGCGCCCCTTTGCCTCATTGCTGCTCGGCAGCCGCGAGGGCGGGCGCTTCGTCTATCGCGGACGGGTCGGCACCGGATTCGACGCAGACGCCTTCGACGAGATCGGCGCCGCCCTGAAGCCCCTCGCCCGCAAGACCCCGCCCTTCGAAGGCGAACTGCCCTCCGAGGCCGATGGCGCGCATTGGGTCACCCCCAAGCTGGTGGCCGAGGTCGAATACACCGAATTCACCAGCGAGGGCCGCATCCGCCACGGCGTGTTCAAGGGCCTGCGCGAAGACAAGGAGCCACGCGAGGTGAGTGCGAAGCAAGAGGCCGAGATCGATGGCGCGGAAGAAAAGGTTGGCGGGGTGCGCCTTTCCAGCGCCGACCGGGTCGTCTACCCCGAGGCCGGGCTGACCAAGGCTGACGTCGCGCGCCACTATGCTCGCGTGGCCGAGCGGATGCTGACCCATGCCGCGAACCGCCCGCTCTCGCTACTGCGCTGCCCCTCCGGCCTCCCGGGCGACTGCTTCTTCCAGAAGCACGCGGGCAAGGGCTTTCCCTCCGAAGTCAAGTCGATGCCGATCGAGGAGAAGGACGGCGGAACAGAGGACTACATGTATGTCACCACCCCCGAGGGCCTGATCGGCGCGGCGCAGATGGGCACGCTGGAGTTTCACATCTGGGGCTCCGCCCGCGACCGGATCGAGCGCCCTGACAGGATGGTCTTCGACCTCGACCCCGACGAGAGCCTCGGCTTCGACGCGGTGAAGGCCGCCGCTGCAGAGGTGCGCGAGGGTCTGAGCGCCTGCGGGCTGGAAAGCGCGCCCATGGTCACCGGCGGCAAGGGGGTGCATGTCATCGTGCCACTGCGCCGGGTCGCCGGGTGGGACACGGTGAAGTTCTTCTCCCGCACCTTCGCCCAGATCCTCGCGGAGCGGCACCCCGACCGCTACACCGCCGCCATGTCCAAGACCAAGCGCAAGGGCCGGACCTTCATCGACTGGCTGCGCAACGAGCGCGGGTCCACGGCAATCGCACCCTATTCGCTGCGTGCCCGCAAGAGCGCCGCCGTGGCGGTGCCGGTCACCTGGGAAGAGCTGAACGGCCTGCCCTCCGGCGACGTGTTCCACGCGGGCGACATGGAGGCCCGTCTCGCCGCCCTCTGCCCGCTGGAGAACGCCCCGCTCGGCAGCATCGGGGCCGCTGCGGTCGAAGCGCTCGAAGCCTGGGCATGAGCCTGAGCCTGCCGCTCGGTCAGGTGCGCCAATCCCCCGGACCACGGAACCTCCTGCGCCCGCACCGGTTGAGGCTGCAACGGGTCGCCGCGTGCGCCCCCGCCCACGTCCTCGAACACCGGAGGCCCAGCCCGTGCGAACAGAGCTGACGATCAACGATGAAACCCGCGTTTTGGAGGCCGACAGCCGCACGACCCTGCTCGATGCCCTGCGCCATCACTTCGGCCTGACAGGCACCAAGAAGGGCTGCGACCACGGCCAGTGCGGCGCCTGCACCGTGCTGCTGAACGGACAGCGCATCAACGCCTGCCTCACCCTGGCCTGCATGCATGACGGCGACGAGATCACGACGATCGAAGGGCTGGGCACGCCCCAAGACCTGTCTCCCCTTCAGAAAGCCTTCGTCCAACACGACGGCTTCCAATGCGGGTACTGCACTCCGGGCCAGATCTGCTCGGCCACCGCAATGCTCGAAGAGATCAAGGCCGGGTGGCCCAGCCATGTCACCGACAACATCACCGCCCCGCCCGAACTGAGCGACGAGGAAATCTCGGAGCGAATGAGCGGCAATCTCTGCCGCTGCTCGGCCTACCCAAACATCGTTGATGCTATCCGCAGCGTCGGGCGGGGAGAAGAGTCATGAGGGCGTTCGACTACCGCCGCGCCAGTGGCACGGGTGACGTGGCCCGCGAGGGCGGCACCATCATCGCCGGGGGCACCAACCTGCTCGACCTGATGAAACTCGAAGTCATGGCGCCTGAGAAGCTGGTGGACATCACCCGGCTTGACCTTGCCAAGATCGACGAGCTGGAAGATGGCGGCTTGAAGATCGGCGCGCTGGTCACCAACAGCGCGCTCGCCGCCGACCCGCGCATTCGCCGCGACTGGCCGGTGCTGAGCAAGGCGCTTCTGGCCGGGGCCAGCGGGCAGTTGCGCAACAAGGCCACCACGGGCGGCAATTTGCTCCAGCGCACCCGCTGCTATTATTTCTACGACACCGCGATGCGCTGCAACAAGCGCGAGCCCGGATCGGGATGCGACGCGCTCGGCGGGTTCAACCGCATCCACGCCATCCTGGGCGAGAGCGAGCACTGCATCGCGACCCACCCCAGCGACATGGCCGTGGCCCTGAGGGCGCTCGGAGCCGAGGTCGAGGTTCTGTCCACCTCGGGCGAGACCCGGCTGCTCGACCTGGCGGCGTTCTACCGCCTGCCCGGCGACACCCCAGAGATCGAGACGGTGCTGGAGCCCGGCGAGCTGATCACGGCGGTGCACCTGCCCCCCGCTGTCACGGGCCGGCAGGTCTATCGCAAGGTACGCGACCGGGCCTCCTATGCATTCGCGCTGGTGTCGGTCGCGGCGGTGGTCGAGGTGGAGAGCGGCGGCATCTCCCGCGCCCAGCTCGCCTTCGGGGGGCTCGCTCCCATGCCTTGGCGAAATGCCGATGTCGAAGAGGCGTTGGTCGGCGAGCCCCCCTCGGATGCGCTCTTTGACAAGGCCGCCGACATCCTGCTGGCCAAGGCCAGGGGCCATGGCAGCAACGACTTCAAGATCCCCCTAACCCGCCGCACCCTGAAGGCGGTGCTCAAGGAGGCGACCCGATGACCAGCCACCTGAAGATGGACAAGCCCGACACCCGCCGCCGCCTCGACGACATGGCGCAAGGCGTCGTCGGTACAGCGATGACCCGCCCGGAGGGGCCGCTCAAGGTATCTGGCACCGCACAATACGCCAACGAGTGGCGGCCCGAGGGTCTGTGCCACGGCGTGCTGGTCCGCGCCCCCGTCACCGCGGGCCGCGTGACCGGCACGAGTGCCGAGACGGTAAAGGCCCTTCCCGGCATCCTTGCGGTCCTCACCGACCCGCGCCTCCTGCGAAACCCGGCCCAGGGCACCGCCAACGAGGCGCCGGTGCAGGACCCCTCGGAGATCGCCTACTTCGGCCAGCCGGTGGCCCTCGTGGTCGGCGAGAGCTTCGAGGCCGCCCGCCACGGGGCACAAAGCCTGGAGATCAAGGTGGCATCCCGGACCGGCGCGGTCAACGACCCGAACCTGGCCGAAGAGATCGAGGAACCGGACGAAAAGCAGTTGTCGCAGGGCGACCTTTACGCGGCGATGGAGGCCGCCGCCTATAGCGTGGACGAAACCTACATCACGCCCGGCCACAACAGCGCGGCGATGGAGCCGCACGCCTCCATCGCCGCCTGGGACGGCGACACACTCACCGTGCACGGCAGCTACCAGATGCTGAAGTACAACGTGAACGAGCTGGCCGATGCCCTCGGGATCGACCCCGCGAAGGTGCGCATCCGCGCGCCTTACGTGGGCGGCGGCTTCGGCGCCAAGCTGGGGATCGCGCCCGAGGCGGTCGCCGCCGCGCTGGCCGCCAGGGAGCTGGGCCGCCCGGTCTCCGTCGCCCTCACCCGCCAGCAGGTGTTCGAAACCACCATGCGGCGCTCCGAAACCACCCAGCGCATCCGCCTCGCCGCAGATAGCGAGGGGCGGCTCACGGGCATCGGCCACGAGGCGCTGGTGTCCAACCTGCCCGGCGAGTCGTTCTCCGAGCCGGTCACACAGGCCACGCCCTTCATGTATCGCGGCGAGAACCGCGAGATCGGCCACCGCATCGCCCGGGTGCACCGCACCTGCGCGGGCTCAGTCCGGGCGCCGGGCGAGTCGGTCGGCGTCACCGCCTTCGAGACCGCGATGGACGAACTCGCTCACCGTGCGGGGATCGACCCGGTGGAGCTACGTCGCAACAACATCCCCGAGGAGGACCCGAGCCAGGGCATCCCCTTCTCGTCGCACAAGCTCCGCGCCGCGCTGGACGCCGGGGCCGAAGCCTTCGGCTGGAGCGCCCGCAGTGCCGAGCCCGGCGCCAGGCGCGAGGGCGAATGGCTGATCGGGCACGGCATGGCCTCGGCCTTCCGGGTGAACATCCTGCAGGAAGCCAAGGCCCGCGTGCGCCTGCACCCGGACGGGCGCGCCGAGGTCGAGACCGACATGACCGACATCGGCACCGGCACCTATGCCATCCTCGGCCAGATCGCGGGCGAGATGCTGGGCTTGCCCCCCGAGCGCGTCACCGTCACCCTGGGCGACAGCGCCCTGCCCCCCGGCCCCGGCTCCGGCGGTTCCTGGGGCGCGGCCTCGAGCGGCACATCCGTGTTCCTGGCCTGCGAGGCGATCCGGGCGCAGCTGGCGCAGAGCATGGGCGTCGACGAGCCGGACCTCACGCTGAAGGACGGCCAGGCCACCGCCGCCAACGTCACCCGCCCGCTCTCCGAGTTGCTCGACGGCCCCTGCGAGCAGATCGGCCACGTTGAGCCCGGCGACACCCAGACCGAGCGCCGCCAGTCCACCTTTGGTGCCTACTTTGCCGAGGTCGCCGTCAATGCCGTCACCGGAGAAAGCCGGGTTCGCCGAATGCAAGGCGCTTTTGCCGCCGGCCGCATCCTCAACCCACAGACCGCGCGCTCGCAATGCATCGGCGGCATGGTCTTCGGCATCGGCATGGCACTGACGGAAGAGCTGGTCCATGACCCCCGTCATGGCCAAATCATCAACCACGACTTCGCGGAATACCACCTGCCGGTCAACCTGGACGTGCCTCAGATCGAGGTGCAGTTCATCGAGGAGCGTGACGACTGGGCCAACCCGCTACAGGCGAAGGGCATAGGTGAGTTGGGCATCTGCGGCGCGGCGGCGGCGATCAACAACGCCATTTTCAACGCCACGGGCGTCCGTGTTCGTGAGTACCCCGCCACGCTGGACAAGGTGATCTTACAGTTTGGCGATTTGTGCTGCCGCGATTAAGCAGTCTAAGCCATGACGCAGCGGGCTCTCATATCGCGATACGAGTAACGCGCGCGCCAAACCTCACGTCGGCCGTTGCTGCTTCATGATCGTCAACTGCAACGCTCGTTCGAATTCGGGCGTTCCACGGTGGATGCGATGTAGATAGTAATCCAGCATTAGCTCCTTTTCTTCGGATGTCGATTCCCTAGCGTTTCTCATACTGCCAAGTATCTCAAACCGCTCTTCGTCCGACATCTTGCCATAGACGTCTCTGTGATCGTGTCGGTTTCGTGGCCGAGATTCAGTGACCATGCTTTGCGGGCCACAGGGTTTGGGCAGAGCTGTCTCCCCAAAGCTCCAAGAGTTGTCTACCGGAACGGAATCGTCGCAACGTGGCTGCGCATCAGGCGATCGTGGATGGCATTCTCGGGCGTGATCCGGATGCAGCCGAGGCTGCCTTGCGCAAACATCTCGAAGACGCCTGGGATCAGGTCCGCGAGACTTTCAATATCGAGCACTGAGATGCAGTCGACTTTGCCTCGCAACTGACCTGCACCAACGGCACATGGTCATTGCCCGGAGCCGGCCGAACAACCTGATCCCCGTAGCGACGAAGTTAGGTTGGCATCAGCTTCTCTGGCTTGCGGGGCTGCAAGAGGGAACGCTCGCCCCTGAAAAGGTGCCGTGAGCTGACTTTCTACGCGCAACCTTCCGCAGCGCAGCCGGTTTAAGACTGGCTTGATCAATCGGTTTCCACCCGTGGAAGTCGTGACTTCTTGGCGAATGTTTGCCTTACGTTACTAGTCAATAACCTGGCATGAGCCTTGTTCAGATTGGATCAGAGCGATCTGTAGTTTTGTTGCGCGCACGTAGTCTGGAGAGCTCCGATCCAAACGATTGAAGAACAGGTCCAGGAGCAGGTCCTTTTCATAATCAATCAAGTCTCCCCGCGCTCTCATTTCCGTCATGATGCCCGAGCGCTGGTCTTCTTTCAGCTTGCCGTAGTATCGTTCGGTAATCACGTCCGTCTCGTGCCCTAGGTTCTGAGACCACGCTTTTCTTTCACGTGCCGACTTACAAAGAACGTTGCCCAGAGCGGCCAGCGTGTCTCTCGCGCAATGTGGGCTGTGTTCCGCATCAGCGACCAGACTTGCGGCCTTGAAAGCCCGAGTAACCGAACCTGCGCTGCGCATTGGCTCAATCATTCGACCGCGGCCCAATTTGTGGACGAGGTGCCGATGATCCGGGAAGAGAGCGTCGTCTTCTCCGAAACCCAGCTGTACTATGGTTTCGATCCACTCCCGCACGACACGCTCGAAACTTTCGGTGCGCGGGAAAAAGCTGACGACAAAGTTCTTGCCGTTCTTTCCTTTGAGGCTCCGCCCCTCATGGATCACTTGGGCATTCACCACTTCGACGTGCCTTATTCGGAGATTGATTAGCGCCGTCGCCCGGAAGCCCGAAAGAAAGGCCATTGCTACGATCGCTTGGTCACGTCGCTCACGAAGACTACCGGCAGGCATGCCAGCAACCATCGCGGCAGCGTCCTCGATACCTGGATAGCTACGGGCTTTGGGAAGTGCCTTGGCAGACAATTTCCGGGGTAGTTCGAGGTAACCCGGCAAGTTGGCGCTCAGCCTGCGGAAGCCATCTTTACCGCGGAGCCAGTTAAGGAAGCCCCGCACGTGAGAAACCCGGTGCCGCACCGTCGAACAGGAAAGACCGTCCTCACCACTCTCTTCCAGGCGCAACAACAAGCCATCGCGATACCCGGCCACATCCTCTTGGCGCAGCTTTTCAAACGGCTTCTCCCCGACGGACGCCTCGAACTCCCGAATGGAGACGAGATGTGCCGCCAAGGTTTTGGCGTCGTAACGACCTGCGTATTGCTGCCAGTCAAACACTGTCCGATCGTTGCATGAGCCACCGCGTCCCGCCGCATTCTCGTCATCGGGTGAACGGATCTTCCCAATACCAGCCGGAGAGTCAGCTTCATCTTCGGCTATGACTTGCAGGCTGGTGTTGGTTTGGACAGCCTTCGTGAGCTTGTCGCACTCAACCTCATTCAGGAACTTTGAGTTGCGCACTTCACAGTTTGGGCAGACGGCAAATGCCGTCAGTCTGCGGAGTGCGTCAGGCAAAATTTCGACTGAGCCGACTTCCGGAAAGAAAATCGCCTTGCACGTGAAGCATTTGAATTGCCCGTGGCGTAGTGACTGACGGCTTCTGGATCGACGAAGCTCATGAAAGCGTTTCAGTTCTTCTCCTCTAAACAGATGTTGCCCCTCACCCGGAGAGGGGCGCAACCCATCGCCAACCCAGTTCGATACCGTGTTCCGACACACATCGTAGAGCTCCATGACCTGGGGAACCGAGTAGACTCGATGCCGCATCGGCCGAACCTTCCTGTACGAGCGGCTCATTCTTGAACGAGAGTTCGACGGCGGGCTTCGAACTGCTCCATATCCACGCGCGCCCAGCGCGTGACCCTGTTGGAGAATCGGACCGGTTTAGGGAAATCGCCTTTCGTGCACCACCGCCAGATCGTGGCGGAAGACACACCGAAATGGGCTGCAACTTGCTTTACCGAAAGATAATTTCCGCCGGGCGCGTGCTCCGCAGGACTTACGGCATTGGCGAGCGGCTCCTTAGCGGCCACTTCGCCCGGGGTGACCTCGGCAACGCTGTTCGCGTTGAGTTCATCCGAAAAAAGATCGAATTGTTCGTGATAGCTTGAGTCAGCATTGGACATGCTTGATCCCCTTCGTCGAGGGCAATCAAGACAACATCCTGCGCCTATGAATTGCGGTTGTACTGCGGGCTTATCAGGTAGCCCTCACCTATGGCGCCAACATGCAACGACCTGAAGCGACCTGACAAGTCATTTTTCGGACCCGCGAAAGGCGGTGGGAAATGTGGGGCTAGATGTGGGGCTGAATGCGGCAGCTCCAAACCTTCGCAACCTAATCAATACCATAGGCAGCAATAATGGCGGAGACGAAGGGATTCGAACCCTCGAGACGGTTTCCCGCCTACTCCCTTAGCAGGGGAGCGCCTTCGACCACTCGGCCACGTCTCCGCCGGCGGGTTTATCGGCGCGAGGCTTTGGGGGCAAGGGGGAATTCGGCCTACTTGATCGGCGGCACCGGCAGCTTCGCCTCACCCTCCTGCAGCACGAAGCGATGCTCCAGCGAAAACCACGGGCCGATCTCTCCCGCTTCGGGATGCGCGCCCTCGTGGCGCTCCAGCGTGCCGATCAGCGCCTCGGTTACGCCGAACTGCACATCCGAGGTCAGCCATTCCGTGTCATCCACGTAGATCTGCGAAATCAACGTCTTGAAGCCCTTCTTGAAGGCCAGCACATGCACGTGGGCGGGACGCATCGGGTGCCTGTCCTGCGCCTCCAGCAGCTGCCCCACCGTGGTGTCGGTCGGAATCGGGTAGCCCACCGGGCGCACCGAGCGAAACCGCACGCGCCCATCCGCCCCGGTGTGGAACTTGCCGCGCAGGTTGTAGGGCGCCTGGCCCGCGTCCTGGTTCTCGTAGAGCCCCACCGGCGAGGCGTGCCACACGTCCACCTCCAGCCCCTCCACCGGCTGCCCCGCGGCATCGACAAAGGCAAACTCGGCAAACATCGCAGGCCCCGGCGTGTCGGAGCGCACGATCGTCGCGCCCTGCCCCGTTTCCGGGTGGTTCAGCCGCCAGAACGGGCCAAGCAGGCTCTGGGTCGTTTCCGTGCTTCCGCCCTCGCCGTTGTTCTGAAGGCAGACCAGAGACGACACCCCGAGCGAGCCCGCCATCAGCACGAACTCGTTGTGGCTGTCGGTCGTCTGCTGGCCCATCCGATTCAGCACCCCGGTCGCCGCCCGGAACTCCTCCTCGGTCAGCCCGGTCTCGCGGACGAAGCCGTGCAGGTGGCGCACGAGGCTCTCCATGATCTCCCGCAGACGCGGATCGCGGGTTTGGGCCATGACGTCGAGCACGGCGGGGGTGAGCGCCTCGAGGTTCGCAATGATGGGCATGGGTGGGTCTCCTTTGGCATCTTCTCTGCCGAGCGGCGGCGCGGGGCGACCGCGCCCCGTTGCGCGGGACGGGTGGTTAACTTAACCAGGCTGTCCGATTTCGCGTATGCACGGGGTGTGTACGGGATGTGCACAGCTTGTGCCTGTGATCTTTTTACGGTTAACGCCCGAAATCCTTCAGCTTTTACCGAATATCAACCTTCCGTCCCGCCGGCGATCGCCTCTGCCATCACGCAGAGCAGTTCGAACATGACCGAGGCCCCGAGGTAGGAGGTCAGCCCGCCCACATCGAAGGGCGGCGAGACTTCCACCATGTCGGCGCCCACCACGTTGAGGCCCCGCAGCGCCCGCACCACCTGCAACGCCTGGTAGCTGTTCGGCCCGCCGACCTCCGGCGTGCCCGTGCCCGGCGCGAAGGCCGGGTCGATGAAGTCGATGTCGTAGCTGATGTAGGTGGGCCCCTGCCCCACGATCTCGCGGGCCTCGGCCATCACGTCATCGACCCCGCGGGCATGAAATTCCTCTATCGGAATCAACCGGATGCCGACCGACTTGGCAAAATCCTTGTCCTCGCTGTCATAGGCCGTGCCGCGAATACCGATCTGCACCACCCGCTCGGGCTCCAGCAGCCCTTCTTCCACGGCGCGGCGGAACGGGGTGCCATGGGTGTACATCGTGCCGCCGAAATAGGAGTGGTAGAGGTCGGTGTGGCTGTCGAAATGCACCATCCCCACCGGGTCATTGGCGGCCACTGCCCGCAGCACCGGCAGCGAGGTCAGATGGTCGCCCCCCGCGGTCAGCGGCATGATTCCCGCATCGAGAACCTTCGCGTAGAATGACGTTAACCTGTCCATGGTATCAGGAATATCCGCCGGGTTCGGTGCCACGTCTCCGAGGTCGGCGCAGTTGACCAGCTCGTAGGGCCGCACCCCGGTGGCCCCATTCTCGGCCCGGATCATGGTCGAGGCGTCCCGCAACGCGCGTGGCCCATGGCGCGGGCCCGGCCGGTTGGTGGTGCCGCTGTCCCATGGCACCCCGATCAACCCGATGTCGACCTCGACGAGCCGCTGGTCGTCAAACGACAGATGAGGAAGCCTCATGAAGGTCGGGATGCCGGCAAACCGCGGCAGATCGAAGCCCGAGACGGGTTGAAAGAAGGTATCTGACATTGGGGCATCCTCGCTGACCTGCCGCCCAGAGTGCCGTCCGCAGCCCCGGATGGAAAGCCCCCTCAGGCCAGCGCCAGCACGTCGCGCGCCCGCGGCGATGGTGAGTTCAAGTCAGCGGAACCCCGCGTCCGCATGGAGGGTGCCCGGAGCAACTTCGCACACCCGAGACGTTGCTGCCCCGGTGGCAAGCCTCGCCCCGCAGCTCACTCCGCGTCAATCAGCAGGCATTGGTAGCGCTTTTCGGTCTCTTTCACCGTCGCCTCGGCCTCGGCGTTGATCCGGCGCGAGATCTGGGTGCTCGTGGCGGTGCCGTTGACGATGTGGTTTGCCGCCCAATCCGCAACCTTGCCCAGCCGGGCCTCGGTGTAGCGGTGTGCCTGGGTGGCCCGCGCCTTGGCGTCGGCCCCCGGTGCGCAGAGATAGGTGCTCTGGTCGCCGCTGGCGTTGGCGAAGCCAAAGCGCGCCCTGTCGGGATAAGCGGTATTAACGATTGCATCGGTAGAACAGGCGGCCAGAAGGAGGGCGATCAGCGGAACGAAACGGGTCACGAAAACAAGGGTCCTTTCTGTTTGGCCGCCCGCGGAAAATGCGCCCTCACGGCACAGGGCCCGGGCGGTCGGTCTTGGTCAGCCGGAATGGAGAAAATGCAGCACATCGCCATCCTGCACTACGTAGCTTTTGCCTTCGGCCCGCATCTTGCCGGCCTCCTTGGCGCCCTGCTCGCCATTGCCTGCGATATAGTCATCGTAGGCGATGGTTTCGGCGCGGATGAAACCCTTCTCGAAGTCGCCATGAATCACGCCGGCGGCAGCGGGGGCCGAGGTGCCCTCGGGGATCGTCCAGGCGCGTGCTTCCTTGGGGCCTACCGTGAAGTAGGTCTGGAGGTGCAGCAGCTGGTGGCCCGCACGGATGAGCCGGTCGAGCCCGGCTTCCTTCAGGCCGAGCTCCTCAAGGAACATCTCGGCCTCGTCCGGGTCGAGCTGCGAGATCTCCTCTTCGATCCGGGCGGAGATCACCACGCTCGCCGCACCCTGGGCTTCGGCCATCTTGGCGACGGCGGCAGAGTGGGCATTGCCCTCGGCGGCCTCGTCTTCGGTCACGTTGCAGACGTAGAGAATGGGCTTGGAGGTGAGCAGTTGCAGCAGTTTCCAGGCCCGAAGGTCCTCGTCGGCAACCTCCACGCTGCGGGCAGGCTTGCCGTCTTCCAGCGCGGCCTGGGCCTGCGCCAGCAGCCGGTCCTGCTGGGCGGCTTCCTTGTCGTTGCCCTTGAGCTTGCGCACCAGGCCGGCGCGGCGCTTCTCGATGCTTTCGAGGTCGGCCAGCATCAGCTCGGTTTCGATGGTCTCGGCATCGGCGACAGGGTCGACGCGGCCTTCCACGTGGGTCACGTCGCCATCTTCAAAGCAGCGCAGCACATGGGCCACCGCGTCGCATTCGCGGATGTTGGCAAGAAACTGGTTGCCCAGCCCTTCCCCCTTGCTCGCACCCTTCACCAGCCCGGCAATGTCGACGAAGGTCATGCGCGTCGGAATGATCTGCTTCGACTTGGCGATCGCCGCCAGCTTTTCCAGCCGCGCGTCAGGCACCG
Source organism: Oceanicola sp. 502str15 (assembly GCF_024105635.1). Lineage (NCBI taxonomy): Bacteria > Pseudomonadati > Pseudomonadota > Alphaproteobacteria > Rhodobacterales > Roseobacteraceae > Oceanicola > Oceanicola sp. 502str15. The sequence goes on from NZ_WYDQ01000001.1 coordinate 2,403,692, forward strand.
CCACCTCGCCCACGTTGGGCTCGATGGTGCAGAAGGGAAAGTTGGCCGCCTGTGCCGCCGCAGTGCGGGTCAGCGCGTTGAACAGCGTCGACTTACCCACGTTGGGAAGCCCCACGATGCCGGTCTTGAAGCCCATGAAACGTTACTCCGATGTTGCAAGGGCGTTCTAGGCAGGGTGGTGCCGAAGGGCAAGCGGAGCCGTTGACTCCGTGGCGGCCCTCATATTACGTTGATCTCAACGCAAAAGGAGTTTCCCATGAAAGCCATTCCCTATCTCTTCTATCGCGGCACATGCCGCGAGGCCTTCGAGTCCTACGCCGAGATCTTCGGCAGCCCCGCGCCCGAGCTGTTCCTTTTCTCTGCCATGCCGGAAGAAGAGCGCGCACAGATGCCCGGCGTTTCGGGCGATGCGGTGATGCACGGCGCCGTCCGGGTGGGCGACACGCATCTTTACGGCGGTGACGACATGATGGGCGACTTCGTTCCGATGGCGGGCAGCTCGATTTCGGTGACGCTCAAGGACAAGCCCGAGGCCGAGCGCGTGTTTGCCGCTCTGTCGAAAGGCGGCGAGGTGCGGATGCCGATGATGGAAATGTTCTTCTCTCCCGCCTTCGGCACCCTCACAGACCGCTTCGGCATTCGCTGGATGGTCATGGCAGAAGGACCAGAAGGCTAACCGCCAGCCTCCCGGGCTGACTCGCCCTGCCTCGGCTACGTCCTACTACATTGCACTCTCGACCCTGTGACTGGCATGTTCCGAAAGAAGAACATAAACAGAACATCATGGTCAAAAGAACGCTCGAAAACAAACTGGCAATCCTCGCAGATGCCGCCAAGTACGATGCCTCCTGCGCGTCGTCAGGCGGGGAGAAGCGCAGCAGCAAAGACGGAAAGGGCCTCGGCTCCTCCGGTGGCTCGGGCATTTGCCATGCCTACGCCCCGGATGGCCGCTGCATCTCGCTGCTCAAGATCCTGATGACAAACTTCTGCATCTACGACTGCGCCTATTGCGTGAACCGCGTATCGAGTCGGGTCGAAAGAGCGCGCTTCACGGTCGAGGAGGTCGTCCATCTCACCGTCGAGTTCTACCGCCGGAACTACATCGAAGGCCTGTTTCTTTCCTCGGGCATCATCAAATCGCCGGATGACACCATGGCCGACATGGTCCGCATTGCCCGCACCCTGCGGCAGCAGGAAAACTTCCGCGGCTACATCCACCTCAAGACAATCCCCGACGCCTCCCCCGAACTGCTCGACGAGGCCGGCAAGTGGGCGGATCGCCTCTCCATAAACGTCGAGCTGCCAACCGAGAAGGCCCTGACAACACTGGCCCCCGAGAAGTCCGCCCAGCAGATCCGCACCGCCATGGCAGGCGTGCGCGCCCGCCGGGAGGCCGCGAAAGAGCCAACCTGGAAAGGCCGCAAGGGCCGTTTCGCTCCCGCAGGTCAGAGCACGCAAATGATCGTCGGCGCCGATGCCGCGCCCGACAGCGAGATCCTCGCAAATTCGTCGAACCTCTATGCCAGCTACAAGCTGTCCCGGGTGTATTACTCCGCCTTTTCTCCCATACCCGATGCGAGCAAGGTGCTCCCCCTCATCCGCCCTCCCCTGCAGCGAGAGCACAGGCTGTATCAAGCCGATTGGCTCATGCGGTTCTACGGGTTCGATGCCGGCGAGATCGCGCCCGAATCGGGAATGCTCGATCTCGATATCGACCCCAAGCTTGCCTGGGCACTGGCGCACCGCGAGGCATTTCCGGTCGATATCAACACCGCCCCACGCGAGGCTCTCCTGCGTACGCCCGGTTTGGGCACCACCTCGGTCAAACGGATACTCGCTGCCCGCCGGCATCGCACCTTGCGCTATGACGACCTGCTCAAGGTCGGCTGCAATCTGAAGAATGCCAAGGCCTTCATCACCTGTCCCGGCTGGTCGCCACGCGGCCTCACCGACGATGCAAACCTGCGCGCCCGCTTCGCACCGCCCCCCGAACAGCTCAGTCTTTTCTGATGCTTACCATCCGCCTGCCCCGCATCGGCTCGGTCGCTGCCTGGCGCAGCGAGGCCCGCCGACTCGCCGCCGCAGGGGTGGCCGCCGAGCATGTGCGCTGGACGCAGGACGCGGAAAATGACCTTTTTGCACGGGACGACGCGCCAAGAGGGAACCCGGTTGAAATTCGCCTCTCCAAGCAGGCCCTGTTTGATATCGAAAGCAGCCTCTACCATCGCGATCCCGAGCGTTTTGCCCGGGCCTATGCGCTTGTCCTGCGGCTGGGGAGAGGCGAGATCCGCTGGGGAGACCGTGCCGATGATATGCTGCGAAAGTTGCTGCATCAGCGCAAGGAGGTGGGCCGCGACATTCACAAGATGCACGCCTTCGTGCGCTTCAACGAGCTGACAGAACCGGGCGCAAACCGCAGGGCGTTCGCCGCATGGTTCGAGCCGGACAACCCCATAGTGGAAGCCGCAGCCACGTTCTTCGCCAAGCGCTTCGGCGATATGGACTGGGTGATCGCGACCCCCTACCTCACCGCCCGTTTCATCGGTGGAGAGCTTGCCTTTGAAGAAACGGTGGACAACGCCCGCCCCACCGAGGACGCCAGCCATGATCTCTGGCGCACTTACTATGCAAACATCTTCAACCCCGCCCGCCTCATGCCCGAAGCAATGCGCTCGGAAATGCCGAAGAAGTACTGGAAGAACCTCCCTGAAGCCCGGTTGATCCCGGAACTGATCCGCACCGCTCCGGCTCGCGCCGCCGAAATGCAAGCCAAGCTCCCTTCCATCCCGCCTGCCTTTGCGGCCAAAGCCGGGGTCACGCGGTCTCCCATGCCGCAAGACCTAACACCTGATACCTTCAAGCAGCACCTTGATGCCTGCACCCGCTGCCCCATCGGTTGCAGGGCAACTCAGGCCGTGGCGGGACAAGGCCCCCTCACCGCCCGTGTCATGGTGGTGGGGGAGCAGCCCGGAGATGCCGAGGATCTGGCAGGCAAGCCGTTCGTCGGCCCCGCTGGAGTTCTCTTCAATGAGTGCGCTTCAAGAGCCGGCCTACGCCGGGCCGAGACCTACGTGACCAATGCGGTCAAACACTTCAAGTTCACACCGCGTGGCAAGCGTCGCATCCACCAGCGGCCCGATGCGGGAGAGATCGAGATCTGCTCTTGGTGGCTCGATCTCGAACGCGAATGGGTGAAACCGAAACTCATTCTCGCAATGGGCGCCACCGCCGCGCAATCGCTCACGGGCTCCTCCAAGAATATCACCAGCCGTCGCGGCAGCATCGAGGCCACGCCGGATGGTACGCCGGTACTGCTCACCACCCACCCGAGCTACTTGCTGCGCCTGCCCGACACAGGGGCACGCGAGGCGGCGCAAAGACAGTTCGAGGCAGATTTGCGTGAGGCCAGCGCCTACCTGCGCTGACCTCGCGACACATGTCACCCCAGCTCGACGCTCACGTCCTTGAGCGCCGCTTCAACCCCGGTCAGGATTTCGGCCACGCCCTGCTCGTCGATGATCATCGGCGGGCAGAAGGCGATGGTGTCGCCGAGATTTCGCGCAATCACGCCATGGTGCATCAGGGCCTTGTTCATCGCGTTGCCCATCGCGCCAACGGCGTGCTCGCCTTTGGCCTTCGCCGGGTCCATCTCGAGCGCCGCGATCAGCCCGATGCCGCGCATTTCGCCCACCAGGTCGAACTCTTCCGCCAGCTTCTTCAGGCCGGCCCGCAGCGGCTCGCCCTGCCTGGCGGCGTTGGCGACCAGTCCGCGCTCTTCGATGATGGCGATGTTTTCCAGCGCCACGGCAGCGCCCACCGGATGGCCCGCGCCCGTTACGCCATGGCCCAGCGTGCCGATGCGGCCCGACTCGTCCTGAATGGGGGCATAGGCCCGCTCGTTCAGCAGCACGGCCGACAGCGGAAAGTACGAAGAGGTGATCTGCTTGGAGCTGACCATGATATCGGGCTTGATATCAAAGGTCTGGCTGCCCCAGAGGTTGCCGGTCCGGCCGAAGCCGCAGATGACCTCGTCCGCCACCAGCAGAATGTCATACTGGGACAGCACCGCCTGGATCTTCTCCCAGTAGCCCTTCGGCGGTACCACAACACCGCCCGCGCCCATCACCGGCTCACCGATGAAGGCGGCAATCGTGTCCGGACCCTCGGCCTGGATCATCGCGTCGAGATCGGCGGCGCAGCGGGAGGCAAACTCCTCTTCGGTCTCGCCGTCCTGACCCTCCTTCCAGAAGTGAGGACAGGTGGTGTGGAGGATGCCGGGCAGCGGCAGATCGAAGCTGCGGTGGTTGTAGGGAAGCCCGGTTAGCGAGGCGGATGCCACGGTAACGCCGTGATAGCCGCGCAGGCGGGAGATGATCTTTTTCTTCTCCGGCTTGCCCAGCGCGTTGGCGCGATACCAGAGAAACTTTACCACCGTGTCGTTGGCCTCGGAGCCGGAGTTGGTGAAATAGGCCTTGCTCATCGGTACGGGCGCGATGCTGACCAGCTTCTCTGCAAGGTCGATCGCAGGGCCGTGGGAGCGGTGCGCGAAAGTCTGGTAATAGGGCAGCTGCTTCATCTGCGCCGCCGCCGCCTCGACCAGCCGCTCCTCGCCAAAGCCCACGGCCACCGACCAGAGCCCGGCCAGCGCCTCGACATAGCGTTTACCCTGATTGTCCCACACATGAATGCCTTCGCCGCGCTCGATCACGGTGGGGCCGACATCCTGATGCAGCTCAGCGTTCGTGTAGCTGTGCAGATGGTAGGCGATATCGCGGGCTTCGGGCGAGTTGGGGGAGTGGCGGTTCATGGGGGTGCCTTTCTGTGTAGTCTTGCGGCACAGAATGCAGAGGCAACGTCGGAAGTCACCCCCCGAAACACCAACTTCCCTCAGGTGAGCGCATTGCAACCAACCCGCTAGCGGACGGGAATGGGTCCGGGAAGGCGAAAGCCCTTCAGCGCTGCGGGTGTCTCATCGGGCAACTCGGCTGTGGCCGGGGCCTCCTGTCCGGGGGTATGGGCAAGGTAGCGCGTGAGCAGGCCGACATAGAACTCGAGGTCGTGCTTTTTGCCTTGAAGCGCCTGCAGCCGCGCCGCCACCCGCGCGCCGGCCTCGCCATCGGACTTGGCCACAGATGCATCGAGACGCAGCATGTCGAGGCAGGGCAGGAGAAGGTCGAGGAGGGCCGTTGCGGCAACATAGTGCAAGGCATTCTCGGCAGCGTGTTCCGTGCGGTGCCGGGGCAGCAGCATTGCCTGAACCGAACCGAAGGCGCGCTGAAAGCGGACCAGAACCTTCTGGATGCCGTCAAACACCGTCTGGGCCGCCACACGAATGCCCACGAGCGACAGGTGCGCGATGGCCACGTGCAACTGGCTATCGGCCAGCAATCCGCGATCATGGGAGGTGGGCAGGTGGGGCATCAACTCGGCCAGAAACTCCGGCGTGAAAGCCTGGGCCAGTGGCTGGGCAACGTTGAAGGTGGTGCGCACCCGGGTGGCATGCAGGTTGAACTCGACCCTCTCGACGAACCACTGGTTGGTTTGAGTGTCCCGAAACACCGAAATGGCAATTTGACTCAAATTTTCGCCGTCTTCCGCACCCAGTCCCATCAACATTTTACAGGCCTCACCACAACCAACTACAGGAGCGGTCGAGTATCGCCGGAAAAAGGTTACTTTGTGGTTAACAGTGGGGTTCGGGGCGCAAGATCCGATAAGTCACTCGATGATCCGGATCGTGCCGAAGACATGGCTGATCTTGCCCTCATCGTTGCGATAGGCCCGCCCGGTGCTCCGGTACGGCGCCAGTTTGCCCTCGCCCTGCTGGATCTCGCCTTCGAACTCGTAGGGATCGCCGTGGGTCATGGCTGCCTCGAGCAGGGCCCGCGCCTTGGTGGCGCTGTCGGGCGACAGGCGCTCCAGTGCGACCTCGATCGTGGGCTGCACGGAAGGGTCGATGCCGAAGATGCTGTAAAACTTGGGGTTCCAGTAGTTGGCACCATTGATGACATCATAGGAAAACACCCCGATGCCCTCGTCCGTGGTGATCTCGTTGTAGTGACGCAGCAGCATGTTCTCGGTCTGGACGCGGGAGAAGTCGCGGATCACGCCGACAACGGCAACCGGCGTGTTCAGGCGGTCGGTAATGACCGTGCCCGAGCTTTCGATCACGATGAGCTTGCCATCGGCCCGGTTCAGGCGGGCCGTGAAATGAAAGCCGCCGCGCTCTTCAAGCGCAGCCTCGAGATGGGCGCTCACCATCGCCCGGTCTTCCGGGTGATAGAAGGACAGAGCCCGCTCAAGGGTGATCGGCTTGTCGGCGGCCGGCTCGCCATGGATCGCATAGGTTTCTTCCGACCAGCTGATCTCGTTCTCGGGCAGTTGCACGTGCCATGTGCCGATCTGCCCGAAGCGGCGCAGGGTGTGGTTGAGCGAGGTCTCGATCGAGTTTTCCAGCAGCGTGACCATCACCACCAGGCCGATCAACTCGTCGGAGGCGCTGACGAGGGGCGCGATCGTCAGCAGATGACGGCTCATGCCGGTGCCGAACTGCCGCGAAAGAAACTTGCGGTTGAGCAGCGCCTGCGAACACAGGTCCACCACCGGGGGGAAACCTTCAGGCAGGTGGCACTGCGAAACGTGCCCCATCGACTGGCCGCGGGTGCGCAGGCGAAACTGCTCTATCGCGCGGCGCGAGGCGTGGCGAATGAGCAGCCCCTGATCGAGCATCATCATGGTCGTGGGCAATCCGTCGACGATGCCGTTCAGCTCCGCGGTCGTGCGCTGAAGCTCGGTGGAGTTGACGATCAGCTCCTCATTGACGGTGATCAGCTCTTCGTTGGTCGATTGCAGCTCCTCGTTGGAGGTTTCCATCTCCTCGTTGGTGCTCTGCAACTCCTCGTTCGAGCTTTGCAGCTCCTCGTTCAGCGATTGCAGCTCCTCGTTGGAGGTCTGGAGCTGCTCCATCGTCACGTTTAGCGCCTCACGGGTGCGGCTCAGCTCGGTCTCGACGTAGGTGAGGTAGTCGGAGCGCTCTTCCTCGCTCGCTTGCGGCGTGGTGCGTAGCTCGGATTCGATGGCCAGCAGCACATAGGGGTCGTCATTTTCGGTGCCCGCAATCGGATAGGCCACGAGGCGGGCATGGTTGAAGTCGCGCCCCTCGACCTGATGCCACTGTCCGGTGCGGGTTTTCATGTTCTTCAGCGCCACGAGCACGAGGGTGGTGCTTTCATTGGCCAGCGGGGCCTTCAGCAGCCGCAGCGTGAACCCCTTGAACACTGCATCCGTGATCTGGCTGTAGGGCGCGAGGTCGCCGTAGACCTTCATCACGGTGCTCTCGCTGTTCACCAGAATCGCGTTGTCGGCAACCGACCGCACCAGACTGTGAAAGTGGCCCCAGTCATTGACGTTGTCGGCGCTGGGCGCCCGCTGCTGGTCCAGCATCCTGCGACTGGCGCGGATGGCATGGGCCGAACCGAAGTTGGCCATGTCGAGGGGCGGGGCGGCGCGCTTGGCATAGATCCGCGCGGCCGGGTCATACTGCACGAAGTGGCTGTCCATCGCCCCGGTTGTCTCCGAGGTGCCCAGAAACAGCAGGCCGTCGGGAGCGAGCGCGTACTGGATGCGGGAAAGGACCCGGTCCTGCAGGTTGCTGTCGAAGTAGATCAGCACGTTTCGGATGCTGACCAGGTCGATCGACATGAACGGCGCGTCCTGAAAGATGTTGTGCCGGGTGAACATCACGCAGTTGCGCAGGCTCTGCTTCACGAACACCCGGTCGCCGCTGATGTCGAAGTACTTGTTGAGCAGGTCGGAAGGGATGTCGTCGGTGGCGCTGCGTGGGTAGGCGCCTTTCCGGCCCACGGCGAGAGCGTGTTCGTCGATGTCTGTGGCGAAGATCTGCAGGGTTTCCTTGGCCAGCGCCTCCAGACCGCCCGCGGCTTCGGCATAGAGCGCCGCGATGGAATAGGCCTCCTCGCCGGTCGCACAACCCGCCACCCAGATCCGTATCTTGGCCCCGGGTTTGGAGGCAATGCGCTCGCGCAGCACATCGCTCAGCACCGAAAACTGTGCAGAGTCACGGAAAAACCGCGTCACGGAGATCAGGAGATCCTTGTAGAGCGCCTCGACCTCTTCCTGGCTGCGCCGGCAGAACTCGATGTACTCAGCCTGGCTGGAGATACCCTTGGCCACCATCCGGCGGTGAACCCGGCGGTTGATCGTGCTTTCCTTGTACTGACGGAAATCGACCATCGTGTGCGCGAGCAGGATCTGGAAGAGATCGGCGTTCTTGGTCGCCTCCTCGCCCATTTTCTTCAGTTCCTCGAGATCCCGCGGCTGGCTCAGGATCTGGGCGAGGTGCTTGCCGATCTGCTGCGGTGTCAGCACGAGGTCCACGCAGCCGGTGCGGATGGCATAGACAGGCATGGAATCGTACTTCGCTGAAGTGGGCTCCTGCGCCAGAGTGATGCCCCCGACCTCGCGGATCGCCTGCACGCCATAGCTGCCATCGCTGCCGGTGCCCGACAGGACCAGCCCGATGCACCGGGCGCCCAGCCCTGCGGCCAGCGCCTTGAACAGACGGTCCGCAGAGGGCTTGGGCGTTGCCGGGTGGCCTTGCGGCGCGAGCACTTCGAGCTTGCCGTTCTGAAAGCTCACGTCGCTGCCGGGAGGCGGAATGTAGATGGTGTCCGTGGCCGGTTCGGTCGGCTCGGTTATCTCCTTCACCTCAAGCGCAGTCTCCCGCGACAGCAGCTTGACCAGCATGCTCTCGTGGCTGGGCGACATGTGCTGGGCAAGCACGAAGGCACAGTTCAGGCCCTTGGGAAGGTTCTGAAGAAACAGGGACATCGCTTCGAGGCCACCTGCAGAGGCAGCGATACCGACAACGATCGGCAATTTGGCGGCGTCGTTCGTCATGCTTCCCCCGGGCTTCTGCACAGGCAATGCGGCTTTGCGTCGGGTCAGTTTCTAGCATTGGTTGTGGAGGCTTTCCACGGGTTTTGACCTGCTGGAATCCCGGATTCCAGCAAACTGAAGCCTTCAGAGCAGGTTCAGGTCCATGGCCGCGAGGCCAAGGGTCACTCGGCGGGGTGCGTCTCTGCCTCGATCATGTCCACGCGCAGGGCATGGCGGCCGCCTTCGAACTCGGCGTCCAGGAAGGCATCGACGATTTCAAGCGCCAGCCCTTCTCCCACCACGCGTGCGCCGAGCGAGAGCATATTGGCATCGTTGTGCTGCCGGATCATCGCGGCCGAGAATGTATCGGAACAGACCCCGCAGCGGATGCCGGGCACCTTGTTGGCAGCCATCATGATCCCCTGCCCCGTGCCGCAGAGAATGATTCCGAGGGCGCAATCGCCCGAGGCCACCCTTTCGGCCGCGGCCCGGCCATGCTTGGGGTAATGGGTGCTCTCCGGCGTCGTCGGCCCGATATCGACAACCTCCCAACCCTTCGCGGCAACATGGGTAGCAACCGCCTGTCGCAGGTCGATTGCGGCGTGGTCGCTGGACAGGACGATACGTTTGTCGGCGGTCATGGAAGCCTCTTTTCCGGGGAACAGAGGCGCAGAATACCACCCTGCGGAGGGAGGTCCAGACGGTGAGCCGCGTCAACCGGACGCCGTGACCTCTTTTGCGGTGAGCCCGTTCAGGATGTCATCCTTCGAGAGTTCCCCTACCACGGCACCTTCCTCGGTCACGCCCACCGGGCCGCTGCTGCCGATGAGGGTTTCCATCGCATCGCGCACCAGCATGTCGGCATCCACCGTCACGGCCGGAGCGCCCGTTGCGGGCTTCATCAGGTCGCGGGTTCGCAGCACGCCCAAGGGGTTCATGTGCTGCACGAATTCTGCCACATAGTCGTTTTTTGGATCGCGGAAGATGTCCTGCGGGGCGCCCGTCTGCACGATGCGCCCGCCCTCCATGATCGAGATCTGGTTGCCGAGCTTGAAGGCCTCGTCGAGATCATGGCTGACGAAGATGATCGTGCGTTTCAGGCGCTGTTGCAGCTCCAGCAGTTCGTCCTGCAACTTGGTGCGAATGAGGGGGTCGAGCGCCGAGAAGGGCTCGTCCATCAGCAGGATCGGGGCCTCGGTGGCAAAGGCGCGAGCAAGGCCCACGCGCTGTTGCATCCCGCCCGAAAGCTCGCCCACCTTCCGCTCTGCCCAATCGGTCAGGCCCACAAGATCGAGCTGGGTGTCGATCTTGTCGTCGGCCTCAGCCTTGGGCATGCCCGCCAGCTCCAGCCCGAGCCCGACGTTCTCGCGCACGGAGCGCCAGGGCAGCAGACCGAACTGCTGAAACACCATGGCCACGTGGTGCATCCGGATACGCCGAAGGGTTGCCTTGTCGGCATTGGTCACATCCACCATGCCGTGCCCGTCGTTCACATGAACGGCCCCGCGCACTACCGGGTTGAGCCCGTTGACCGCGCGCAGCAGCGTGGATTTGCCCGAGCCGGAAAGGCCCATGAGCACGAGGATTTCGCCTTCCTTCACGTCGAGCGAGCAATTGTGAACGCCGAGCACCTGGCCCGTGGCCTGCTGGATCTCGCCGCGTTCCTGGCCTTGGTCCATCAGCGGCAGGGCCTGCCCGGGTTTTTCACCGAAGACGATCGAAACGTTGTCGATTTTGACGGCAGTGCTCATTTACGCGCTCCCACGTTCAACATCCGGTCAAGCATGATGGCCACCACCACGATGACAATGCCGCTCTCGAAGCCCAGCGCCGTATTCACCTGCCCGAGGGCGCGCATCACCGGCACGCCGAGGCCGTTCGCGCCGACGAGCGCCGCAATCACGACCATGGAGAGCGAAAGCATGATGGTCTGGTTCAGTCCCGCCATGATCTGCGGAAAGGCATAGGGCAGCTCGACCTTCCAGAGCGTCTGGCGCGGTGTGGCCCCGAAGGCGCGTGCGGCCTCCAGAAGCGATTGCGGCGTGGAGGACACGCCGAGATAGGTCAGCCGGATCGGCGCCGGCAGAACGAAGATCACCGTGGCGATCAGGCCCGGCACCATGCCGATGCCGAAGAACACGATGGCAGGGATCAGGTAAACGAAGGTCGGCAGGGTCTGCATCAGGTCGAGGACCGGGCGAAGATAGGTGTAGAGCTTGGGCCGGTGGGCGCAGGCAATGCCGATGGGCACGCCCACGGCCATGCAGACGAGGCAGGCCGAGAGCACAAGCGTCAGGCTCTCGGTGGTTTCGTCCCAGTAGCCCTGGTTCAGCACGAAGAGGAACCCGAGGAAGATGAACAGGCAGACCTTCCAGCTTTTCTGCAAGAACCACGTGGCGGCGACGAAGGCCAGGATCACCAGGATTGCCGGCGGCTCCTGCATCACCCAGAGAATCGCTTCGATCATGGTTTCCATCACCGCGGCGAACCCGTCCAGCAGCACCTCGCCGTGGTCGCGGATCCAGTCGAAGACAATCTTGGCCCCCTTGCCCACGGGTATCTTGTAGTCTTCCAGCAAGTCTTCCACGTCGTCGTCTCCCCGTTGTCCCCTCTTCGACCGTGTTGCTCGCAGCGTTCTGCGTCAACCGGCCAAAAAAGAACCGCCCGCGTGCGAGGCGGGCGGTTCGGCCTTGCGTCTGGTCTTAGAGGCCCAGCGCTGCGCTGACGGCGGCCTTGGCATCGCCGCCATCCTTGGCCGTCACACCGTCGAGCCAGGTATCGAGCACCTCGGCATTGGCCTTCAGCCACTCTTCGGTGGCATCTGCCGGATCGGCGCCGTCATCGAGGATCTGGCCCATGATGCCGTTTTCCATCTCCAGCGTGAAATCCATCTGGCTGAAGAGCTTGCCGAGGTTCGGGCACTCTTCGGAGTAGCCTTTGCGGGTCACGGTGTGCACCACGCCCTCGCCGCCGAAGAAGTCTTCGCCGCCGGGCAGATACTTGAGCGAGAAATTGGCGTTCATCGGGTGGGGTTCCCAGCCGAGGAAGACCACGTCCTTCTCGTCCTTGTAGGAGCGTTCGACCTGCGCGAGCATCCCCTGCTCGGAGCTTTCGACCACTTCCATCTCGGCGTCGCCGAGGCCCATCTTGTTCTCTTCGATCAGAGAAACGAGGTAGCCGTTGCCCTCGTTGCCCGGCTCGATGCCGTAGATCTTGTTGTCGAGCGACTCGGCGAACTTGGCGATATCGGCGTAGCTCTGAAGGCCCTTCTCGTAGGTGTAGGTGGGCACGGCCAGCGTGTACTTCGTGCCTTCGAGGTTCACGTTGATGGCCTCGATCTCGCCGGATTCCATGTAGGGCCCGATGGCGCCGGATTGCGCGGGCATCCAGTTGCCGAGGAACACGTCGACATCGTCGCTTTCGAGCGAGGCGAAGGTTACGGGCACCGAGAGGATCTTCACATCCACCTCGTAGCCCAGGCCCTCGAGCACATGCTTGGCAGTGGCGGTTGTGGTGGTGATATCGGTCCAGCCAACGTCGGACATGACGACAGTGTCGCACTGGGCGAAGGCCGCGGAGGCGGCGCAGATGGCAAGGGCAGATACGGCTGCGGTGGTTTTCATGTTGGTCTCCCTGTTCTTCGGAGTTGTCGGTTCATTTTATTGATTGACCAATCAAACAATGACCGATTATCCCCGTAATGCAAGCCTTTTGGAGTCGGCGATGAGTGTAGAACCCAAGCGCAGAGCCCAGCTGGTGGAGGCGACGATACATGAGATCGGGGCCAATGGCTCGCTCGATGTGACAGTTGGCAAGATCGCCAAACGGGCCGGCGTTTCGGCGGCACTGGCCTTCCACTACTTCGGTGACAAGGACAAGCTCTTTCTGGCCGCGATGCGCCATGTGCTCTCGGTCTACGGTGCCGAGGTGCGGGGTGCGCTGCTGGTCTCCAACGGCCCGCGCGAGCGCCTCGAAGGCATTGTAAGGGCAAGCTTTTCAAGCTGCAATTTTCGCGCCGACGTGATCTCGGCCTGGCTTAACTTCTATGTCCTTGCACGGCGCAACGAAGAGGCGCAAAGGCTGCTCTCGGTCTATCACCGCCGCCTGCGCTCCAACCTTCTGCACGACTTGCGCTCGCTGGCCGACACGGCCGCCCCCGAAATCGCCGACCGGATCGGTGCGGTGATCGACGGGCTCTACCTGCGCTACGCCTCCAACCCCGACGACATGACCGGGCAAACCGCCACGGACCACGCGTTGGCGACCCTCTCAAATGAACTCGGAGCCCTGGAATGAGCCGCCCCAACTTTCTGATCATCATGGTCGACCAGCTGAACGGCACCCTCTTTCCCAATGGCCCCGCCGACTGGCTGCACGCGCCCAACCTCAAGCGGCTGGCGGCGCGCTCGACCCGTTTCAAGAACGGCTACACCGCCTCGCCGCTCTGCGCCCCCGGCCGGGCCAGCTTCATGTCGGGGCAGTTGCCCTCCGTCACCGGCGTTTATGACAACGCCGCCGAGTTCCCTTCCGACCTGCCGACCTATGCCCACCACCTGCGCCGCGCGGGCTACCAGACCTGCCTTTCGGGCAAGATGCATTTCGTCGGCCCCGACCAGATGCACGGCTTTGAAGAGCGGCTGACGACCGATATCTACCCCGCCGATTTCGGCTGGACGCCCGATTACCGCAAGCCCGGCGAACGCATCGACTGGTGGTATCACAACATGGGCTCGGTGACGGGCGCGGGTGTGGCCGAGATTTCCAACCAGATGGAATACGACGACGAGGTGGCCTACAACGCGACCCGCAAGCTCTACGATCTGGCCCGCGGTCACGACGACCGCCCTTGGTGCCTGACCGTCAGCTTCACCCATCCGCACGATCCCTACGTCGCCCGCAAGAAATTCTGGGACATGTACGAGGATTGCGAGCATCTGCTCCCCGAGGTCGGCGCCCTCGCCTACGAAGAACAAGACCCTCATTCCAAACGCATTTTTGACGCCAACGACTGGCGCAGCTTCGATATCACCGAAGACGATATCCGCCGCTCCCGCCGTGCCTACTTCGCCAATATCTCCTACCTCGACGAGAAAGTGGGCGAGTTGTTCGACGTGCTGGACCGCACCCGGCAGGAGGCCACGATCCTCTTTGTCTCTGATCATGGTGACATGCTCGGCGCGCGCGGCCTCTGGTTCAAGATGACCTTCTATGAGGGCTCCTCCCGGGTGCCGGTGATGATCGCCTCGCCCGAGATGGAGCCGGGTCTGGTAGAGGCCCCGGTCAGCAACATCGACATCTGCCCCACCCTCTGTGATCTCGCCGGGGTGAGCATGGAAGAAGTCATGCCCTGGACGGCGGGCGAAAGCCTCAAACCCTTGGGCCAGGGTCAGATGCGCGAGAGCGCCGTGGCCATGGAGTATGCCGCCGAAGCCAGCTACGCGCCGCTCGTTTCGCTCCGCAAAGGGCGCTACAAGCTGAACCTCTGCGCGCTCGACCCCGATCAACTCTTCGATCTCGAGGCTGATCCTCACGAGCTTGAAAACCTTGCGAGCAACCCGGCCCATGCCGAGCCCTACGCCGCCCTGAAGGCCGAGGCCGAGGCCCGCTGGGATCTGCCCCGCTTCGATGCAGAAGTGCGCCGCAGCCAGGCCCGCCGCTGGGTTGTCTACGAGGCGTTGCGCAATGGCGAATACTACCCGTGGGACTACCAGCCGCTGCAAAAGGCCTCCGAGCGCTTCATGCGCAATCACATGGATCTGAACACCGTCGAAGAAGACGCCCGCTTTCCGCGCGGCGAGTGAGAAAACAATGACTTACCCTACCCAGCCCGAAGCCAGCCACTACGTGAACGGCGCCTATCTCGAAGACGCCGCCGGCGAGGTGATCGAGGTGATCTACCCGGCCACCGGCGAGGTCATCGCCCGGGTCCATGCTGCCACCCCTGCCGTCGTCGACGCCGCACTGGAGGCTGCCACCAAGGCGCAGAAAATCTGGGCTGCCATGACGGGGCGCGAGCGGGGCCGCGTGCTCACCGACGCCGCTCGGCTGATGCGTGAGCGCAACCGCGACCTCTCGGTGCTGGAGACCTATGACACCGGCAAGCCGCTTCAGGAAACCCTGGTTGCAGATGCCACCTCCGGCGCCGATGCGCTGGAGTACTTCGGCGGGCTGGCCGGCTCGCTCACCGGCGAGCACATCCAGCTCGGCGAAGACTGGGTCTATACCGTGCGCGAGCCGCTCGGCGTCTGCGTTGGCATCGGAGCGTGGAACTACCCCACGCAGATAGCCTGCTGGAAGGGCGCTCCGGCCCTAGCCTGCGGCAACGCGATGGTCTTCAAACCGTCCGAAACCACCCCGCTCTGCGCCCTCAAGGTCGCCGAGATCCTTACTGAAGCCGGAGCGCCCGCCGGCCTCTTCAACGTGGTGCAGGGCATGGGCGAGGTCGGCTCCCGGCTCGTCACCCATCCTGCCGTGGCCAAGGTGTCGCTTACCGGCTCGGTGCCCACCGGCCGCAAGGTCTATGCCGCGGCGGCGGGGGAGATGAAGCATGTGACCATGGAGCTTGGCGGTAAATCCCCCCTGGTGATCTTTGACGATGCCGACCTCGAAAACGCCGTGAGCGCCGCGATCAACGGCAACTTCTATTCTTCCGGGCAGGTCTGCTCCAACGGCACCCGCGTCTTCGTGCAGCGCGGGATCAAGGGCCCGTTCCTTTCGCGCCTCGCTGAGCGCCTGAAGGGCGCGGTGATCGGCGATCCTATGGACGAGGCCACCAGCTTCGGCCCCATGGTCAGCGCCCGTCAGATGGAGATCGTCGAGGGCTATATCGCCAAGGGCAGCGAAGAGGGAGCACGGCTCATCGCCGGAGGCAAACGCCTCGACCGCGACGGCTTCTTCCTCGCCCCCACCGTCTTTGCCGATGTCACCGACGAAATGACCATCGCGTGCGAAGAGATCTTCGGCCCGGTCATGGCCGTGCTCGACTTCAAGAGCGAGGCCGAAGTCATCACCCGCGCCAATGCCACCGCCTTCGGTCTCTCGGCTGGCGTCTTCACCCGCGACATCTCCCGCGCCCACCGCGTCATAGGCCAGCTCAAGGCCGGGAGCTGCTTCATAAACTCCTACAACGATGCGCCGGTCGAGGCCCCCTTCGGCGGGGTGAAGGCCTCGGGCGTGGGGCGCGAAAACTCGAAGGCCGCGATCGAGCATTATTCGCAGCTCAAATCCGTCTATGTCCGCATGGGCGATGTCGAGGCCGCCTTCTGATGCAGGCCGAATATGTCATCGTCGGCGCAGGCAGCGCCGGGTGCGCCATGGCGGCGCGGCTCTCCGAGGCGGGCCGCCGGGTGCTGGTGATCGAGCATGGCGGCTCCGATTGGGGCCCCTTCATCAACATGCCCGGTGCCCTGAGCTACCCGATGAACATGAGCCGCTACGACTGGGGCTTTGAATCCGAGCCCGAGCCGCACCTCGGCGGGCGGCGGATGGCCACTCCGCGCGGCAAGGTCATCGGCGGCTCCTCCTCGATCAACGGCATGATCTATGTCCGCGGCCACGCCCGCGATTTCGACCATTGGCGCGACGAGGGGGCCGAAGGCTGGGGCTATGCCGACGTGCTGCCCTACTTCAAGCGCATGGAAAACTGGCATGACGGCGGCCATGGCGGCGATGCATCATGGCGCGGCACCGATGGCCCCCTGCACATCACCCGCGGGGCACGGCTGAATCCGCTCACCCGCGCCTTCGTCGAGGCCGGGGTGCAGGCGGGCTACCCTCGCACCGGCGATTACAATGGCGAGCAGCAGGAGGGCTTCGGCCCCTACGACATGACGGTCTGGAAGGGCGAGCGCTGGTCGGCCGCCAAGGCCTATCTCAAACCCGCGGTGAAAGGGCCGAACTGCGAGATGATCCGCGCCTTCGCCCGCCGCGTGGTGATGGAGAATGGCCGCGCCGTTGGCGTCGAGGTAGAACGTGGCGGCAAGATCGAGGTCATCCGTGCCGAGGCCGAGGTGGTGCTTGCCGCCAGCTCGATCAACTCTCCCAAGCTGCTGATGCTCTCCGGCATCGGCCCGGCGGCGCATCTGGCCGAACATGGGATCGAGGTCGTGGCCGACCGCGCCGGCGTGGGCCAGAACCTTCAGGATCACCTCGAGCTCTATGTTCAATACGCCTCAGCACAGCCGGTAAGCCTTTACAAATACTGGAACTTGGTAGGCAAAGCCTACGTCGGTGCCCGGTGGCTCTTCACCCGGAGCGGCCCCGGTGCCTCCAACCAGTTCGAGAGTGCCGGCTTCATCCGCTCCGATGCCGGGGTGGATTACCCCGACATTCAGTTTCACTTTCTGCCCATCGCCGTGCGCTACGACGGCAAGGCAACGCCGGAAGGCCACGGTTTCCAGGCCCACGTCGGCCCGATGCGCTCACCTTCCCGTGGCGAGATCACGCTCAAATCGGCCGACCCGGCAGAGCCGCCGCGCATCTTCTTCAACTACATGAGCGAGGAGCAGGACTGGGTGGATTTCCGGCGCTGTATCCGCCTCACGCGCGAGCTGTTCCGCCAAGAGGCCTTCAAGCCTTACGTCAAACACGAGATCCAGCCGGGCGAGGCCGCCCACAGTGACGACGCGCTGGATGAGGTGATCCGCACCCACGCCGAAAGCGCCTACCATCCCTGCGGCACCGCGCGGATGGGGCGGGCCGACGATCCGCGCTCCGTCGTCGACCCGGAGTGCCGCGTGATCGGGGTGGACGGGCTGCGCCTGGCCGACAGCTCGATCTTCCCGCGCATCACCAACGGCAACCTCAACGCCCCGTCCATCATGGTCGGCGAAAAGGCCGCCGATCACATCCTCGGGCGCACGCCCCTGCTGCCGCAGAACGTGCAGCCTTGGATGCATCCGGCCTGGGAAACCCACCAGCGTTAAGGAACCATGTTCCCGCATCGACGTTATTGCCTGAAGGGCAATAATGCCGCGCCGGGACAGGGCTGGATCGCGATGAGTTTGGTTGCGGTTGCGCAGGTTTCGCCTATGGTTCGGCGAGCCGAGGGAGCGCTTGTCAGACGTGAAAACACGCCATCTTCTTACATTTTTCACCGCAGGGTTTCTGTTGTTTTTCAATACCCTGCAAGCCAATGCGCAAACCCGTATCGGACTTTCGGTAAAGGGCGGCAACAGTGATTTGCGCGAAGAGATCATCGGCGTACTCTCCACGCGTTCCCTGCTTGTCGAAGGCGAGACCGCGCCGCAGGGCCTGATCGCCGCCGCTCAGGCGGATTATCGCCGGATCGTCGCGGCCCTCTACTCCGAAGGATACTATGGCCCCGTGGTCTCGATCCGGGTGGATGGGAGGGAGGCATCGGAGCTGTCCCCCTTCGCCGTTCCCCCCCGGGTGGGGCGTATCAACGTCATCGTGGACCCTGGTCCGCAGTTCCGCTTTGGCCGGGCCGAGATCACGCCGCTCGCGCCGCGCACCGAGCTGCCGGAAGGGTTTCGCACTGGTGAACCGGCCAAGGTTCCGGTGATCGAAGAGGCTGGCACGGCCGCGGTCGATCGCTGGCGCGAGCTGGGTTACGCCAAGACCGAAGCCACCAGCCAGCGGATCACCGCGAGCCACCCGGCGCGGCGGCTTGATGTGTCTGTCGGGCTCAACCCGGGCCGCAAGCTTCGGTTCGGTCGGCTGATCCCCACCGGAAACCAGCGCGTCCGCACCGACCGCATCATCGAGATCGCCGGTCTGCCGACGGGCGAGCAGTTTCATCCCGACGAGGTCGACAAGGCCTCCACCCGCCTGCAACGCACCGGGGCCTTCCGGTCGGTGACGCTGACCGAAAAGCTTGTCGCCAACCCCGATGGCACGCTCGACATCAACGCCGAACTCGTCGAAGCCCAGCGCCGCCGTCTCGGGCTTGGCGTGGAACTGACAACGCTGGAGGGTGCTACCGTTTCTGCCTTCTGGCTGCACCGCAACCTGTTCGGCGGGGCCGAACGGCTGCGCTTCGATGGCGAGATCAGCAATATCGGGATCGGCGGCGACAATGGCGTCGATTACAGCCTGTCGGTGCTCTATGGCCGCCCCGGAACCTTCAACCCCGATACCGACCTCTACATTCGAACCGCCCTGAAGCATGAAGACGAGCCGCTCTACCTCTCCGACAGCTTCGAGATCGAAGGCGGCGTCACGCGTATCGTGAACGAGGAATACAAGTTTCAGGCCGGCCTCGGCCTGCTCTACTCGCACACCGAAGATGATATCGGCATCCGCGACTTCACCCTTTTCACCCTGCCCTTCAGCGGCACGCTGGACCGGCGCGACAGCGATCTGGACCCGAAGAACGGCTATTATCTCAACGTCGAGGCCACGCCATTCGTGGGTCTCGACGGATCTGGCAGCGGCGCCCGGCTCTATGCAGACGCCCGTGGCTATCGCAGCTTCGGAACGCAGGAGAAGTTCACGCTCGCGGGGCGGCTTCAGCTTGGCTCCATCGTCGGCACCGACGTGACCGAAACCGTCCCCGACTTTCTCTTCTACTCCGGTGGCGGCGGCACCGTGCGGGGCCAGCCCTACCAGTCTCTGGGAATCACGCTGCCCGGCGGCGAAGAGGTCGGCGGGCGCTCCTTTCTTGGTGCCTCGGTGGAGCTGCGCGGACAGGTAAGCGAGAAAATTCAGGTTGTCGGCTTCTATGACTTCGGGCTCATCAGCGCCGACAGCATGCCCGGCCAGGGTGGTGAAAGCCACGCAGGCGCAGGCATCGGCGTCCGCTATCAGACCGGCCTTGGTCCGATCCGGCTGGACGTGGCCACGCCCGTCGGCGGCGATACCGGCGATGGCGTAGAGCTATACATCGGTATCGGGCAGGCCTTCTGAGATGCGCAAACTGTTCCTCACGCTCCTGCTGATCTTCGCCCCGCTGGCCGCACTCGCGCAGGAGACCGCTTCGGAAGAGGCCGACAAGGGCTATCTCACCAATCTGCTGCAGGATGTGCTGTCGGATGCCGGCCGGGAGGTGGTGATCGACGGGTTCCAAGGTGCCCTGTCATCGCGCGCCACCATTCAGCGGATCACCATTTCCGACGCCGAGGGCCCATGGCTCACGGTGGAGGGCATCGTGCTCGACTGGAACCGCGCGGCTCTGCTGCGCGGGCGGCTGGAGGTCTCGGAGTTTTCTGCCGAGCGCGTTTTGCTGCCCCGAGGCCCGCAGACCGACAGCGCCCCAAGCCCCGAGGCCACGCCCTTCTCGATCCCCGAGCTGCCGGTTTCGGTGGATATCGCCAAGCTCGCCGTCGAACGCGCCGAAATAGGCGCCGCCCTCTTGGGGCAGGATGCGGTGATGCGCTTGGCCGGCGAGGCACACCTCGTTGGCGGGGGCGCCGATGTCGACATCGCCCTCGACCGGCTGGATGGAAAGGAAGGGGCCATCAAACTCGTCGGGCGCTACGACCCCGAAGCTGAAGAGGCCGCGCTCGATCTGTCGATGCGTGAGGGCGCAGGCGGCATCGCGGCGGGCAAACTCAACATTCCCGGCGCGCCCGCGCTCGATCTGTCGCTGCAGGGTGAAGGGCCGGTGAGCGACCTGAGCCTGCGCCTCGCGGTGGCCTCTGATGGCGAGGAGCGGCTCGGCGGGACCATTGCCCTTTCGGCCAGCGAGGAGCCCGATGCGCCGTTTTCCGTGGCCATCGACCTCTCGGGCGATGTCACCCCGCTGTTTGCCCCTGACCTGCGCGATTTCTTCGGGCCGGACGTGAGCCTGCAGGCCACCGTCGCGCGAGACGACACGGGCGAGCTTTCGCTCTCCGGCCTCGCACTGGGTGCCCGCACGGCCACCGTGGAAGGCGACTTTCTGTTCTCGCCTTCCGGCTGGCCCCGCAAGATGGACCTCTCCCTTGCGCTGGCAGATCCCGCAGGCGCGCCGGTGGTCCTGCCCTTCGGCGGCGGCGACACATCGGTTGCCCGCGCCACCCTTCAGCTCGATTACGACGAGGACAATGGTCGCGGGTTCTCTGCCAGTGCAGAGGCAAACGGCGTGCGGACCACTGGCTTTGTCGCCGAGGCGCTGACCATCGGCGCAGAGGGCAACATCACCTCCGGCGAGGCCGAAGAGATCGGATCCGTCGCGGCCAACGTGACCCTTGATGCCCAAGGACTGGCGCCCGAAGACGAAGCCTTTTCGCGGGCGATCGGCGAGGCGATCTCGGGGCAGCTCACGCTGGCCTATGACGAGGGCCAACCGCTGCGCATCTCGGGCCTGAACCTTTCGGGCAGCGACTTTGGCCTCACCGGCGAGGCCACGCTGGACGGCGTAGACACCAACCTCCTCGCGGGACTCGACGTGCGGCTCGATGCGCAGAACCTAGCCCGTTTCGGCCCGCTCGCCGGGCTGGACCTCACCGGTGCAGCGGCGCTCGGCATCCAGGGCACGGTCGCCCTTCTCTCCGGGGCATTCGACCTCGGCCTGACCGGCACGACCAGTGATCTCGCCATCGGGCAGGACACAGTAGACCGCATGCTGGCTGGCGACGGCAGGATCGACGTAAGCGTATTGCGCAACGAGCAGGGCATCACCCTGCGCCGCGCCGAAGCCCGCACCGAAACCGCTGAAGTCACCGCCGAAGGCACCGTGGCCACTGCCGCCACAGCGTTGAACTTCACCGCCGCCCTGCCCGACCTCGCCCCCCTCTTTCCTGAAGACGAAGCCCGCGGTGCCGCACGTCTGAGCGGACGCGTGGCCCTGACCGGTACCGAGCTGCAAACCGCCTCCGTGGCAGCCCTTCTCTCGGCCGAAAGCGGCGATGTGGTCTTGCCGGTGGCCGGTGGGCTGACCCTCTCGGGCGGGACGCTCGACATCGGCTACGGTGCCGAAGAAGGGCGCTGGCGGGCGGACGCGGTGTTCCGCGACTTCCGCACCGAGGGTTATGCGGCAGAGGCCTTCACCCTCGCAGGGGCCGGCACCCTCAGTCAGACCGAGTCAGGCGGCATTGCCACGGCCGATGGGAGCCTCACGCTCTCCGGCAACGGCATTTCGGCGCAGGACACCGATATCGCCCGGGCCATCGGAACCGAGGCCACGCTCCAAACAACCTTCGATTTCACCGCTGAGGGTCCGCTCAAACTGAGCGATGTCACCTTCACCTCCGGCGAAACCACCCTGAACGGCGCGGCCACTCTCACTGCGCCCGCAGGACAGGGTCCCATCACCTTTGGCGCAACCCTCAGCACACCTGCCCTCTCCCGTTTCGCGGGGCTGGTGGGAATGGACCTCACCGGCGCGGCCACGCTCTCGGCCAGCGGCACCTATCTCCCGTCCAACGGCAGCGCCGATCTGCGGCTCAACGGCACCACCCAGCGCCTTGGCATCGGCAACAGCCAACTCGACCCGGTGCTCGCAGGCGCGGGCCGCATCGGGGCCGACATCACCTACGCAGCCGATGCCCCGCTCAGGCTTTCAAACCTTTCCGTCGCGCTGGATGAAACCGAAATCACCGGCACCGTGTCTCTCGGCCAGCCCCTCGGAGGGGCGCCCGTCACCTACGACCTCGCGCTGAACGCCCCTGCCCTGTCGCGGTTCTCCAGCCTCGCCGGGGTGAGCCTCTCGGGCGCGACACAGGCCACCGCCACAGGTCTCTTCGATCCGGCCACCGGGGCACTCGACCTTGCCCTCACCGGTTCCGCACAGGGCCTTGGCATCGGCAATGCCACCGTCGACGGCCTCATCGCCGGCAGCTCCAGCTACGCCGCGCAGGTCAGCCGCGCCTCCAGCGACGCGCTGATCAACATCGAATCCGCCAGTTTCGATGGTCCCAACCTCGATGCCAGCGCGCGCGGAACGCCCGAGCAGCTTGCTTTCGAGGTGCAGTTGGCCAACCTCGGCCTGATCGCCCCCGACTTCTCCGGGCCCGCCACCGCCTCCGGCACCGTCACCTCTCAGGGCGGCACCACCGGGCTCGACATTCGCGCTACCGGCCCGGGCGGAACGACGGCGTCCGTCACCGGCACCATTTCGGGCAATCAGGGCAACCTGGCGATTACCGGGCAGGCTCCGCTGGGTATTGCCAACGCGTTCATCTCGCCCCAGCGCCTCAATGGACAGGCCAACATCGACCTGCGGCTCGATGGCCCCCTCGCGCTCGAAAGCCTCTCCGGCACGATCCGCACCTCCGGCGCACGCGCCGTGGCACCAGAGCTTGGCGTCTCTCTCGAAGGGATCACCGGCGTGGTGATCCTTTCCGGCGGCTCGGCGCGGGTCGAGGTTTCGGCCACGGGCGGCGAAGGCGGCAGCCTCTCTGCGCTTGGCACCATCGGCCTCTCAACGCCCCAGAGCGCCGACCTCACTGTCACCCTGCGCAACTTTGCGCTGCGCGATCCGCAGCTTTACGATACCTCCATCAGCGGTGCCATCACGCTCGCCGGTCCGCTATCCGGCGGGGCGTCCGTGACCGGGCGGCTTGATCTGGGGCGCACCGAAATCCGCATTCCTTCCAGTGGGATGACCGGCGTTCATGACATCCCCGATATCACCCATGTCGGCGCAAGCGCCGCCGTGCGGGCCACGCAGGACCGCGCAGGCCTGAATGAGGACGAAGGCGGCTCCGGCAGCGGTAGCGGTGGCGGGGGCATGACGCTCGACATCACCCTTTTCGCCCCGAACCAGGTCTTCATTCGTGGGCGCGGGCTGGACGCCGAGCTTGGCGGCTCGCTGCGGATCACCGGCACAACTTCCAACATCATCCCCATCGGCGCATTCGAGCTGGTGCGTGGCCGCCTGGACATTCTGAGCCAGCGTTTCCAGCTGACCGAAGGCACCGCCCACCTCACCGGCTCCTTCGATGCCAACCTGCGTCTGGTGGCCACAACCGAGAAGAACGGCTACGCGATCTCGGTGATCGTCGAGGGCTCCCCCTCCGAGCCGCAGATCAGCTTCACCTCCGCCCCCTCGCTCCCACAAGACGAGATCCTCGCCCAGCTCATCTTCGGGCGCGACCTCACCACCCTGTCGCCGCTTCAGGCGCTCGAGCTTGCCAGCGCCGTCGCCACCCTCGCCGGACGCGGTGGCGAAGGGATCATGGGTAGACTGCGCGACCAGTTCGGCCTCGACGATCTGGACGTCAGCCAGAGCGAAGACGGCAACACCGCCGTCCGGGCCGGCAAGTACATCAGCGAGAATGTCTATTCTGACGTGGTGGTCGAAAGCGACGGCACGACGGAGCTGAACCTGAACCTCAAGATCGGCCCCAATGTGAACGTGAAAGGCTCGACTTCAAGCGATGGCAACGCCGGGATCGGCATTTTCTTTGAACGCGACTACTGACGCCTGCCAAGGCTGCGCAGGCACCATCCCCGCCTTCCCGCTAGAACAGCTGCCGCCCCCGCCGCGCCAGAGAAAACCCGTGATCACTCGCATTGCGGCAGGTCACGCCCGTTGTCGCGACGGCGCAGGTGAAGCCCTCAACGCTCCACTCCGAGCCATAGGACAGGCGCGGTGTTGGCAGCGGCCAGAACACATCGCCATGGCAGCCGCGCCGCTCATCCGGCGGGCCTGCGGCGGGCAGGGTGAGGATCGGCGTTTCGTCGAGGTCGCAGCCCGCCTCGCCCCGCGCGGGCGCCCACTCCGCCGAAAGGATCAGGCAGTGCAGCGGCGTATCCCCCGGCGCCTGCCCGAAATCTACCGGCACATAGCAGATGATATTGCCCGACGGTGTGGCAAAAGAGGCCGGTTCGGCCTGCACCACGCCCGCGAAGACGATGGCACTAACCGTCAATGCGAATGGTTTCATTCTTCGGATCATAGGGGCTGTCTTCCACAATCTCCACGTCCCAGAGCTTGCCCTGCATCCGCACCTTCAACCTTGTGCCCGGCTTTGCCAGATCGGGGCGCACATAGCCCATGCCGATGCTCTTGCCGAAGGCCATCGAATAGCCGCCCGAGGTGAGACGGCCCACCTTGGTGTCGCCCTCATAAAGCGCCTCGCGTCCCCAAGGGTCTGCATCCTCCGGCCCGTCCACCAGCACGGTCACGCATAGCGAGCGAATGCCCTTGGCTTCCATCGCGGCCTTGCCATGAAACTCTTTGGACAGGTCCACAAACCGATCCAGCCCGCCTTCCAGCGGCGTCGCATCCCGGCCCAGCTCGGTGCCGAAAGCACGGTAGGACTTCTCCTGCCGCAGCCAGTTTTGCGC
The DNA here is from genome assembly GCF_024105635.1 of Oceanicola sp. 502str15. Lineage (NCBI taxonomy): Bacteria > Pseudomonadati > Pseudomonadota > Alphaproteobacteria > Rhodobacterales > Roseobacteraceae > Oceanicola > Oceanicola sp. 502str15. Next base: position 2,428,763 of record NZ_WYDQ01000001.1, read on the forward strand.
CCGCGTGCCAACCAGCTTGAGCCCGTGCTTCTCGCCCACGGCCATGAGCTGATCATAAAGATAGTTCTGCATCTCGATCGGGTGATGCAGCTCCCAGCCCAGCTCGCCGGTATAAGCCACCCGGATCGCCATGGTCGGGCACATCCCAAGCTCGATGTTGCGCATGGTCAGCCACGGAAAGCGCTTGTTGGAAAGCACCGTGGCCGGGTCGGCATCCTTCACCAGTTCATTCAGCACATCGCGGGATTTCGGCCCTGCGATGGCGAACACGCCCCATTGGGTGGTGACATCCACCAGGTTGATCCGGCCAAACTCCGGCTCCTTGTCTTCCACCGCCTTGGCAAGAAAATCCTCGTCGTAGGCGTGCAGCGCACCGGCAGACACGAGGTAATAGTCGTCCTCGGCAAGGCGAACGATGGTGTATTCCGTCCGAGTGGTGCCTGTCTCGGTGAGCGCGTAGGTCAGGTTGATCCGGCCGACTTTCGGCAGCTTGTTGGTGGTGAACCAGTCGAGGAAGGCCGTGGCCCCCGGCCCGGAAATGCGATGCTTGGCGAAGGCCGTCGCGTCGATGAGGCCAACGCCCTCGCGGATCGCCCTTGCCTCGGCCTCGGCGTATTGCCACCAGCCGCCCCGGCGGAAGCTGCGGGCCTCATGGTCGAAGTTCGAGGGCGCATCCTTGGGGCCAAAGTAGTTCGGCCGCTCGAAGCCGTTGACGCAGCCAAACTGCGCCCCTGCCGCCTTCTGCCGGTCATAGGCCGGGCCGGTGCGCAGCGGGCGGCAGGCTTCGCGCTCTTCGTCGGGGTGGTGGAGCACGTAGACATGCTCGTAGCACTCCTCGTTCTTGCGCGCGGCATATTCGGTGGTCATCCAGCTGCCGTAGCGTTTGGGATCGAGGCTCGCCATGTCGATCTCGGCCTCGCCCTCCACCATCATCTGGGCAAGGTAATGCCCGGTGCCGCCCGCAGCCGTGATCCCGAAGGAAAAGCCCTCGGCCAGCCACATGTTGCGCAAGCCAGGTGCGGGGCCGACCAGCGGGTTACCGTCGGGGGTGTAGCAGATCGGGCCGTTGAAATCGTCTTTCAAACCAACCGTCTCCGAGGTCGGGATGCGGTGGATCATGCTCATGTATTCCTCTTCGATCCGCTCCAGATCGAGCGGGAAGAGATCGGCCCGGAAGCTCTCGGGCACGTCATATTCGAAGCGCGCTGGGGCGCCCTGCTCATAGGGGCCAAGGATCCAGCCCTTGCGCTCCTCGCGGACATACCACTTGGCATCGGCATCGCGCAGCACCGGGTGCTCGGGGTTGCCCGCCGCACGCCACTCGGCCAGTGCCGGGTCGGGCTCGGTGACGATATATTGGTGCTCCACCGGGATTGCCGGAATTTTCAGCCCCAGCAGCCGCGCCGTGCGCTGCGCGTGGTTGCCGGTGGCCGTCACCACATGCTCTGCCGTGATCACCGTGCTCTCTTCGGTCGGCACGAGGTTGCCGCCCTTCTCGCCCATCTTGGTGACGCTCACGTGCCACTCCGAGCCGGTCCACTCATAGCCATCCACCTGCCATTTGCGCTCGATGGTCACGCCATGCTGGCGGGCACCCTTGGCCATGGCCATCGTCACATCGGCGGGGTTGATATAGCCATCAGTGGGGTGAAACAGCGCGCCCTTCAGATCTTCGGTGCGCACCAGTGGCCAGCGCTCCTTGATCTGGGCAGGTGTGAGAAATTCGTAAGGGATGCCAACGGTTTCGGCGGTGGAGGCATAGAGCTCATACTCATCCATCCGCGCGTCGCTCTGGGCCATCCGCAGGTTGCCCACCACGGCAAAACCCGCGTTCAGCCCGGTCTCCGCCTCCAGCGTCTTGTAGAACTTCACCGAGTAGTCGTGAATGTGGCTGGTGGCATAGCCCATGTTGAACAGCGGCAGCAGCCCGGCGGCATGCCAGGTGGAGCCCGAGGTCAACTCATCGCGCTCCAGCAGCATGGTGTCCCACCCGGCCTTGCCGAGATGATAGGCAATCGAGGTGCCAACGGCGCCACCGCCGACGACAAGGGCTTTCACATGGGTCTTCATCAGGGCACGGGCTCCGGGCAGGGGTTGCTTGCGCCACTGTCACCAAATCCCGCCGCCCGTGCCACGGGGTTTCGACACCTTGGGGCGAAAAGCGACATTCGCCCCCCTTGCGACCTTTCTGCTTTTGCCTTTCGCCCCCGCATCCACTACCCATCGCGCCATGGACGTATGCACCACCATTCCGGACCTGCGCCGGGCTGTCGGGGGTCTGCGCGCAGGGGGGAGCAAGGTGGGCCTGGTGCCGACCATGGGATACCTGCACGCGGGCCATATGCGGCTTGTCGCCGAGGCGCAGGCGCGGGCAGAAGCGGTCGTGGTCTCGATCTTCGTGAACCCGACCCAGTTCGGCGATCCGAAGGATCTCGAGAGCTACCCGCGCAACACCGAGGGCGACCTTGAAATGCTGCGCGAGGCCGGGGTGCAGGCGGTGCTGATGCCACAGGTTTCCGACATCTACCCCGAGGGCGCCGAGACCATCGTGGAAACCGAGCGACTGGCAGGCATGCTCCACGGCGCCGTGCGCCCGGGGCACTACCGCGGGGTCTGCACCGTGGTCGCCAAGCTTTTCAACATCGTGCAGCCCGATTTTGCCTGCTTTGGCGAGAAGGACTACCAGCAGCTCCAGATCATCCGCACCATGGTCCGCGACCTGCATTTCCCGCTGGAAATCGTGCCCGTTCCCACGGTGCGCGAGGCCGACGGGTTGGCGATGTCGTCCCGCAACGCGCGGCTCACGCCCGAGGATCGCGCCGCTGCCGTGGTTCTGAGCCGGGCGCTGGATGCGGTTGAGGCTGCGGGCGGGTCGGTGGAGCAGATGGCCGAAAAGATCCGGCAGGTCATCGCCACAGAACCCCGCGCCACCCTGCGCGGGCTCGACATCACCGAGGCGCGCACATTGGCTCCCGTCACCGGCCATTCAAAGGCCCCTCTCGCCGTCATGATCTCTGCCGAGTTCGGCGGTATCCTCTTGATCGACCAACGAGAAATCACGCCCCAAGGAGCAAGCACATGAGCACCCAGGCCCCGATCCGCCGCACCACCGTTCCGCAGATCGCGGCCCGCAAGGGCGGGGAGCCGATCGTGTCGCTCACCAGCTACCACGCCCATACGGCGGCAATCGTCGATGCCCACGCCGACTTTATCCTCGTGGGTGACAGCCTGGGCATGGTGATGCACGGGATGGACAGCACCGTGGGCGTGCCGCTGGACCTGATGATCATGCACGGCCGCGCCGTGGTGCGCGGCACCAGGCAGGCGCTGGTGGTGGTTGATATGCCCTTCGGCAGCTACGAGGAAAGCCCCTCGGTGGCGTTCCGCAATGCCGCCAAGATCATGAAGGAAACCGGCTGCGGCGCGGTCAAGCTGGAGGGCGGCAAGCGGATGGCGGAGACCATCCGCTTTCTGACCGAGCGCGGCATTCCGGTGATGGCCCATATCGGGCTGACCCCGCAAAGCTCGCATGTGATGGGCGGGTTCAAGACGCAGGGGCGCGACGAAGACAGCTGGCCGCTGCACATCAAGGATGCCAAGGCGGTCTCCGATGCCGGGGCCTTCGCGCTTGTGGTCGAAGGCGTGGTGGAGCCGCTGGCCCGCGAAATCACCCAGGCCATCGAGATCCCCACCATCGGCATCGGCGCCTCGTCCGCCTGCGACGGTCAGATCCTCGTGCTGGAAGACATGCTGGGGCTGAACCCCTGGGTGCCGAAGTTCGTCAAGAAATACGGAGCCTTGCACGAGGCCATCGAAAAGGCTGTTGCCGACTATGCCGAGGAGGTGAAGAGCCGCGCCTTTCCCGGCGAGGACCACATCTACCGCTGAAACTCAGAGCATCGCCGGCACGACCTGGTCGGGCGGGCGGTGGCCGTCGGCGAAGGTTTTGATGTTGATCAGAACCTTCTCGCCCATCTCCACCCTGCCCTCCTCGGTGGCCGAGCCCATGTGCGGCGTCAGCAGCACGTTGGGCAGCTCGTAGAGGCGCGGGTTCAGCTTTTGGGTCTTGTCGAACACATCCAGCCCCGCGCCGGCAATTTCGCCAGAGCGGAGCATCCGGGTGAGGGCGTTCTCGTCGATCACCTCGCCGCGCGAGGTGTTCACGATCACCGCGGAGGGCTTCAGCAGCTTCAAACGCCGGGCTGAAAGCAAATGGAAGGTCGAGGGGGTATGCGGGCAGTTGACCGAGATCACGTCCATCCGCGTGAGCATCTGATCGAGGCTCTCCCAATAGGTCGCCCCCAGGCCGTCCTCGATCTCGGGGCGCAGCCTGCGGCGGTTGTGGTAGTGCACCTGCATCCCGAAGGCCGCGGCCCGCGTGGCCACCGCCTGACCGATCCGGCCCATGCCAAGAATGCCCAGACGCCGCCCTGCGATCCGCCCGCCAAGGTTGCCGGTGGGCGACCAGCCCTCCCATTTTCCGGCCGACATCACAGCGGCGCCCTGCGGTATTTTCCGTGTGACTCCAATGATGAGCGCCATCGTCATGTCGGCGGTGTCTTCAGTCACCACACCGGGCGTGTTGCTCACGAGGATGCCGCGCTGGCGGGCCGTGGCCACGTCGATATGGTCGAACCCGGCGCCGTAGTTGGCGATGAGTTTCAGCCGCTCGCCCGCTTGGCCGATCAGGCCGCCGTCGATGGTGTCGGTGATGGTGGAGACCAGAACATCGGCGTCCTGCATTGCCGCGATCAGCTCCTCGCGGGACATCGGCGCATCGCTCTCGCGCAGGCGAACGTCGAAGAGTTCGCTCATTCGCGTTTCGACCGCCTCGGGCAACCGTCGCGTTACGACAACACTCAGCCGCTCTGCGCCCATCGCTCTCATCCTCCCGCTTCTCAAGGACCACCGTTCAGCTAGAGTGTGCGCAAGAAAAGGCGCGGGATACAAGCGCCGGATGAGGCAGACAACGGTGAAACCCATGGGGCGGCAAACAGGCGCTTCCCGACGCACTCGGGCGATTTTTCTCAGTTTTTTCGGCGGTCTGCTCTTCGCTGCCATCGCAGGGGTCGCCCATGCGGCCGAAGAGCGCGGGCCGGTGACCAACCTGCCGCTGCCCCGCTTCGTGTCGCTCAAGGCCGATGAGGGCAACGTGCGGCGCGGGCCTTCCCTTTCGCATCGGATCGACTGGGTTTTCACCCGCCGGAACATGCCGCTGGAAGTGACCGCCGAGTTTGGCCATTGGCGCCGGGTTCGCGACCGTGAGGGCGCGGGGGGCTGGGTGCATTACTCGCTGCTTTCGGGCGTGCGGACGGCGCTCGTGGAGGAAGACATGGCCGCGCTGCGCATGAAGCCCGACGACTCCGCCCCGATCAACGCGCGGGTCGAGGCCGGCGTGGTCACGCGGGTCAATGAATGCGGCGCGGAATGGTGCTGGGTCACGGCTGGCGGCGAGCGCGGCTGGGTTCGGAAAACCTCGCTATGGGGCGTGAAGCGGGACGAGATTCTCGAATGATCCTCGTGCCTTACCGGCAGTAGGAGCCCGAGCGGTACCGGGCTGTATCAAAGTGGAAATGGTCGCGGTGGTAGCGGTTGGCATTTGGGCCGAGCACGGTGCCGAACGGACCGCAGGCTGCCTTGTGCATCTTCCGCAGAGTCGCCGACCAGGCCTTTGAGCCCCAGCCTCTGAGCACGGAAACATAGGTGCCATCGCGCAGCATCACGCCCGAAATATCAACCGCGCGGCCCTTCGCGTGCTCCGAGAGCCTGCCCGACTTGGCATTGTTGCGATTGCGGCAGGCATAATGCGCCACGACCTTGATCTGCTTTACGCCGCCACCCTCCTTGCCAATGGCAGGCTTCAGCCCTTTCTCGACCCAGCTGTTCAGCGCCTTGGCCGTTCCACAATCCATCGTGGCGGCGTTCGAGAGGGAAATGCCGCCCACCGATGTCACTTTCACCGGGTTGGAAACGCCGCATCCGTTGCCCGGCCGCCCGATCGTCTTGAGGGCCTGCCCCTTGACCGAATTGATTCCGCAGACAGAGCCCTTCCGGCTGTATCTTACCTCGGTAAGCGTTGCCTGTTCCTTAACAAGCCGAGAGATATGCGCCGGGCGCGGCTTGGCCTGACGCTGAGCACGGGCCAGCGGCCCGCGGATGACGCGCACCATGGTGAGCTGATCGGTGGCGGCGGGGGGCCGCGTGGCGGGGCGTTTGCGCGTGGGCTTCGGCGCCTCTGCGACGGTTTCGACGGCACCCGGACGGAGCTTGGGGCGCACCGGTTCGGCAGGGATCGCGCCGCGGGATGACACGATGGTTTTGTCTTCGGCCTCGGCCACTTGCCCGGGGCGGGGCAGCGGCAACGGCGAGCGCTCGGGGGCTTCTGCCAGCGCCGGAAAGGCCAGCAAAGACAGGGCAATCGCGAGGCGGATCATCGCTTTGCCCCGCGCCCGAAGTCGGGCGCATCGGTGTCTTGCCCGGCCTCGATGATGCCCCGACGGATGGCGCGGGTGCGGGTGAAATAATCGAACAACTGCTCGCCGTCGCCGGTGCGGATGGCGCGCTGGAGGGCGAAGAGCTCTTCGGTGAAGCGGCCCAGAATTTCGAGGGTGGCTTCCTTGTTGTTGAGGAAGACATCGCGCCACATGGTTGGGTCGGAGGCGGCGATCCGGGTGAAATCGCGGAAGCCTGCGGCGGAAAATTTGATGACTTCACTGTCGGTCACCCGCCGCAGGTCATCGGCCACGCCGACCATGGTGTAGGCGATCAGGTGGGGGCAATGGGAGGTGACGGCGAGCACGAGATCGTGGTGCTCGGGGTCCATCTGCTCGACGTTCGCCCCCATGCCCTCCCAGAGTTTGCGAAGTTTTTCAGTGGCTTCCGGCGGGGTGCCCTCGGTCGGGACGAGGATATTCCAGCGGTTGTCGAACAGTTCAGCAAAGCCCGAACGGGGGCCGGAGTGCTCGGTGCCTGCCAGCGGGTGGCCGGGGATGAAGTGAACGTTTTCAGGCAGATGCGGGGCGACGGCCTCGATCACCGCCTTCTTGACCGAGCCGACATCGGTGACGGTGGTGCCGGGTGCGAGGTGCGGGGCGATCTCCTCCGCGACCGCGCCCATGGCCCCGACGGGCACGCAGAGCACCACCAGGTCCGCCCCTTGAACGGCTTCGGCGGTGGTGCCGACGATCCGGTCGCAGAGGTTGATTTCTATAGCGATTTCGCGGGTTTGAGCCGAGCGAGCAGTACCGACGATCTCGCCCGCCAGCCCGCCGCGGCGCAGGGCGTGGGCGATGGAGGAGGCGATGAGGCCGAGGCCGATGAGGGCGACGCGTTGGTAGATCATGGCGCGGCCTTGAAGGTTGTGAGCGCGGCGATCACGGCGCGGCAGTTTTCTTCGGTGCCGATGGTGATGCGCAGGCAATTGGGCAGGCCGTAGCCGCCGACCTGGCGCACGATAAGCCCCTGATTTCCAAGGTGATTGAAGGCAGCCTCCGCCTCGCTCTCGCTCGAGAAGCGGGCGAGGATGAAGTTGGCGGAGGAGCTGTCGGAGGGGATGCCGAGGGCGCTGAGGCCTTTGGCAAGGAGGGCGCGGTTGCGGAGGTTCTCGCTGCGGGATTTCTCTGTGAAATCAACATCCTCAAGCGCCGCGACGGCCCCGGCGATCTGCAGGTTGCTCAGGTTGAAGGGGCCGCGGATGCGGGTGAGCGTGTCGATGATCTCGCGGGAGGCAAAACCCCAGCCCACGCGCAGCCCGCCGAGCCCGTAGATCTTGGAAAATGTGCGCGTCATCAAAACGTTATCGCGGGAGGCGGCCAGTGAGGCGCCGCCGTCGAAGCCCTCTACGAACTCGGCATAGGCGCCATCGAGCACAAGCAGGCAGCCCTCGGGCAGACCATCGGCAAGGCGCACCACCTCGTTGCCGCCGATCATGGTGCCGGTGGGGTTGTTGGGGTTCGCCAGATAGACGATTTTTGTCGCTTCGTTACAGGCACTTAGAATGGCATCGACATCGGCCACACGGTCGCGCTCGGGGGCCACCACGGGCTCGGCTCCGGCGGCGCGGGCGACGATGGGATAGACGGAAAATCCGTGCTCGGTGTAGACGACCTGATCGCCCGGCCCGGCATAGGCCTGGGCGGCGAGGTGCAGGATTTCATCGCTTCCGACGCCGCAGATTATCTGATCGGCGGGCAGATCATGGGCTGCGGCGATGGCATCCCGCAACATCTGGTGGTCGGTGCCGGGGTAGCGATGCAGGCTCGACAGCTCGGCGGCAATCGCCTCCGTCACCTTCGGCGAGCAGCCGAAGGGGTTTTCGTTCGCGGACAATTTCAGAGGATTTTCAACACCTTGAAAGGTGCTCTTGCCGCTCTGGTAGAGGGCGATCTCTGAAATGCCGGGCTGGGGAATGGGTGCAGACATCTCTTCCTCCGGTCCGCAGCGTCATAGCAAGCCGGGGGAAACATGCAAGATGGGAAGGGCTCGGGGCCGTTAACCACGAAAAACCGGAGTCACATCCCGTGCACAACCCGTACACAACCTGTACATATGCAAATAGCGCATAGCTCTTTTCGACGGGATTTCCTGCACCACCGTGCGCTGCGCCCTTTGCCTGCCCGCAGGAAGGCGGTAGGAAAGCAGTGCGGGAGGACAGACCGCTTTGAGACGATATCCCGAGACATGACCGAAACGGCACCCCCGGGCCCGCCCCCACCCCCCATCGCAGAGCCGAGACCGGACCCGGTGTCGATTGTCATCGGAACATTGCTGGTGGCCATCGTGGTGCTGAACCTGCTGGACGGGTTCGGGGTGGACCCGCGGGCGGCCTCGCTGGGCGGTGTGCTCTCGATCCTCGTGCTGGTGCTGTTGGCGCCGCAGGTGCGCGGGTCGCGGCATGTGTTCCTGGCGATATCGGTGGCGCTTGCGGGCTATTGCCTGCTGGTGCTGGCCGCCCCCGGCGAGGTGCTCTGGCCGGCGCTGGAGCGGGCGAGCTTCATCATCGGTTTCTTCTGCGCGTTGGCCAGCCTGCAACACGTGGCCGGGCGCTCGCCGGCAATCACCCGCGCTGCGGCCTTCCTTGCCAACCAGCCGCCGGGGCGGCGCTACCTTGCGCTTGGCTTCGGGACGCAGGTGTTTGCGCTGATGCTGAGCTACGGGGCGCTCTCGCTGCTGGGCACGATGGCGCGGCGCTCGGCGGAGCAGGAGCCGGACCCGGCGGTGCGGGCGCTGCGGGCGCGGCGGATGTTGCAGGGGGCGCAATGCGGGTTTTCGGCCTCGCTCTGCTGGTCGCCGCTGGCCTTTGCCACCGTCATCACCACGGCGCTCATTCCCGGCGCGATGCTGGGGCCGGTGGTGGCCTATGGGCTGGTTTCGGCGCTGATCATCGTTGTCATCGGCTGGCTGGTCGACCGGCGGCTGAAGGGCACGCTGCCGCGCGGAACGGTGGTGCCCCAGCGCGACGCGGCGGCGGCCCATGACGTGAAGTCGCTGCGGCCCCTGGGCTGGCTGCTGGCGGCGGTGGCGGTGCCCTCGATCCTGGCCGATGTGCTCTGGGACGTGCAGCCGGCGCATACGGTGCTGGGGCTGGTGCCGCTGATCGCGGCGGTCTGGGTGCTGATCGAGACCCGTCGGGGCCGCTGGGGCGAGCTGGGGGCGCGCAGCCGGGCCTATACCTTCGGCGACCTGCCGGGCTACCGGGCCGAGCTGGTGCTGCTGAGCACCGCCGGGTTCATCGGCACGGCGGCGGGGGCGCTGCTGCTGGCGTGGCTGTCGACCCATGCGCTGGATCTCAGCGCGATTCCGGCGCGGGTGTTTCTGGTGCTGCCGATCCTGCTGATCCCGCTGGCCGGGCAGCTCGGGTTGAACCCGATCCTGTTCGTTTCGCTCTTTGCACAGGTGCTGCCGAGCCCGGAGCAGCTTGGGGTTTCGACCATCTCGCTCGTGATGGCGCTCATCACCGGCTGGACGCTGACCGCGCCGACCTCGCCCTTTACCGCCTCGGTGATGATCATCTCGCGGCTCGGCGGGGTGACGCCCGCCGAGGTGGCCTTCAAGTGGAACGGTGCCTTTGTGCTGCTGTCGGCGCTGGCGCTGGGGATCTGGGTGCAGATCCTCGCGTGAGGCGGGCGCGCCGGCTCAGGTGGCCAGCACGTTGCGGAAGGCCCATGGCACGTTTTCGTCGATATCTTCGGGGAAATGCTCCCAGCGGTCCTGAAGCGGGGTCCAGTCGGTGTAATGCGCCTCGACGGGGCCGAGGTAGGGGCGTTGCACTTCGAGGCAGCGGGCGTGGTCCATCTCGTCGGCCTCGACGATGCCCGCCTCGGGGTTTTCCAGCGCCCAGACCATGCCGGCGAGCACGGCGGAGGTGACCTGTAGGCCGGTGGCGTTCTGGTAAGGCGCCAGATCGCGGGTTTCCTCGTTGGAGAGGCGGGAGCCGAACCAGAGGGCGTTTTTCTCGTGGCCGTAGAGCAGCACGCCGAGTTCGTCGATGCCCTCGACGATCTCGTCTTCGGTGAGGATGTGGTGCTTTTCCTGTTGCTTGCCGGAGCCGAACATCTCGTGGAGCGAGAGCACGGCGTCATCCGCCGGGTGGTAGGCGTAGTGGCATGTGGGGCGATACTCGGGGTCGGCCCCCTGCCCTACGGTGAAATAATCGGAGATCGAGATGGCCTCGTTGTGGGTGACGAGAAAGCCGAACTGCGGCCCCGGCGTGGGGCACCATGTGTGGACCCGGGTGATCGCGCCGGGACGGTCGAGCCAGATGGCGGCCTGGCAGCCGGTGTCCTGACGGTGGCCGTTTTCGGGGAACCACGGCTCGTGGGTGCCCCAGCCGAGTTCGGCCGGTTGGAAGCCCTCGGAGATGAAGCCCTCGACCGACCACGTGTTGACGAAGGTGCCGCGCGGGCGCGGGGTGCGGCGGGCCTGCGTATCGCGCTCGGCGATGTGGACGCCCTGAACGCCGAGGCTTTGCATGAGTTTGGCCCAGCCTTCGCGGGTTTTCGGCGGGGTGGCGTCGGCGCCGGTGTCGCGGGCCAGCGTCAGCAGGGCCTCCTTGACGAACCAGGAGACCATGCCGGGGTTGGCGCCGCAGCAGTTGACCGCCGTGGGGCCGCCGGGATTGGCCGCCGCCTCGTCGCGCACCGCCTGACGGAGGGCGTAGTTGGTGCGGGCGGCGTTGTCTTCCGTGTCGAAGTAGAAGCCCTTCCACGGCTCGGCCACGGTGTCGATGTAGAGCACGCCCAGCTCGCGGCAGAGCTTCATGATATCGAGCGAGGAGGTGTCGACCGAGAGGTTGACGCAGAAGCCCTTGCCATCGGGGAAGAGGCCGGAGAGCACCTCGCGGTAGTTCTCGGGGGTGAGGGCGGTGTCGATGAAGTTGAGCTTGTGCTGGCGCAGGAAGTTGTGCTGGCGGTCGTCTGGCTCGATGACGAGGAACTGGTCGGCGTCATATTCGAAGTGGCGCTCGATCAGGGGCCAGGTGCCTTTGCCGATGGAGCCGAAGCCGATCATCACGATGGGGCCTTCGATACGGCCATAGACGGGGTGGGACATGGGGCGGCTCCTTCGACTGGTCAGCGTTTGGCCGGACCCTAGGGTGCGCGGGGAGGCTTGTCCAATTGGTGAGGCGGCGCGGGCTGCTGACACGGGCTGACAGGAGGCGGCGGGCCTTTGGCGCCGGGCACCCCAGATGCCGAGGGGCAAGCAGATGGAGGATCAGCGGATGCACCAGACCCTGCCCGGCCCGATCGCGGGCTATTTTGCCGCCGACAACGCCGGGGGTGACGTGGCGGCCCATTTCACGCCGGAGGGCGTGGTGATCGACGAGGGCGCGACGCATCGCGGCGCGGCGGAAGTCGGCGCCTGGAAGCAGGCGGCGCAGGCGAAATACAACTACCGCAGCGAGGTGACGAGGGTGGAGGCCGAGGGCGAAGGCTACCTTGTGACCTGCCATGTGACCGGAGATTTTCCGGGCGGCGAGGTCGACCTGCGCTATCGCTTCACCCTTGCGGGCGGGCAGATCGCGCGGCTGGAGATCGCGCCCTGAGGCTGCGGCTCAGACGCCGGGCGCCCCGGGGGCGGGCTTCCACTTGAAGGCGGTGCGCAGCACGCCGTGGTCGGTGGTGCCGCTGGTCTTGTGGTCGTCGAAGTTGAGGTGGTCGTTCTCCACGGTCATCTCGTCGAAGGCCCAGAGGCGGCGCTTGGAGTTGTCGTAGAACTGCTCGGAAAACAGGATGTGGTCGAGGCTCTCGCGCTGCCCCTTGTAGACGTGGGTGTAATAGACATCGCGGACCGAGCGGTACTCTTGCAGGGTCTGGGCGGTGTAGAGCGCATTGTCGCCGCCGCCCGTGGAGAGCGGCGAGAGGTAGGTGGGCTGCTCGGAGAGGATGTTGAGGGTGTTGCTCTCCTTGCCGTCGTTCATGTCGCCGATCAGCACGGCGGGCGTGGCGGTGCCCTTGGTGAGCCGGGTCACCAGCACCCGAAGGGCGGCGGCCTCGGCGGTGCGGCGGATGGTGGAGATGGCATAGCCCAGCGCGGTGGAATGGGGGCCGTGCACGTCGCGGTCGTACCAGCCACGCTCGCGCCAGACCTGGGTGGGGCGGCGGGATTTGAAGTGGCAGATGAAGACATGAATCGCCGGGGTGTCGTCGGTGGGGCGGACCTGGAAGTGGAGCACGGGGCGGGAGAAGCTGGTGAGCTGCACCGAGATGTCGGACTGCTGGGGGTCGTCGCCGCCGGAGCGCAGGACCATCTCGGGCGGAAAGTCGGTGATCCATTCGGGGGTGCCGGTGAGGATGTCGCTGCGTACCGCCGCCGCGCAGACGATGGAGCGGCCGTTGTGGCCGGGCGGGGTGAGCGCGGTGTGGGTGCCCGCGAGGCCGGCGGCGGAGAGGAGCTGGTCGAGCGCGGCGGGGGCCCAGAGCTCCTGGAAGCCGACCACATCGGCGGCGATGCGCTGGAGTGTGCGCCCGCTCCACACGATCTTGCGGGCATAGACCCCGGCGTCCCAGCCATCGGTATCGCCATAGATCGCCTCGCCGGGAAGCTGGAGGTTGAGCAGGTTCATGCTGGAAAAGGAAATGTCTCGCCGGGCCATGGGGTGTCTCCTCTTGCGGTGCACCGGCGAAGGGTGGCGCAGGAAGGATGACAGGGAAATAACGCTCTGCCTGCGCGATCCGGGGCAGCGTCACTTTTCACGCCGGGCTCACGGCCAGTGAGGCCGCTCGCCACACATCTGACGTCTGCGTGATCACGTGCTTTTCCGGCGCCCGGGCTGCAACTCTTTCACCGACCCTTCAGTTGTTAAGGACATAGGCCCGGCAATATCGCCGAAGCCCTTTTCCCCAGAGGACTTTCAATGACCTTCACCACCCTTCGCACAAGCCTTGCCGCTTCCGCCCTCGGGCTCCTTTCGGCCCCCGCCTTCGCAGATGGCCACGCCGGCAAGATGGGGTATGCGCTTGCCAATGACGGCTCCACGCTTGTGGTGATGGCCGATCTTGCCGCGCCCGGCGATGTGCAGACCTTCGACCTGGCCCAACCGCTGCGCGCCATTGCCTACCGTCCGGTCACCGGCGACCTGCTGGGCTTTGCCGATGGCATGATCGTCACGGTGAACCCGGCGAGCGGCGAAGTGACCGACCTTGGCGCGACCTTCGACGAGAATGCGATGATCGGCGCCGATGGCTACGTGGCTTTCGACTTCAACAATGCGATTGACGCCGTGCGCGCCGTGGGCTCGGACGGGGCGAACCTTGTCTATTTCCCCGAGGGCTTTGGCGACAACGACCCGAAGGCGAACACGGTGAAGCGCTTCACCGACGCGGCCTATGGCGAGGGCGATGCCAACGCCGGCACCACGCCGATGATCTTTGCCAACGCCTATACCAACGCGATCTCCGGCGCCACGGCGGGCTCGACGGCGCAGTTTGCGCTGGACGCCGAAACCGACTCGCTGGTGACGCTGGCCAACAACGACGGCACGCTGGGCACGGTTGGCCCGGTGACGGTGGACGGCGCGGAAGTTGACCTGAGCGCCTGGGGCGGGTTTGACATCCTGTCGCCCGAAGAGGGCACCGACATGGCCTATGCCGTGCTCCAGATGGAAGGTGCAGAGAGCGCCGGGCTTTACTCCGTCGACCTGACGAGCGGTGCGGCCACGATGATTGCCGACCTCGGCATGGGCGGCTTCTCTGGCTTTGCGGTCAGCCCGGGGATGTAATTCCACCGGAGCATTGAACAGTAAGGGCTGTCCGGTTTCGGGCGGCCCTTTTTTGTTTTTTGGCTTCGCGTTTCATGGCGCCGGATACGAGACGGGCGGGGCAGCGCCAACGGAAAAGGGCCGCACCCTGCGGTGCGGCCCTCCTGTCCCTCGAATGAGGTGGTGCGGGGTGGGTTGGCCCACCTCCGACCTTAGTTCTGAGCGTAGAATTCGATGACGAGGTTCGGTTCCATCTGGACCGCGTAGGGCACGTCCGACAGGCCGGGGGTGCGCACGAAGGTGGCGGTCATCTTGGAGTGGTCGGCCTCGATGTACTCGGGCACGTCGCGCTCGGAGAGGCCGACGGCTTCCAGCACGATGGCCAGCTGCTTGGACTTGTCGCGGACCTCGATCACGTCGCCCTCTTTCACACGGTAGGAGGGGATGTTGACGCGCTGGCCGTTCACCTTGACGTGGCCGTGGTTCACGAACTGGCGTGCGGCGAAGACGGTGGGAACGAACTTGGCGCGGTAGACCACGGCGTCGAGGCGGCGCTCGAGCAGGCCGATCAGGTTTTCGCCGGTGTCACCCTTCACACGGGCGGCTTCGGCGAAGATGCGCTTGAACTGTTTTTCGGTCAGGTCGCCGTAGTGGCCCTTGAGCTTCTGCTTGGCGCGGAGCTGGAGGCCGAAGTCGGAGAGCTTGCCCTTGCGACGCTGGCCGTGCTGGCCGGGGCCGTATTCGCGGCGGTTGACCGGGGACTTCGGGCGGCCCCAGATGTTTTCGCCCATGCGGCGATCGAGTTTGTACTTGGCAGACGTGCGTTTGGTCACGGCTGATCTCCTTCGTTAGAGCGTCCCCGCAATCGGAGACTATGAAGGGCGTTGTCCTTTGCCTTGCGGCCGACAGGGCCTCCCTTGCGGGAGCCACCAACACCAATTGAAACACCGGGGCGCGAACCCCGGTGGATGGCGGGCTTATACAGGGCGGGCGGGGCGAGTCAACAGCGGGCTAGGCGGCCAGCGCAGCGTCGTGGCGCAGGATCGCGGCCTCGCCGTCCGACAGGGTGCGTCGCGCGGGGGCGCCGTAGTCGTCGGGGCGTTTCTTGAGCCAGGGCATGCCGTCGAGGAGGCGGGCGCGATCGCCGGCGTCGAGGGTGGCAAAATCGGCCTCGGCGGGGTGGAAGCTTTCGGTTTCGACGCCGTTGGCGAAGAGCACCTGGTGACGGTCCATCAGGATATGGACATAGGTGGCCTCGGTGAGCCGGGTGTCGGTGGCGATGCCGCGCATGCCGGCCAGGTCGCGCGCGCGCACCAGCACCTCAGGGGTGTTGAACAGCGCCCGGGCGGCGGGGCCGCGGATGAGCATGCGGTGGTTGGGCGAGACCAGCAGGTCGCCGTCGGGAATGTCGGGCCCCAGCACCCCGGCGCGGATGCGCATGGGGCGGAGCTGGGGCATGGCAAAGAGGCGCGCGCCTGTCATCCGGCGCTGACCGGCCCAGAGCACGGGCTGGGCGCCGTCGTCCTTGGTTTGCACCAGGTCGCCCTCGCGCAGCGTCTCGACGAGCTTGAACCCCTCGGGCGTGGCGATGCGGGTGCCGGCGGTGAAGCAGATCACGCCACCTGCCGCGGTTTCACCGGGGGGCGGGAGCGTTTCGGCCAGTTCGGCCACATCGCTGACCCTGAGGTCGGTGCCCTCGGGGGGCACGCCGCCGGCGAACATCAGGAGGCCGGAGGCGCCCGGCAGGGTTTCGATCCAGCTGACCATCCAGGCGCTCTGCCCGTCGGTCACGGTAAAGCCGGCCTGCGGCAGGAGCGAGCTGTCGGCGGCGACCTGCGCGATGGCCTCGGCGCGGGCCATGGCCCGGCGGGCATCTTCGCCGCGCGACAGTTCTGCCAGCGCCGCGCCGTTGCCCGAGATCATCCGCCGCACCTTGCGTGCCGCGCGTCTGTGGAGGTCTGCCACGCCCTCTGCGCCTGCAAGCGAGATCACGTCGCCCGGGCCATCCACCCGGGTGAGCGCTCCGCTCCAGCGCCAGGTCGCACCCGGATGCAGGCTTTCCACGGCTGCGCCGGGGTGCCCATCTGTTTCCGTATGCGACCAGGGGATGACAAACGTGCCGAGAAAGCCCGTTTTCATGCCTGTATGCCTGCCGATTTTCTTTTTTATTGCCGAATCGTTAACACGGCAGGAGTCGGCGGACCAAGCAGAAAATGCAGCGGCGTCAAAGGCGTGGCTGGGGAGTCACGCGGGGGGAGACGGGGCTTGAGTTGGGGTGGGGGCCGCCTGAAGCGCCGGGGCGCCTCGAGCGGCCGGGGCCTGCGCTAGAAGAACAGGCGGAGTTGCAGGGCGCCCACGAACTGCCCCTCGGGCTGGGCCTCGAACTCTTCGGACAGGTAGGTGAGCCCGTAGAACAGCCCGGCGTTCTCGCCCTGCCAGTTCATCCCGGCGCGAAGGCGGGTGCGGGTATCGGTCAGCATGTAGCCGTCTTCCTCGGGGAGATATTCGGAGGAATAGACCTTGGCGATGTCGCCGCCCACCAGAAAGGAAAAGCCGCGGTCCTCGTCGGAGCGGATCACCTGGTAGCGGTGGCCGGTGGTGATGTCGCGCGCCATCATCGCGCCACGCCCGTAGCTGCCGAAGGTCAGGTCGGCGCCGGCGCGGGCATAGCTCTCGACCCCGGCCTGCACTTCGAGGAAGGGCCGCAGGCGGGCGTTGCCGAAGCTCAGCTCGCGCGAGAGCTCGGCGGAGAAGCTGGCGTAGGCGTTGTTGGGGATCTGGTTGCCCAGAACGGTGGTTTCCGCGAGGCCGAAGCTCTTGTGGATCGCGTTCTGAAGCTCGCCCAGCCCGGTCTGCGGGCCGGTGAAGGTGAGGTCCACCCCGGCGCGCAGGTCGGCCTCTCCGAGCTTGGAGTAGCTGTGCACGCCGAAGGTCAGCGCGGCGGCGAAGCGGCGGTCGCCGGCAGGCGGGTTGGTGAGGCTCTGGGGCGCGATCAGTTCGGAGCGCAGGCGGAACTCCAGCAGCTGGCCGAAACGGTCGGGCGCCACGCCCTGCCAGTCGGGGCCATAGGCGATCGACACGCTGTAGGCGCCGGTGCGCCAGCGGTCGTAGCCATCACCCAGCACGTCGTTGGTAAACAGCCGCCCCCAGCCCAGCAGGGCCCGTTCGGCGGCCTGCGCCGGGGCGGCAAGGCTGGCGAGGGCCGTGAGGAGGCAGAAAAGGCGGGCGAGTGGTTTCATGGCGCGTTACCGGTATTGGGGGTGTTGTTTGCCTCCATACGCGCAACCCGCGCGTGTCAGAAGAGGGGCAACATGCAGAGGGCGGGAAACGCAGTGTTTCCGCAACAGCCCCGGGGCGCTAGGGTGGCGCGATTGATGCAGGGAGGCAGGATGAGACCGCTTGAAGGGCTGAAGGTGATCGAGATGGCGCGGATCCTCGCGGGGCCGTGGATCGGGCAGGCGCTGGCCGATCTGGGCGCGGAGGTGATCAAGCTGGAGAGCCCGGAGGGGGATGACACCCGCAAGTGGGGCCCGCCCTTCGTGGAGCGCGACGGCGATGTGAGCGCCGCCTATTACTACTCGGCCAACCGGGGCAAGGTGAGCGAGGTGGTCGACTTCCGCCAGCCCGAGGGGCAGGCGCGGGTGCGCGAGCTGGTGGCCGGGGCCGATATCCTGATCGAGAATTTCAAGGTCGGCGGGCTGGCCAAGTACGGGCTGGATTATGCGAGCCTGGCGGAGGTGAACCCCCGGCTGATCTACTGCTCCGTCACCGGCTTCGGGCAGGACGGGCCCTATGCGCACCGGGCGGGCTACGACTACCTGTTGCAGGGCATGAGCGGCTTGATGGACATTACCGGCGACCCGGACGGGCCGCCCACGCGCTTTGGCGTGGCTGTCACAGATATTGTCACCGGGCTCTACTCGACCATCGGCATTCTGGCCGCCGTCGAGCAGCGCCACCGCACCGGGCGGGGCCAGCATATCGACATGAGTCTGCTGGATTGCGCGGTGGCGATGCTGGCCAACCAGGGGATGAACTACCTCGCCACCGGCACCCCGCCCGCGCGCACCGGCTCATGGCACCGCAACCTCGGCCCCTACCAGGTGGTGCCGGTGAAGGACGGGCATATCATCATCGCGGTGGGCAATGACGGGCAGTTTCGCCGCTTTTGCGGGGTGCTGGGGCTGGATGCGCTGGCCGATGACGAGCGCTTTGCCACCAATCCGGGGCGGGTGACGAACCGGGAGGTGCTGACGCCGGTGATCGAGGCGATGACCTCGGGCTGGGAGAAGGCGGCGCTGCTCGCGGCCTTCGAAGCGGCGACGGTGCCGGCCGGGCCGATCAACGATGTGGGCGAGGCGCTGGCCGATCCGCAGGTGGTGGCGCGAGGCATGCAGATTGCGCCCGAGGGGGTGCCCGGGCTGCGGGGGCCGTGGAAGTTTTCGGACGCGGAACTGGCGCTGGAGCGCACCGCCCCGGTGCTGCCGAGGCGCGGCTGAAACGGGGCTTAAACGGGGGCCGCCGGGGGTGCATCGGGCCTTGCCAGTCGGGCGGCCATGCGGCAAACCTCCCCGAGCACAACCCGGAGCCCGCCCATGACCCGTATCGACGACACGTTCGCCCGCCTCGCCTCCGAGGGCAAAAAGGCCTTTGTCGCCTATGTCATGGCCGGAGACCCGGATTACGAGACCTCGCTGGAGATCGTGAAATCGCTGCCGGGCGCCGGGGTCGACATCATCGAGCTGGGCGCGCCCTTCACCGACCCGATGGCAGATGGCCCGACCATCCAGCTTGCCGGTCAGCGGGCGCTGGAAGCGGGCATGACGATGGATCGGACGCTGGAGATGGTGCGCGCCTTCCGGGCCGAGAACACCACCACCCCGATCGTGCTGATGGGCTACTACAACCCGATCTACAGCCGCGGCGTCGAGACCTTTCTGGCCGAGGCCCGCGAGGCGGGCGTGGACGGGCTGATCGTGGTCGACCTGCCGCCCGAGGAGGATGACGAGCTGTGCATTCCGGCGCAGAAGGCGGGACTCAACTTCATCCGGCTGGCGACGCCGACGACCGACGACAAGCGCCTGCCCAAGGTGCTGCAGAACACCTCGGGCTTTGTCTACTACGTGTCGATCACCGGGATCACCGGTTCGGCCGAGGCGCAGGCGGGCGATGTGGCCCCCGAGGTGGCGCGGATCAAGGCGCAGACCGATCTGCCGGTGATCGTGGGCTTCGGCATCAAGACTCCCGATACCGCCCGCGCGATTGCCTCGGTGGCCGATGGGGCCGTGGTGGGCTCTGCCATCGTGGCGCAGATTGCCGAGGGCAAGCCTGCAGCAGAGGTGACGGCCTTCGTGAAGAGCCTTGCCGACGGGGCGCATTCGGCCTGATCGCCGCCTGTCGGCCCGCGGCCGGCGGCGCGCAATGCGGCAAGACGCTAGGCGCGGGCCTTCTTGCGCAGATGATAGGTTTGCGCCCCGGCGATCAGCAGCCGCAGGGCTTCTTCATCCACGGTTTCGCCCTGATCGAACAGCACCCCGCGCGTGCCGTCGAAGCGGAAGCCCTCGGGAAAGAGCGCCTGGAAATCCGGGATGATGCGGGTGGAACAGGGCACGTAGATCGCAAATCCGCCCGCTTTGGGGCAGCCCAGCCGGACCGGTGAGCCTGCGCCGGTTTCGGCGGTGGCATAGCTCGGCTGGCCCCATTTCAGGCTTTCCTCCAGCGCCCCGACACCGGGGGTGGCCTCTGCGACCTCGTAGATCAGCGCCCGCAGCGACAGCAAAGCCTTGCGCAGCGGCGCGGGGAAGGCCGTGAAGGCCTCGGAGAGCGCCGTGGAGGCGAAGGGCGGGTTTGGTGCGGTCATGTGGCAGGATTTACCTTCGGGAGGGGTCTGGCAAGGGCGTTCAGAGCTGGAGATGCAGGTGATCGTCGTGCCGTGCCGCGCGGCAGCCCTGAAAGCGGGTCTTGCTGCCGGCGCCGTGGGCCTGCGCCAGATGCGGTTCGAGGAAGACCTTGCCGACCCGAGGATCGGCCTGAAGCAGCCGCAGCGCCTCGCGCAGGCGCGCGCCGTCGAGCGCCATGTCGCGCCAGAGCGGCTGGAGCCATGCGAGGTTCCAGCGCAGGGTCGGGAAGGCGGGCGGGCATTGGCTTGGCCCCGGCTCGAAGGCGAAATAGCCGAGCGGTGCGCGGGTGCGGCCGGGGCTGTAGCCCGAGGGGCCGCGATACCAGAAGGCGAGGTCGGCCTTTTCGCCATCGTCATGGGAGAGGTGGGGCAGCAGCGGCAGGCCGGTGGCGGGGAAGCCGCCGTCGAGCATGAGGGTGAGGGTGCCGGGGTGGGCCTTGGCCATGGCGGTGGCGAGGTCGGTGAGCACGGCCTTCATTTCGGGCACGACATAGGTGCGGTTCATGGCGCAGTAGATGGCCTTGGCCCGCAGCGGTTCGCCCCAGCAGGGCACGGGCTGGCGGCCCAGCAGCGGGGCGGTGAACCAGATTGTGGCGGAGAGGGCGAGGTAGAGCGCGGCGAAGGCGAGCCAGCGGTGCGGGCGGCGGCGGAAGGCGCGGGAGAGCAGCCACGCCAGCCCGCCGGTGAAGGTGAGCGCCGTCAGCAGCAGGGCGAGGGCGGCGTGCAGTGTGAAGGCCCGCCAGCGGCCTCTTGGGCGGCTCGGCGGGCGCCCGGCCGCGCCTTCGGCTGGCCTCAAAGCCCGGCGGCGTCGACCTGCGCCGCGATCAGCCCGTCGATGAAGGCATCGAACTCCGGCCCCGGCTGGCGCGCCTCAAGGGTGGCGGCGAGCGGGTCGGGCACGCGGATTGCGCTGCCCGAGAGCGCCTCGAGCGTGGCGTGGCCGAGGAAGGGCACATGGGCCTCGGAGTAGCCGCCCTCATGGACCAGCACCAGCTTGCCGGAGCAGACTTCACCGGCCAGCGCCTTCACCCGCAGGGTCATCTCGCGGAAGGTTTCGGCGGTGGCGAACATGCGGCCGAGCGGGTCCATCGCGCCGGCGTCGTAGCCGCAGGCGACGATGATGAGGTCGGGCCGGTGGGCGCGGATGGCGGGCAGGGCCAGGCGGTCGATCGCGGCGAGGTAGCCGCGGTGGCCCACGCCCGGGGGCAGCGGGATGTTGAGGTTGGCCCCCTCCCCTGCCCCTTCGCCGCGCACCGAGGCATCGCCGGTGTCGAGCGGGTAGTTGCGCTCCTGGTGGATCGAGACGGTGAGCACATCGGCGCGGTCGATGAAGCAGGCTTCGGTGCCGTTGCCGTGGTGCACGTCCCAGTCGAGCACCGCCACCCGCGCCACCCGCCCCTCGGCCTGCGCGGCCTCGATGGCGATGGCGATGTTGGCCATGAGACAGAAGCCGTTGGGCCAGTCGGGCTTGCAATGGTGGCCCGGCGGGCGGGAGAGCGCATAGGCGTTGTCCAACGCGCCGGAGCAGACTGCGCGCACCGCCTGCGTGGCCAGCCCGGCGGAGAGTGCCGCCACCTCGTAGCCGCCGCGTCCGAAGGGGGTGCGCAGGCCCAGCTCGCCGCCGCCTGCGTCTGACATTGCCTTGAAGGCGCTCAGGTAGTCCTCGGGGTGGACGCGGCGCAGCTCTTCGTAGCTGGCCTCGGGGGCGCCGCGCAGATCGAGCTCGTCGGCCAGTCCCGAGACGCTCATCAGGTTCTTGAGCCGCCGTTTGGTTTCGGGCCCGTCCGGCAGCCCGCCGGCGCCTGGCTGCACGAAGCCGCCGACCGGCAGGGTCAGGGCGTAGTCACCGCCGTGATGCCAGAAACATCTCTCGTCCCAGAAGAATCCTGTCGCCATGCGCCCCTCCGTCAGCCACTGTGAATTTCAGTGGTATAGGTAGACAGTGACCATGGCAAAACCCCGGATGCAAAAGGGATCTTTCGCCCATCTGGCGGAACCCGGCGCACTGCTGACGGTGCGCGTGACGGCGAATGCGCGGCGCGACACGGTGTTTCTGAACGGCGGAAAGCTGCATGTCTCCACCACCGAGCAGCCGGAAGACGGTAAGGCCAATGCGGCGGTGCGCCGGAACCTTGCTCATGCGCTCGGGGTGTCGCCCTCGCGGGTGACGCTGACCTCGGGCGAGACCAGTCGAGAGAAAATTTTCCGGATCACCTGAGGGGCGCGCGCCCCGGTCAGCGGAACTTGTCGACGAGGCGCTGGAGCGGAGAGCGCGGCTCGCCCTCGGGTTCGGCTGGGGGGGCGGTCGGTGTGGGGGCCGCAGAGGTGGCGGTGGGCTTGGCGGGGGGGGCATCGGCCTTGGGGGCCGGTTTCTTCTCCGGCTTTGACGGCTGGAGGCGTCGCGCCACGGCGTTCATGAAACGGCCCGCATCGCCTGCGGCCAGCTCGCCCGCGCCGTCGGAGATGCCGCGCAGCATGTCGTCGAGCCAGTCGGCATCGTGCTTGGGGAAGTCGCGTAGCACCCAGCCCGGCACCGCTTCCTTGCGGCCCGGATGGCCCACGCCCATGCGGACCCGGTCGTAATGCGGGCCGATATGCTCGTGGATCGAGCGCAGCCCGTTGTGGCCCGCATGGCCGCCGCCCGCCTTGCAGCGCAGCTTGCCGGGGGCGAGGTCGATCTCGTCGTGGAAGACCGTGACATCGGGCGCGTCGAGCTTGAAGAAGCGCATCGCCTCGCCCACCGACTGGCCGGAGAGGTTCATGAAGGTCATCGGCTTCAGCAGCATCACCCGTTCGGAGCCGAAGCGGCCCTCGGAGAGCTCTCCCTGAAACTTCGCTCGCCACGGCGCGAAGCCATGATCGTCGGCCAGCCGGTCGAGCGCCATGAAGCCGATGTTGTGCCGGTTGGCGGCGTATTTTTCGCCCGGATTGCCGAGCCCGACCCAGAGTTGCATGCGGTTGCTCCCTTTCAGGCGTTCAATGCCGTGGCGCGGGCCGTCGTGCAACCCGTAGGGCGGGACTTGTCCCGCCATACGAGCCGCATTTGGCACAGTGGCGGGACAAGTCCCGCCCTACCCCAGCCTCGGATCGCTGGCCTTTACCACCGGCGCGTCGCGCACCCCCGCCCACCATGCACTCAGCGCCGCGAAGCCCTCGAGCAACTCAGCCCCCGCCTCGTGGCGGCAGAAGGCATCGACCATGGGCACGAGGTGGCATTCGGCGCGGCCAAGCCCGCCGCAGAGCACCAGCCCCTCTGCCGCGATGGCCTCGAGCGCGCCCAGCGCACGGGGGGCCACCCGCAGCCCCTCGGCCACCACCTCGGCGCTGCCCTGATGGCCCTCGGCGGGGCGGAACACGCCGTGGGAAAAGACCTGCCGCACCAGAGGCACATAGGCGTAGGCATCGACGATGCCGATCACCTGCGCCGCCCGTGCGGCGGCCTTCGCCTCGGCGGGCATCAGCGGCGGGCCGTCGAAGGCGCGGTCGATGTAGCCGGTGATGGCGGCGGTTTCGTAGAGGGTGAAGGCACCGTGTTGCAGCACCGGCACCCGCCCGAAGGGGTTGAGCGCCATCAGCCCGGCGCGGCCCGCCTCGTCGAAGGGGTTCACCTCGTGCTCGGTGTAGGGCACCCCCTTGAGGGCAAGGGCCATTCGCGCCGCCCGCATGTAGACGCTGAAGTGATACCCGTGCAGCGTGACGGCATCGGCCATTGGCAATCCTCCCTCTGGCGCTATCCTAAGCCCCTGCGCGCGAGCGCGCCAAGACTCTGCCGAAGGACCGCGCGATGACGATCACCCATGAAGACGAACTCGACGGGCTGAAGGAGATCGGCCGGATCGTGGCCGAGACCCTTCAGGCCATGGGGCGGGCGCTGGAACCGGGGATGACCACCGCCGAGCTGGATGCGATTGGCGCGGAGCTGCTGGAGCGGGAGGGCGCGGTTTCGGCCCCCGAGTCCTGCTACGGCTTTCCCGGCGCGACCTGCATCAGCACCGGCGATGTGATTGCCCATGGCATTCCCGGCCCCGAGGTGATCCGCGCCGGGGAGCTGGTGAACATCGACGTTTCGGCCTCGAAACAGGGGTTTTTCGCGGATACCGGCGCGAGCTTTCGGGTGGGGGATGTGCCTGCCTCGCTCAAGCGGCTCTGCACCGATGGGCGCAAGGCCTGCCAGATCGGCGTGGCGCAGGTGCAAGCCGGGCGGCCCATCGCGGCCATTGGCGTGGCCGTGGGGCAGTTTGCGGCCAAGCGCGGTTACACGCTCATCCGCAACCTTGCCAGCCACGGCACCGGGCGGGCGCTGCATGAGTATCCCGAGGAGATTGCGACATGGCCCAACCGGGACCGCCGCCGCATCACCGACGGGCTGGTGCTGACGGTGGAGCCTTTCCTGTCGCGTGGAGGGCTTTGGGCGGAGGATGGGGGTGATGGCTGGAGCCTGCTGGCCAGCCCGCATGCGGCCTGCGTGCAATACGAGCACACGGTTGTGGCCACGCGGGGCAAGCCGATCACGGTGACGCTGCCGGGGTGAGGCCGCGCCTGCCGGTCAGTCCTCGACCGGGAGGGCGGGCAGCGAGAGGGTGAAGCTGGTGACGCCGCCGGTGCAATCGACCGAGATGCGCCCGCCATGGGCGGTGGCGATGGAGGCGGCGATGTAGAGGCCCAGCCCGAGCCCCTCGCCGCGCTCCTCCGTGCCGCGCTCGAAGGGCTGGAACAGCCGCTCTCGCACGTCTTCGGGCACGTCCTCGCCCTGGTTGGAGACGGTGATCTCGATCACGTTGTCTTCGACGGTGCCATGCACCTCCACCGGCGTGTCGGGCCGGCAGTGGCGCGCGGCGTTGGACAGAAGGTTGGACACCGCCTGCGCCACCCGCAGCGGATCGCAGCTCACCGGCTGGCCGAAGGAGAGGTCGAGCCGGATTTCCTGCTCGGGCGTGGCGGCGCGGATCTCTTCGACCACTTCGGTGATCGCCTCGGCCAGCGGCGCATCATGCACCGCGCTGACACGGATGCCGCCGCCGAGCCGGCTCTTGGCGTGCAGCATGATGTTTTCGATCAGGTCGTTCATGCGGCGCACGGTGGAGCGCATCA
Organism: Oceanicola sp. 502str15; assembly: GCF_024105635.1. Lineage (NCBI taxonomy): Bacteria > Pseudomonadati > Pseudomonadota > Alphaproteobacteria > Rhodobacterales > Roseobacteraceae > Oceanicola > Oceanicola sp. 502str15. The sequence goes on from NZ_WYDQ01000001.1 coordinate 2,453,950, forward strand.
GAGAGAGCAGCGTGTTGCCCCGCTCGCTCAGCGGTTCGTGCGAGATCTGCCGCAGGCCCGCCTCGAAGGCGGCCACCGGGTTGCGCAGGTCGTGGCCGAGGACCGCGACGAACTCTTCCTGCAGGCGGCTCAGCTTGCGCTCGCGCTCGACAAGCTCTTCCTGCGCCTTTAGCCGCTCCTCGGTTTCGAGGCTGCGCCCGATGAGGTCGGCGAACATCTCCAGCATCGCAACCGCGCGCGGGTGCTTGATGTTGCGGGGCACAGTGTCGATGGCGCAGAGGGTGCCGAAGAAGGTGCCGTCGCTGCGCAGGATCGGGATGGAGGCATAGCTGACGATGCCGAACTTCATCGCGATGGGGTGGTTCTGGTAGACCTCGTCGGTGGCGACATCGTTGAACAGCACCTTCCCGAAGCTCTCGCGCACCGACTGGCAGAAGGTCGACTGGATCTCGATCTCGTCACCCGCGGCGATGCCGAAGTTGACTTCATCGACCGTGCGGCAGGCCACCCAGCGGTCTGCGGTGACCCGGGCCACGGCAGCAAAGCGCATGTTGGTCGCCAGCATGACGGTTTCGAGGATGGTCCCGACCAGCTCGCTGGCGGCGAGCATCTCGATGTCGGCCTGGAAATCATGATTGCCGGCCTGAAAGGCCGCGTGGTCCTGCAAGACCGCAGCCCGCTGCACCCCGTTGTTCATCGCTCGCCCCACATTCCTGAACCTGTCCGAAGCTTCCACAGGCGCAAGACGAAAACAACTGTGTTCCGTGCCGCGCATCCGTGGTTGCAAGAAGAAAAGGGCACCCGGGAGGGTGCCCTTTTCAAATCGTTCCGTCGCGGGAGATCACTCCTCGGCGGCGGCCTCTTCCTCACCGGCGGTGGGCACCTCGTCGGCAGCCACATCGTCGCCTTCGGCCGCATCGTCAGCGGCACGCAGGCCGGAGGGTGCGGAGATGTTGGCGATCACGAAGTCGCGGTCGATGGTGGGCTTGGCGCCTTCGGGCAGGGTGATGCTCGAGATCGTCACCGTGTCGCCGATGTCGAGACCGGAGAGGTCCACGGTCAGCTTCTCGGGGATGTCGCCAGCGGTCACGACCAGTTCGACCTCGGGGCGCACCGCGTTCAGCACGCCGCCCTTCTTCAGGCCGGGGGCCGCCTCTTCGTTCTCGAACTCGACGGGGATGAAGAGGTTGACGCGGGAGGTGCGCTTGAGGCGCATGAAGTCCACGTGCGTCGGCAGATCCTTCACCACGTCGCGCTGGACCGAACGGCAGATGACGCGCACGTCTTCCTGGCCTTCGACCTTCATGTTGAACAGGGTCGACATGAAGCGACCGGCGCGGAGCGTGGTCAGCAGCTTGTTGAAGGGAAGGTTGATCGGCAGCGGGTCGGCGCCGCCTCCGTAGACGATACCGGGGACCATGCCATCGCGCCGAGCTTGACGAGCGGCGCCCTTGCCTGTCCCCGTCCGTGCTTCGGCAATAAGATCAGGAATCTGACCAGCCATTTGAATTCTCCAAAGTTGAGGCGGGCATCCTCCAAGGCTGTATGCCCGCGTGAAGGCGCTCCCTTAGAGGGGGATCGGCCGTTTGGCAAGGGTTTTGAGCCAGTTTCACCCCGGTTGGCCTCGCGCCGTGCGCGCCTTGGCGAACCTTGCTTATCCTGCCTGCTGCGGACGGATCACCTCCACCCTCTGCCGGTGGTCGGCGGGCGCTGAGGGATTCGGTGCCGACCCGTGAGATGTCGCGCCCTTCCAGCGCGGTCAACCGACGAGCACGGGCGGGGACGGCTGACGTGTCTTTCAACCGACTTTGAGAGTTGCTTTGGCCCGCGAGCCGTGATTCCGATTGCGCCCATGTCGCTCGCGCCCGCCATCCGCCTCTCGCGCCGCACCCTGCCGGCCTTCGCCACCGTGGGCATCTTCTGGGGGGCCTTTGCGGCCTATACGCCCCAGCTGAAAGCCGGGATCGAGGCGGATGACGGCACATGGGGGCTGGTGCTGCTGGGCGCGGCGGTAGGGTCGATCTCGGCCATGTGGCTCGCGCCGCGATTCGATGCGCGTTTCGGGCGGGCCGCCATGGCGCTTGGCTGCGTGCTGCTCGGGCTGCTGTTCCAGGCCCCGATCTGGGCCTCGACAACGCTGGTCTTCACCGCCGCCATGGTGCTGGCGGGCGGCGCGGCGGGGCTGCTGGACGTGGTGATGAACGCCCGGCTTTCTTCCATAGAGGCCAAAACCGGTGCCTCGCTGATGAACCTCAACCACGCCACCTTTTCGCTCGCCTATGGCAGCTCGGCCCTGATCGCGGGCCTGCTGCGCGATGGCGGCACCGCCCCCGCGCTCACCTTCGCCGGGCTGGGCCTTCTGGCCTTCGGCTTCGGAGCCCTCGCCCGGCAACGCGAGCTTCCGCCGCCGGTGAAGGGCGAAGCCACGCCCGCACGGGTAGCCCTGCCACGGGTGGCGCTCTGGGGCGGGCTCATCATCCTGCTGGCCTTCCTCGCCGAGCAGGCCACCGAGGCATGGTCGGCCCTGCATATCGAGCGCACACTGGGCGGCGGCGCCGCAGAGGGGGCCATCGGCCCGGCCATGCTGGGCTTCACCATGTGCGCCGGGCGGCTGGCCGGGCAGTTCGCCACGGCGCGGATTTCGGAGGCGCGGCTGACCACGCTCGCGGCGCTGGTGACGGCGGCAGGCGCGCTGCTGGCGGCCTTGGCCCCGACGCCTCTGGTGGCCTATGCGGGCTTCGGCATTCTGGGCCTCGGCGTTTCGGTCATCGCGCCGATGGTCTTTGCCCTCGCCGGGCGGCTCTCGCCAGCCGAGCTGCGCCCGGCGGTGATCAGTCGGGCGGCGGTGATCGGCTACACCGGCTTCTTCATCGGCCCGCCCCTGCTCGGGGCAATCTCCGAGCTGGCAGGGCTGCGGATGGCCTTCGTGGCGGTGGCGCTCTGCGTTGCGCTGGCCCCGCTGCTGCTGCTGCCGATCCGCGCCGCCGCGAAGGCGACCGAGGCGTAAGCCTAGGCTCCGTGAGCGGCCCTCAGGCCTGCCAGCGCCCGCCGAAGTCTTCCGGCACCAGCAGCATGTCGCGGCCAAATTGCGAAGGGTTTTGCTTGCCACAGAGGGCCATGGAGATGTCCATCTCCTTCTGAAGCACCTCCAGCGCCGTCTCGACGCCCTTCTGCCCCATCGCGCCCAGACCGTAGATGTAGCTGCGCCCGATCATCGTGCCCTTCGCGCCCAGCGCGATGGCCTTCAGAATGTCCTGCCCGGAGCGGATGCCGCTATCGAGCCAGACCTCGGTCTTGGAGCCGACGCGCTCGACGATCTCGGGCAGCATCCGGATGGAAGAGAGTGCGCCGTCGAGCTGGCGGCCGCCGTGGTTGGAGACCACGATGGCATCGGCGCCGAGCTTGGCGGCCTCCTCGGCATCGTCGCCGTCGAGGATGCCCTTGAGGATCACCTTGCCGCCCCATTGGTCCATCAGGCGCTTGACCTTGTCCCAGTCGAGCGTCTGGTCGAAGTTCTGCGCGGTCCAGGCGTGGAGCGAGCGGGTGTTGCCGACGCCCTTGGCATGGCCGACAATGTTGCGGAACTCGCGGCGCGGGGTTTGCAGCATGCCCAGCCCCCAGCGCCATTTGGTGGCGAGGTCGAGCATCACCGGAACGGTCAGCTTGGGCGGGGCGGTGAGGCCGTTCTTCAGGTCCTTGTGGCGCTGGCCGAGGATCTGAAGGTCGAGCGTGATCACCAGCGCCTCGCATTTGGCTTCCTTGGCGCGGCGCACGAGGTTGTCGGTGAAGTCGGTGTCCTTCTGGGTGTAGAGCTGAAACCAGAAGGGGGCGGAGGTGTTCTCGGCCACGTCCTCGATCGAGCAGATCGACATGGTGGAGAGGGTGAAGGGCACGCCGAACTTTTCGGCCGCCTTGGCCGAGAGGATCTCGCCGTCGGCATGTTGCATGCCGCAGATGCCCACCGGCGCAAGCGCGGTGGGCAAGGCCACCTCGCGGCCGATCATGGTGCTCGCGGTCGAGCGGCCCGACATATCCACCGCCACGCGCTGGCGCAGGCGGATCTTGTCGAAGTCGCTCACGTTCTCCCGGAAGGTCTGCTCGGTCCAGCTGCCGCTTTCGCAATAGTCGTAGAACATCTTGGGCGCCCGGCGCTTGTGGATGCGCTTGAGGTCGTCGATGCAGGTGATGACGGTCATGATGCTGGCTCCCGGGCGTGGTCAGGTTTGTTTACCAATCGCAGAGGCGGAAAGGCAAGCGTGCGGGTTGCGGTGGCCCGGAGGGGCTGTTTCCCCCTGCCGTTTAGCGCTACCACTCCGGCAAACGGCGCGAAGGAGGCGGCATCATGGATTTCATTGCAAAGGCCACGGCCATTGTGGGCGGCACGGTTGCCGCGTTGCGCCGGATCGGGGCGCCCTCGGTTCAGGCGATGGGGGGCAGCCCGGAGATTCCGGAGGCGAAGAAGCAGGGGATCATGACCCTCAAGATGCCCGCCGCCGAGGGCTGGAAGGATGGCCGCCTGCCGATCTGCGCGCCGGGCCTCAAGGTCAACGCCTTTGCCGAGGGGCTGGACCATCCGCGCTGGATCGAGGTGCTGCCCTCGGGCGATGTGCTGGTGGCCGAGGCCAGCCAGATCGAGACGCCGCCGCAGTCGTTCATGGACCGCGCCGCCCATGCGACGATGAAGGCGATCAAGGCGATGGGCAACAGCGCCAACCGCGTCACCCTCTGGCGCGATGCGGATGGCGACGGGGTGGCGGAGCATCGGGAGGTTTTCGTGGAGAACCAGAGCCAGCCCTTCGGGATGGCGCTGGTGGGCGAGACCTTCTACCTCGGCAATACCGACGGGATCGTGGCCTTCCCCTATGCCCCCGGCACCACCCGGCTGGACGAGAGCGCCGCCCGCAAGCTGGTGGAGTTCAAGCCCGGCGGGCATTGGACCCGCTCCCTCATCGTTTCGCCCGACAAGACCAAGATCTACGCCGGTGTCGGCTCGCTCACCAACATCGCCGATCAGGGGATGGAGACCGAAGAGGGCCGCGCCGCGATCTGGGAGCTGGACGTGGCGAGCGAAGAGGCCCGCATCTTCGCCTCCGGCCTGCGCAACGCCGTGGGCACCGCCTTCGAGCCTTCCACCGGCGCGCTCTGGACCGTGGTCAACGAGCGCGACGGGCTGGGCGACGAAACCCCGCCCGACTACCTCACCACCGTGGTCGATGGCGGCTTTTACGGCTGGCCCTACTCCTACTGGGATCGCATCGTCGACGACCGGGTGCCGCAGGACCCAGCCAAGGTGGCCGCCTCGATCAAGCCCGATTACGCGCTGGGCGGGCACACCGCCTCGCTCGGCCTGTGCTGGATGCCCGAGGGCACGCTGCCCGGCTTTGGCGAGGGCATGGTGATCGGCCAGCACGGCTCGTGGAACCGCTCGAAGCTGTCGGGCTACAAGCTGCTTTTCGTGCCTTTCGAAAACGGCCGCCCCAGCGAGACCGAGCCGCCGCGCGACATTCTCTCGGGGTTTCTGTCGGAAGACGAGAAGCTGGCCTATGGCCGCCCGGTGGGGGTGTGCCTTGGGGCCGATGGCAAATCGCTGCTGATGGCCGATGACGTGGGCGATGTGATCTGGCGGGTGACCGGGGCCTGAGCGGCCCCGCTGCCGCGCCCATGCGCCACGACGACGCCCATTTCGAGCGCATTGCCCGCGAGACGGTAGAGGCCTTCCCCCCTGCCCTGCTCAAGGCCGCCCGCGAGGTGAGCCTGCGGGTGGCGGAATGGCCGACGCCGGAGATGATGGCGGATCTCGACATCCGCGATCCGCGCGATCTGACCGGGCTTTACGAGGGCACGCCGCTCCCCGAGAAGTCGTTCAGCGACCCGGCGCCCTGGCCCGATACGGTCTGGCTCTTTCGCCAGCCGATCCTTGCCGAATGGCGCGAGCGGCCCGGGCAGAGCCTCGATGAGCTGATCGCCCATGTCACGGTGCACGAGTTTGCCCATCACTTCGGCTGGTCGGACGAGGAGATTGGGGCGATTGATCCGTGGTGGGAGTGAAACCATTGAACCCCGGCGCAAAACACCCGACATAAGGGCCAACCGCCAAGGAGGCCCCATGCCCGAGAAGAACCCCGCCGCCCTCGACTTCCTGCTCACCCGCCGCTCGCGCCCGGCCAAGACGCTGACCACCCCGGTTCCGAGCCGCGAAGAGCTGGGCCCGATCCTTCAGGCCGCCGCGCGCACGCCGGACCACGGCAAGCTGGAGCCATGGCGCTTCATCGTGCTGGAAGGCGCGGCACTTGAGCGACTGGCGGCGCTGGCGGGCGAGCGCGGCGCGGCGCTGGAGATGGAGCCGGAGAAGGTGGAGAAGTTCCAGACGCAGCTCAAGCAGCCCGGTCTGGCCGTGGTTGTGGTGTCGTCGCCGGTGGAGAGCGAGAAGGTGCCTTTTGTCGAGCAGCTCTATTCGGCGGGCGCGGTCTGCCTTGCGATGCTCAATGCGGCGCTGGCCTCGGGCTGGGGCGCCAACTGGCTTTCGGGCTGGGGCAGCCATGACCGGGAGTTCGTGACCAAGGGCCTCGGCCTTGCGCTGCACGAGACCGTGGCCGGCTTCATCCACATCGGCACCGAAACCGCCGCCCCGCCAGAGCGCCCGCGCCCCGACCTCGGCAACATCACCGCCTGGGTGGCCGAATGATCTTCACGGATTTCGGCAAGGCGGTCTCGCAGGTCTTCGATGCGCGCTTTTTGAAGGTGCTTGCCATGGGGCTGGGCCTGACGGTGCTGCTGCTGCTTGGGGTCTACGGCGTGTTTCTCGCCTTTCTGGATTGGGTCACGCCCGACAGCTTCACGATCTTCGGGCGGGAGGTGACATGGATCGACGACCTGCTGTCCTGGGCCTCGATCGCGCTGATGGCGCTGATGTCGATCTTCCTGATGGTGCCGGTGGCCTCGGCCTTCACCGGCCTGTTCCTTGAAGACATCGCCGCGGCGGTGGAGGCCAGGCACTACCCCGAGCTGCCGCCTGTGCCGCGCTTTCCCTGGACCGAGGCGCTGCGGGATTCGATCGGCTTTTTCGGCGTGCTGATCGTGGTGAACATCCTGATGCTGGTGCTCTACATCTTCGCCGGGCCGCTGATTCCGCTGCTGTTCTGGGCGATCAACGGGCTGCTGCTGGGGCGGGAGTACTACCAGATGGTGGCGATGCGGCGGATCGGGCGGGAGGCGGCCAATGCCTCGCGCAAGCGGCATTTCGGCAAGATCTGGTTTGCCGGGGTGCTGATGGCGATTCCGCTGAGCTTTCCGCTCATCAACCTGTTCATCCCGATCCTCGGCGTGGCCACCTTCACCCACCTGTTCCACCGGCTGGAACCGGGGGCGTAGGGCGGGACTTGTCCCGCCGTCCGGGGGCTGTCAGCGGGTTTCGGTGATCGGGCCCTTGGGGCCGAAGCGCTCCAGCAGGTCGAAATCGGACAGCGAGATCACGCCGGAGATGATCACGGCGCAGATCAGACCGGCCACCGGCAGGGCGATGGCGGTGGTGATCTTGAGGCGCTTGCCGAGGTTGAAATCGGCCGGTGCGCCCGCGTGGGTGCCGGGCACGACCTCGCCCCGGTCGCCCTGGGTCACGAGCCGGACGGGCAGCACCAGGAAGAGCACCATGAACCAGGTGATGGCCAGCACGACGAGGGCGGCGGTGATGCTCATCAGACCTGCTCCAGTTCCACCAGGCAGCCGTTGAAATCCTTGGGGTGCAGGAAGAGCACCGGCTTGCCGTGGGCGCCGATCTTGGGCTCGCCGGTGCCCAGAACGCGGGCGCCCTCGGCCTTCAGCCTGTCGCGGGCGGCGAGGATGTCATCGACCTCGTAGCAGATGTGGTGGATGCCGCCTGAGGGGTTCTTTTCGAGGAAACCGGCGATGGGGCTGCCCTCGCCCAGCGGGTAGAGCAGCTCGATCTTGGTGTTGGGAAGGGTAATGAAAACCACCGTCACACCATGGTCGGGCTCGTCCTGCGGCGCGCCGACATCGGCTCCGAGGGTGCCGCGATATTGGGCGGCGGCGGCGTCGAGGTCGGGCACCGCGATGGCCACGTGGTTCAGCCTTCCGATCATCTGTTTGCCCTCCTGCGCTTCGGTCACAGCGGTTATGCCGCCCGGTTCGGGCCGGCACAAGCCGCGCCTTTGTCGCATTCTGTCGGCCGCGTTTACTACTTCTTAGGATTGCTGGTGTCTTGTTGGAGGGTAACGCCTTGAGGGAGGCTCCAATGACAGATGAAATTCCCAATCTCGCCCTTCCGGTCCAGAAGCCGACGCGCGAGAGGCCTCTGCTGGGCGCCACGGTGCTGCTGGTGGAAGACAGTCGCTTTGCCTCCGAGGCCGTGCGGCTGTTGTGCCTGCGCTCCGGCGCGCGGATCAGGCGGGCCGACACGCTCGCCTCGGCGCATCGCCACCTGATGGTCTATCGGCCGACGGCGGTGATCGTGGATCTGGGCCTGCCCGATGGCTCGGGACTGGAGCTGATCGAGGAGCTGGCGCGCTCGGAAACGCGGGTGCCGGTGCTGCTGGGCACCTCGGGCGACCCGGTCTGCGAGGATGCGGCGCTGGAGGCCGGGGCAGACGGGTTCATACAGAAGCCGATCACCAGCCTCGCCTCGTTTCAGCAGGCCATCGTGCTGCGGATGCCCGCAAGCGCCCAGCCTGCCGGCCCAAGGGCACTTTCCTCCGATATGGTCGCCCCCGACCCGCTCGCCCTGCGCGATGACCTTGCCCATGTGGCCGATGTGCTATCGACCGGGGAGGAAGACCCGCAGATCCTCGACTACGTGGCGCAGTTTCTCGGCTCGGTGGCACAATGCGCCTCCGACGGGCCGCTGGCCGCTGCGGCGGCCGGGCTGGCCACCGCACGGGCCGCGGGAGAGGGCGGGATGCCCGAAGCGGTCGCGATCTCGAAACTGGTGGCAAACCGGCTTGAAGGCACGATGGCGCTCTAGGGCGCTGCCGGGCGGGTTTCAGAGATGGCTGCTGTGGGCCGGAACGGGCTTTGCTGGGCGGGGCGTGTTTTGCGAACTGCAGGCGGGACGTTTGCCGTTTAGGGATGCCCTTCGGGCCATTCCGTGCAGGGCTTGGCCGGTTCGCGCTGTTCGGTTGTCCGACATGGGGTTACGTGGCTGACGGGAAATGCAGGGGCCGCGCGGATCACCGCGCTGGCCTGTCTGGCCGTTGAACCACCTGTGCCGGTGTAACGGGCCGCCTAGAGGCCCGGGTCGGAGGCGGCGCGGACCAGCGAGGTGAGGTCGCCCAGGCGCTCCTTCTGCTGGCCTTCCGCATCGAAGTTTTCCGGGCGCAGCCAGGCGCGATAGGCCTCGCGCAGCGGGGGCCATTCGCTGTCGATGGCGGCAAACCACGCGGTGTCGCGGTTGCGGCCCTTCACCACCTGCGCCTGCCGGAAGATGCCCTCGTAGGACAGGCCCAGCCGTTGCGCGGCGCGGCGGGAGGGCATGTTCAGCGCGTTGCACTTCCACTCGAACCGCCGGTAGCCCGCCTCGAAGGCCCATTCGATCAGCAGGCAGAAGGCCTCGGTCGCCACGCGGCTGCGCTGCAGCTCGGGCGACAGGGCAATGTAGCCCAGTTCGATCGACCCGGCCTCGGGCGCGATCCGCAGAAGCGCACAGGTTCCGCCCACGGTGCCGGTGTCGCGGTTCCGGATGGCAAAATGCAGCGGATCGGTGCTGGCCTCAGCCTCCCGAGCCCAGCGGTGATACTGCGCGGCTGAGTGAAACGGGCCATTGGGCATGTAATCCCACAGCGCATCGTGGCTGGAATAGGCGCGAAACAGGCTGGCGGCGTGATCATCGGCGGAGAGCCGTTCGAGCCGGGTCCATTGCCCCTCGAGCACGTCGAAATCGGGCCGGGGTGGCGGCGCCCAGCCTATGACCTCTTCGCCCAGAGCGGCGGCCTCACTCATCGGTTAACCCCTTTTCAACGTTATTGATTTCCTATCGGCCCCGGGGCGCAAGGAAAACCCGAAAAATGGCGCTCCTGCTCCACGGACCTGCCGCATTTGCCCCGCAGGGTGCGGCGCAGAGCAGAAAAACCAAAGGCCAAGGAGCCACGCATGAAACGGATCGCAAACGCATTCTGGTCGGAAGACGAAGGCAATGTCACCATCGACTGGGTGGTGCTGATGGCGGGGATCGTCTCGCTCGGCTTTGCCATTGCCGCCACGGTCGCCACCGGCGCCAAGGAAGTGACCTCCGACATGACCGACGAGATCTACGAGATCGCCAACACCGGCGTTTGAGCCGCGCTACTTCAGAGCACGATCCGGGGCGCCTGTGAAAAGTCGAGCCCCGGAAAGACCTTGCCCGACAGCACATTGCCCGAAATCCCGAACAGGCCTTCCATCGCCCGCGCCGCATAGGCGCGCACGTCTTCGGTGGGCATCAGGTCGCGCCGGTCGTAAAGCGCGGCCTCGTCCAGTCCCGGCCAGCGGCCATAGACCTTGCCGCCCCGCAGCGCCCCGCCCGCCGTCAGCATCAGCCCACCGGTGCCGTGATCGGTGCCATGGGAGCCGTTTTCGCGCACGGTGCGGCCAAACTCGGTCATCGCGAGCACGCCGGTCTTGCCCCAGAGCGGCCCGAGGCCGACCCGCATCACGTTGATCACGTCGGACAGCTGGCGCAACGCCTTGGGCAGGCTCGTGGCCTGCTTGCCGTGAGTGTCCCATCCACCGAGGGAGAAGGCGGCGATACGGGTGTCGCCGCGCAGGCGCTCCACCGCGAATTCGGCCATCTCCATATGGGCGCCGTTGCCGGAGGCTTCGGCCATCATTGCTGCCATCGCGCCATCGTCCTCCTCGGCGCCGGCGGCGGCCTCGGCGGCGGCGATATCCTCGGTCAGATCGAGCGCCTCCAGCACCGCCGCCTGGTAGACGGGGTGCTCTTCGTAGATCATCTCGAACAGCCGCCGGGCCTGCGGCGAGAGGTCCAGCCGGGTGCCCGGTGTCCAATTGGCCACCGGCGCGGCCCCGGCGAGCATGAGCAGGTCTTCGCGCCCGATCGCATAGGCGGTGTCGGCCTCCAGCCCGGGCACGTGTTGCAGCATCCGGTTGAGCCAGCCGTCGCGGGTGGCCCCCGTCGTGACATCGAAGCCGGTGCCCGCCTCCAGCAGATCCTGCCCGTCGAAGTGGCTGCGCTTGTCGCGGTAGGGGGTGGAGACGGCATGGGCAAAGCCCAGCTCGCCGGCCTCCCAGAGCGGGTGCAGCGGCGCCAGCGCCGGGTGCAGGGTGTAGAACCCGTCGAGCGGCAACCCGTCGCCCGCCGCGAGGGTGGGCCGGGCCTCGGCAAAGGCCGGGTCGCCGATGGGGCGGACCACGTCGAGCCCGTCCATCCCGCCGCGCAGGATGAGCACGACAAGGCGGGTGTCCCAGGGCGCGGAGGCGAAGGCCATCGGCGTCATCGCGGGCGCGGCGGCGACCGAACAACCGGTGGTGGCCAGAAATCTGCGCCGGGTCATCAAGAGCTTGCTCATGGCGTCATCTCCGTTGAAACGCGGGCGAGGCGAGGATCAGGGCAACCCCCTCCGCGCGGCTTTCGGCTGCCTGTGCGGCGAATTCCAGCCGCGGCCCGGCCTGGCTGCCCAGCGCGGTGCGCACCAGCTCACGCGGGTCGGGCAGCTCGATTTCCTTGCTGCGCCCTGCCGTCATCGCCCAGTTGATCCGCACCGCGAGGCCCTGCGGGGTGAGCCAGTGCGCGGTGTCCTCGGGCCAGCCATCGGGGCCATTGGGCGTTTCCCACGGCTGGCCCATCAGGGTCATCGGCCGCAGCAGGGCCTTGCGCGTCTTGCTCAGGTTCAGCCGTGCAAGCTGCGCGCCCGAGACGCCCAGGGCGCGGTAGCCGGAGGTCAGAAAGTCGTAGGGCTGCTTGGTCTTGGCGAGCGGCCCCCAGGCCTCGGGGTGCTCCAGCATGGCGGCGGTGACGGCGCCGAGGTCGCCGCCGGTTTCGGCAAAGCGCGCCCTGAGCGCCTCGACCAGCGCCGGCGGGGGCGTGTCGGAGACGAAGTGCACCGCCAGTTTGCGGGCGATATGGGCGGCGGTATCGGGGTGGGTGGCGATATCTTCGAGCGCGGCGTGAATGTCGGACAGTTGGGGCTTCTGCCCGCCGTAGCTTTCGCCCAGCACATCCTCGGCCCCGGGCTCGCCGCGCTTGGGTTCGAAACGGACGCCCTTGCGCAGGTCCAGCGTCATCCCGGCCAGAAGCTCGGCCAGCTGGCGCACGTCCTGCTGGGTGTAGGCCCCGCCCACCCCCAAGGTGTGCAGTTCCAGCACCTCGCGGGCGAGATTTTCGTTCAGGCCGCGCCGCCTGCCCTTTTCGGCATTGCGCGCGGCGACGGCGGAGCCGGGGCCGATGGACTTGTCCTGATCGAGGTAGATCATCATCAGCGGATGGGTGACGGCGGCCTTCAGCATCTCGGCAAAGGGGACCGAGAGGTTGGGGCGGATCGCGTCCTGCACGAAGCGCTGGACCGACAGGCGCGACACTCCCTTGCCGCGCACCGTGAAATGATCGGCCCAGAAGCGGGTGAGCCGTTCGCGCAGCGGATCGGGCGCGTCGAGCGCACGGGCCACGGTGGCGCGGAGCATTTCGGCGTGGCGCGCACGGTCTTTCGCGCGCCAGTCCCTGTATTTCTGCTTCGCGTCGGGGTCGCCGTTGCGCTCGGCCTTCTTGAGATCGCTCAGATATTGGAACTCCGGGTAGAGCTCGTCGATCGAGCCGATCGGCCAAGCCTGCGCCATCGCATCGGGGGCGGCGAGGGTTGCCACCATGGCGGCCACGCTTTCAGGTGGCGCGTGATGCGGGGAGAGGCCGTAGCCGAAGCGGATTGCGGCGATCTCGGGGGTGAAGTTCACGTGCGGGCGCTCCGGGTTCCGGGACCATTGGGGGTGAAACGAGGCAGGCGGCCTCTTCCGTCGAAGATAGTGGATCGGGGGGCATGGTGCGAGGGGGCAGACGGTCACGCTTTTGCGCGGCGACGGACCCCTGCCGGGCGATCTGCGGTTTTCCGCCCGCGGGCGGAACCCGGCCCGCGCTGGCGGCGTTTGGGAGCGACCCTTCAACATTTCCGGAGCTACGCCGATGCCTGACATCTACGAAGCCATCAAGGCCGACCACGACCGCCACCGCGAGTTGCTCGAAACCCTTTCGGACACCTCGGGAGACAGCGAGACCCGCCGCAGCGCATGGAAGGAATTCTACCACGACGTGAAGGCCCATGCCGCGGCAGAAGAGGAAACCTTCTATTCCAAGCTCATCGCCCGTACCTGGGGCCAGGAACATGCCCGCCATTCGGTGCACGAGCACCAGCAGCTCGATGACATCCTGGAAGAGCTGAACGAGATGGACATGTCATCGCCCGGTTGGCTGACGCGGTTCAAGACGCTGCGGCATGACTACGAGCACCACATCGACGAGGAAGAGGACGAGGTGTTCAGCCGGGCGAAGGAGATCATCTCCGAAGATGAAATCAGCGGATACGGCAAGCGGTTTCTTGAGCGGAAAGACAAGGAAGCCGGGCTGATCGAGGAGAAGAAGGAAGACGCGCTGGAAGAGTGAGGGCGCGCTCGGCGCCGCGCGTGAGAGATCGCCCCGGAGCCTTCTGGCCCCGGGGCGTTTTGTTTGGCGGGTGCGGGCTCAGGCCGCCTCGCTGCCCTTCTTGGTCCAGGCGAACTTCTGCATCACCTCGTCGACCGGCGTGTCGGCAAGGTGGTTGGTGTAGTTCGACATGACTTTTTGGGCGATGCCCAGAACGATCTCGAGCACCTGGCGCTTGGTGTAGCCCGCGTCGAGGAACTCCTGCAGCTGCGCGTCGCTCACCTCGCCGCGCTGGCGGACCATGGCGAGGGTGAAGCTGCGAAGGGCTTCGAGGTGCTCGGTGGGCAGCGGGGTTTCGTTGCGCAGCGCCTCGGTGATCTCGTCATCCACCTTCATCGCCTTGGCGATGCCGGTGTGGGCGGGCACGCAGTAGTGGCATTCGTGCTCGACGTTGATGGTTTGCCAGACCACGGTGACCTCGTCCTTTTCGAAGCTGGTGTTGTTCTGGAACAGCCCGTGCAGCACCTGGTAGCCCTCCATCAGCGCGGGCGCCTCGGCCATGACCTTGTGCAGTCCCGGCAGGCGGCCAAAAGCCTTTTTGGACTTCTCGATCAGCGGCAGGCTTTCGGCGGGGGCGGTGGTTTCGTCGTGCAGGGTGAACTCGGCCATATGGATGCTCCTTGGGTGGTGGTTGCAGGCCGTCTGGCCCTTGCCGGGAACATGGCGCATTTGAGTGATCACTCAATAGTAAAGTTTGAGCGATCACTCAAACGTGAGGCGGGAAGACAAGCCGATCCGGCGGCCCTATATTCCGCCCATGAGCCGAGCCGCCCCCTATAACCGCGAGACCGCGATTGATGCCGCCCTGACGCTGTTCTGGCGCAGGGGCTTTCATGCGACCTCGCTGAAAGACCTTGAACGGGCGCTTTCCATGAAGCCCGGCTCGATCTATGCCGCCTTCCACAGCAAGGAGGCGCTATTTCGCGAGGCCTTGCAGCTCTATCGCAACCGCTCCGCGCAGAACGTGAGCGCGCGCGTCGAAAGTGCCGACTCGCCACTGGAGGCCCTTGCCGAGCACGCCCGCCGCACCGGCCGCCCGAAAAGCGGCAGCCCGGCCGGGTGCATTCTGGTCAAGACGGTGCTGGAACTGGCCGACGAGGCCACGGAGGCCGGGGAGGATGCCCGGACCTATCTGCGCGAGATGCAGGACCTGTTCCGCAGCCTGTTCGAGCAGGCCCGCGACACGGGGGAGCTGCCCCCGGAGGCCGACAGCCGGCGCCTTGCGCGGCGGTTTCAGTCGAACATGTTCGGGCTGGCGGTGGAGACCCTGCGCGGCTCACCTTCAGAGGACCTGGCCGCGCTGGCGGATGACATGGCGGATGAGGTGTTGCGGCTCAGGCAGCGGCAGTAGGGCGCAAGCCTGCAACCGTCAGGCCGGATCGACCGGCCCGAAGCTTTCCCAGCTCTCGCCCATCGCCACGATGCAGGCCCGCCCGTCGGTGTAGTTCTGCACCATGGTCCAGTCGCCCGAGGCTTGCGTGACCCAGAACTCGATGAAGGCATCGGGGCCGCGCAGACCGCGCCCCGCAAGGGTAGCGCCAAAACGGCTTTCGAGCTTTTCGACAATGCGGGCACGGTCATCGCAGAACACATCGCCCAGTGGCCCGCCCGCCGTTGCAGTGAGGGGCGCGAGGGTAAGTGCGATGGTGAGCATGGCCCGCGTCATGGACGAATCGTAGCACGTGGATGCAGGGCTGCGTAACAGTTTTATGACAGCCCTCGCTGTGGCCTCACCGGGCGTCAGCCGAAGAAGCCCGAGACGCCCTGCCGCGCCTGCCAGGCTGCAATGACGCGGGAGGTGTTGGCTTCGGCCCCGTCTTCGCTCCGCAGTTCGAGATCGTATCGCTTGCCTGCATGGATATGGGCGGCATCCCGTGCCGCATCGCCCGGCTTGCGGTCCCCGCGTGCCATCTCGCGCCGCTCCAACTCGGCAAGCTCGCAATGGAGCCCGACGAAGAAAAGATCGCGTCCGGCAAAGAGCGCGCGCAGATCGCTGTGCCACGCCGGGCTTTCGATGATGTGGTCCCAGATCACATCGGCTCCGGACGAGCCGAACGCGGCCACGCCGCGGTGCCAGCCGTCGAACACCTTTTCGCGGACCGCCGCCCATTCGGGGCCGCGAGGCAACGCGCCGCTGTCGATCAGGTGGTCGAAGGTGAGGTGGGTGAATGGCTCGGGCAGTGCAGCCTGCACCGCCCGCGCCAGAGTGGATTTGCCCGCGCTGGAGGCACCGTGGATCAGGACGACCCGCCCCGGCGCCGGCATGGTCAGTCCTCTTTCACCACCCGCAGACCCAGCTCGCGGAGCTGTTCGTTGGTGGGGGCCGAGGGGGCGTTCATCATCAGGTCTTCGGCGCGCTGGTTCATCGGGAACATGACCACTTCGCGCAGGTTTTCCTCGTCGGCCAGCAGCATGACGATGCGGTCGATGCCCGCCGCACAGCCGCCGTGGGGCGGGGCGCCGTAGGAGAAGGCGGTGTAGAGGCCGCCAAAGCGGGCCTTTACCTCGTCTTCGCCGTAACCGGCGATTTCGAAGGCCTTCAGCATCACCTCAGGCTTGTGGTTGCGGATCGCGCCCGACACCAGCTCGTAGCCATTGCAGGCGAGGTCGTACTGGTAGCCCTTCACCGCCAGCGGGTCGCCCTGCAGCGCCTCCATCCCGCCCTGGGGCATGGAGAAGGGGTTGTGCTCGAAGTCGATCTCGCCGGTCTCTTCGTCTTTTTCGTAGATCGGGAAGTCGACGATCCATGCGAAGGCGAAGCGCTCCTTGTCGGTCAGGCCAAGCTCGTCACCGATGACGGTGCGGGCGCGGCCAGCGACAGATTCGAAGGCCTTGGGTTTGCCACCGAGGAAGAAGGCGGCATCGCCCACGCCGAGGCCGAGCTGCTGGCGGATCGCCTCGGTGCGCTCGGGGCCGATGTTCTTGGCCAGCGGGCCTGCGGCTTCCATGCCCTCGCCCTGATCGCGCCAGAAGATATAGCCCATGCCCGGCAGGCCCTCTTTCTGGGCGAAGGCGTTCATCCGGTCGCAGAACTTGCGCGAGCCGCCCTTGGGAGCGGGGATGGCGCGGATCTCGGTGCCTTCCTGTTCGAGCAGCTTGGCGAAGATGGCAAAGCCGGAGCCCGCGAAATGCTCTGAGACCACCTGCATCTCGATCGGGTTCCTGAGGTCGGGCTTGTCGGTGCCGTATTTCAGCGCGGCTTCCTTGTAGGGAATTTGCGGCCAGCTCTCGGGCGCGTCCACGCGGCGGCCACCGCCGAACTCCTCGAACACGCCTGCGATCACCGGGGCGACGGTGTCGAACACGTCCTGCTGCTCGACGAAGCTCATTTCGAGGTCGAGCTGGTAGAAGTCGGTGGGCGAGCGGTCGGCGCGGGGGTCTTCATCGCGGAAGCAGGGCGCGATCTGGAAATACTTGTCGAAGCCCGAGACCATGATCAGCTGCTTGAACTGCTGCGGCGCCTGGGGCAGCGCGTAGAACTTGCCGGGGTGCAGACGCGAGGGCACGAGGAAGTCGCGGGCGCCCTCGGGGCTGGAGGCGGTGATGATCGGGGTCTGATACTCGCGAAAGCCCTTGCCCCACATGCGCTTGCGCACCGAGGCCACGACGTCGGAGCGCAGCACCATGTTCTGCTGCATCGCCTCGCGGCGCAGGTCGAGGTAGCGATACTTCAGCCGGGTTTCCTCGGGGTATTCCTGATCTCCGAAGACGATCAGCGGCAGCTCCTCGGCGGCACCGAGCACCTCGAGGTCGCGGATGTAGACCTCGATCTCGCCGGTGGGCAGCTTGGGGTTCACGAGGCTCTCGTCACGCGCCTTCACGGTGCCGTCGATCCGGATGCACCACTCGGAGCGCACCTTCTCGACCTCGGCAAAGACCGGGCTGTCGGGGTCGCAGAGCACCTGGGTCACGCCGTAATGGTCGCGCAGATCAATGAACAGCACCCCGCCGTGATCTCGCACCCGATGCACCCACCCCGAGAGGCGGACGGTGTCGCCCACGTTGGCTTTTGTCAGCTCGGCGCAGGTCTGGCTGCGGTAGGCATGCATGGCGTGTTCCTTCAACTCGCTCGGGTCGGTCCGCGCCGATACACCGCCTCCCCGCACGGAAGTCAACCCGGGCTGCTGTTCACAAGGGGTGAAACTGAAGGGGCTTGATTGGCGTTAACCTTTTCGGGAGGAGTGGAACTCGCGTTGCTGGGGGTGATGACCGATGTGGAAAGCGATGATCGACAGGCTGCTGCGGGGCATGATCGCGGACGGGCTGCTGGTGCTGAAGTGGCCCGACGGGAGCACAAGCCGATACGGGCCGGGGGGAGAGATCGAGGTTAAGGGGCATCTGAAGGACGAGAGCATTCTGCGCGACATCGCGCTGCGCCCGCAGCTGGCCATCGGCGAGGGCTACATGGATGGCCGCCTGGTGCTGGAAAATGACGATTGCTACGGCTTCCTCGCGCTGATGGTGCGCAACCTGCACCGGGGCACCATGCCGCCGTGGTTTCGCGCCGCCGACAGCCTGCGCATCGCCACGCGGGCGCTTGCCACGCGCAACGGCGTGGCCCGCTCGGGGCGCAACGTGCGCCATCACTACGACATTTCCGACGATCTCTATGCCCGGATGCTGGGCGAGGACATGCAGTATTCCTGCGCCTACTTCGCCCGCCCCGGCCTGTCGCTGGAGCAGGCGCAGGCGGCCAAGAAGGCGCATATCGCCGGCAAGCTGCTGCTCGAACCGGGCATGCGGGTGCTCGACATCGGCTGCGGCTGGGGCGGCATGGCCATGACGCTGGTGCGGGATTACGGCGCGCGGGTCGTGGGGGTAACGCTGTCGGAAAACCAGCTCGCAACGGCGCGGGCCCGGGCCGAGAAGGCGGGGCTGGCCGGGCAGGTCGAGTTCCGGCTGATGGATTATCGCAAGCTCGACGAGCGGTTCGACCGGGTGGTGTCGGTGGGGATGCTGGAGCACGTGGGGCTGCCGCAGTTCCCGACCTACTTCCAGCGGGTCCACGACCTGCTGGCGCCCGGCGGCGTGGCGCTGATCCACGCCATCGGCAACCTCGCCAAGCCCCATGCCACCTCGCCCTGGTTGGCGAAATACATCTTTCCCGGCGGCTATATCCCGGCGCAATCCGAGCTGGCGCCCGCGATCGAGAAGGCGCGCCTGGCCACCACCGACCTCGAGGTCTGGCGCGGCCATTACGGCCCCACGCTGCACGCCTGGCGCGACCGTTTCGAAGCCTCGCTCGACTGGGTGCGCACCCAGTATGACGAGCGGTTCATCCGGATGTGGCGGTTCTACCTCTGCGCCTGCGAAGCGGCCTTCGAGGAAGGCCCGCAGGCGGTGTTTCACTACCAGCTCGCCCGCGACCAATATGCCGTGCCGGTGACGCGAGACTACCTCTACAGCGAAGACGCCGCCCAGATGCTCCACGCAGCGCAATAGGAGGCCCGGCGGCGATTGCGCCGTGGTTCAGGCCCCCCGCCCCACGAGCGCGGAGTTCGGGGCAATGCTGTTTCCCGGTGTGTCGGGGCGGGCTTTCGTCGAAGCTGCGGCTCAAACCCAGTCCCAGGGACGGGTGAAGCTGCCGAGGACCTCGGCCACCTTGGCCTCGTCCGCCTCGCCGGTTTTCTTCAGCTTGGCTACCAGCCCGCGCTTCTTGTCTTCCACCACCTCGGCCACTTCGGCCCCGGTGCCCTGAAGCGCCTCGTTATAGACGCGGGTGATCGCCATGCGCCGCAGGTCGGGCTTGAAGACCTTGCCCACCGCCGTCTTGGGCAGTTCGGGCAGGATTTCCAGATACTTGGGGTAGGCCGCACGCTCGTGGATACGCCCATTGGCAAATTTGATCAGCTCGGCCTCGGTGATCGTGGCGCCGGCCACCAGCTCGACATAGGCGCAGGGCAGCTCGCCCGAATGCGCGTCGGGCTGGCCGATGGCGCCGGCAAAGGCGACGGCCTCGTGGCCGGCCAGCGCGTCCTCGATCTCGGCCGGGTCGATGTTGTGGCCGCCACGGATGATCAGATCCTTGGCGCGGCCGGTGATCCAGAGGTAGCCGTCTTCGTCGATCCGGCCCAGATCGCCGGTGCGCAGGTAGACATCGTGGTGGAAGAGCTTCCGGTTCTTGTCTTCCTCGGTATAGGTCGAGCCGGGGAACACGCCGGGGGAGGAGACACAGATTTCGCCCACCTCATCGAGCGCGCATTCGCTCGGCCCGTCCGGCCCGTCACGCAGGATCTTCACCTCGGTATAGGGGAAGGGCAGCCCGACGGAGCCGATCTTCTTTTCGCCCGAGGGCGGGTTGCAGGAGACGAGGCAGGTGCATTCGGTCAGCCCGTAGCCCTCGACAACCTCGACGCCGGTGGCCTTCTCGAAGCGGTTGAACAGCTCGACCGGCAGCGGCGAGGAGCCGGAGAAGGCGGTTTTGACGGTGCTGACATCGGCATTCACGGGCCGCTGCATCAGGGCCGAGAGCGCGGTGGGCACGGTGATGATGAAGCTGACCTTCCAGCGCTCGATCAGCTTCCAGAAATTGTCGAACACCCCATCGCCACGATAGCCCGCGGGGGTGGGGAAGATCACATGCATGCCGCTCGCGATGGCGGCCATGAAGATCACGTGGCAGGCGAAGACGTGGAACAGCGGCAGCGGGCAGATCACGTTGTCCTGCTCGGAGAACAGCAGCTCGTGCCCGATCCAGCCGTTGTAGACCATGCCCGAGACCTTGTGCTGCGCCACCTTGGGCATCCCGGTGGTGCCGCCGGTGTGGAAATAGGCGGCGACGCGGTCTTCCTTCGGATCGTCGAAGGTGAGGGCATCGGCGGGCTGCTTGGCGATTTCGGCGTTGAAATCCAGCACCTTGGCGTGGTGGGTGGTTTCGGTCTTTGGGCGGATGAAGGGGATGATGAATTTCTTCAACCCGGTGACGTAGCGCAGCAGGTCGATCTCGAACACATGGGTGACGTTCGGCGCATCCTTCACCGCCTGCGCGGCCTTCTGGGCCACGTCCGACTTGGGAAAGCTCTTCATCGTCACCAGCACCTTGGCGCCGGTCTGGCGCAGGATGGCGCTGATGTGGTCGGGCTCGAGCAGCGGGTTGATCGGGTTGACGATGCCCGCCACCGCGCCGCCGAGCAGGGTCACCACGGTTTCGTTGGCGTTGGGCAGCAGGTAGGCCACGGTATCGGTGGGGCCGACGCCGAGGGAGCGGAACAGGTTGGCGGCCTGGGTCGTCTTGGCGTGCAGCTGGTTCCAGGTGAGGGTTTCGGCATGGGCCGTAGCATCGGAGAAGAGCTGGTAGGATACCGCGTTGCGGGCGCCGTGCTTGGCCTTGGTGGCCGAGATGAAATCGTAGATCGTCGCGGGCATGCCGCGCTCTTCCCAGGTCATCTGGTTTTCGATCGCGCGCAGATCGGCGGTGCTCTGAAAGCTCATGGTCGTCCTCCCCGTGATGGCGGGCCGTTTTCGGCCTCGTCCAGTGCGGCGAGTGTGGGCGAGAGCCGCGCCGGGATCAAGCGCGATGGGGATGTGACGTGGGGTTGTGGGCGCGGCGCGGGCCGGGTCGGGTCGGGTGGCGGGACAAGTCCCGCCCTACGATCGCCGCGCGGTATTCGGGATACGCCGGCGGCGCGGCGGGACAAGTCCCGCCCTACTCGGCAGCCAGCCCTTCGGTGAACTGCAACCGGGCGAGCCGCGCATAGAGGCCGCCCTGGGCCACGAGGCTGTCGTGGGTCCCGGTGGCGACGATCTGGCCTTTTTCGAACACGAGGATACGGTCGGCCTTTTTCACCGTGGCAAGGCGGTGGGCGACGATCAGCGTGGTGCGCTCCTTCGACAGCGCCTCGACCGCCTGCTGCACCAGTTGCTCGCTTTCGGCATCAAGCGCCGAGGTGGCCTCATCGAGCAGCAGCACCGGGGCATCGCGCAGGATGGCGCGGGCGATGGCGATGCGCTGTTTCTGCCCGCCCGAGAGCATGGCGCCGCGCTCGCCCACATAGGTTTCGTAGCCTTCGGGCAGCTCGGTGATGAAATCATGCGCGGCGGCGGCCTTCGCGGCGGCTTCGACCTCGGCGCGGCTCGCGTCGGGGCAGCCGAAGAGGATGTTTTCGGCCACCGTCGCGGCAAAGATCACCGGGTCCTGCGGCACCAGCGCGAGCTGGCTGCGCAGCGCCTCGCGGGTCACGGCATCGAGCCGGGTGCCATCGAGCGTGATCTCGCCCGAGGCCGGGTCGTAGAAGCGGAGCAGAAGCTGGAAGATGGTCGACTTGCCCGCGCCGGAGGGGCCGACAAGCGCCACGGTTTCGCCCGGCTGCACATCGAAGGACACGCCCGAGAGCGCCGCCTCGCCGGGGCGGGTCGGGTAGTGGAACACCACGTCCTGAAAGCCGATCGCCCCCTTGGCGCGGCCCTCCAGCGGCAGCGGCTCCGCCGGATCGTTCACGCTGTCTTCGGCCAGCAGCAGGTCGATCAGCCGCTCGGTCGCCCCGGCGGCGCGTTGCAACTCGCCCCAGATCTCCGAGAGCGCGGCCACGGCCCCGGCCATGATGCCGGCGTAGATCACGAATTGCACCAGCTCGCCCGCGCTCATCGCCCCGTCGCGCACATCGCGCGCGCCGATCCAGAGCACCCCGAGGATGCCGCAGAAGACCACGAAGATGATGATCGCGGTCATGGCCGCGCGCACCGAAATGCGGCTCTTGGCGCTTTCGAAGCTCTTTTCGGTCACGTCGCCGAATTGGGCGCGCGAGGGGGCCTCGTGGGTGAAGGCCTGCACCGTCTGCACCGCCAGCAGCGCTTCGGAGGCGTTGCCGGAGCAGGCGGCGATCCAGTCCTGATTTTCGCGGGAGAGGCTGCGCAGGCGGCGGCCAAGCACGAGGATGGGAATGATGACCACGGGGATGATGCCGAGCACCATCAGCGAGAGCTTGGGCGTGGTGAAGAACATCAGGATCAGCCCGCCGACGAAGAGCAGGATGTTGCGCAGGAACCAGCTGGCCGAGGAGCCGATCACCGAGAGGATCAGCGTGGTGTCGGTGGTGATGCGCGAGAGCACCTCGCCGGTCATCAGCTTTTCGTAATAGGCCGGGCTCATGCCGATCATCCGGTCGAAGACCGCGCGGCGGATGTCGGCCACCACCCGCTCGCCGAGCCGGGTGACGAGCCAGTAGCGCAGCGCCGTGCCGAGCGCGAAGACGGCGGCAATGCCGATGGCGGCGAAAAAGTAGCGGTCGAGCAGGGCGACATCGTCGGTGGCGAAATTGTCGACCACCCGGCGGGCGGCCAGCGGCAGCACCAGCGACACCCCGGCGGTGAGGATCAGCGCCCCGAGGGCGGCCACGACCATTAGCTTGTAGGGGGCAAAGAAGGGCGCCAACGCCCGCAGCGCACCGATCCGGCGCGAGCCGGGGCGGTCGTCTGGGTTGGTCTGGGGCGCGCGTGCCATGGTGCTTGTCTCCTCGCCCGGAGGGCTTAACCGCCGGGCGGGCCTGTCACAAGGGGGCCGGCATGGGCAATGTGACGCGCAGGGCCACCAGTTGTGATGTGCATTGCAGGGCCCGGCGCGGTAGACTGCGGCCCGAGGCACATGAGACAGCAGGAGACTGATCGTGCGGACAGTGAGATTGAGCGCCCTCGTGGCGCTGGCAGCCGTATTGCTGACAAGCTGCGGCAACCCCCAGTTGCAGGAGGCCCCCGGCCCCGCCATGCCGCGCATGGCCGAAGGCGAGAAGGCCACCCAGCTCCACGTGAGCGCCAGCGCCGCGCCGGGGATTCCGCGCAGCTTTGGCGATGTGAAGCCCCATGAGTGGGAGGGCATCAGCCCGGCGAGCTACGAGGTGCACGGCATCGACGCCTCGCGCTACCAGGGCGAGATCGACTTTGCCGCCGCCCGCCGCTCGGGCATCCGCTTCGCCTGGCTGAAGGCGACCGAGGGTGGCGACCATCTCGACCCGGGCTTTGCCGTCAACGCCCCCGCCGCCCGCGCCGCCGGCGTGCCCGTGGGGGCCTATCACTTCTATTATTTCTGCCGCACTCCCGAGGAGCAGGCGGCCTGGTTCATCGCCAACGTGCCGCGCAGCCCGGGCGACCTGCCGCCAGTGCTCGACATGGAGTGGAACCACCTGTCGCGCACCTGCACCCTGCGGCCCGCCCCCGGCGAGGTTCGCGACTCGATCGAGCGCTTCACCGCCATCGTCGGCCGCCACTACGGCACCCGCCCGGTGATCTACACCACGCCCGATTTCTACGCCGAGAACGATCTGGGCCAGCTCAGGGGCCAGGAATTCTGGCTGCGCGCCGTCACCAAGCACCCGAGCGAGCACTATCCCGACGAGCGCTGGAGCTTCTGGCAATACACCGGCACCGGCATCGTGCCCGGCGTCGCCGGCAAGGTCGACCTCAACGCCTTCGGCGGCGGCCAGAGCGCATGGCAGGGCTGGCTTTCGTCGCGGCGTCAGTAAGAAAGGAGAATGGAGCGGGCGGCGGGAATCGAACCCGCGTCATTAGCTTGGAAGGCTAAGGTCTTACCACTACACAACGCCCGCATTCGAGGCCGTAACTATTTCACCAACGGTTACAGGTCAAGCCGACGCCTTTCGCTTCTTCAGCTTGGTCTTTGCAACAGTAGTGACTGCCAAATTCCACGAGCAACCGTGGGCGGCAGGCAAGGCGCCGCCGAGTGCTTGCTAGGGTCAGGGCTCATGACCAGTAGGTGACGGTTGCGGCGAGGGCGATGGCCGAGAGGAACACCTTTGGACTACGGTTGTGGCGGGTTGCGACGCGCCTCCAATCCGTGAGCCAGCCGAACATGATCTCGATCCGGTTGCGGCGCTTGTCATGTTTGACTGGGGTCTAGCGTTGTGGTCAGCCGGGGATACCGGTGCGTATCCCCTTGTTCTGAAACGAGACCCCAGCAAACATTTGACCTTTGGCAGACTGCTGAGCAGCGCCCTCGCGCCTATGTAATCACTCACCTGCCCGGCGGTGACGAACAGGTCGGCCGGTCGTCCCTTACTGTCGCAGACGGCTACTGTCGCAGACGGCGTGAAGTCTGGTGTTCATGCCGCCCTTTCTTTGACCGATCAGGCGACCGCGCCGCCTTTTTTGGCGGCCATACTGGTCGCCGTTCGGTGGGCCTTCAGCTAGGTCGCGTCGACCATCCGGGTCCTTCGCTCAACGTGTTCGGCAGCCAACCCGGCCAGTACCCGCGGAAGAATGCGCCTTTCGCTCCAACGCTTCCAACGACTGTAGAGCGTCTTGTGCGGCCCATAGGCTTCGGCGGCATCACGCCACCGCAACCCATTGCGATTGATTAGGATAATCCCACCCAACACCCGCCTGCCGTCGACCCGCGGCTTGCCATGCGACTTCGGGAAAAAGGGGAAAGCTTGGCCATCTGCTCGTCGGTCAGCCCGTAAAGGTCGCTCATGTCACCGCTCAATCCTTCGAGCCGTACATCCCGCAGGGCGACTGATTTCAATGAATCCTGAGCCCAATACGACGAGAAAATCCCGCCGCAGCCGGATCGGGAGAACGCTATCGCGGGGGCAAGTGGCTGAGGGGACGGGATCGGAGACCAACCTTCTCCGGTTGACGTAAGTTTGTCCGCGGTGGTGCACAGCGCCGCAACTCAGACCAATCCTCGCGCCCGGAGAGACTCCATGGATTCCTCGTCATACCCGAGAGAGCGTAGCGTTTCCGCGGTGTGTGCGCCCAAGCGAGGGATGCCGGATTGCAGGCTTGGGCCGTTCTCGGCGAACCGGAATCCGGCTCCGACGATGCTGGCTTCGCGGCCGTCCTCGGCCTCCACCCTGTACAATAGGCCCCGGGCATCGGCATGACCGGAGGCCGCCACTTCGGGCAGGGTCTGCACCAGTCCGGCCGGAACGCCCACCCCGACCAAATCGGCGACCCAATCGGAGGCATCGCGTGACGCCAAGCGGTTGCAGACCTCATCGTAGAAGGCGTCGGCATTACGGTTGCGGGCGTCTTCACTCTCGAAACGTGGATCAGCGAGCATGTCGGTGCCGCCAATAGTACTGAGAAAGGCCGTGACCCATTTTTCCCAGTTGAGCGACACGAAGAAGCTGCGGTCGCGCGCGCGGAAGCGGGCCGAGCCGGCGCGGCGGGTCTTCGAGACCGGCATATCACCGGCCAGAAGGTCGGTGACGGAGGAAGCATTCAGCACCCAACCCGCATCAAGCATGCTCACGTCGATCCGCTGGCCCGCACCGGTTTTCTCGCGTTGAAGGAGCGCGGCGAGGATGGAGGAGAACCCCATGTAGGCGGCGAAGGGATCGAGGATCGACAGGCCCAGCCGCATCGGATCGCCCTCCGGGTCGACGTAGAGATCGGTAATGCCCGACACCGCCTGAACCGACCACTCGATGGCCGGGTAGTCGCGCCAGGCTCCGTCCTGCCCGTAGCCCGAGACCGAGCAGAAGATCGCCCGAGGGTTCAGCGCGCGGACCTTCTCCCAGGTCACGCCCAGCTTGGCCGCGACGCCGGGGCGGTAGTTTTCCACCACCACATCGGCGCCTTCGATCAGCCGGAACAGGATCTCGCGGCCCTCCTCCGACTTCAGGTTGAGGGTCATCGAGCGCTTTCCAGCGTTGGCCCCGGCAAAGGTCAGGGGCCGCCAGCGCCGGAACTCGTCGCCCTTTTCGGGCGGTTCGATCTTGAGCACTTCGGCTCCGAGCAGCCCGAGGTGATAGGTTGCAAAGGCACCGGCCATTGCGTGGGTGAGGTCAACGACCTTGAGTCCTTCGAGAGCTTGCATCTGGGTCTCCGGGATTATCTTGCGCCAAAGGCGACGTCGGGAAGGAAGAGCGAAATCGCGGGGAGGTAAGTGACGAGCAGCAGCAGCGCGACCATCGCCAGAAGGAATGGCGCGACGCCGCGGATGACCGTGCTGACCGAGGCGCCCGATATCAGCTTCATGGTGAAGAGGTTGAGGCCGAAGGGCGGCGTCAGCAGCGCGATTTCCATGTTGATGATCAGGATGATGGCGAAGTGCACGAGGTCGATCTCGAAGGCGCGCAGCAGCGGCAGGATCAGCGGCACCACGACCAGTGTGATCACCAGTGCGTCGAAGAACATACCAAGGATCAGCATCATGACATTGGCGATCAGCAGGAACTGCCAGCCCGAGAGCTCCCATTGCGACACCGCCGCCACGATGCGCTGCGGCAGGGTTTCCTGGATCGCCCACTGACCGAACATCAGCGCCCCGCCGACGATGAAGGAAATCGCCGCCGCCGCGATGATGCCCTCGGCCACGAGGTCGGGGATCTGGCGCAGGGTGATGCTGCGATAGCAGAACAGCGACACCACGATGGCCGCCACCACCGAGAGCGCGGAGGCTTCGGTGACGGTGGCGAAACCGCCGTAGATCGACACGAAGATCAACGCCGGGATCGAAAGGGCCGGCAGTGCCGAGGCGAGCTTGCGGAGGAGGTCGGCGCGTGGCGGGCGGGGTTCTGTCTCGATCGGCATGCCGCGGATGAAATAGAGGGCGACGAGCGCAAGCAGGGTGGCCTGCAACAGGCCCGGCACCACGCCGGCGAGGAAGATGCGCGGGATCGAGGTTTCGCTGACAAGGCCGTAGATGATCATTGCGGTCGAGGGCGGGATCAGGATGCCCAGCGTGCCGGAGGTTGCCACGAGGCCGATGGAAAAGCCCTCGGGGTAACCGCGCTGCTGCATGATCGGGAGCAGGATGGTGCCGATGGCGAGCGCCGTGGCCACCGAGGAGCCTGAGATGGCGGCAAAGAGCGCCGTGGCCACCACGCAGACCAGGGCGGAACTCCCCTTGAGTCCGCCGATCAACGCCTCTGCCGCTTCAATCAATCTGCGGGCGATGCCGCCGCGGTGCATGATCACCGCCGCCGTCATGAAGAACGGCACCGGGATCAGCCCCGGGGAGATGACGCGCTCCACCATGATTTCGGCCAAGGTCACGGGCACGACGCCGCTGGTGATGAAGAGCGCCACAGCCACGCCGCCGATGGCCGCGAAGAGTGGGGTGCCGACGATCATGAGTAGGATGAAGGCGAGGATGCCGAGTGCGAGGAGAGTCATTCGACGTTCTCCCCTTGGGGCACATGGGCGTCTTCCAGTTCGCCGGGGCGGAAGATGCGCCAGAGGTAGGCCAGCGCCATGAGGCTCATGGTGATCGGAAAGATGGCGTGGATCGGTGCAATGGGCAATTGCAGGGTGCTTTTGGAAACTTCCATCAGCCGCGCGTCGAGCTTGACCAGCGCCAGCCCCTGCCAGGCCATGTAGGCGCAGAATGCCAGCGCGACCGCAAAGCCGAAGCGTTGCAGCAGGCGGCGCGGCCCGGCGGGAAAGCGCGAGACGATGCCCGCGGTGAGGTGTCGGTTGCCGAGCACCAGCAGGAAGCCCGCGATCAGCACGCCCCAGAGCAGGGCAAAGACCGTGACCTCCTCGACCCAGTCCGGGGCGAGGCCGGCAAAGGCATAGCGCGCAATGATGCCAAAGCAGTAGGAACCCAGCGCGATGAGCCCTAGCACGCCGACGGCGCCTCTCAGGAGTGTCTGGATCATGGAATCTACCTGTCGCTGTATCGGGATGTGGGCCGGCCCTTGTTCGGGGCCGGCCCGATCCACTCAGTTGGAGGGGGCCGAAAGGGCTGCCTCGGCCGCCGCCATGATGCCCTCATCGGTGCCGGTATCGCTTGCGATACCCGGCTGAAGCTCCATCAGGGTGTCGCGGAAGGCCGCCACATCCGCCTCCGAGAGGCTGTGCATGGTGATGCCATTGGCCTCGATCTCGGCATTCAGCCGCGCCGCCTCTTCAGCGATGTACTCCCGCGCCCAGGGCTGAATTTCGGCCCAAGCATCGGACACCGCTGCCTGCTGCGCCTCGTTCATGCCGCTCCAGGCCGCGCCGGAGACCATCGGCATCAGCGGGGCCCAGCCGAGGTCGAGATCGACGCCATGCTTGATGCCCAGTTCCCAGAGCTTGCCCTGCACCACGCCGTTGTCGTTGGTCATCACCCCGTCGACGGTGCCCTGCGTCAGTGCCAGTGCGAGGTCTTCGAACTTGATGAACACCGGCGTCGCACCGAGGGCTTTCAGCCGGGCGATGTGCTTGGGGCCGCCGGGGGCACGGATCTTCAACCCCTCGAAGGCAGCCAGCGTGTCGGGCAGGGTCTCCGCGGTGAAGAGCACGTCGGCCCCGTTGTCGAAGCCCGCGCCCAGCACCTTGACGCCAAGCCGCGCCTCAACCCGCGCGATGATCTCGGCGCCAGCCTCACCGTCCATCACGGCATAGAGCTGCTCAGGCGTGGTGCCGAGGAACATCGGCATCGAGAAGATGTCGGCGTTGGGCTCGATTGCCCCAACATGCGCCACGTTGGGGATGGCGAGATCAAGCGCGCCGGAGGCAAGGGCCTTGGGCTCGCCGGACCCCGGAAAGAGCTGGCTGTCGGGGTAGATCTCGACCTCGACAGAGCCCTGGCTTCTGGCCTCGATGGCCTCGGCGAACTTTTCCGCGATGACCCCGCGCGGGGTGGTCAGCGAGGCGGGAACGCCGAACTTGAGCGTGACCTCCTGAGCGGTGAGCGTAGAGCCGGCGAGTGCGGCTGCCATTGCGAGCCACAGTGTAGTGATCTTCATGTCTTTCTCCTCCTCTGAAATTTCGGCCCGCGCCGTGGCGGGCCGGTTGAGTTCATCTGGCCGTCAGAACCCCTTGGCGCGGATCGACCATCCGTCGGTGCCGCAATAGGCGCAGCTCTCTGCCAGGAAGCGCGCACCGGCCGCCTCGTCGCCCTTGAGGGTGAAATCGAGCCAATCCGTAGTGAGGCGGATGCCCTTGAAGAGGGCAGTCGCGCTGGGGCTGTTGTTGTCGAGGCCAAGGGTCAGGCCGCTGTGGCCGACCCCTTCGAGCGAGACCAGCAGCGCCGGGGCGTCGATCTGCTCGAAGTTCAGGATGCTGTTGTCGTGGGCGATATCCTCGGGGCCGCCGTTGAAGATGAGCGTGGGCACAAGCACCGCTGCCAGCTCGCGGATGTCGACACGGCCCTCGCGGCCCGGCACGCCTTCGGGAAAGAAGCCGCTGTTCAGGGCGAGGACCGACGTGACCCGATCATCCTTGGCGGCCAGCAGGGCCTCCAGCCCGCCGCAGGACGTTCCGCTGGCGGTCACGGCCTCTGTATCGAGCTTGCCGTCGAGCTGCGTCGCGGCCTCTGTGCTGTTCAGCCAGTCGAGCGCGGCAATGATGCGCGCCGGCTGCTCCGGGCCGCCCTCGTCGCTTGTGTCCTCCGGTGCGCCGACGGCAACCACCACGTAGCCGGCCTGCGCCACCCCGGTCAGGTAGGCGATGCGGCTGAAGTGGCTGCTGCGGCAGCCGCCATTGGCCCAGATCATCACGGGAAGGCTGTTCGCCTCGTAGCCGGAAAGCTCTGCGGGCCGGATCACGGTGAAGCCCGCGAGCCCCTCGGTTGCCTCGCGCAGCGTTGCGCCATTCTCGGCCAGCGCGGGTGCTGCGATGATGGCGGCAGCAAATGCCTTGATCCAGAATTTCATCGGTATCTCCTCCTCGGTTGAAACGGGCAATCAGGCCGGCGGCGCGGCCAAGGGAACCTCCGTGGCCAGCATCCGCGCCGGGTAGAGCCCCGGCCTCTGCGGCACCTCAGGCGCAAAGCCCATGCGGCTCAGGATGTCGCGTTGGAGCTCGATGCCGGGCGCGATGTCGCGCAGCACAAGCCGGCCGCCGCACAGGGCGAAGCTGGCGCGCTCGGTGACGACCACCACCTCCTGCCCCGCCGCTTCCGGCCACCAGCCGGGCCAGGTGACCTGCGCAACCTCCCCGACGAATTTTCCGAACCGTCCGGGCTGGTCGATGACGAGCTGCCCCGCCTCGACCCGGCATTTCAGGCCCGAAGCCTCGAAGGTGCCGCAGAGCACCAGCTTGCGGCAGCTCTGGGCAATGTCCATGAAGGCCCCCGGGCCCACCGGGTTGCCGCCGAGGGCGGAGGCGTTGACGTTGCCGGCGGCGTCGATCTCGCCGAAGCCGAGAAAGGCCACATCAATGGCGCCGCCATGGATGAAATCGGCCTGATCGGTTGCTGAGATGATGGCTTCAGGCCCAGAGGCCACGCCGAAGAGTGCCCCTGACAACAGGCGGCCGCCGTGCACGCCGTGGTCAATGATCATCCGGTATCTGTCGGCTTCGCCGCGCCGGGAAATCTCGGCGGCGACCGCATCGGGGATGCCGAAGCCGAAACACGCGGTGGCGCCTTCTGGAAGCTCGGCCAGGGCACGCCGGGCGGCGATGGCGCGAGCAAGGTCCGGCGCGGCCGCTTCAACTGCCTCGCGATCGATGGCCTCGCCCGAGCAGCGCGGATCGTAGACGCGTGCATGGGTCTGGGGCTGGTCCGGCACCACGAGCACCCGGTTTACCAGGGCGGCCGGGAGCCGGACGCGGCGGGCGGGTAATATGGGAGCGGGCGACAGTTCCTGCACCTGCGCCAGCACGCGCCCGCCGCAATTGTGGGCCGCAAGCGCGAGGGCGTAGCTGTCAAGCTCGGCGGGCTCGCGGTCGAAGGTAATGTTGCCTTTCGTGTCCGAGACCGTGCCGCGCAGGATTGCCACATCGACCGGAAGGCGTGGAAAGAACAACCAGTCCTCGCCCTCCGCCGTGCGCAGTTCGCAGAGGGGCGTGGTGGCGCGGGCGTTGAGGGCGCCGCCACCGTGGCGCGGGTCGACGAAGGTGCCGAGGCCGACGCGGGTCCAGAGGCCGGGGCGCCCTGCCCCGGTTTCGCGCAGAAGCAGCGACAGCACACCACCAGGCACGGCATAGGCCTCGATCTGCCCTGAGGTAGCCAGCGCCTGCATTCGCGGCGACCACACCCAATGGCTGCCGATCACCCGTTTGACAAGCCCCGCGTGCGCAAGACGGTTCAGGCCCCGCGCATCCCGGTCGCCAATACCCTGGGCATGCAGCACCGTCAGATCTCGCGGGTGACCGGTCGCCAGGAACCGCGCCTCGATGGCGGCGAGGATCGCATCGGGTTCGAGCAGACCGCCCCCGGCGCCGACGATCGCAACGGTGGCCCCGTCCGCGACCTCCGCGGCAATCTCCTTTGCTGTGGCGACCAGAGGCGGGGGCATGTTCAGGCCAAGCCGATCTCGGCGAGGACTTCCTGGGTATGCTCGCCGACCGAAGGCACCTGCGCCTCGGTCAACGCGCCGTCGTGACCGAAGCGGAAGCCTGCGCCGGTGAGCTTGAGCGCCCTGTCAATGCCGGGAACCCGTGTGTCGACAAAGAGGTTGCGCTCCTGGCTGTGAGGCATTCCGACCGCCTCGATGACATTGCGCACCATCGCCGCGGGCACCTGCTGGCTGGCGAGCTTGTCTTCCAGTTCGCTGGCCTTCTGGCGGCCGAAAAACTCGACGAGCACAGCACGCAGCTCATCGTTGTTTTCCACCCGCGCCTGATGGGTGGCGAACCGCGGATCGCCGGCGATATCGGCAATACCCAGCACCTCGCAGAGCTTTTCGAATTGGTGCTGGTGGTTGGCCCCGATCGCGATGTGCCCGTCGGCAGTGGCATAGGTGTCGGCGGTGGCGACCAGACGGTAACCGCGGTTGCCAGTGCGTATCGGGAGCTCGCCGCTCATGTCGGCGACTGCGATGGCCTGCGAGAGCAGCATCAGCGTGGCATCCAGCATGCCGACGTCGATGAACTGCGGGCCACCGTCGCGCTGGCGCTGGAACAAAGCGTTGACGATCGAAAAGGCCGCGACATAGCCGCTGATGGTATCGGCAAAGGGCAGGCCCACCTTAAGCGGGCCCTGATCGGGCTCGCCGTTGACCCACATGATCCCCGACATAGCCTGCACGATATGGTCATAGGCCGGCCATTCGCGCATCGGGCCGGTGGCACCGAAACCGCTGATGGCGCAGTAGATGAGGTTGGGATTTTCCTCCAGCAGGCTGTCGTAGTCCACGCCGAGACGGGCGGCCACGCCAGGCCGGAAGTTCTCGATCACCACATCGGAGCGCGCGGCCAGACGCCGTACGGCCTCGCGGCCCTCGTTGGACTTGAGATCGAGCGCCACCGAGCGCTTGGCTGCGTTTGCCGCGACGAAGGGCCCCGAGAAGCCCTGTGGACCGGTGTGCTCGGTGTAGAGCCGCAGGTCGTCGCCATTGCCGGGACGCTCGACCTTCACCACATCCGCGCCCTGAAGCGCGAGGTGATAGGTGCAGAGCGGCCCGGACAAGGCATGGGTGAAATCGAGGACGCGGACGCCTTCAAGCGGTTTCAATGTACGATCTCCTTCTTGCGGGGCCCGGCTGCCAGCGCGATATCGCGCGATCAGCCTCCGAGCCTGTTTTCGATGAATTCAGCAACGGTGCGCTGCATGGCCACGTCGTCCCACGCACGGTTGTCGCTGGGGTCGACCCGAAGCTCGCACACAGGAATGCCTGCTGCCTCGAGGCTGAGTTTCTGGTATTCGTTGCCGGCGACCTGATGGCGCTGGTTCGACGACACCAGCATCACCGCACCGTCAACTCGATGGCGCCGCGCCTCCTGGACAACCCATTCGCCCGCCCAGGGCGCGACGTGCATCTGTTCGCCGATGTTGAGATAGCGCGACGCGATCGCGCGGACCGGGTCCTGCAGGCCGCGCCTGATGTAGCCGTCGGCGGCGATGGCCATGTACATCGACCAGACGAACACCGCGCCATGGCTCTGCTCGAATGCCGCATAGAAATCGGTGTTCTGCCACAGGCCGACGCCGACCCACATCAGGCGGCGGCGCTCGTCGGCTGTGGCGCAATCGCCGCGCGCCACCCGGCCCGCCACCTCGTCGCGGAAGGCGCGGGCATGGGCCACGGCCCAGTCGGAGCCGCGGTGCCACTGCGCTGTCATGGTGTTGGACATCTGCTCGCTCAGGCGCACCGGCAGCCTGGGTGCCTCGGCCACCATTTCTCGCACCTCGGCAAAGCAGGCCTCTTGATCGTTGACCCGCTCCAGCAGATCCCGCAGCGCAGCCTCGCTGAACCGGCGGCCCGAAACCTCTTCGGCCAGCGCGATCATCTCACGGTACTGGCGGGTCATCAGGTTGATGCGATGAGTTTCGTAGACCTCTTCCCAGCGGGTGGCACCATCGCGAAACCAGCAGGGCGAGAACCGGGTGGAAGACGGCACCTCGACGCAGAAATAGGGCACGCCAAGCCGCTCCGCGACCAACTCGTAGGCCCGGTTGTTGCCCTGCTCCCGGTGCGGCGCAACCATCATGGCCGGCCGTGGAAGACCGCCCCATGGCGGCTCGGGGTGATCGACCAGGAGGCTCGCGGCGCCGAGCGAGTTGTAGACGCCAAGGCCTTCGTGAAATCCCTCCTGCGCCAGCAAGTCGAGATAATCGCCCGCGACCCGGCGCGACGAGAGCACACCGCCCCACCATTCCGTGGTCACGACCGGCAGACCCAGCACATCGAAGATTTCATGGGGCGTTTCGGCGCTGGCGAGCACATAGGGTTCGCCCCGTTCGATCACGCGCTCACGGATCTCGCCGAACCATTGCTTGGAAAACGCCCGTGCCTCTGCCGTGGTGGCAAGCTGCTTTTCCGGGCGCGGACGGGTTTGCATGTCAGTTGGCATGGGCCGTGGCCTCCCCGTTTGCTGCCTCGGCAAGGGCGGCGGCAAGTTGGCGCTGCGCCTCCCCGGCCCCCTCGTCGGTGTCAACGTCTTGACGCAGGAGCAGGTGCGGCAGACCCGCCTCTTCGGCGGCGCGCAGGAGGTCGGGGTATTCCCAACCGAAGTGGCCATCTTCAGGGGGCATGTGGAAAAGGAGGAGTTCGTGGGCCCCGGCGGCGATCCGGCGGCGCAGCCAGGCGGAGCGCAGGGGGCCGGGCATGCGGGGGCTGGAAGCATGTGTCATGTACCACGCCGCCATACCGGGAAGCCCACTTTGCGGATCGAGCAAGGGGAGACCGGCGGCGCGCGCCCCCGTCCAGTCGTCCTCGGCGGTAATGTTTGCGCCCGCGGCTTCGACGACCTGATGCAGACGGGCGTTCAGCAGTGGCAAGGCGGGGGCGAGCAACACCCGGACCGGTCGAGCGGGCAATTCGGCAGTCTCGGGCGCGGCGGTCGAGAGCCGGTCCTGCATCTTGGCAATCAGCCGTTGCGCTCGTGCGCCGGAAACACGGCCTGCCTCGCGCCGCTCCTGAAGCGTGGTGAGCGCGGCGCGGTGGGCATTGCAAAGGGCCGTCGCTGCCTGCAGCGCGGCCCCTTCCGCCTCGCGCCCGGTTATGGCGGTCAACCGCTGCGAAAGCTCGCGCAGCCTGTCTTCAACATAGGACCGGATCGAGGGGCGTTGGGTGTAAAGGATATCAAAGGTATGGAGCGGCGGGATCGCGTGGTTGCCGCGCCGTTGCTCCTCCTTGAGATACTGGAACAGGAAGCGATGCGCATCGGAGTCGCCGGAGACGATCAGCAAGGCGCATTCGCGGAAGTCGCCCGCGGTGATCCGGGAAAAGAGTGCACGCGTCTCGCTGTCGTGCTCGGCTTCGAGGGCCCCAACGCTGCTCCGGGGCCCCAGCCCCTCGGCCCGTATCGGCACCGGCAGGCACCCGGCCGCGAGAACGAGTTCGAGCGGCACCGCATGGCCCACGACCGCAACGCGTGGGGCATCCGCGGCCAGCACGAGACCATGCCGTGCGGCGTCTTGAACGAGGGTGTGACGAGAGGTCATGCGGAACACCTGACGGGAGGAATTTTGCCGCCGGGCCCGAAGACCCGGCGGCGGGGAGGAACTCAGGACACGCCGAGCGCGGCAAAGATCTCGGGCTGCGCCGCCTTGACGGCGTCGAGGTCGATGTCGGTGATGGCGGGAGCCGGAAGCGTTCCGGGAAGCTCGCCCAGCGGCGAGGTGTTGTTGGAGTTATAAAGCGCCTGCCCTTCCTCCCCGAGGAGGAACGACATCAGCACCTTGGCCGCGTTAGGGTGCGGCGCGTCCTTGGAAATGCCGGCAAGCACCGAGGAGGCCACGGTGGGCTCGGGCATCGCCAGCTCGATCGGCGCGCCCTGCTCCTTGAGGGTTGGCAGCAGGTTGGGATAGGCGGGCGCGCAGATCGCCGAAGCGCCCGCGGCAACCTGCTGGGCGCCCAGCGTGGCGCTCTCCACCAGGCGCGGTTCCTGCGCGGCGAGCGCCTTCAGGTAGTCTTCGCCGAAGGCCTCGCGCAGGGCGTAGTAGAACACCGAGGTATAAAAGCCGTTGCGCGGATCGACCAGCGTGAGGCGGCCCTTCATCGACGGGTCGATCAGGCTCTGCCAGTCGGGCGCGCCCTCGACCTGCCCGGTGTTGTAGGCCAGCCCGTGCGGCAGGAGCTGGACCATATAGAAATTCTCGGTGCGGAACTGCTCGGGAAAGTCTGCGCTGTCGTCCAGCTCCGTGACCGGCGCGAGCCATCCCTTGGCGGAGGCGTCATTCATGAAGAAGCGGTCAGTCATGGCCAGGGCATCGGCCACCACGGCGCCCGCATCCGCCTCGCCGGCATAGCGCTGGCCCATCGCGCCGGAGGTGAGGCGCTGGTAGTCGAGGTCGATGCCATACTTGGCCTCGAACCCTTCGACGAAGGGCTGCGCGATGGTCTCGGGCACCACGCTGTAGAAGGTCACGGTGCCCTCTGCCTTGGCGGCGGCAATCACCTCGTCGGTCAGTGCGAAGGCACTGCGCGGCATCAGCGTGGCCGCACCGACGGCGGCAAGGCCTCCGGCCAGAACGCTGCGCCGGGTGGGCGATGCTGCTTTGGATTTCTTGTAGGTCATGTCAGGTCCTCCCTTGGTATGATCTTGATGTCCGGTCATTTGCCGATGCCTGCGAGCGTGCGGTTGGAGAGCCACAGGATCAGGGCAATGACGGTTGAGTTGATGATGGTGACGCCAATCGCCAGCGCCGCGACCTGGGGGAAACTTCCGTAGTTCCACAGGTCCATCAGCACCCGGCCGATCACCGGGGTCTGCGAGCCGGCGAGGATGGCCGAGGCCGTCACTTCGCCGGCAGTCTGGATGAAGATGATCGCCCACCCGGCCGCCAACCCCGGCGCGGCCAGCGGCAGCATGATGCGGAAGAAGATCCGCAGCCCGCTGGCCCCGCAGACACGTGCGGCTTCGCCAAGCTCCCGGCCGATCCCGGCGGCGGTGGCAATGGCCGTGCGCCCGGCGAAGGGCAGCGCCATCACCACGTAGGCCGCCAGCAGCACCAGCAGGCTGTTGCGCAGGTTGAAGGGCGGCAGGGCGAAGGCGATGAGAAAGCTCACGCCGATGACCGTGTGCGGAATGGTTGCCGGAATGGCGGTGAGTGTATCGGCGGCGCGGGCCTCGAACGAGCGGTTGAAGTGGCCGAAGAGCACGATGAAGCCGATCACCAGCATCGTCACAGTGGCAGTTATCGCCCCGAGCCCGAGGCTGTTCACAAGCGATTGGCTCACCGGACCGGATTGCAGGAAGGCCACCCGGTAGTTCTGAAGGCTCAGGACCGACCAGTTTATGTCGGGCGTCCAGAACGGCTGGAAGGAGACCAGAAGCAGGGCCAGCAGCGGCAAAAGGACGGTGATGGTCACGTAGGCCAGTACGAAGCCCCGCGCCAGCCAGCGCCAGCGGCCGAGCTGCTCCCGATTGACCCGAAAGCCGCGCCCGCCGATCCCGGCGCTGCGACCCTCACGGGAGAAATACCGCTGCCCGATGAGGAGAAGTTGCACCACCATCATCATCGCGAAGGCCAGCGCCAGCGCCAGTCCGGTATTGGGCGGGTAATGCTCCAAAAGGCGGAAGACATAGACTGAAAGCACGTCGATCCGCGCGCCGGTTCCGATGACGAAGGGCACCGAGAACAGGCCCAGCCCGGCGATGGTGCACATCACCACGGCCGCGCCGATGGCAGGCGCGATGGCCGGCAGCGTGACCCTGATGAAAGTCTTGAACGGGCTCGCACCGAAGACCCGTGCGGCCTCTTCGATCGAGGGGTCGATCCGGCGGAAGGCGGCGGAAAGGATCAGGTAGATATAGGGCACGAGGTAAAGACCGGTGAGCAGCACCAGACCGGCGAAGCTGTAAACTTCGATCGGCCCGGAGTTTGCCTCGAACCCCAGCGGCGCAAGGAGCTTGCGCAATGCGATGTTGAGAAAGCCCGCGTTGCTGTCGAGCAGGATGCCCCAGCCCATCACACCGGCCACGGGCGGCAGCAGGAGCGGAAAGAGCGGCATGAGCTGCCCGATCAGCGGCAGGCGGGCGTCTGTGCGCTCGTCGATCCAGGCCAGAAGGGCCGCCACGGCCAGCGCGACAATGGACGAGAGCACCACGACCATCGCGGTGTTTCGCAACATTGCGAGGATGGCGGCCCATGGCACGCTGCGCTCGCCTTCAGAGGTCACGCGGGTGGCCGCGTCGAACACCGTCATCCCCAGCGGGTAGACGATCAGCAGCGCGAGGGCCCCGAGCAGCAGCATCGAGATCACCCGGATCATGTCGGGCCCGCCGCGCTCGGGCGTACCCCCGGCAGGTGTGGTGGCGCCGCTCATGCCGCGGCTCGGTTTGCCGCGAAGACGCGCACGCGCTCGGGGTCCACACCGAAGGAGATGCGGTCGCCGGCCTGGTAGTTGGCATCGTCGGGAAGCGAGAGGGTCAAATCCTGATCCCCGACACGGAGGATCACATCCACCGAGGTTCCGAGGAAGATCGAGCGCTCGACGCTGCCCTCGATACGGTTGGCGGTGTCGGCGCCGGGCGCGCAGACATGGGGGCGGAACATCACAGTTGCGGGCTGACCGGGAGAAAGCGGCTCGGCGCAGCGGCCGAGGATCTCGCCGAGGCCGGTCGCGATACGGGCCATGTTGCCTTCGACTGCCACCACGGTGCCCGCCACCTCATTGGTCCGGCCCACGAAATCGGCAACGTAGCGCGATTGCGAATCCTGAAATATGCCGCGCCCACTGCCCTGCTGCGCCACGCACCCCTTGTTCATCACCACGATCCGGTCGCCCAGCACCATGGCCTCGTCCTGATCGTGGGTCACGAAGACCGCCGCAAAGCCGATCTCGCGCTGAAGCCGCACCAGTTCGTGGCGCAAGGTCTCGCGCACCTTTGCATCGAGGTTGGAAAGCGGCTCGTCGAAGAGCACCACATCCGCGCGCCCGACGATCGCGCGGGCAAGCGCCACCCGCTGCTGCTGACCGCCGCTGAGCTGCCCGACATAGGAGCGCCGAAAGTCGGCAAGGCCGACGGTTTCGAGCACTTCTGCAACGCGCTCGGCGATTTCGGCCTTGGCCACGCCCGCGCATTTCAGCGGGAAGGCGATGTTCTCTTCGACGTTGAGATGTGGCCAGAGCGCATAGGACTGGAACACCATGCTGAGGTTGCGCTTTTCCGGCGGTAGCCAGGTGCCGGTATCGCCGCAAAAGACAGTCCGCCCGCCGACGGCCACTTGCCCGGCTTGCGGGCGCTCCAGCCCCGCAATGCAGCGAAGAAGCGTGGTCTTGCCACACCCGGAGGGTCCGAGCAGCACGACGAATTCGCCCGCCCCAACCTCGAGACTGACGTCCTTTAGGCCAATGTGACCTGTGACGGGGTCCCCGTAGATCTTGGTCAGCCCCCGCACCTCAACGGTCGGCTTCCCCTGCGCAGTATTGGCGGTCACGTGCTCTCCTCCCTCTCTTGGTATATCTTGATATACGAAAACATTTTTGGGTCAACCAAGTTGTCTCGCGCCTCTCCATATGCCAGCTTCACGCTTGGTCTGGTTGTCGGGCCGAGGCAGCGCATTTTGAGTGATGGCAAGCAAATCCAACGACTTACTTAGCAAGACCGCCTACACGGAAATCCGAAACGCCCTCCGTGACGGCTCAATTCGGCCCGGAGACCGCATTCGTGAACGCGAGTTGTCCGACACTCTTGGCCTCGGACGTACGCCGATTCGAGAAGCGTTGAAGCGGCTGGAGTTCGAAGGCTTTCTCGCACATTCGCCCGAGACCGGTCTCGTCTACCGCAAGCTGACCCAGACCGACATTGTCGAGATCCATGCTGTGGTCGGCGTATTGCTCGGCCTCGCGGCCTCCGAAGCCGCGCGCAACGCCAACGACGCGGAAATTCACGCCATGCAAGAGCTCCTCGCGCACCTGAGCGCCAACGTCGAAAAGAGTGACAGCGAAGTGCTTCGCGCGGCCCATCGCCTGGATACAATGATCCTGGCCAGCGCTCGAAATCAGTTTCTGCTGGCCCAACTCGAACTCATCAGCGACCGCCTGGGCTTGCAGTCCACGGGTAAGTCCACCTTCACCCGGATTGAGCGCAGACAGGCATTCAAGGAGGACATGACTCGCACCGTCAACGCAATCTCCAACCGCGACGCCACTGGAGCGGAAAGGGCGGCGCGTGAGCGGAGTGAGCGTGGCTTGAGGGCCAGGCTTTCCATGGATTTCGAGGAAAGCGACCTGGGCGAGAACGCTGTCCAGTTCTGAACGCCTGCAAACGCGCGCGCTAATGATCCGAGGGCAACAATTTGGATCCCAAAGGTCAATCCACATGCCGCTCGCTTGGCCGAAGCAGAAGGTTCCTCACATCAGAGTCGTACCACCGCCCGCCCCTTAGCGTGAGGATCCCGCGCGCATTTTGCTCGCCCGCAATCGCCCAGGCGACACACGCCCTTCCACCGTATCTCCTCGACGCCTGAGCGCCCTGCCCTGCTTTCCGACCGGCTCACCGCGCCCGGGATGGCGCCCCGGCACACCGGCCTCCACACACTCCAGAGCCGCGCGGGAAACCGGGCGGCTTTTCCGTGCCGCCCCTGCGCGCCCCTCAGCTGGTTTCCCGAAACTCGCCGGTATCCAGCACGGGAGAGGCGTCGATATTCTCGGCGTCCAGCATCGCGGCCACGCGTTCCAGCGCGGCGATCAGCGAGGCTTGCTCCCAGTCTTCCAGCGCCGAAAACTTGCCCACGAAACGCTGCTGCAACGGGTTGGGCGCATCCTTGATCGCCTGCAGGCCCTTGGCGGTGGGTTCGATGTTGGTCTGCCGCCGGTCGGTCTGGGAGCGCTCGCGCACCACCATTTCCTGCCGCACCAGCTTGTCGACCAGCGATGTCACCGTGGCCTGCGTGATCCGCATCTGTTGCGCGATCTGGGTGGCGTTGCGCCGCCCGCTCTCGGCGACGATCTGCAACACGCGAAACTGCGCGGCAGACAGGCCCACCGACTGCGCCAGCTCATGGCCGAACCGGTCGGTCGCGCGGAGGATGCGGCGCAGGGCAATCAGGCTGGTGTCGATACGATCCATGGACGGATGCTGGCAGAACAAGAGAGCCGGATCAATGACGCGTCTGCACGCCCCCGGGCTCAAAACTTCGACTTTCAAAGTAACGAATCGCCGAAAAGCATGCAATACCGCCTTATTTTGCGGCGTTCATAGCGAATTCCGACTATCTTGGCCGTGCTTCTTGAAAGTGTCACATCGAGCTGTTACTTAGCCAGTCAAAGCAAAATGGAGGCATTGGCCAGATGCGGCACGCGTTGGAAATTTTCCGGAAGAACACCCCTATGCTACGGGAACCCGTGGCAGAGGACGGGGCGGATATCTGGGAGTTGGTGCGCGCCTGCAAACCGCTCGACGAAAACTCGATGTATTGCAATCTGATCCAATGCGATCATTTCAAGGACACCTGTGTCGTGGCCGAGCTCGACGGCGATGTCGTCGGCTGGGTCTCTGCCTATGTGCTGCCCAACGATCCCGAGACCCTGTTTGTCTGGCAGGTCGCCGTGTCGGCGAAGGCCCGCGGCACCGGGCTTGGCACCAAGATGCTGGGCTCGCTGCTCGAGCGCGAGGTCTGTGCCGGCGTGAAGCGCATGCAAACCACGATCACCGCCGACAACAAGGCGTCCTGGGCCCTGTTCCGCAAGTTCGCGACCAACATGGACGCGCCGCTTGATGCGCAGGCCCACTTCACCGAGACGCTGCACTTCCGCGAGCGTCACAGCACGGAACACATGGTCACGATCGACCTTGAAGAGCAGATGCGCGACGTGGCCTGACACCGGCCGCGTCCCGAAGTGGCGTCTGCTGCTCCGAATTCCCTGATCCGAAGAGGAAACCCTATGTCGACTGATACGTCAGCGAACACATCCGTATTTCAACGCCGTGAATCCGAAGCCCGCAGCTACTGCCGGGGCTTCGATGCGGTTTTCACCAAGGCAACCGGCTCGGAAGTGACCGACGCCGAGGGCCGCAGCTACATCGACTTTCTCGCCGGCTGCTCGTCGCTCAACTACGGCCACAACGACGCCGACATGAAAGCGGCGCTGATCGACCACATCAGCCGCGATGG
Organism: Oceanicola sp. 502str15; assembly: GCF_024105635.1. NCBI lineage: Bacteria > Pseudomonadati > Pseudomonadota > Alphaproteobacteria > Rhodobacterales > Roseobacteraceae > Oceanicola > Oceanicola sp. 502str15. The sequence continues at coordinate 2,495,925 of NZ_WYDQ01000001.1, forward strand.
CCTGGCCCACGGGCTCGACCTGCACACCGATGCCAAGGCGGGCTTCCTGTCGGCCTTCGAAGAGCACATCCTCCAGCCGCGTGACATGGACCACAAGGTCATGTTCACCGGCCCGACCGGCGCCAATGCCGTCGAGGCGGCGATGAAGCTGGCCCGCAAGGTGACGGGGCGGACCAATATCGTGTCGTTCACCAACGGCTTTCACGGCGTCACCATGGGCGCGCTCGCCGCAACCGGCAACGGCTACCACCGCGGCGGCGCAGGCGCCGACCTCAGCGGCGTGACCCGGATGCCCTACGACGGCTACCTGCCCGGCACCGGCGACACCGCCGACTACCTCGAGGCCATGCTGTCCGACGGCTCCAGCGGCGTCGATGCGCCGGCCGCGATCCTGCTCGAAACCGTGCAGGGCGAAGGCGGGCTCAACGTGGCCAGCAAGGCCTGGGTCAAGCGCGTGGCCGATCTTGCCAAGAAGCACGGCGCGCTGCTGATCGTCGACGACATCCAGGCGGGCTGCGGCCGCACCGGCACCTTCTTCTCCTTCGAGGAGATGGGCGTGACCCCTGACATCGTCACCATGGCCAAGTCGATCTCCGGCTTCGGCCTGCCGATGGCGCTCATGCTCGTGCGCCCCGAATACGACATCTTCGGCCCGGCCGAGCACAACGGCACCTTCCGGGGCAACACCCACGCCTTCGTCACCGCCAAGGTGGCGATCGAGAAGTTCTGGGCCGATCCCGCCTTCCAGACCGAGCTGGCCGAAAAGACCCAACTCATCCAGGAGCGGCTCACCGAACTGGCCGAGCTCGTTCCGGGCGCCAAGCTCAAGGGGCGCGGGTTGATGCAGGGCGTCGACGTCGGCTCGGGCGAGCTGGCGGGCGCGATCTGCGGCCGTGCCTTCAAGGGCGGCCTGATCATCGAGACCTCGGGCAACGAGGATCACGTGGTCAAGGTTCTGGCCCCGATCACCACATCCAAGGAAACCTTCACCAAAGGCTTCGACATCCTCCTGGACGCGGCGCGCGACGTGCTGTCGGGTCCGTCGAAAATTGCAGCGGAGTAACACCATGATTGTCAGAGATTTCAACAACATCATCGCCAGCGACAGCGACCGCGTCGTATCCGACGCGCAGTGGTCCTCGGTGCGGATGCTCCTTGCCAGCGACGGCATGGGCTTTTCGTTCCACATCACCACGCTCGACGCCGGGTCCGAGCACACCTTCGAGTACAAGAACCACTTCGAAAGCGTCTACTGCATGCGCGGCACCGGCTCGATCACCGACCTTGCCACCGGCGAGACCCACCCGATCAAGCCCGGTGTCATGTATGCGCTGAACGAGCACGATCATCACACCCTGCGCGCCGAAGAAGAGCTTGTCATGGCCTGTGTCTTCAACCCACCCGTCACCGGGCAGGAGATTCATCAGGAAGACGGCTCCTACGCGCTCCCCGCCGATTGACAAGAGGCCCCGGCCCCCGCGCCGGGTGAAAAACCTGTGAGTTTTCCCGAACATACCGTCGAAAAAATCGGCGGCACATCAATGAGCAAGCTGGGCTGGCTCACCGATACCCTCATCATCGGTGACCGCGACGCAGCCGATCTGTACCACCGGATCTTCGTGGTGTCCGCCTTTGGCGGCATCACCAACCTGCTGCTGGAGCACAAGAAGACCGGCGAGCCCGGCGTCTATGCCCTATTTGCCAATGATGACGACGATCACTCCTGGCTCGGGGCCCTTGGCCGCGTCGCCACGGCCATGTCCGAGGCGCATAATGCCGTGCTCGACGATGCCGCCGACCGGTCCATGGCAGAAGACTTCGTGCGCGAGCGGATCGAAGGCGCGCGCACCGTGCTGTTCGACCTGCGCCGGCTCTGCTCCTACGGGCATTTCCGGCTGGCGTCGCACATGCAGATCGTGCGCGAGCTGCTCTCCGGTCTGGGCGAGGCGCATTCGGCCTTCGTCGCCACCCTGCTGCTTCAGCGCAAGGGCGTGAACGCACGGTTCATCGACCTCTCCGGCTGGCGCGACGACTCCGACAGCAACCTTGTCGAGCGCATCGCAGGCGGGCTCGAAAGCGTTGACCTGACCCGCGAAATGCCCATCGTCACCGGCTATGCCCAGTGCCGCGAGGGGCTGATGCAGGAGTATGACCGGGGCTATTCCGAGGTTACCTTTTCCTCGATCGCCGCCTTCACCGGCGCGACCGAGGCGATCATCCACAAGGAATTCCACCTCTCCTCCGCCGATCCCCGGCTGGTGGGCGAGGCGGCGGCCTGCAAGCTCGGCCACACCAACTACGACGTGGCCGACCAGCTCTCGAACATGGGCATGGAAGCGATCCACCCCAACGCGGCCAAGACGCTGCGGCAGGCGAATATCTCGCTGCGGGTGACAAATGCCTTCGACCCCCGCGATCCCGGCACGCTGATCGACGAGGCGCCCGCCGAGTCCCCCGCGGTCGAAATCATCACCGGCCTCAACGTCGTCGCGCTCGAACTCTTCGAGCAGGACATGGTCGGCGTGAAGGGCTACGACGCCCGTGCGCTCGAAGCGCTGCAACGCCACAGCGTGCGGATCGTGTCCAAGACCTCCAACGCCAACACCATCACCCATTACGTCGACGCCCCGCTGAAATCGGTGCGCCGCGTGGTCGCCGAGCTGGAAAAGACCTACCCCTCCGCGCAGATCAACGTGCGCAGCATGGCCATGGTGGCCGCGATCGGCCGCGATCTGAGCGGCCTGAAGGCCTTCAGCCGCGGCCTCACCGCGCTGGAAACCGCGGATGTCGAGGTGATCGCCGCCCACCAATCCTCGCGCAACGTCGATATCCAGTTCGCCGTGGCGCGTGACGATGCAGACCGCGCGATCAACGTGCTGCACCGCGCCCTCGTTGCCTCGCGCCTGCACGAGCTCGTCGACAAGGTCGCCTAGGCCCGCGCCCGCCGCCCGGCTGCCCGTCGGCCAAGGCGCGCAGGACAGAACAGGATCAGCCCCGTGCCGACCATCGGCGCGGGGCTAGTCATTTGCGCAAACGCGGCGCGCCTCGTCTCAGTTGAAATCCATCGGCAGGTTGAACGATTGCGACCCGCCGCCAAGCTGCTGTGGCGCGCGCGGCATCCGCCCTGCGCTCCGCACCGCCTGGATGGCAGCCTTGTCGATCCGCGGGTTACCCGACGAGCGCACCAGCCCAAGCCCCGTCACCTGCCCCGACGCCGCCACGGTGATGCGCAGCACCACCCGCCCACGCCCGCCCGGCGAGCGCTTGCGGCGCTCGATCCGCGAGCGGATCTGGGCGCCCCACTGGCTCATCAGGCTCTGCTTCTGGCTTGCCGAGATCTTCTTGGGTCCGGCATTGCGCGCCTCCCCGGCCTGAGACGAGCCACCCGACCCGGCCGACTTTGCCCCGGCCCGCGCCTGCGAGGTTTCCTGCGCCGGCTTTGCCGCCTGCTTCGGGGCTTGCTGGGCCTGTTGTTTTCTCGGCTGGGTCCGGGCGGGGGCCTGCGGCTCGGGCCTCGGGGCCTCGGCCACCGGTAGCTCGGGGCGCTCGGGCATCTTTCGCGGGCGCACCGAGCGGAGCGGCGCGGTCTGCGGCGCCTGCGGCTCGGCATTCGCGGTGTCGATCTCGGGCGCGACCGGGGCCTCCTGCGCCGGCTGAGTCAGCGGCGTGGCAGGCCGGGCGGGCACCGAGGGGCGCATGGTTTCGGGCAGCGCCGCCGTCTCGGGCAGCGCGGCAGAGGGCAGCTGCACCGGCGCGAGCGCGGCAGGCGCGGTATCCACATTGGCGGCCACCGGGCTGGCCTGCAGCACCGGGGCGGTGTCGAGCTCCGGCGTGGCCTCCGCGCTTTCTGGGGCCACGGGGGTGGGCAGCGCCGTGGGGGGCAACGCATCGGGCTGGCTGGCCATATCGGGCGGCGTCACCTCCGGGTCGACCGGCTCGGGCGCGGCCTGCTCCACCGGCGCCTCCACCTCGGGGGGCCGGTCCCAGTCCTGCACCATGGCGGCCATGGCCTCGCTCGCCGGCACCAGCGAAACCTCGCTCTCCCCGCCCTCGCCGCCTGTCATCGACCCGGCCTCGGGCGCAGGGAGCGCAAAGGCGATGGCAATGTGCAGCAGCGCGGCCACGCCGACAAATATCGGAAATTCCGCCTTCACTGCGGCACCGCCACCAGCTCGACCCGGGGCACCCCGGCGGCCGCGAGCTGCTTGAGCACCGCCGCCACCTCCGAGGCCTTGGCCCGCCCGTCCGCCCGCAGCTGCGCCACCTCGCCCGCCACCGCCACGAAGGCCGCCAGCGCGGCCTCGCCCCGCACCTCCTCGAAGGCCAGGGTGCCATCGGCCCCGATGTAGAGCGTGGCCGGGCGGCGCTCTGCCTCATCGCCCTGCGCCACCGGCGGCTCCACCTCGATCGGCTCGGGCGGGGTGAGGCTGGAGGTCATCAGGAAGAAGATCAGCAGCAGGAAAACAACGTTGATCATCGGCACCACCGACTCGGCGGGCTGACGGCGCGGCGTGGAGGAAAAATCCATCATTCGACCAGCACCAATCCGGTGTAGCCCGCCGCCCGCAGCGCCTCGGCCACGCTTACCACCCGTTGCAGGCTGGCCTCGTCGCGGCCGCGCAGAATGATCGTGTCGCCCGGCGCCTCGACCAGCTCCGCCAGCGCCCCCGCCAGCGCCGCCTCGCCGGTTTCCACCCCGTTCAGCCGCAGCCCCTCGGGCGAGATATCCACCAGCCGCGGCGGCCCCGCATAGGCCTCGCCGCCGCCGCTGCCCGCCAAGGGCATCGGCAGCATGACCTCGGTACCGAAGCGCGAGGCCAGCATGAAGAAGACCAGCAGCAGGAAGACCACGTCGATCAGCGGGGTCAGGCTGGGCCTGCGCGGCCTTCGCGGGGCGTCGAACAGGATCATCGGGCGCTCACTCCGCCGCCTGCGCCAGTTTCGACTTCGGCGGAACCTCCTGCACAAAGAGCCGGGCGGCGATGTCTTCCATGTCCTCGCGCACGCCGTCGCGGATCGACTCGAACCACGTGAGCGCGATAGAGGCCGGGATCGCCACCGCCATGCCCGCCGCCGTGGTCAGCAGCGCCTCCCAGATGCCGCCTGCCAGCAGGGCCGGATCGGCGCGGTTGCCCGCTTCCTGAAGGGTCTGGAAGGCGTCGATCATGCCCAGCACGGTGCCGAGCAGGCCGAGCAGCGGGGCGATGGTGGCGATGAGTTCCAGCACCCGCAGCCCGCCCGACAGCCGGGAGAGTTCGCGCTTGGCCACGCGGGACACTTCCTCGCGCGCGCTTTCCTCTTCCAGCGTGAGGCGGGCCTGCATGGCGGCATGGGTCATCCGGCTGCGCACGCCGCGCCGCTGTGCGAGGGCCTGAAGGGCCGCATCGCGCTGCCCGCCGACCCATGTGTCGACCGCGCTGAAAGAGGCCTTGCGCGACCATGCGCCCGCCACCGAGTAGCGCCAGATCTTCCACAGGATCAGCGCCAGCGTCAGCACCGAAAGCGCCGCAATCGCCCAGATCGCCGGGCCGCCCTGCCAGAGAAACTCGGCCATCTGCTGCACCGGGGTCAGCGCGGGCTCGGGCGCGATCTCGGGCACCGGGTCAGCCGTGGACGTGGCCTCGGTCGCCAAGGGCTCCGTCGAATCGGATGGCACCGCCACGCCCGCATCGGCACCGCTTTCCGCCTGCGGCGCGGCAGGGGCCTCGGGGGCCTCCATCGGAATGCCCGGAGCCTCGCTGGTGACCGCCCCCGGCGTCCCGCCGCTCTGCGCCAGCGCCGCCGGCGCCAGGGCTGCCACGGCCAATGCCGTCAAAATCGAGCGCATGGCCCTTCCGCCAAAGGTCATCGGCCTTCATCCCTTCTTGCCCGGCCCTGGCGCACCTCCCCTGCTCCAATGCCGCCATATGTTCTGCGCCCGCGGGCCCGGCAGCTCTGCCGGGCCCGCGCCGCGCGCGTCCAGTTGAAGCCCAAAAGGCCCCCGCACGTCCAGAGCGCAAGCCCGGACGGTGCCTTGCGGCAAATCCTGACTATAAAACTCAGAAATGTCCATCCCCTCCGGGATCAGCCCTTCAGCTTGCCGGGCGAGAACCTGCGCACCAGCACGTAGAAGGCCGGAACCACGAAGATGCCGAGGAAGGTCGCCGCGGTCATCCCGCCCAGAACCCCGATGCCGATGGCGTTCTGCGCCTGTGCCCCCGCGCCGGTGGCCAGCGCCAGCGGCAGCACCCCGAGCATGAAGGCGAGCGAGGTCATCAGGATCGGCCGCAACCGCATCCGCGCCGCCTCGATCGCCGCCGCCACGGTGCTGCGCCCGGCCACCTCCAGATCGCGGGCGAACTCCACGATCAGGATCGCGTTCTTCGCCGCAAGCCCGATGGTGGTGAGAATGCCGACCTTGAAATACACGTCATTCGTCTGCCCGAAGAGCAGCGCGAAGGCGAGCGCCCCGGCAATGCCCACCGGCACGGCGAGCATCACGGCAAAGGGGATCGACCAACTCTCGTAGAGCGCCGCCAGCGACAGGAAGACCACAAGCGCCGACAGCGCATAGAGCCACGGTGCCTGGCTGCCCGACTGCTGCTCCTGAAAGCTCAGCCCGGTCCAGGCCACGCCATAGCCCCCGTCCAGCCCCTCGGCCAGCTCGGCAATCGCGTCCATCGCCTCGCCCGAGGAGGTGCCGCTGCCCGGCGAGCCGGAGATCGAAATGGCCGATGTGCCATCCATCCGCGCCAGCGACGGGGTGGAGGACACCCACTTGGTGGTGATGAAGCTGGCAAAGCTCACCATCTCGCCCGAGGCGTTGATCGCATACCAGTCTTCCACGTTCTCCGGCTGCATCCTGTACTCGGCGGAGGCCTGCACGATCACCGGCTTGAGGTTGCCGTTCATGTTGAAGTCGTTGACGTTGGAGCCCGAGAAGATCGTCGACAGGATCGCGTTCACCGCCGTGACCGACACGCCGAAGCTCTCCGCCTTCTGCTGGTCGATCTCCAGCCGCAGCACGGCCTCGCTGTCGGTGCCCCGCGCCTGCACGTTGCTCAACCGGCTGTGTTGCCCGGCGATGGTTTCCAGCTCCTCGGCGGCGGCGCGCAGCGCGTCGTTGCCGGTGTTGCCGTAGTCCACCAGATACATCGAGAAGCCCGAGGTATTGCCCAGCCCCTGGATCGCCGGAGGCTGCACGAACAGCACGCGCCCGGCGCGGTTGTTGCCGAACTTCGCCGTCGCCCGCCCGATCAGCGCCGAGGCCGACAGGTCGTCGCCCGGGCGCTCGTCGAACTCTTTCAGCTTCACGAAGATCATCGCCACGTTCTGCCCCGAGCCGTTGAACCCGAAGCCGAGCGAGGCAAAGGTGCTGTCGACCGTCGCGGTCTCTTCGGTCAGCAGGTAGTCTTCGATCTCGCCCACCACCTGTGCTGTCTGGGCCGTGGTGGTCCCTTCCGAGAGGTTGACCATCACCATCATCACGCCCTGGTCTTCCTGCGGCAGGAAGGACGAAGGCAGCCGCGAATAGGTCGCGCCCGCCGCGGCAATAACCGCCGCGAGGATGAGCACCGCCAGCAGCGGCACCTTCGCCAGCCCTTTCACCGTGCCGGCATAGCCGTTGGTCAGCCGCTCGAACCCGGCGTTGAACCAGCGCGCCGGCGCAAAGCCCGCGCCATGGCCCGCACGCTTCAGCATCGAAGCGGTGAGCGCCGGGGTGAGGATGAGGGCCACTAGCGCCGAGAGCACCATGGCCGAGATGATGGTGACCGAGAACTGCCGGTAGATCACCCCGGTCGAGCCGCCGAAGAAGGCCATCGGCAGGAACACCGCCGAAAGCACCAGCGCAATCCCGATCAGGGCGCCGGTGATCTGGCCCATGCTCTTTTCGGTGGCGGGCAGCGGGTCCAGCCCGTCCTGCTCCATCACCCGCTCCACGTTCTCCACCACCACGATGGCGTCATCCACCAGCAGGCCGATGGCCAGCACCATGGCAAACATCGTCAGCGTGTTGATCGAAAAGCCAAGGGCCGCCAGCACCGCGAAGGTGCCCGCCAGCACCACCGGCACGGCGAGGATCGGGATGATCGTGGCGCGCCAGTTCTGCAGGAAGATGAGGATCACGATGAAGACGAGGCCAATGGCCTCCGCCAGCGTGTGATAGACCTTCTCGATCGAAAGCTCGACGAAGGGCGAGGTGTCGTAGGCGGTTTCAAAGTGCACGCCCTCGGGCAGCGAGGCCTCCAGTTCGGCCAGCGTCTGGCGCACGGCCTCGGCGGTGTCCACGGCATTGGCCCCGGTGGCGAGGTTCACCCCGAAGCCCGAGGCATTGGCCCCGTTGAACTGCGCATCCCCGCCGTAGCTCTCCTGCCCGATCTCGATCTTCGCCACGTCACCCAAGAACACCTGCCCGCCGTCCTCCGCCGATTTCAGCAGGATGTTCTCGAACTCCGCAACCGAGGTGAGCTGGCTCTGGGCGGTGATCGTGGCGGTGAACTGCTGGCCCTCCACCACCGGCAGAGCCCCCAGCGAGCCGACCGAAACCGTGGTGTTCTGGGCCGAGATCGCACTGGTGATGTCCGAAGGGGTGAGCTGGTATTCCGCAAGGCTCAGCGGGTCGAGCCAGACCCGCAGCGCATAGCCCGAGCCGAAGCTGTTGATCGAGCCCACGCCCTCGGTGCGCTGCACCGGCCCCGAAACCCGGGTGTCCATCAGGTCGCCCAGCTCCACGGTCGAGTAGCGCCCGTCGTCCGACACCAGCGCCCCCACCATCAGGATCGACGAGGTCGAGCGGGTCACACGCACGCCCGAGCTCTGCACCGTATCGGGCAACTGGCCCTCCACCTGGCTGACCTTCGATTGCACGTTGTTCTGGGCGTCCACCGGGTCGACGCTCTCGTCGAACACCAGCGAAATCGACGAGGAGCCCTCGCGCGAGGTGCTCTCCATATAGAGCACGCCCTCCAGCCCTGTCATCGAATCCTCGATCACCGAGGTCACCGAGTTTTCAACCGCCGAAGCCGTGGCCCCGGAGTAGCTGGCCGACACCCGCACGGTCGTGGGGGCGATATCGGGGTATTGCGACACCGCAAGCTGCGTGAAGGCAAAGGCCCCGGCCAGCATGGTGACGATGGCAAGCACCCAGGCGAAGACCGGGCGATGAATGAAGAACTGTGCCATCCGTCATTCGCCCCCGGCCGGAGTTTCTGCCGCATCGGAGGCCGCATCGCCCTCCGCCCCGGCTGCATCGGGCGCGGCGTCTTCCACCACCCCCGTGGCGCTGATCGTCACCGGCACCGTCGCAATCTCGGCCCCGTCCGACAGGTTGTTCAGCCCGTCGAGGATCACCATGTCGCCCGCCACCACGCCCGAGGTCACGACCCATGCGTTCTCATAGGTGCCCGCGGTTTCCAGCAGCACTTGGCTGGCCTTGCCGTCGACGGCCAGAAACACCGTCAGCGTCCCGTCCGACTGCCGCGTGGTCGCCCGCTGCGGCACCAGAACCGCCCTGCGCGAACCGATCACGATCTCCGTGCGCAAAAACTGCCCGGGCAGAATGCGCCGCGCGTCATTGGCAAACTCGAAGCGCAGATCGACGGAGCCGGTGGTGGTCGAAACATTGACCCCCGGCGTTACCAGCCGCCCGGTGCTCTCGTAGGTGGTGCCGCTCTCCAGCGTCAGCTTCACCCCGAGCTGGTCGCCGGGCTGCAAGGCGCCGCTGTCGATCAGCTCGCGCACCCGCCCGATGCGGGCCGAGCTTTCGGCCACGTCCACGTAGATCGGGTCAAGCTGGGTCACGGTGGCCAGCGCCTCGGTCTGGTTCGCGGTCACGATCGCCCCGACCGAAACCGAGGCCACCGAGGTGATCCCCGCAATCGGGCTCTTCATTTCGGTGCGGTCCATGTCGAGCTGCGCCGTCTGCACGGCGGCCTCGGCGCTCTTCAGCGCCGCTTCGGCAGAGGCCACATTGGCCCGCGCCGTCTGCACCTCCGATACCGTGGCCCCCACGCCTTCAAGCCGCTCGTAACGCTCCACCGTGGCGCGGGCGGTGCTCAGGCCCGCCTCGGCGCTGGCCTTCTGGGCCTCGGCGGCGGCCAGCGCGGCCTCGTAGCTGTCGGGCTCCAGCCGGAACAGCGGCGCGCCAACCTCCACCGGGCGGCCCGGCTCGTAGAGGATCTCTTCCACCATGCCGCCCACCCGCGGGCGTATCTCGGTTTCGGCGCTCGCCACGGCCCGGCCCGGCAGCGTCACCGAATAGGGCACATCCGCCTCTTCCAGCGCCATCACCCCCACCTGCGTCGGCCCGCGCGACCCGCCGCCCGGCGGCATCCCCTGGGCATGGGCAAGGGCGATGCTCGCCAGCAGGATCAGGGCAGCCAGCGCGGCAGCAAGGAACACCGAGGGGCGGCGGGCGCCCCTGGCGTGGGGAAATTCGGAAGCGGACATGAGAACTCCAGTCGGGCGGAAATACGTGTATCTGCGCATGGAACGCCGCAGCGCAGCAAGTCCGTCGCTCGGAAGGGAGAATTGTGCGCTGGCGCAGGGTGCCATCGGGCAAGTCCCTGCCATGGCGCGTGTTTTTCCCGCGCCCGAAAGCAAAGGCCCTCCCCCGCGCCAGGCGGGAGAGGGCCGTTGTCAGGTCCGGATCAGGCCGGATCAGGGTTCAGTCGTAAAGGACGGCGGCAACCTCGGGGCTGTCCATGTTGTCCTTGTCGTACCAGTAGAAGCCGGTGTCGATGACCTCGGGCAGCTCTTCGCCCTTCATCGCCTTGGCCAGCGAGTCCACCACGCATTCGCCAATGCCCACCGGGTTCTGGGTGATCGAGCCGCGCAGGGTGCCATCCATGATCGCATCCTTCTGGCTCTTGCCGGAGTCAAAGCCCACGCCCACGATATCGGCGCCGGTCTCCTTCAGCGCCACCGCAAGGCCAATCGCCGCGCCCTCGTTGGAGGCAAAGATGCCCTTGAGGTCGGGGTTGGCCTGCAGCATCGCCTTGGCCGTCTCCGTCGCCTTCAGCGCATCGTTGGCATATTGCACATCGACGATCTCGATGTTCGGATAGGCCGCCTCGATCTGGTTGAGGAAGCCATCGCGCCGACCGATGCCGGTGGCCGAGGTCTGGTCGTGGATGATGGCGGCCACCTTGCCTTCGCCACCAATCGCATCGGCCAGCCCGTCCGCACCCGCGGCGGCGGCGGCCATGTTGTCGGTGGTGCAGGTGGTCAGCGGCAGGTCGGACTCAACACCCGAGTCGAAGGCCACGATGGGAATGCCCGCATCGGCCGCCTTGCGCAGCGCCGGCACCTGGGCCTGGCTGTCGAGCGCGGCAAAGCCGAGGCCCTGCGGCTTCTTGGCGATGGCGGCGTTCAGAATGTCGGTCTGCTTGTCGATCTCGGCCTCGGTGTTGGGGCCTTCGAAGGTGATCGACACGCCATTACGCTCGGCCGCCGACTCGGCGCCCGCTTTCACCGCCTGCCAGAACTGGTGGCTGAAGCCCTTGGCGATGATCGGAAAGTAGGTGTCTTGCGCCATGGCGGGGCCAGCCAGCATGGTGGCCGCGCCGAGGGCTGCAATCAGTTTCTTCATGGTGGTTTCCTCCCAGATAACCTTTGTTTCACTTCGATAGGCGCGCCTTGCGCCCTGCCCGTCAGCTCTTCTTGCGGAGCATGATATCCACGTAGACGGCGGCAATGATGATGACGCCGGTGATGACGATCTTCCATTCTTCCTGCACCCCCATGACGCGCAGGCCATTGGTGAGCACAGACATGATGAACGCGCCAATGATGGTGCCCAGCACCGTGCCCCGCCCGCCCGAAAGCGAGGTGCCCCCGATGACGGCGGCGGCGATGGCATCGAGTTCGTAGCCGAGGCCCAACGCTGGCTGTGCCGAGTTGAGGCGGGACGAAATCAGCAGGCCCGCAACGCCGCAGATCATGCCGCTGACGCCGTAGGTCACGATCTTCCAGAGGTCGACGTTGACGCCCGAAAGCCGCGCCGCCTCCTCGTTGGAACCCAGCGAAAAGATGTAGCGGCCAAGGATCGTGCGGGTCAGCACGATGGACGAGATGATGGCGACCCCGAACATGATGAACACGCCGTTCGGAATTTCGAGCCCCGGGATCAGCAGCGTGATCGAGCTTTCCGAGGCGAGGTAATAGTAACTCGGCGTGTCGTTGAAGTAGATCGGCTTGGCCCCCGAGAACACCAGCGCAAGGCCCCGCGCAATCTGCATCATCCCCAGCGTGGCGATGAAGGGCGGGATCTTCAGCTTGGCGATGCACCCGCCCGAGATCGAGCCCATGAAGCCGCCGAACAGGATCGCGCCGGCAATCCCGAAGGGCAGCGGCAGCCCGAGGTTGGTCAGGATCAGCCCGGCCACAACCGCCGTCAGCGTCATCAGCGTGCCGACCGACAGGTCGATCCCGCCGGTGATGATCACGAAGGTCACCGCCACGCCGAGCACGCCGTTTACCGCCGTGGCCTGCATGATGTTCACCATGTTCGACCATTGCGCAAAGTTCGGCGCGAAGATCGAGAAGAAGCCGAGCAGCAGGATCAGCACCACGAAGGCCACGGCCTTCTGCAATGTCCCCACGGCGATGAACCCCCTGCGTGCGTCCTCGGCAGGTGTGGCGGTGGCGTCTGTCATCTGGTGGTGTCCCCTCTCATGCCGTTCTCACGCGGCGCTTTCGTGGCGTTCGGTGGCCAGCGTCATGATGTCTTCCTGGCTGGCGGTGCGGCCATCGAGCTCGCCGGTGATCCGGCCCTCGCACATCACCAGAATGCGCTGTGACAGGCGCAGCACCTCCTCCAGCTCCGAGGAGATGACGATGATCGCCTTGCCCTGTGCCGCGAGGTCTTCGAGCAGGGTATAGATCTCGGCCTTGGCCCCCACGTCGATGCCCCGCGTCGGCTCGTCGAAAATGAGGATGTCGCAATCGCGCAGCAGCCACTTGGCGATGACCACCTTCTGCTGGTTGCCCCCCGAGAGCAGGCGGGTTTCCTGCTCCACGGTCGGGGTCTTCACCTTCAGCTTGGCCACGTAGTCCTTCGCCACCTGCGTCAGCGCCCGGTCACGCATGAAGAAGCGGCCCTTCACGAAGCGTTTCCACGAGGCCATGGTGATGTTGTCGCCCACGCTCATGCCGGTCACGAGGCCAAACTGCTTCCGGTCCTCGGAGAGATAGGCAATGCCGTTCTCCACCGCGTCCTTCGGGCTCCTGATCTGCCGGGGGGCGCCGTGCACGTGGACGGTGCCGCTGTCGATCGGGTCGGCGCCGAAGATCGCGCGGGCCACCTCGGTGCGCCCCGCGCCCATCAGCCCGGCAAACCCGAGGATCTCGCCCTTCCTGAGCGAGAAGCTCACGTCCTGCACCATCCGCCCGTGGTTCAGCCCCTCCACCCGCAGCACCTCCTCGGCCTGCGCCTCGCCCTCGGCCCGGTGCTGCCCGGCAAGCTCGCGGCCCACCATGAGCTGGATCACCTGCTCGATCGAGGTTTCGGCGGCAGGCAGCATGTCGATGTATTCGCCGTCGCGCATCACCAGAATGCGGTCGGCAATGCGCTTCACCTCGGCCATCTTGTGGGTGATGTAGATGATCCCCACGCCCTGCGCCTTCAGGTCTTCGACGATGGCGATCAGGTGCTCCACCTCCACCTCGTTGAGCGCCGAGGTCGGCTCGTCCATCACCAGCACGCGGGCGTTGAAGCTGAGCGCCTTGGCAATCTCCACCAGCTGCTGGCGGGCCACCGTCAGCTCGCCCACCTCCTGCCCGGGGTCGATATTCACCTTCATGCGGGCAAAGATGGCGGCGGCATCGGCCCTCATCTTCGCCTCGTCCACGAACATTCCCATCCCCTTGCGCGGCTCGCGCCCGATGTAGATGTTCTGCGCCGCCGTCAGGTGGTTCATCAGGAACAGCTCCTGATGGATGATCGAAATGCCGAGTTCCTGCGCCGCCGTCGGCCCCGGCACCGTGACCTTGCGGCCATCCACACGGATCTCGCCCTCGTCGGGCTGATACACGCCGGTCAGGATCTTCATCAGGGTGGATTTGCCCGCGCCGTTCTCGCCCATCAGGGCCACAACCTCGCCGGGCCGCAGATCGAGCCGCGCCTCGTGCAGCGCGCGAACCCCCGGAAACGACTTGCCGATTCCGGTCAGCTCCACGATGGGCGCAGACCCCGTCCGATCCATTGCAATCCTCCCGTTGCGCCGGTCTTTTCTGCGGCGGGTCTCCTCCTCAAGAGCCGCGCCACGGGACTGGTCGCGCTAACACTGTTGCTTTTCCGCGCGTCCAAGCAAAGGGGTTTTTTCAATTTCTTTCCCCCGCGCGGCGCCTCGCCCTGTCCGCGCCCGCCCGGCTCGGCTACAACGGGCGAACCGCAAGGGAGGACGCGATGACACAGGCGAGTCTGGGCAAGGACGGCCCCGCAATCAGCCCGATCTGCTTTGGCACATCGGCCCTGGGCGACATGCCCGACACCTACGGATACGAGGTCAGCGAAGAGCGCGCCGCCCAGACCCTGAGCGCCATATTCGACGGCCCCTGCAATTTTCTGGACACCTCCCGCATCTACGGCTTCGGCCGGTCCGAGGCGCGCATCGGCGCGGCCATCGCGGCGCGTGGCGGGCTGCCCGAGGGCTTCGTGCTGGCCACCAAGCTCGACCGCGACGCCGAGACCGGCCGCTTCGATGCCGCCCGCGTCCGCCAGTCGGTCGAGGAGAGCCTCGAGGCGCTCGGCGTGAGCCACATCGACTTGCTGCACCTCCACGACCCCGAGCACGCCCGCGACCTCGAAGAGATCACCGCGCCGGGCGGCGCGCTCGACGAAATGTTCAAGCTGCGCGACGAGGGCATCGCCGGCAAGGTGGGCCTCGCCATGGGCCGGGTCGACATGATGTTTCCGCTGGTCCGGGAGCGCCCCTTCGACGCGATCCTCAGCCACAACCGCTTCTCGCTGCTCAACCGCGCCGCCGACGAGATGTTCAGCTGGGCGCATGAGGCCGGGATCTGCGTGCTCAACGCCGCGCCCTACGCCGGCGGGGTACTGGCCAAGGGCTCGTCGCAGATGAAGCAGATCACCTACCAGAAGGCCGACGAGGCCGCGCTGGCCCCGGTCCGCGCGATCGAGGAGGTCTGCTCCCGCCATCAGGTGCCCGTGGGCGCGGTGGCGCTGCAATTCTCGCTGCGCGACCCGCGCATCGCCTCCACCGTCATCGGCGTCTCCAGCCCCGAGCGGGTGGCCCAAACCGTGGGCTGGGCCGAATGGGAGGTGCCGCCGCAGGTCTGGGCCGAACTCGAGGCGCTGGGCTACTCCACCGAAGACCCGGAGGCCAACCGCGACTATCGCCCGGGCTGAGGCGCGCCTCAGGGCAGGTAGAACACCTGCTCCATCCCGGCCCACCACTCGCCCTCCTCCCGGCTCTCCAGCGGCCGCTGCATCGGGCCGCAGACCGCCCACCACTCCCGCGTCACCGGGTCGGCGGCGATGGCCTCCATGTCGGCCTCGAAATCCTCGCCGACATACTCCCAGTAGCCAAACATCAGGTTCTCCGGCTCGCGCAGGAAGATCGAGTAGTTGGTCACGTTCGACGCCTTGATCCGCGCCGCCACCTGCGGCCAGATCTCAGCATGAACGCGCTTGTATTCGGCAATCTGTTCGGGCGCGATGCCGATCACGAAGCCCATCCTCTGCATCCCGCTCTCCCTCACGTCTCCAACCCGTAGAACCGCCGCGCCGTGCCGCCAAAGACCTCGGCCCGCTCGCGCTCCGATAGCCCGCGCGTCAGCGCCTGTGCCGCACCAAACCAGCCTTCGTAGTCGCCCACCAGCTCCAGCACCGGCCAGTCGCTGCCCCACATCACCCGATCCGGGCCAAAGACCTTCAGCACATGCCCCGCCACCTCGCGCAGCCCCTCGGCGCTCCAGCCCGGGCCGTATTCGGTGGCCAGCCCCGAGAGCTTGCAGACCACATGGCGATGCGCCGCAAGCCGGCTCATCCCCTCGCGCCACGCAGGCCCCGGATCGCTGCCCTCGAACACGGGCTTGGCGCAATGGTCGATCACCACCGGCAGCTCGGGCACCTGCGCCACGAACTGCGCCAGCATCGGCAGGTGGCGCGGCGTCACCAGCGCGTCAAACCGCAGGCCGGCGCGGGCCACCAGCCGCAACCCCTCCACCACCGCGGGGCGCAGCAGCCACTCGGTATCCTCGATATCCTGCAACATCGGGCGCAGGCTCTTCAGCGCCGGGTGGGAGATGCGGGCAAGCTGCCCCGGCACGTCGCCCTCGAGGTCGATCCAGCCGACCACGCACTGCACCAGCGGGCTGTCATCGGCCAACGCCAACAGGTATTCGGTTTCCGCCACGGTCGGCGCCGCCTGCACCAGCACCGTGCCGCCTACCCCGCAGGCCGCGGCCATGGGGGCAAGCTGCTCGGGGCCGTAATCCCTGCGGATCGCGGCCACGCTCTCGTCCATCCAGCCGTAATCGCCCCGGCCGATCTGCCAGAAATGCTGATGTGCGTCGATAATCATCGCGGCCCTCCCCTGCGCCACGTTTTCCGCCCGGCGCGGTGCTGTCAACCGGCGTTGCCATTCGCCGGGCAGGTGGCCATGGTGCGCCCGGACGGAGGACAGGATGCACGACAGATTTTCGCTCGAAGGCCGCAAGGCGCTCGTCACCGGCGCCAATGCCGGCATCGGTCAGGCCATTGCCGTGGGGCTGGCCCGCGTCGGGGCCCATGTCACCTGCGCCGGGCGGCGCAGCTGCGCCGAAACCCTCGCGATGATCGGCGGCGGGGCCGACGAGATGCTGCTCGATTTCGCCGACCCGATGGCCGCCCGCAATGTGTTCGCAGGCGCGGGCTACGACGTGCTGGTCAACAACGCCGGCATCATCCGCCGCGCCGATGCGGTGGAGTTCACCGAGGCCGATTGGGACGCGGTGATGGACGTGAACCTCAAGGCGCTGTTCTTCACCTGCCAGTCCTTCGCCAAGGCGGCGCTGGCCGAAGAGCGGCCCGCCAAGATCATCAACATCGCCTCGCTGCTGAGCTTTCAGGGCGGCATCCGCGTGCCTTCCTACACCGCCGCCAAGCATGGGGTGGCGGGGCTGACCAAGCTCATGGCCAACGAATGGGCGGCGCGGCGGGTGAACGTGAATGCCATCGCGCCGGGCTACATCGAGACCGCCAACACCGAGGCCCTTCGCGCCGACACCGCCCGCAACGCCGCCATCCTCGAGCGCATCCCCGCAGGCCGCTGGGGCCAGCCCGAGGACATCGCCGATACCGCCGTCTTCCTCGCCGCCCCGGCCTCCGATTACCTGCACGGCGCGGTCATCAACGTCGACGGCGGATGGCTCGCCCGGTAACGTCTGAACAGGAGACACCGATGTATTTCAACGCCCCGCCCCTCACCCACGCCTTCGACCTCACCGTCGAGCTCGACCCGATCATGGAGATGGGCCCGGGCCGCGCCGGGCAGCGGCGGATCATCCCCATCATCGGCGGCACCGTCACCGGCGACCGGATCAGCGGCGAGGTGCTCAACCTCGGCGCCGACTGGCAGACCATCTTCGAGGGCGGACTGGCCGAGCTCGATACCCGCTACGCCATGCGCACCCACGACGGCGCGGTGATCGAGATCATCAACTTCGGCCTGCGCCACGGCCCCCCCGAGGTGATGGCCCGCGTCGCGGCGGGCGAGGATGTCGACCCGCTCGACTACTACATGCGCACCCACTGCCGCCTCGAAACCGGCGATCCGCGCTACGCCTGGGTCAACAAGCAGCTCTTCGTCGGCATCGGCGGACGCCGCGCCACCCGCGTCGAAATCTCGGTCTACGAACTCTCATGATCCTCAGAAAATCCGCAAAGCCCGCCCCCGGCGACCCGGAGGCCCCCGGCTTCTGGCTTGACGACGAGGCCCACCGCAGCTGGCTCGCCGCCGATGCGGTCCGCCAGTTCGACTTCTTCCGCAAGGCCATGCGCCCCGAAGGCGGCTTCTTCTCCCTCGACTGGAAGGGCAAGCCCCGCCGCGACCCGCTGCAGGAGCTGCATTGCACCACGCGGATGATCCACAGCTACGCGCTGGCCGAACTCTGCGGCGCGGGCGGGGCCGAGATCGTCGGCCACGGGATGGAGTATCTCGCGCAGGGCCACCGCGACGGCGAGGGCTGGGCCTGGGGCGCCGAGGGCTCGGCCCCCACCGACCGGCGGCGCATGGGCTACGGCCACGTCTTCGTGCTCCTCGCCGCCTCCTCCGCCCATCTCATCGGCCACCCCGATGCGGCGCAGGTCATCAACGAAGTGACAGAGGTGCTCTGGGAGCATTTCTGGGAGGACGACCCCGGCCTGATCGGCGCCGACTTCGGCCCCGACTGGCAGCCCCTCGACGGTTACCGCGGCATGAACGCCAACATGCACGGGGTCGAGGCCCTGCTCGCCGCCTACGAGGCCACCGGCTGGGAGATCTACCTCAACCGCGCCGGCAACATCCTGTGGTTCTTCCTCGGCCAGATGGCCCCGCAATACGGCTGGCGCATCCCCGAGCACTACGACGCCGACTGGACCGTCGACATCGCCCACGACGGCGACCCGATGTTCCGCCCCGCCGGCACCACCCCCGGCCACAGCCTCGAGTTTGCCCGCCTGCTGCTGCAACACTGGGAGCTTGCCGGACGCCCCGAAAACGACGTGCCCGCCACCGCCCGCGCACTGGTCGAGCGGGCGCTGGCCGATGGCTGGGCCGAAGAGGGCGGGCTGCACTACACCGTCGGCTTCGACGGCGCGCCGCTGCTGACCGACCGCTACTGGTGGCCTGTGAGCGAGGGCATCGGGGCGCTCGCCTCGCTCATCAAGCTCGAGCGGCAGGAGGCCGACGAAGTCTGGTATCGCCGGCTCTGGACCTTCGCCTCCGATCACCACATCGACCACAAGAATGGCGGCTGGTATCCGGGGCTCGATGCCAAGGGCAAGCCGACCGAAAGCCAGTTCAAGGGCAAGCCCGACATCTACCACGCGCTTCAGGCCACGCTCTACCCGCTGGCCCCCGGCCTCTCGCGGCAGGGCACGTCGCTGCCGCTCATCACCGGGGGCTAGGCGCCCCGCCGGCTCAGGCCACCCGCCGCCCCTGGCTCCAGACCGCCCGCACCACGGGCGTGTCGCCCAGCATCGTCACCCGCACCATGTCGGCCTTCATCCCCGGCGCGATCCGGCCCCTGTCGGTAAGGCCGGTGGCCTTTGCAGGGGTGGCGGTCACGCAGGCGATGGCGCGGGGCAGGTCGTCCCACATCCGCGCGAGCCGGAAGGCAGAGGTGAGCAGCGCCGAGGGCACGTAGTCGGACGAGACGATATCGAGCAGGTCGGCCTCCGCCAGCGCCTGCGCCGCCACGTTGCCCGAATGCGAGCCGCCCCGGATCAGGTTGGGCGCGCCCATCATCACCGCGATCCCATGCGCCTTGCAGGCCCGTGCGGCCTCTTGCGTCGTCGGAAACTCGGCAAGCCGGATGCCATAGCCCGCCGAGGTCGCCACATGCGCCTCGGTGGTGTCGTCATGGCTGGCCAGCACCGCGCCGAACCGCCCCGCCGCCGCCACCGTCGCCGCCTCATGGGCCGCGCCATTGGCCTCGCGCAGCGCCTTGAGGTTGGCCACATGCTCCTGCCATTGCGCCTCGGTCAGGCTGCGTTTGCCCTGCACGTAGGCCTTCAGCTTGCTCATGTCGCGAAACTGCCGCTGCCCCGGCGTGTGATCCATCAGCGAGACAATCCCCACCCGGTCCTCGGGGCCGAACTGCGCCAGCTCGTCGGCCAGCGTCGCCGAGCAGACTTCGGCCCGCAGGTGCAGAAAATGGCTGATCTTCAGCGCATTCGCCGCCCGAAGCTGCATCAGCTCGCTGGCCAGCCCACGGGCATAGGCCTCGTAACCGCCGTGCTCGCTGGGCACCGAGCCAACGCGCATGGCGTCGAACACGGTGGTGATGCCCACGCTGGCCAGCTCGCCGTCATGGGCGAGGATCGCCGCGTCATGGGGCCAGTTCACACGCGGGCGAGGCTGGATATGGCGCTCGAGATTGTCGGTGTGCAGCTCGATCAATCCGGGGATCAGCAGATCGCCACCCATGTCCTCGCCACGCGCGGCGCCCGGCGACACATCGGCAATCTCCCTGCCCTGCATCCGCACGGCACCGGTCATCACCTCGCCATCCAGCACGATCCTTGCATTGCTCAGCACGGTTTCGGCGGGGGCCTGCATGTCCATCACGGGGTCGTCTCCTTGAGGTCGAGCGCGGCGAGGAGCTGGGCAACAGAGGCCTCCAACGCGCCGGAATTGTCGATTGTGGTCACGTCCAGCCCCTGTGGCAGGGGCAGGTCGGCGCGGGCCAGACGGCCCTCGATCTGGGCATTGCTCTCGCGGCCCCGCGCGGTGAGCCGCTCGCGCAGCACCTCCTCGCGGGCGGTGACATGCAGCACGCGCAGCCCCGGAAAGGCGGCCGCAGCCGCCTCCAGCATGGCCCGCGAGCCGTTGAACAGCACCACCTCGCCCCGCCCTGCCCGCTCGGTCGCCTCGCGCGGAATGCCATAGGAAAGGCCATGGGCCGACCAGCTCAGCGAAAACGCCCCATCGGCGCGAAGCTGGCGAAAGGTATCCTCGGTGACGGGCCGATGATCCTCGCCGGTGGCGGCCGCGCGGGTGACGACCCGGCGCACGAGGTGGATCTCCGGCCGCGCCGCCCGGGCCGCCTCCATCAGCGTGTCCTTCCCCGCGCCCGAAGGGCCGACAACGGCAAAGATGCGCCCTTCGGCAGAGGCGGAAAGCGGGCTCATGCCGCCCTCGCCGGGGTAAAGCCGGTCACATCCACCACCCGGTCACAGACCCGCGCCCGCGC
The DNA here is from genome assembly GCF_024105635.1 of Oceanicola sp. 502str15. Classification (NCBI taxonomy): domain Bacteria; kingdom Pseudomonadati; phylum Pseudomonadota; class Alphaproteobacteria; order Rhodobacterales; family Roseobacteraceae; genus Oceanicola; species Oceanicola sp. 502str15. The sequence continues at coordinate 2,516,805 of NZ_WYDQ01000001.1, forward strand.
CTCCTCGTCATGGAAGATGCCCACAATCGCCGCGCCGCGCGCCTTGGCCTCCTGGATGAGGGAAAGCACCACCTCGCGGTTGGTGGCATCGAGCGAGGCGGTGGGCTCGTCGAGCAGCAGCGCCGGGAAGGGGTGGGCAAAGCCGCGGGCAATGTTCACCCGCTGCTGCTCGCCCCCCGAAAAGGTGGTGGGCGAGAGGCCCCAGAGCGTGCGCGGAATGTTGAGCCGCGTCAGCAGCTCCTCGCCCCGTTGCAGGGCCTCATCGCGCGCAACGCCCAGCGCCAACAGCGGCTCGGCCACCACCTCGCGGGTCGGCACACGGGGCACGACCCGCAGGAACTGGCTGACATAGCCGAGCGTCTCGCGCCGCAGCGCAAGGATCTCACGCGGCTCGGCGCGGGCCACATCGGTTTGCCCGACGCGGATCGAACCCGAGGCGGCAAGGTAGTTGCCCCAGATCATCCGCATCAGCGTGCTCTTGCCCGCCCCGCTCGCGCCGGTGAGCGCCACGCAGTCGCCCGGCCCCACCGAAAGCGAGGCCCCGCGCATCACCTCGATTGTCGCGCCGCCCTGGTTGTGGAGGGTGAAGCTCTTGGAAACGTTCGAGATCTCGATCATGTCACACCTGCAGAACGGAGCTGACGAGCAGCTGGGTATAAGGATGCTGCGGATCGTCCAGCACCTGGTCGGTCAGCCCGGTCTCGACGACGCGGCCCGATTTCATCACCATCAGACGGTCGGCCAGAAGCCGCACCACTGCAAGGTCATGGGTGACGATGAGCGCAGAAAGGCCCATCTCGCGCACGAGACCGCGCAGCAGGTCGAGCAGGCGGGCCTGCACCGATACGTCAAGCCCGCCGGTCGGCTCGTCCATGAACACAAGGCGCGGGCCGGTGACGAGGTTGCGGGCGATCTGCAGGCGCTGCTGCATCCCGCCCGAAAAGGCGCGGGGGCGGTCATCAATCCGGTCTTCGGTGATCTCCACGCGGCCCAGCCAGTCGGTCGCGGTCTCGCGGATCTGCCCGTAATGCCGTGCGCCGACGGCCATCAGCCGCTCGCCCACGTTGCCGCCGGCGCTGACGCTCATCCGCAGCCCATCGCGCGGGTTTTGGTGGACGAAGGCCCAATCGGTGCGCGAGAGCATCCGCCGCTCGGGCTCGGACATGGTGACAGTGTCACGCGGGCCCTCGGCGCGGGTGTCGAAGGTAACGGAGCCGCTGTCGGGCGCGAGGTGGCCGGCGAGGCAGGAGAGCAGCGTGGACTTTCCGGAGCCGCTTTCGCCGACGATGCCCATGACCTCGCCGGGGTAGAGGTTGAAGGAGACATCGGTGCAGCCGATACGGGCGCCATAGGTCTTGCGGATGTCGCGGACGGCGAGAAGAGGGGTCATGATCCGGCGGTTCCTCTGGTGGCGCGGGTCGGAGTGGGGGGCCAGCCCCCGTCGCCACTGGGCTCGAACCAGTGGCGCCACAGTGGCGACCCCCCCGGAGATATTTGCAGCAAGAAAATGGAACAGGTCATGCCGCTGCCTCCTGCCGGGTGGCGCAATGGTCGGTGTCGGAGCAGACGTAGAGACGGCTGCCGGCATCGTCGGTGATGACCTCGTCGAGATAGGTGTCAGGCGCGTTGCAGAGGGCGCAGCTGTGGGGCGCCTTGCTGGCCTCGAAGGGGTGATCCTCGAAGTCGAGGCTGACCACCTGTGTGTAGGGCGGGATCGCGTAGATGCGCTGCTCGCGGCCGGCGCCGAACAGTTGCAGGGCGGCCATTTCGAGCTTGGGGTTGTCGAACTTGGGGATAGGGGAAGGGTCCATCACGTAGCGGCCCTCGACTTTCACCGGGTAGGCATAGGCGGTGGCGATCTCGCCGTGGCGGGCGATGTCTTCGTAGAGCTTCACGTGCATCAACCCGTAGTCTTCCAGCGCATGCATCCGCCGGGTTTCGGTTTCGCGCGGCTCCAGAAAGCGCAGCGGCTCGGGGATCGGCACTTGGTAGACGAGGATCTGCCCCTCGGTGAGCGGGGTTTCGGGGATGCGGTGCCGGGTCTGGATCACCGTTGCCTCGGCGGTGCGCTCGGTGGTGGCCACCCCCGCCGTGCGCTCGAAGAACTTGCGGATCGAGACGGCGTTTGTGGTGTCATCCGCGCCCTGGTCGATCACCTTGAAGCAGTCTTCCGGGGTCAGGCAGGCGGCGGAAACCTGCACCCCGCCGGTGCCCCAGCCGTAGGGCATGGGCATTTCGCGGCTGGCGAAGGGCACCTGGTAGCCCGGGATCGCCACGCCCTTGAGGATCGCGCGGCGGATCATCCGCTTGGTCTCTTCGTCGAGGTAGGCGAAGTTGTAGGCGTGGTCGGTCATTCTGCCGCCTCCCTGTGCTCGGCCATGGCCTCGGCCCGAAGCCTGCGCACAAGCTCCAGCTCGGACTGGAAATCGACGTAATGGGGCAGCTTGATGTGCTCCAGAAAGCCGGTGGCCTGGATGTTGTCGGAATGGGCGATGACGAACTCCTCGTCCTGCGCCGGGGCGCCGAGGTTGTCTTCGCCCAGCTCCTCCCAGCGCAGCGCCCGGTCGACCAGTGCCATCGAGATTGCCTTGCGCTCGGTCTGGCCGAAGACCAGCCCGTAGCCGCGGGTGAACTGGGGCGGCTCGGTCTTGCTTCCTGTAAACTGGTTTACGGTTTCGCATTCTGTCAGGGTGACCTCGCCGATCTCTACCGCGAAGCCCAGCTCGGGGATCTCCATCTCCACCGGCACCGCGCCGATGCGCAGCTCGCCCACGAACGGATGATTGCGCCCGTAGCCGCGCTGGGTGGAATAGGCCATCGACAGCACGAAGCCCTCGTCGCCCCGGGTCAGCGCCTGAAGCCGAAGCGGGCGGGTGGCGGGAAATTCCAGCGGCGCGCGGGTGAGGTCGGGCGGGCTCTCGTCGCTCGCGGCCTCCTGCTGGATCAGCCCGTCGCGGCCCAGCATCTCGGTGATGCGCGGCATCGGGGCCCCGCTGGCCGTGCCCTCCCGTGCTACCGGCGGCTCGCCCTCGGCGGCCAGCGCAAAGTCGATCAGGCGGTGGGTGTAATCGAAGGTCGGCCCCAGCACCTGCCCGCCCGGCGCATCCTTGAAGGTGGCCGAGATGCGCCGGTCGCAGGCCATCTCGCCGGTCTCCACCGGCTCGGCAGAGCCGAAGCGCGGGAGGGTGGTGCGATAGGCGCGGATCAGGAAGATCGCCTCGATCAGGTCGCCCCGCGCCTGCTTGATCGCCAGCGCCGCAAGGTCGGGGTCGTAAAGCGAGCCCTCGGCCATCACCCGGTTGACCGCAAGCGCCATCTGCTCGCGGATCTGCGCAAGGCTCAGCTCGGGCACGGTCACATCGCCGCGCCGCTCCTCGGCCAACCATTCATGCGCCGCGTCGATCGCCTGCTCGCCGCCCTTTACCGCAACATACATGGCCTAGCCCTTTACCCTTGTGCTGCGCGGCACCCCGGCCAGCCGGTCGCCCGCGCAGAAGATGAAATCATGCCCAAGCGGAAACAGCGCCCGGTTGGCACGGTGGGCCTCGGGCGCGGGCAGGTTCAGCTGCGCCTCGGTCTGGATGCCGGGGCCGGTGAGCCTTGCGCCCTCATGGGCAAGGCGCTCGACCTCCACGATCAGCGTGGTGGAGCGGTCGGGGTATTCCGGCGTTCCGATCGGATAGGCCGAAAGCGGGGCGAGCGCCGCCCAGCCGCCAAGGGCAAAGACCGCTTCGCCGCGCGGCACCACCGGGGCGGCGCAGTGGAAGGCGAGCCATTGGCGCAGGGCAGGGCTGTCGATGTCCTCGGCGAGAAAGATCGGGGTGGTGCCATCGACCAGCGTCAGCAGCACGACCGAGGCCGCAACCGAAAGGCCCGGGGCCTGCGCCCCCTCCACCCGCTCGATCCGGCCGGGGCGCGCCATGGCTTCCAGCACCGCGCGAAACGCCCGCGAGGCCTGCTCCGGCGCATTGGCAAATCCGCCCTCGAGGGCTGCTTCCGGGCTCATGCGTCCTCTCCCCTGACAAGCGTGAAGAACTCCACCTTCGTGGCCGCGGCCCGGGCGGCGCGGGCCTGCCGCGCCTGCTTCCGGGCCGCGTCCAGCGGGCCCAGGACCAGGCGCCTGACATCGCCCGCCCGCCCCGTCTGCATCAGAGCATCCATCAGGGCGGCGCGCTCGGCATGGGCCTTGTCGCGGCCCTGCACATAGGCATGGCCGACCTCGCCGCTCTCCAGCTTCAGGGCGCAGCGGGTCACGGTGATTTCGCCGAGGTTGAAGGGGGCGCCGGTGCCGCCCATCCTGCCCGGCACCATGACGCCACCCACCTCGGGGCGGCGCAGCCAGGTGAAGCCGGGCAGCGCGCCCAGCGCGGCCACTCCCGCCTCCAGCGCCGCCGGTCCTGCCACCGCGAGGGTGGCCATCCATGTCTTGCGATCTTCGTTCATGAGACAACTTGCCGATTTGTCTAGTGATCTATACAACTAGACAAATCATGGCCCGAGTCGCCCGCCGCGTCCAGTGCCGTTTCATGAAGTTTCGGTAACAGGAATGGCCCGCACACCCGTCTGGAAGTCCATCGCCGCCACGCTCGAGGGCGAAATCGCCCAGGGCCTCTACCGCACCGGCGACAAGCTGCCGACCGAGGCCGCGCTCTCGGCCCGCTTCGGGGTCAACCGGCACACGGTGCGCCATGCGCTCGGCGCGCTGGCCGAGGCGGGGGTGGTGCGGGCCCGGCGCGGCGCCGGGGTCTTCGTGGAGGCCCCGCCCACCGAGTATCCCATCGGCCGCCGCGTGCGCTTCCACCAGAACATCCGCGCCTCCGGCCGCCTGCCCGAAAAGCGCGTGCTCAGGGTCGAAACCCGCCCGCCAACCAAGGCCGAGGCCGATGCGCTCGGGCTTGCGCCCGACGCGCAGGTGGTGGTCTACGAGGGGCTGTCGCTCTCCTCCGGCGCGCCCATCGCCCACTTCACCTCCACCTTCCCCGCCGCCCGCTTCCCCGGCCTCGCCGCCCGGCTTGCCGAGACCGCCTCCGTCACCGAGGCGCTGCGGCTCGAAGGGCTGGCCGATTACATCCGCGCCGAAACCCGGCTCACCGCCGAGCGCGCCAGCCCCACGCAGGCGCTCCACCTCGGGCTGCGCGAGGGCGATCCGCTGCTCAAGACCACCGGCCTCAACCGCGACCTCTCGGGCCGCCCGGTGGAGCATGGCGAAACATGGTTCGCCGGCGACAGGGTGGTGCTGACCGTCGCCCATGATGAGCACTGATCCGCCAGCCTCCCGGAATCGTTAACCTTTTCGTCACGTAACCGATACAATCCGGGCGCAGACTGCCGGCAAAAGCGAGAGCAGGCACCGCCATGGCACATCCCCTCCCTCCCCTCCGTCTCACCGGTGGCCAGGTTCTGACCGGCCCCGCGCTGGAGGAGCGCGCCCTCACCCTTGCCGACGGCATCCTCACCGATGGCAACGCCCCCGAGGTCGACCTCTCGGGCTACCTCGTGCTGCCCGGCATCATCGACCTGCACGGCGACGGCTTCGAGCACCAGATCGCGCCCCGCGCCTCCGCCCAGCTTCCGCTCGGCCCGGCCCTGCTGGCGGCTGACCGCGAGGCCGCGGCCAACGGCGTCACCACGCTCTGGCTGGCGCAGGGCTGGGGCTGGGAAGGCGGCCGCCGCAGCCCCGAGTTCGCCGAAGAGCTGATGGCCGCGCTGGCCCAGGCCCGCCCCTCGCTGCTCACCGACATGCGCGTGCAACTGCGCTGCGAAACCCACATGCCCGACAGCGCCGAGCGGATGCTGGCGGCGATCCGCTGCTGGGGCGTCGACTACGTGGTGTTCAACAATCACCTCCCCGAGGCCGAGCACCGGCTGGCCGAGCAGCCCCAGGCCCTCGCCTCATGGGCCGAAAAGCGCGGCCAGACGGTCGAGGCCTTCACCGCCCGCATCCAGGCCGCCCGCAGCACCGCCCCCCGCGTGCCGCGCCATCTCTGCACCCTCGCCGGGGCCTTCGACGAGATCGGCGTCCGCTACGGCTCCCACGACGACCCCGATGGCGAAACCCGCGAGCGGATGCACATCCTCGGCGCCACGATCTGCGAGTTTCCCACCCGCGAGGCCGCCGCCAAGGTGGCCCGCGCCAACGGCGACCCGGTGCTGATGGGGGCCCCCAACGTGGTGCGCGGCGGCTCGCAATCGGGCGGGGTCTCGGCGCTCTCGCTCGTCACCCGTGGCCTCTGCGACGCGCTGGTGAGCGACTACCACCTGCCCTGCCTGCCCGCCGCCGCCTGGGCGCTGGCCGACATGAAGGCCCTGCCCTTCGCCACCGCATGGGAGCTGATCTCGACCCGCCCGGCGGCGATCATGGGGCTGCACGACCGCGGCCACCTGTCGCCCGGCAAACGGGCCGACCTCGTGGTGATGCATCCGCAGACCCGCCAGATCGAGGCGACCATCGCCGGCGGCCAGCTGGCCCATCTCTCGGGCGCCCTCGCCCTGCGCGTCCTCGCCCGCCCCGAGGCCGCACGCGCACTGGCCGCCGAATAGCCTGGGCCGGGCGCAGCCGGAGTAAGACGGGTTGCAGACCCTAGGCGTATTTCTCCAGAAACGCCTCCGCCTCCAGGGCGCGAAAATCCTCCAGCGCCGCCCGGATCGCCGCATGGCTCCAATCCCACCACGCCAGCGCGATGAGCCGCTCGGCCACCGCCTCGGGCTGGCGCCGCCGCAGCACCCGCGCCGGGTTGCCCGCCACGATCACATAGGGCGCCACATCGCGGGTCACGATCGCCCCGGCCGCCACCACCGCGCCATGCCCCACCGTGACCTCCGGCTTGATCATCGCGCCATGGCCGATCCAGGTGTCATGCCCCACCACGGCCCGCCGCGCCCGCCGCTTCGCAAACCACGCGGCATCGCGCTCTGCATCCTCCCAGAGATCATCGGAGCGATACATGAAGTGGTGCAGCGAGGCGCGATCCAGCGGGTGATCCGTCGCCCCGATCCGCACGAAACTGGCGATATTGGCAAACTTGCCCACGCTGGCATTGGCAATGTCGCAGTAACGGTCGCAATAGGCGTAGTCGCCAAACTCCGACCACGCCACCCGGCTGCCCCGCTTCACCTCGCAGTAGCGACCAAAGCTGGACCCTTCGATATCGCACTCCGGCTCGATCGCCGGCTCGAACTCGCGCAGCATCATTCGCCCCGGATCAGCCGCCGCCGGAGCCAGCCCGAGAGGCTGTCCATCACCATGACCATCAGCACCACCAGCACGATGTAATAGGTCACTTCTTCCCAGTCCTTCTGGGTGATCATCGCCTGTGTCAGCAGCAGGCCGATGCCGCCGCCGGTGATCGCGCCGATGATCGTGGCGCTGCGGGTGTTGGATTCCAGGTAGTAGAGCACCTGACTCAGCAGCACCGGCGCCACCTGCGGGATCACGCCAAAGCGGTAGCGATGCAGCCGCGCCGCGCCGGTGCTGGCCACCCCCTCGATCTGCTTTTTGTCCACGTTCTCCAGCGCCTCGGAGAACATCTTGCCAAAGCTCCCGGTGTCGGTGAGCAGAATGGCGAGCGAGCCGGTCAGCGGCCCCGGCCCGAAGGCGCGGCTCAGAACAATCGTCCAGATCAGCCCGTCCACCCCGCGCAAAAAGTCGAACACCCGGCGAAAGGCAAAGCGCAGCGACTGAAGCGGCGCAAAGTTCTTCGCCGCCAGAAAGGCAATCGGCAGAGAGATCAGCGCCGCCCCGAAGGTGCCCAGAAAGGCCATGAGCACGGTCTCGAAAATCGCCCAGGCCACCGCCGAATGCATCCACATCGGGTTCTGCCAAAAGTCATGCCAGGCCCCTGCAACATTGCCCCGCGCCGGGTCGATCTGCGCGCCGAACAGGATGCTGCCCAGCCCGTGCCCGTGATAGGGGCTGTCGAGCGTGAAGAAAAACAGCTCCCAGCCGCCGAAATACCGGAAGGTCTCGCTGCGCGACCGGGTGAAGGTCAGCCGCGCGCCCGGCAGCGTCACCTGAAGTCGCGAGTTCGAAACCGACACGTAGTCGGGATAGGGCTCGCTGAGGTTCGTCACCACCCGCCGCCCGTCCAGCCGCGCCTCAATGGTGCGCTCGCCCGGAATGACCAGCTCAACCGCATTGCCGGGCAGGAAGGTCGCCACCCGGCCCCGGCCAAGGTCGATCACCGTGGTCTCGCCCGTGCCGCTCACCCAATCGGGCCGCTCGCCCTCGGGATAGGCCCCCTTGCGCTCGCCCTCCACCGCATAGCTCAGCTCGCCATTGCGGTTGTCGCGGGCCACGTGGGTCTTGTAACTCCACGTGTCGCGCAACAGGATCTGCGCATTCTCCGGGCGGGCCCGCTCGAGCAGGCCCGGCACGTCGAAGGCAAAAAAGATGTAGACGAAATACAGCAGCACCAGCCCCGGCAGGGCGAAGGCCAGCAGCTTCTTGCGCGAGATGATCCGCTCGGCTTCGGTGTATCGTGCAGCGAGGTCCATCAATGCGCTCCCGGTCCGGCCAGCTTGTGGCGGGCATAGCTCGAAAGCTGGTCGAACAGGACGATGGTGAGGAACAGCAGGATGAAGATCGCCGCCGCCTCGTCAAACTTGCCCTGCCCCCAGCTCATCGCGTTCTTCAGCTCGTAGCCGATGCCCCCCGCCCCGACGAAGCCGAGGATGGCGCTGGCGCGAATGTTGATTTCAAACCGCAGCAGCGCGTAGCTCAGCCAGTTCGGCGCCACCTGCGGGATCACCCCCAGCCACATCCGCTGGGTCCACGTGGCCCCCACCGAAGACAGCCCCTCCACCGGCTTCAGGTCGGCATTCTCCGCCACCTCCGAAAACAGCTTGCCCAGCGCCCCGGCGGTGTGAAACGCGATGGCGATCATCGCCGGCACCGGCCCGCCGCCGAGCACGAAGATCAGCATCAGCGCAATCACGATCTCGGGCACCGCCCGCATGATGTCCATGGCGCGGCGAAACAGCGGAATGGCGCGGGGCCAGCGGGCAAGGCCACGGGTGGCGAGGAGCGAAAACACCATTGCCGCAACCGCGCCCAGCAGGGTCGATACGGCGGCAATGTTGATGGTCTCGATCAGCGCCGGAAAGTAGCGGGCGATGTGCTCGGGCAGCAGGTGCAGCCGCGGGATCGTGTCGGCCACCACATCGGCGGGAAAGTCGAAGATCTGGGGCAGCCCGTTCCAGAACCCGCCCGCATTGCGCTCATCGGCGAGCATGAAGCCCGACACGAGCAGCAGCACGAATATCGCCAGCGTGATCCCGCCATAAAGGCGGCGCTTCTGCACCAGCGCGAGGTAATGCGCGCGGGTGGCCTCCAGCCCCTGCGGGCCATGCTGCGAGATATCTGCCATGGAGCTGCCTTGAAAAAAGAGGTGGCCCCGCCCTTTCGTGGGGCGGGGCCTTTTTGCGGCGAGGCCGCTTAGTTGCTCTTCGCCTGACGGGCGGCGACGATGCTCTCGTAGGCTTCGTGGGTGATCGGGTCGAAGCCCAGGCTCTCACCGGCAGAGATGTTGTAGGTGCACTCGGCGTCGGCCTCGTACATGCCGTCGACCAGCGCGGTCATCTTCACCTTCACCTCTTCGGGCAGCGCGGTGCGCAGCACAATCGGGCCTTCCGGGATCGGCTTGGAGCGCCAGATCTCGACCAGATCGTTCATGTCGACGAGGCCCGCATCAACCGCCTTGCGCAGCGCGCCGGAGTTGTAGCCGTCTTCCCACTCGCCCTGACCGTCGGCCCAGGTCACACCGGCGTCGACGTCGCCGTTGTTCACCGCAACGATGGTCTGCTCGTGGCCGCCGGTAAAGGTGACATCGGCAAAATAGGCGCCGGGCTCCATGGTGATGCCCTCACCGGCAGTGGGGATCTCGACCGAAGGGATCAGGTAGCCCGAGGTGGAGTTGGGATCGCCGAAACCGAAGGTCTTGCCCTGCATGTCGGCCAGCGAGGTGATGCCGCTGTCCTTGCGGGCAAAACCGATCGAGTGGTAGCCATAGGAGCCGTCGAGGTTGATCTTCACCAGCACCGGGGTCACCGCCTCGGGGTCTTGCAGGTAAACACCGGCATAGGCCGAGGCGCCGAGCCAGGCCATGTCGAGCGTGCCGCCGAGCAGGCCCTGCATCACGCCGTTGTAGTCGGCCGGGGCGAAGAGCTTCACCGGAACGCCGAGCGCCTCTTCGGTGTAGTTCTTCAGGCATTCATGGTTGTTCATCCGGTCCTGGGCGTTTTCGCCGCCGAGGATGCCGATGTTGAACTCGCTGATGTCCTGCGCGGCGGCGGCGCCTGCGAGGGCGGTGGTCGCCAGGGCGGCGGCAATAAGGTGTTTCATCTCTGTCTCTCTCTTTCCGGTTTGGTCTGGATGCCCCATGCGTGTGCAGGGCGGGTTGGAAACTCAGGCGCCGAGCGGCGGGTGCTCCATTTCGTCGGCGCGGGGGTGGGCGGTGCGGTCAGGCGCGGCGGCGTCAACGCTCTCGATCTCGGTCGAGGTGGCCGCTTCGCTGAAGCTCTGGTCAGCGCCGTAGATCTCGCGGGCCATGTCGGTGGTGAGCTGCTCGGGCAGCCCGTCGAACACGATGCGCCCGTCGCGCATGCCAATCACCCGGTCGCAATAGCGCCGCGCGGTGTCGAGCGTGTGCAGGTTGGCAATGACGGTGCGCCCGTCTTCCTCGTGGATGCGGCGCAGCGATTGCATGACGACCTGGGCATTCATCGGGTCGAGCGAGGCAATCGGCTCGTCGGCCAAAATGATCTTCGGGTCCTGCATCAGCGCCCGGGCAATCGCCACGCGCTGCTGCTGCCCGCCGCTGAGCGCCTCGGCCCGCTTGGGCGCCTGCTCGGCAATGCCGAGCCGGTCGAGGATGTCGATGGCGCGGTGGATGTCCGCGGCGGGGTAGAGGTTGAAGAAGGTCGCAAAGCTGGAGCGGCGCCCGAGCGTGCCGTGCAGCACGTTCGACACCACGTCCATCCGCGGCACCAGGTTGAATTGCTGAAAGATCATCGCGCAGTCGGCCTGCCACGCCCGCCGGCCCGCCCCACTCAGCGACAGCACATCGCGGCCCTCGTAACGGACCGCCCCCTCCGAGGCATCGGTCAGCCGGTTGAGCATCCGCAGCAGCGTCGATTTCCCGGCACCGGAGCGCCCGATGATCCCGATCATCATCGGCTTGTCGACGCTGAAGCTCGCAGCGCTTACGGCCGTATTTGCGCCAAAGCGCTTGGTCAGCTTGTCGATGACGAGCATGCAGTCCCCCGGTTCAGTCCGGGGCAGGTAGCAGGGAAGGCGCAAAGCCCGTGTGACACTCCCGTAAAGCTTTCATGACACCACGCAGCCAGGACGACATGGCAGCACGTGCCCCGCCATCGGTCAGGCACTGCGCTACAGCACGGTCGGGACCAACGATGGCCCACGACCGGATGCGCACACGAAACAGGGAGGTCGAAGCGGGCAGCCCGATGGTGCCGTTCCGCTTCGCCTCCGCGCTCCCTGCGGAACCGCCCTCCATATGAGCCGCGCCTTCCGGCGCGGCGTTCCCGCCTGCAGAGCGTGCTGTGCCTTCGGCTAGGCAATGCGCTTCAGTACCGTCTGTACCGCCGCTGCCACACGACCGGGCGCGCCACCCGACGGAGAGGTCGAAACTCCAAGCCCGGTTGCGCCCTTCGGCGAGGCATCCCGCCATGTGGCGCTGCCTGCGGCAGCGCTCCTCTCTGCGGCCACGCCTTGCGGCGCGGCGATCTCGTCGGCACCACGTGCCGCGCCATCGGCTGTTCACTACGCTTCAGTAAGGTCTGTACCGTTGCTGGCTCATGGCCGGATGCGCCCACCAACGAAGAGCTAGAACCGCCCTGCACGGTGAAGCCTCTACGCGCCGCCTGTGGCGCCGTAGCGCTGCCTGTGTCACCGCTCCCTTCGTGGGCCGCGCCTTGCGGCGCGGCGTTCCCGTCTGCAGAACGTGCCGTGCCTTCGGCAAGGCACTGCGCTTCAGTACGGACTGTACCGTTGCTGCCTCACGACCGGGCGCGCCGCCCGACAGAGAGGTCGAAGCGGGCAGCACGGTGGCACCCTTCGGCGACGCCTCCCGCCCCGTGGCGCTGCCTGCGGCAGCGCTCCTCTCGGCGGCCACGCCTTGCGACGCGGCGATCTCGTCGGCACCACGTGCCGCTACCGGCTAGGCACTCCGCTTCAGTAAGGTCTGTACCGTTTCTGGCTCATGGCCGGATGCGCCCGCCAACGAGGAGGTCGACGCGGGCAGCCCGCTGGCACCCTTCGGCAATGCCTCCCGCCCCGTGGCGCTGCCTGCGGCAGCGCCACCCTCGGTGGCCACGCCTTGCGGCGCGGCACCCTCGTCGGCAGCACGTGCCGCTATCGGCTAGGCACTGCGCTTCAGAACAGTCTGTGCCGCTGCTGCCTCACGACCGGGTGCGCCCCTCGATGAAGAGCTCGAACCGCTCAGCACGGTGGTGCCGCTTCGCGACCCCTTCGGCGCCTTGGCGCTGCCTGCGGCAGCGCTCCCTACGGGGGCCGCGCCTTCAGGCGCGGCGCTCTCGTGGGTGCGGAACCGGGCGGAAAGATCAAACAGGGTGCGGGCCTCTTCGGTCAGCAGCTGGCTGGAGGCCGCGGATTGCTCGAACATCGCGGCATTGTCCTGGGTCGCCCGGTCGAGCTGGGCCACCGCATGGCTGATTTCGCGCACGCCGGAGGATTGCTCGTTGGCGGCCCCGGCGATCGCCGTGATCTGGCCCGAAACCTCGCTGACCAGGTCGAGGATCCCGTCGAGCGCATCGCCGGCCTCGCCCACCTGAGAGACACCGCGGGTGATCCTGTCGCGGGTCGCATTGATGAGCCCGTTGATCTCCTTGGCCGCATCGGACGACCGATGGGCCAGCGAGCGCACCTCCATGGCCACGACCGCAAAGCCGCGGCCCTGCTCGCCGGCCCGTGCCGCCTCGACCCCGGCGTTCAGCGCCAGCAGGTTGGTCTGAAAGGCAATGTCGTCGATCAGGTCGACGATCTTGGAGATGGCGGCAGAAGAGGCCTCGACCTCCGTCATCGTCGCCACCGCGCCGCGCACCGTGCTCTGGCTCGACTCTGCATTGTCGCGGGTGACCTGCATGATGCGATCCGCCTCGCGGGCCCGGTCGGCGGTGGCACCGGCGCTTTCGCTCAACTCGGTCACGGCGGCGCTGGTCTGTTCGAGGGTTGCGGCGCTGCTTTCGGTGCGGCGGGCAAGGTCCTTCGCCGCCGCAGAAATATCCTGCGAAGTGGTCTTCACCGTGTCGGCACTGGCCGAGAGGGCGGTGATGAGCTGCTCCAGCGTAAGCACGGCGGCGTTGAAATTCCGGCGCAGGCTCTCGTAGGTTCCCGCAAATTCGGTGTCGATGCTCACAGTCAGATCGCCGGCAGCAAGCTGATCGAGCGCCGTGGCCAGGCGTTCCACCACCAGCTCCTGCTCGTCCGCCCGCGCCTTGCGCTCTTCCTCTGCGGCGGCCCGGATGCGTTCGCGCTCCTCGGCCTCGGCGGCCTCGCGCTGGCGGGTCTCCTCTTCGCGCTTGCGCTCCGCGGCTTCGGCCTCCGCCGCCCTTGCACGCTCGCGGGCCTCCGCCTCTCTTTCCTTTTCGCGCGCCTGCGCCTCGCGCTCCGCCTCGGCCTCCTGCATCTTCTGCCGTTCGATCATCCCGTCCCGGAACACCTTCAGGGCGCCCGCCATCCGGCCGATCTCCCCCCCGGTGCGGTCAAATCCCTCCACCGGCGCCAAGTCACCGCGCGACAGCCGCTCGGTCGCCTGGGTCACGCGCGCCATGGGGCGCAGGATCAGCGCCCAGGTCAGGATCGGTGCGGCCAGCAGGAGAATCAGGCTCGCAATCGCAATGATCTTGAACTCCGCGCGCGCTACATCGGCCTGCGACAGGATCTCCTCGCTGCTCGCCACCACCTCGGTCATCGCCAGCTGGGCATTGCCGCGTGCCGCCTCGACGATCTGCGCGATCGCGGCCCCCGACACATTCGACCGTCTGAAGGCCGCATTGCGGGCCTCGAGCATCTGACGGCGGGCGTCGACGACGCCGCCTTCCGCGGCAACGATCTGGTGCATTTCGTCCATCACCGCCACGAGGCTCTCGGGCAGCTCGTGCCCTGCAAGCAAGCCGTCGAGGTGGTTCAGCGCATCGTCGACAGAGGCCTGCGCCCCGGCCGCGGTGCCAACATCCTGCGCCGCCGCCCCGAGCAGAGCCTTGGCGAGCACCGCCTTCACCGAGATGCCGATCTCGCTCGAAGTGCGCATCTTGCTCACCTGCTCGTCCAGCAGGGTCCGGATCGCCGCCTCGTTTCCGCTGGCGGCCTCTTGCGCCCGCTCCGTCAGCGCGGCATTCATCGCCTCGATCGCGCCGTTCACCGCCGTTGCGCTCGCCTGCCGCTGCGACAGCACCTCCTGCCGGAGATCGGCGCGTTGGTAGTCATTCTGCTCCTGCCGTGCCCGGAAGAACTCGGCGCTCGCGGCGATCTCGCCCATCAGCACGGCAGGCACCGCGCCCTCGGGCAGTTCGGACAGGGCGGTGTCGAGCTGGGCGAGGCTCTCTGCCGCCAGGTCGCCGAGGATCACCTCCATGAACATGTCCGGCTCATCCGCCAGCACCAGGGTCAAGCCGCTGAGAAGGTTGATCTCCGCCCGCGCGCGCATCAGCGCCAGCATCTGGCTGAACTCCTCCTTCACCAGCGCCCCAAGCGTGGCCTTCACCGTTTCCACGGTATCCTCGCCGCCGATCTGAAGCTCGAAATAGGCATCATCGCCGAGCCCCACCATCGCGCCATTCGCCTCGTCCGAAAGCGTCACGAAGGCCTCCACCATCTCGCGCACCCGGTCCTGCTCGGAGAACCGCTCTTCCAGCGCCCGGACCATCGCCGCATTGGCGATGTCGAGTTCGGCCAGGAGCGGGTCGATCTCTTCGCGGGCGCCCGGGGCAAGGCGGCGGGTGGCGGCCTTGAGCGCGGTCACACCGTCCTGCAGCTCGGTGCCGGCGGTCTTGAGCGCCCCGGCGTCCCCGGCGAGCAGCACCCCGTTCAGCGCGCCCTGCACCGCGCCGGTCTGCGCCGTCACCTCCATGCTCGCCTCGATCCCCGGCAGGTTCTCGTCGATGAAGGCCTGCAGCGCGCCCGACAGGGCGCCGAACACGAACATCCCGATCGCCACAGCCGCCAGGACCATGGCACCGAGGGCCATGAAGATGAGGCCGAACTTGGTGGCGATGCCGCCGAAGAAAGATCTGATACGGGTCACGTTGCGTCTCCGCGCCTTGAAACTCTGCAATCGTCCCGGCGCGGCACCGAGGCCGGCCGGGACGGGTAAATCATGCCGGTCAGGAACCGCCACCGCTCACCACCGTCTCGAAGCCGCCACCGGCGGTGATCCGGGTGAGAAACACGGCATCCAAGCCTTGGTTGTCGCCCGGCCCGTAGCTGAAGCCGAGGCCCCCGAGGTCGAAGCTGCCAAGCCCGGCCAGCGCCGCCAGAAAGCTCTCGCGGGTCACATCCTTGCCGGCAGCCTCCAGGGCGCGCAGCGCGACGCGGCCGGTCAGATAGCCCTCGAGGGTCACGAACCCGGGGTGCGCATCGGGGCTCATCGCCAGCATTGCGGCCTGATACTCGGCCACCACCGGCAGCGAGGCATCCCAGGGGAAGGGCACCACCTGGCTGATGATCACCCCTTCGCCCGCCTCGCCCAGCTCCCCGGCCAGCGCCTCGGAGCCGACAAAGGAGATGTTCACGAAGGTCGGCTCGAACTTCAGCTTCTTCGACAGCCGGATGAACTCTGCAATCGGCTTGTACGCCCCCACCATCACCACGGCATCGGGCTTGGCCTTGCGGATCTCGATCAGCGCAGACTTCACGGCCACGGTGTTGCGGGTGTAGCTGCCCGAGGCGGCAAGGCTCATGCCGCGCCGGTCGAGCGCCGCCGTCACCCCCTCGAGGCCGACCCGGCCGAAGCCGTCATCCTGATAGAGAATTGCGATGTTCTGCATCCCGAGCTCATCGACCAGATGGGCGATCCAGGCCTCGGTTTCCGCCCCATAGGTGGCGCGCACGTTGACCACATTCGTCAGCTCCGGCGCCCGCAGAAAGCCCGCCCCGGTGAAGGGGCCGACATAGGGCATGTTGGCCGCCGTCGCCTCGGGCTGGGTGGCAAGGGCGGTGGGGGTGCCGACCGGGCCGATGAAGCCGATATGCCCGCCCCCTTCGATCACATGCAGCACATGGGCCACCGAGCGATCGGGCTCATACCCGTCATCAAGGCTCTCCAGCCGCACCATGCGACCATGCACGCCACCGGCGCGGTTGGCCTCCTCGAAGGCCGCGAGAATGCCGCTTCGCATCCCCTGCCCGAGCGCCGCAGCCGGGCCCTCCATGGCCGCCACCTGGGCGAAATGAACTGCATCCGGCTCCACCCCGTCGGCAGCCATCAGCGGGCTGCTCATCATCAGGGCGGCAAGGGGGGCGGCGAATTTACGCAGGGCTCTCATCCTGGTCTCCATGTCACGAGAAAATCCCGGTTCGCCTAGCATCCCGAGCCTTAAGGAAAGGTTCACTCCGGCCCCGAAAATTGCAGCGCAATTGCCCGGATCTTCCCGCCACCCGGCCCCGCAGGGCTTGCAGCCGGGCGCGTCAGGGCCGACAAGACAGGGCAATGCCAGCCGCACCAGAAACCCCGCCCGATCAGCCCCACCAGGTCCGCCGCAAGATCATCGACGGCGGCTTTCTCGTGCTGCTCGCCGTCACCCTGCTCGCCGCCGGGCTGGTCGCGGCACGGTTCGGTGCCGGTCACGCGCTGGCCACCGCCCTCGGGGCGCTCGGCTTTCTGGCGCTGTTGCTGCCCAAGGTCGGCGCCGGGCTCTTCGTGGCGGCGGCAATTCCGCTGCTGCTCCCGCGCGAGAGGGTCTCGGCCCTGATCGGGCAGGAGAGCGGCTGGCGCGGGCTGGTGCTGGCCTCTGCCGCCGGGGCGCTGCTGCCGGGCGGGCCGGGCATGACCTTTCCGCTCGCCGCCGCGCTGCTCGTGGCCGGGGCCGACCTTGGCGCAACGCTCGCACTCATCACCGGCTGGTCGCTGCTCTCGCTCAACCGCACCCTGATCTGGGAGCTGTCGTTTCTCGACTGGCACCTCGTCGCGCTGCGGGTCGCCCTCTGCCTGCCGGTGCCGCTGGCGGTGGGGCTGGTGGCGCGGGCGCTGGTGGGGAGGCAACGGGCATGAACATCCTCATCGGCACCGTGCTGCTCTATGCCCTCGCCGCCTTCACATGGGCCAAGCTGGCCACCCCCGCCCGGCGCCGCGCCGCGTTGGCCGACACCGCCCGGCTCGCCGCCTTCTCCCTGCCCCGGCTCTTCGTGGCGATGATCGGCGCGGCCCTGCTGGCCGAGCTGATGCCCGCCGACCGGATCGAGGCGCTCTTCGGCACCGACGCCGGGCTGCGCGCCCTGCTGCTCGCCACGCTCCTCGGCCCGATCACCCCGGGCGGCGCCTTCGTCAGCTTCGCCCTCGCGGCCGCCGCGCTGAAGGCCGGGGCCACCCCGGCGGCGGCAATCACCTATGTCACCTCCTGGAGCCTGTTCTCCCTGACCAAGATCCTCGCCTACGAGATCCCCTTCATGGGCACCCGCACCATGGCGCTCCGCCTCGCCATCTCGCTCCCGATCCCGCTGGTGGTGGGCAGCCTGAGCCTGCTCTTCTGAGCGCCAACGGCGGGCTGCCGCCAGCCACGGGCTTGTGACCGACGCCCCGTAGCCGCACCGCTCTGCGCCGGAGTATAAGCACCCCGACCCAACCCCGGAGCCCCCATGCCCACGCGCCGCCTCACCCCCTGCATCGCCGCCGCCCTGACCGCGCTCCTTGCGCTGACAGGCTGCGATTCCACCGGCAACAAGGGGATCTCGGAGGAAACCGAGGAAAGCGTGCAATCCAAGCTGACCGAAGGGGTCACCACCCAGGCCGAGGTCCGGCAGATGTTCGGCGCGCCGGGCAACGTGACCTTCAGCGCCGGCGGGCATGACATCTGGTCCTACGACTACTCCGAGATGAAGCAGAGCGCGCTCAACTACATCCCCTACATCAACCAGCTCGGCAGCTCGGCCAAGGGCACCCGCAAGCAGCTAGTGATCCTGTTCAACGCCCGCAAGGTCGTGCGCCGCTACACGCTGATGGAATCGGAGATGGTCGAGCGCAGCGGCCTCTTCCCCTGATCCGCAAACCCCGCCGCGCTTGATCCCCGCCCCCACCCTGCTAGAACCTCCCGACCCCGGGAGGAGACGGCACCTATGACACAGCCCCACGTTCTCATCGCAGGCGGCGGCATCGGCGGCCTTGCCATGGCGCTGACGCTGCACCAGATCGGCGTGCCCTGCACCGTGTTCGAAAGCTCCCGCGAGCTGAAGCCGCTGGGGGTGGGGATCAACCTGCAACCCAACGCGGTGCGCGAACTCTTCGATCTCGGCATCGGCCCCGAGGCGCTCGACACCATCGGCCTTCCGGCCCGCGAATGGGCGCTGGTCGGGCTGAACGGCAACGATGTCTACGCCGAACCCCGCGGCCTCGATGCCGGCTACAACTGGCCGCAATACGCGGTGCACAGGGGCGAGCTGCACATGCTGCTGGCCCGCACCTTCACCGAGCGCGCCGGGGCCGATGCGCTGCGGCTCGGCTGCCGCGTCACCGGCTACAGCAAGAGCGGCGCGGGCGTCACCGCCCATATCGAGCACACCGACAACACCACCTCCGAAACAACCGGCACCCTGCTCATCGGGGCCGACGGCATCCACTCTGCGATCCGCGCCCAGATGCACCCCGAGCAGCCGCCGATCCACTGGGGCGGCGCGCTGATGTGGCGCGGCACCACGCTGGCGCGGCCCATCCGCACCGGCTCCTCCTTCATCGGGCTCGGGACCCATCGCCAGCGCATGGTGATTTACCCGATCTCCCACCCTGACCCCGAGACAGGGCTGGCCCTGATCAACTGGATCGCCGAAGTCACCTTCGACGAGGCCGAAGCCCGCAAGTCCGGCTGGTTCCGCCCCGCGCCGATCTCCGACTTCATCCACATGTTCGAAGACTGGCGCTACGACTGGCTCGACGTGCCCGCGCTGATCTCGGGCGCGGGCGAGGCCTTCGAAAACCCGATGATCGACCGCGACCCGGTGCGAACATGGGCCGACGGGCCGGTGGTGCTGATGGGAGACGCCGCCCATGCGATGTATCCCACCGGCTCCAACGGCGCCTCGCAGGCGGTGGTCGATGCCCGCGAGATCGGCGCGGCGATGCTGGAGCACGGTGTCACCCCCGCGGCGCTGGCCGCCTTCGACAACAAGCTCTGCGGCCCGATTTCCGAGGTGATCCTGCGCAACCGCGGGGCCGGACCCTTCGGCCTGCTGAACATGGTGAACGACCGCTGCGGCGGCGAGTTCGACGACATCGACGCGGTGATCCCGCCCGCCGAACGGGCCGAGTTCATGGCCCGCTACCAGTCGGCGGCAGGCTTTGCACGCGATGCACTCAACGCCGCCGCCCCCACCATCGCGCCCGGTGCCCGGGTCGCGGCACCCAGCCCGGCCTGAGCGGCGGAGGGGCGGCTGTGGCCCGCCCGACAACATCGACAATCCCCGGTTTTCCGACGATAGCCGCCTCTGTCGTTGATCGCCCCCGCGCCGCCTGCTAGCCTCACGGAAAATCACAGGCCGCCCCATGAACATCGCCCAGGAAACCCTGTCAGATCGCGCCCACGCCATGTTGCGCGGCGATATCGTCTCAGGCCGCCTCCCGCCCGAAACCCGCCTGCGCATCGCCCAGCTCTCCGAAACCTACGGCATCGGCGCCAGCCCGCTGCGCGAGGCGCTCTCCAAGCTCACCGCCGAATTTCTGGTGATCTTCGAGGCCCAGCGCGGCTTTTCCGTCGCGCCGGTCTCCGCCGAGGAGCTGCGCGACATCTCCCGCGTGCGCTGCGACCTCGAGAGCGAGGCGCTCCAGCGCGCCATCGCCGCCGGCGACGACAGCTGGGAGGCCGGCATCGTCGCCGCCTTCTACGCCTTGGGCAAAGCCGACAGCCGCCGCCGCGAAAACCCCTCGGACGGGGCCTCCGACTGGGAAGACAAGAACCGCGCCTTCCACGAGGCCCTCGTCGCCGCCTGCGAAAGCCCGTGGCTCAAGCGCCTGCGCGGGCTGATCTACTACCAGCACGAACGCTACCGCCGCATCTCGCTGACCCACCCCGACCCGGCGCGCGACCTTCAGGCCGAGCATCAGGCCATCATGGACGCCACCCTCGCCCGCGACACGCCAACAGCCATCCGCCTGTCGAACGCGCATATCGACAGAACCACCCAGGCCGTCCTCAAGGTCATCGCGTAGGGCGGGACTTGTCCCGCCTTGGCAGAAGCCCCCCGCCGAGGCACCGCCTCACAGGTACTTCTTGAACCCCAGGTGGCTCGCCTCGAACCCCAGCCCCTCGTAAAACCGGCGGCTGTCCACCCGGGCGGCATTCATCGTCAGCTGCACAAGGCTGCACCCCGCCGCCTTCGCCCGCGCCTCGATGTCGGCAAACATCAGCTGCCCCACGCCCTGGCCCCTCAAGGCGCCCGCGACCCGCACGCTCTCCACCTGCGCCCGCCGCGCGGCGGCCAGCGAGAGCCCCGAAATGAAGGTCAGCTGATAGGTCGCCACCACCACGCCGTCGCGCTCACCCACGAACACCCGGTTGCCCGGCTCGCGCTGCATTGCATCGAAAGCGGCAAGATAGGGCTCCAGCCCGGCCCGCTCGCGGCCCTGCCCGAGCATGTCATCGGCCAGCAGCGCCACCACGGCAGGCACATCCTCGCGCCGCGCCTCGCGGAACCGCAGGCTCATCCGTCGATCTCCGCGACAGCCTCCATGAAGGCGCGGATCATCCCGGCGTCCTTCACCCCCTTCTCGCGCTCCACGCCCGACGAAAGGTCCACCTGCCGCGCCCCGGTCCGCGCCACCGCCTCGGCCACGTTGCCCGCGTGCAGACCGCCCGCCAGCAACCACGGCACGCCCCAGCGCCGCCCGGCGATGAGCCGCCAGTCGAAGGGCAGGCCATTGCCGCCGGGCAGCTCGTCGCCCGGCGCGGGCTTGGCATCGACCAGCAGCATGTCCGCCACCCGGCCATGCTCGTCCAGCGCCGACAGATCCGCCTCGCCGGCCACGCCCACCGCCTTCATCACCGGCAACCCGTAGCGCGCGCGCACCTCGGCCACCCGCTCCGGGCTCTCCTTGCCATGCAGTTGAATGATATCCAGCGGCACCGCCTCGATGATCCGGTCCAGCAGCGCGTCATCCGCATCCACCACCAGCCCCACCTTGGCCAAGCCCTCGGGCGCCACCAGCGCCAGCTCGCGCGCCCGCTCGGGGCTGACATATCGCGGCGAGGGCTCGAAGAAGTTCAGCCCCGCATAGGCCGCCCCGGCCTCGGCCACGGCACGCATGTCCTCCGGGCGCTTCAGCCCGCAGATCTTCACCCGGATGTCCGCCATGTCAGCTTGCCTTGCGATCGTCCAGCAGCGCCAGAACGTCGTCCTGCTCCTGCCCGGTCTCGCGCTTCACCTGATCCAGTTCCTTCTTCGCCCGCCGCGCCTCCTTGGCCTGGCGTGCGGCCTCGGCCCGGTGCTTGTGCTCGCGGAACCACTCCCAGATGAACCCGACCAGAATGCCGAGCGCGATCATCGCAAAGAGCGAGACGAACAGCGGCAGCGTGATCTGATAGGGCAGCCCCAGCAGGTCGGCCAGCTCGCCGGGCAACAGCTTCAGCGTCACCGGCTCGCGATTGGCGAGAGCAAGGGTAATGAGAACAATGGCGAGGGCGGCCAGAAAGCCGTAGCGGAGATACCGGATCATGTCCCCGTTTTACTTGCCGTTCAGCCGGTCGCGCAAGAGCTTCCCGGTCTTGAAGAACGGCACGTGCTTTTCTTCCACGTCCACGGCGTCGCCGGTACGCGGATTGCGGCCCACGCGGGCATCCCGCTTCTTCACCGAAAAGGCGCCGAACCCGCGAAGCTCCACCCGGTCGCCATCGGCCATGGCGCCAATGATCTCTTCGAAGATGGTGTTCACGATCCGCTCAACGTCGCGCTGATAGAGATGCGGATTCTCGTCAGCGACCTTCTGGATCAATTCCGATCGGATCATGTTTCCCCCCGTTCAGGACGTGTTCTGCCCACGATTCCGTGTCGTGATTTGCCCTGCGACTATAGGCACAAAATTTAATATCCGAAACGGGGCGAATGCGTCATTTCACGGCTTTTCCGCGCCCATGGTCAATTTTCCGCCTGAAAAACCAAGGCTTTGGCAGTGCAGAATGCTCTCAGCACACATGCCGCAGCGCAGCATCAACCGAATCGCCCCCGCCTCAGAACCGCAGCCGCGCGGCGCCGTAACAGGCCAGCACGAACATCCCCGTACCGCCGATCACATAGGGCATCCGCAGCGCCAGTTCGCGGCCAAGGCCGGGCTCGGCCAGGGCCACCACGGCGCCCCCCGCAAGCGCGCCCAGCGGCATCATTCCCCAGCCGAAAAAGCGATAGAGCGCATTCACCCGGCCCATCAGCGCATCGGGAATCATCCGCTGCCGCCAGCTCACGGTGACGATGTTCCACAGCATCCCCGCCACCGCCTCCATGAACAGCGCCAGCCCGGCCAGCACCGGATGCGCGCCGAGCCCGATCATGAAGAAGGGCAGCGGCATCAGGCAGAGCGCAAGGCGCACCGTGGCCGTGGCCCCGAGCCGCCCGCTCACCCGCGGGCCCAGCATGCCGCCCAGCACCGCACCGCAGGCGCCCACCGCCAGCAGCAGCCCGTGGCCCGCCGCGTTCAGCCCCAGAATCTCCTGGCTGAACAGCACCAGCACCGTCAGCCACATCATGTGCATGAAGTTGATCAGCCCCAGCATCACCGCCAGCCGCAGCAGCAACGCCTGCCCCCGAAGCCAGTGCCAGCCCTCGGCCAGCTCCTCGCGCAGCCGCCGCCGTGCGGGCAGCACCCGGCGCGGCGTGGCAATCGCCCAGACCAGCCAGGCCGCGAGGGCGAAGGTCACCGCATCAAGCACAAAGGGCGCCGGCACCGCCCAGGCAATCAGAAATCCCGCCAGCGGCGGCCCGATGAAATGCCCCGCCACCTGCTCGGCGCTCCAGAGCTGGCCATTGGCGGTTTCAAGGTCGCCCGGCTCCACCACGGCGGGCAGAAAGGTCTGCGCCGCGTTGTCGCGCACCACTTCCGCCGATCCGAGCAGAAAGGCCAGCCCCGCCAGCGCCAGCACCGGCCAGGCGCTGTCGCCCTCCGGCATCCGCAGCGCCAGCGCCACGATCCCCACCGTCAGCAGCATCCGCAGAATATCCGCCCGCACCATCAGCGCCTGCCGGTCCGACCGGTCCACCAGCGCACCCGCCGGGATCGCAAACAGCATCCACGGCAGCGAGGCAGCAAAGGGCACCAGCGCAATGAGCAGCGGATCGCGGGTCAGCAGGCTCGCGAGCCAAGGCACCGCCATGGCCGACACCCCGTCCCCGAGGTTGGACACCGAGGTCGAGGAAAACAGCAGGCGAAAGTTCCGGTTGCGCGCAATCAACATGCGCGGATCTGGCCATTTTCCGCGCCGGAACGCCAGACTTGTCGTGTGTCCGGCAAGGTTTTACAACCACGCCATCAATGGAGATTTGATGCACTGATGGTTCTGTCGGCACCCCGTTGAGGTGCCACACCGGGCAAAGCCCCACGCGCAATCCGCCCCCCGGGCGGATGCTGGTCGCCTGCGCCCCCAGATCAGACACATCCTCAAGGGACAGATCCATTGATACGACCCTACACTCCGGGCGTCGACGACGACGCCATCGTTCATATCTTCACCGCGGCCAGCCGGCTCGCCCATGGCTTCCTGGGCGAGACCTTCATCCTCGCCGCCGCCGAAGACGTCCGCAAACTCTACCTCCCCCATGCCGAAACCCATGTCTGGGACGAAGGCAGCGGGCCGCAGGGCTTCATCGCGCTCATCCCCGGCACCCCAACCGAGGTCGGCGGCTTCTTCATGGACCCCGCCCATCGCGGCCATGGCCATGGCCGGGCGCTGATGGATGACGCCCTGCGCCGCCACGGCAGACTCGAACTCGATGTCTTCGCCCGCAACGCGATCGGACGGCGCTTCTACGCGCGCTACGGCTTCACGCCACTGCAAGACCGGCACGACCCGCGCTTCGACCAGCGCGTGATCCGCCTGCGCTCTCCGGGCTGAGCGCCCTCCCTAAAGTGGCGCCCGCCCAACCGCGGGCGCCACACCCCTGCATTTTCTTGCTGAAAATACTCACCCCGAAGGCGCCAACCAAACCGCCGCCAGAGGCAGATCGCACCCGCGCACCCCGGCGCGGGGCGGGGGCGCGGGGTGGGCGGGCGGGAGCGCCCCCGCCCCGCGCCGGCCCAACGAAAAAGGGCCCCCGTCAAAGACGGAGGCCCCAATCTCACGCAGCAGCTGCGTCCGGACGATCAGTCGTCCTTGTTGAGCGCGGCGCCCAGGATGTCGCCGAGCGAAGCACCGGAGTCCGACGAGCCATACTGCTCCACGGCCTCTTTTTCTTCGGCAATCTCGCGCGCCTTGATCGACAGGCCCAGACGGCGGGTCTTGCTGTCCACGTTGGTCACGCGCACATCCACCTTGTCGCCCACGCCAAAGCGCTCGGGGCGCTGCTCGGCACGGTCACGGCTCAGGTCGGAACGGCGGATGAAGGACTTCATGCCCTCGTATTCCACCTCGATGCCGCCATCCTCGATCGCCGTCACTTCCACGGTGATGATCTGGCCACGCTTCACGCCGCCAACAGCCTCGGCAAACTTGTCACCGCCCAGCGCCTTGATGGAGAGCGAGATGCGCTCCTTCTCCACGTCGGTCTCGGTCACCACGGCCTGAACGATGTCGTTCTTGTGGTAGGACTGAATGGCATCCTCGCCACGCTCGTCCCAGCTGAGGTCGGAGAGGTGCACCATGCCGTCGATGTCGCCGGGCAGGCCGATGAACAGACCGAACTCGGTGATGTTCTTGACCTCGCCTTCCACTTCGGTCCCCTCGGGGTGGGTTTCTGCAAACACCTCCCACGGGTTGCGCATGGTCTGCTTGAGGCCGAGAGAAACCCGGCGCTTGGCGGGGTCGATCTCGAGCACCATGACTTCCACTTCCTGCGAGGTGGAGACGATCTTGCCGGGGTGCACGTTCTTCTTGGTCCAGCTCATCTCGGAGACGTGGACAAGACCTTCCACACCCGGCTCCAGCTCGACGAACGCACCGTAGTCGGTGATGTTGGTCACGCGGCCGGTGTGCACGGAGTCGAGCGGGAACTTGGCTTCCACCGAATCCCACGGATCGTCCTGCAGCTGCTTCATGCCAAGGCTGATGCGGTGCGTCTCTTTGTTGATCTTGATGACCTGCACCTTGATCGTCTCGCCGATCGACAGGATCTCGCTCGGGTGGTTCACCCGGCGCCAGGCCATGTCGGTCACGTGCAGCAGGCCGTCAACGCCGCCGAGGTCAACGAAGGCACCGTATTCGGTGATGTTCTTCACCACGCCGTCCACGGTCTGGCCTTCGGTCAGGTTGCCGATCACTTCGGCACGCTGCTCGGCGCGGGACTCCTCGAGGATCGCACGGCGCGACACAACGATGTTGCCCCGGCGACGGTCCATCTTCAGGATCTGGAACGGCTGCTTGAGGCCCATCAGCGGGCCGGCATCGCGCACCGGGCGCACATCGACCTGGGAGCCGGGCAGGAAGGCCACGGCGCCGCCGAGATCGACGGTAAAGCCACCCTTGACGCGGCCGAAGATGGCGCCTTCAACGCGCTCTTCGTCGGCATAGGCCTTCTCCAGACGGTCCCACGCCTCTTCGCGGCGGGCCTTGTCACGGGAGATGCTGGCCTCGCCCCGGGCGTTCTCGACGCGATCGAGGAACACCTCGACCTCATCGCCAACGGCAATCTCGGGAGCTTCGCCGGGGTTGGCAAATTCTTTCAGTTCAACGCGGCCTTCCATCTTGTAGCCGACGTCGATAATGGCCTGGCCCGCTTCGATCGCGATAACCTTGCCTTTGACAACAGAGCCCTCGTCGGGCGTGTCAATTTCGAAGCTTTCAGACAGGAGGGCTTCGAATTCCTCCATCGTTGCGTTTTGAGCCATGTGGCGTTTCAATCCTTAGGTTTCGGTTTCTGGCCGTGCGGTTGTCTCCGCCGGTCTTGGGTTGGTCTCTGCCGTGCACTTTCGAAAAACAAAATCAGGGCCGGACGGTCCCGACCCTGCCTGAGTTTTTCGTCAGCAGCTCTCACGGCGGCTTGACGAAGCGGCGTTTAGCCGCCCAGAGCCCGCTTTGCAAGGGGTTTCACCGCTTTTCGGCGGTGCCGCGCCGGCCTAATGTCGCGCTCATGCGTGCCCTTCTCGCCCTCCCGCTCCTGCTCGCCGCCTGTGCCGCGCCCCCCACCCTTCCGGTGGGAGAGAGCCCGCTGGCCACCAATCCCGCCCGCAGCGCCCGCGCCGCAGAGGCGCCCCGCCTCACGGTGATGATCCCCGGCGCGCTCGCCTCGGTCGATATCTTCGCGCCCACCAACGGCTGGGCGGCGCGGGGCCATGCGCTGGCCTACTACCGCTTTCCCGGCATGGACGGGCTGGAGCTGGATCACCAGCTTTCCATCACCGCCGCGGCCGAGGAAATCGCCCGCTACGCCCGCCAGCACCCCGACAAGCAGCTTACCCTCGTGGGCTATTCCGCCGGCGGCGCCATCGCGCTCGAGGCCGCCGCCCTGCTGGCGCCGCGCCCGGTGACCGTGGCCGCTATCTCGCCCTCCCCCGAGCACGCGGGCGGGCTGCAAACCATCCTGCGCGGCGCGGGCGACGTGATCTCCGCCGCCACCCGGGCCGGGAGCTTCACCCGCAAGGCCATCTGGGACGAGTACTGGAAAACCCTGCTCTATGGCCGGAACAACCGCGACAACCCGCGCTTTACCAACCAGATAGAGACCCTCTCCAAAGAGCACGCCCCCCGCATCGCGGACCCGAGCCCGGCGCTCGTGCGCGCCCATTCCTCCGGGCTGCGGCGTTGGGAGCTGTCGGAGGGGGCAGACCTCAGCCATGCCCGCATCGGCTTCTTCATCGGCATGGAAGACCCGGTGTTCTCCACCCGTCAGACCGACACCCTGCGCAGGCGGGCCGGCGGCGGGCGACTCATCGGCTTTGCCGATGACGGCCACCTGCTGCTGCTGACCCGCAAGAGCCTGTTCGATCACGTGCTGCGCTTCGTCGAGGCCGACGGCTAGCCGCAAGGCGGCCCGGCCGCCTCAGGCGCGCCCGCTTACAGCCCGCGCGCGGCCTTCAGCCGTTTCACCCAGGAATCCACCGGCTCCGAGGGCTTGCGGCCATAGGGCGAGCTGCCGCCCCATTCCGCTTCGGTGCGCGATTGCCCGATCATGGCGGTCCAGATCTCGCGGGCCTTGGCCGGCGGGATCATCGGGCGCTGGCCCTGCTCGTCGAGCGCAATGTCCAGCTCGTCCTCGGCCACGTAGTCGTAGCCCATCGCCCATTCGGCAAAGGGCGAAGGCGCATCGCCATCTTCCGAGATCAGCACTTCCACATCGCTGTGGCGCTCGTCGGCCTTGATCCGCTCCATCAGCGCCAGCACCACGTTGCGCGGCCCGTGCAGCGCCTGAAAGAACTGCCCCTGCCCGCGCCACAGAAAGCCGGTCAGCCCGGCGGCGGCGTTGAACTCAAGTGCCTTGAGCAGGATGTCGAGATCGGTCTCGCCAAATTCTTCGTCCCGAGCGATCGAACGATAGAGAAGTTGGTGCATTCCAGTCGTGTCCTTGTGCAGTCCAGTGTCGTGTCGGCGCTGCCTGTCTCACAGCGGTAGCAGTCACATGTCAGGGGGTGCGCAAGACGCAGCGTTGATTGTTAACGATTTGCTAACACCACTCAAGCCCCCGGGTCGTCAAGGTTTTTTGCCATAAAGGGTTAATGGCGGGCTCGCTATGTCATTTCATGTATGCACGGGGTGTGTACGGGTTGTGCACGGGGTGTGACACGGCGGATTCCCGCCGATCGTTTTGCGCAACACTTCCGTTAACCACGTGTTTTCTACTGCAATTTCAAACGGATGTGCACCACGGCCCGGTCAAGCGCCTCCGCGATGCTCAGGTCGGTGGTGTCCAGCAGCATTGCGTCTTCCGCCGCAATCATCGGCGCCGTGTCGCGGCTCGCATCCCGCGCATCCCGCGCCTTCACATCGGCCAGAACCTGCGCCCGCGTCACCTCGTGGCCCTTGCCGTCCAGCTCCAGAAAGCGCCTTTCCGCGCGCGCTTCGGCGCTGGCGGTGACAAAGAGCTTCACCTCCGCCCCGGGGCAGATCACCGTGCCGATGTCGCGCCCGTCCAGCACTGCGCCGCCCTCGCGGCGGGCAAAATTACGCTGAAATTCCAGCAGCTTCGCCCGCACCTCCGGCACCGCCGCCACCCGGCTTGCGGCCTGGGCCACCTCCGAGGTGCGCAGCGCGTCTTCCGGGGTCAGATCGTCCGGGGTCAGCGCCGCCGCCGCCTCCACCGGGTCGGCCCCGGCCAGCACCCGCGCCCCCACCGCGCGGTAGAGCAGCCCGGTATCAAGATGTGCGAGGCCAAACTCCCTGGCGACCGCCTTCGAGATTGTCCCCTTCCCCGCCGCCGCGGGCCCGTCGATGGCCACCGTGAATTTCATCGCTCGCCTCATCTGTGCATAGGCCGGCCGTGCGCCCGGTTAACCTCTTGCTTACCCTGCCGCAGGCAGGCCGCTCAATCCACCCGCGTCGTCAAGGCCGGGTCATTGCCCTCAACCTGCCGCGAACCCTCTGGGATTTCATAGTAATCCCCCTTGTCCGCGCAGAAGATATGGCCCTTGGTCGCAAGCCCCGTCGGCCCCTCCAGCGTGCCCGCCATGATCGAGGTATTGGCCCCCGCCCCATCCCAGAACAACTGGCTCCCGCAGTTCGGGCAAAACCCGCGTCGCGCCTCTTCGGAGGATTGAAACCACCGGACTTCCCCCGTGATTTCAAGCCCTTCGCGCGGCACCGAGGTGGCCGAAACATAGTGCCCGGAGGCCTTGCGGCACTGGCTGCAATGGCAGGCAATCACCGGCCGCCATGGCCCCTCGGAGGCGTATGTCACCGCCCCGCAAAGGCACCCGCCCGTCAGCCTCATGCCCCGGCCTTCTCCAGCTTCGCACCCAGCCCGCCCATGAGGTCCATGAAGATCGGGAAGGAGGTCGCGATCGGCCCCGCGTCATCCACGCCCACAGGCTCTTGCGCCGCCATCCCGCAGATCAGGAAGCTCATCGCAATCCGGTGATCCAACCGCGCCTCCGCCGTCGCGCCGCCCTTCACGCCCTCGGGCCCCAAGCCTTTGACCGCAAACCAGTCTTCGCCCTCGTCGATCTCCACGCCGCAGGCCCTGAGGCCCACCGCCATGGCGTCGATCCGGTCGCTCTCCTTCACCCGCAGTTCCTTCACGCCCGGGCATCTCGTGACCCCCTGCGCAAAGCTGGCCACCACCGAGAGCACCGGATATTCGTCGATCATCGAGGCCGCCCGCTCTGCCGGCACCTCTATCCCCTTCATATCCGGCGAGAATTTCGCGCGCAGGTCGGCAACAGGCTCGCCCCCCTCCTCGCGCTCGTTCTCGTAGGTCAGGTCAGCGCCCATCTCGCGCAGCGTGGCAAACAGCCCCGCGCGGGTGGGGTTCAGCCCGATCCCCGGCACCAGCACATCGCTGCCCGGCACGATCAGCGCCGCGCAGACCGGGAAGGCCGCCGAGGACGGATCACGCGGCACCGCAATCACCTGCGGCTTCAATTCCGGCTGCCCCGTCAAGGAGATGACCCGCCCCTCCGCGGTGTCTTCCACGCGCACCTCCGCGCCGAACCCGGCCAGCATCCGCTCGGTATGGTCCCGTGTCGCCTCGCGCTCGGTCACCACCGTCACACCCGGCGCATTCAGCCCCGCCAGCAGCACCGCCGATTTCACCTGCGCCGAGGGCACCGGCGTGGTGTAGCTGACCGGCACCGGGCTCTCGGCCCCTACCATCGTCAGCGGCAGCCGCCCGCCGGATTTGCCGTAAGAGGCTGTTCCAAAAAGCGAAAGCGGCTCCGTCACCCGCCCCATCGGGCGCGAGCGCAGGCTTGCATCGCCGGTGAAGGTCACGCTGAACGGATGGGTCGCCACGGCCCCCATGATGAGCCGCACCCCGGTGCCCGAGTTGCCGCAGTCGATCACGTCTTCCGGCTCGCCAAACCCGCCCACGCCAACCCCGTGCACCGACCACTCGCCCGGCCCGTGCTGCACCACCTCCGCGCCCAGCGCCCGCATCGCCTTGGCGGTGTCGAGCACGTCCTCGCCTTCCAGCAGGCCGGTGATCTTGGTCTCGCCCACGGCCATCGCGCCGAGGATCAGCGAGCGATGCGAGATCGACTTGTCGCCGGGCACCTCCGCCACGCCCTTCAGCGGGTCGGCCTTGCGGGAGGTCATCGGGATCGGTGTGCCGTGAGACGACATGGGGCGGGCTCCTCGTGGTTTCCGGCCCCGAATAGCCGCTTTCCGGGGCGGCTTAAACCCTGCGGAAGGTCAGATAATGCGGGGTGCGGTCCTCGCGGAGCGCCTTCTGCTCGTAGCGGGTGCTGATCCAGTCGCCCCAGGGCTTGCGCCAGTCTTCCGGCCCCTCGGCCAGCCACTCGAACCCGTGGCGCGGCACCTGCTCCAGCGTCTGGCGCACGTAGTCCGGAATATCCGTCGCCACCCGAAAGATCGCGCCCTTCTTCAGCACCTTCGCCAGCGGCTCCAGATGCTCGGGCGTCACGAACCGGCGGCGGTGGTGGCGCTTCTTGGGCCATGGGTCGGGGTAGAGCAGGAAGGCGCGGCTCACCGAACCCTCGGGCAGCACATCGAAGAGATTGCGCGCATCGCCGGGATAGACGGCGAGGTTCTCCACCCCGGCCTTGCGGATCTTGCCCAGCAGCATCGCCACGCCGTTGATGTAGGGCTCCGCGCCGATGATCCCCACGCCGGGGTTCTGCGCTGCCTGATGCACCAGATGCTCGCCGCCGCCAAAGCCGATTTCGAGCCAAAGATCCTTGCCGCCAAACAGCGCCTCAGGGTCCAGCGGCTGGCGCTCGGGGTTGTCCTCCCAGTCGACCTTGCCCGGCGAGAGCGCCGCAAGGTCTTCGTCCAGGTAGGCCTCCTGGCTCGCCCGCAGGCCCTTGCCCTTGAAGCGGCCATAGAAGTTGCGCCACGGGGCGCCGCTGCGGTGTTTGTCTGGGTGGTTCTCGCTCATGGGGCGGCGATGTAGCGCCCCGCCGCGGCCCGCGCAACCGGAGTCAGTTGAACTCCGCCTCGTCGTGCTCCTGCCGGGTGATCTCGCGGATGCCCTCGTACGGGGTGCCCGCCACCGCGTTGCGGATGATCTCTTCGGCCATGTCAAAGTCGGCCACGTCGAAGCCAAAGTTCACCTCCGGCTCGCCGGTGGCCTCGCAGGAGCCAATCTCGGCCCCCGCCCATTCGCCCGCCCGCGCCTCGATCAGCGCGTTCTCGATCAGCTCCATCGCGGCGTTGCGAAAATCAAGCGCGCCGTCCCAATCGCCGGGGTAATGGCCGGGGATGCGGTTGACGTTGTAAAAGATTTCGACCGACTTGATCGCCATGCCAAGCCCTCCATGCCTTTCATTCTAAAAGGAAAGCATGAAAATTCGGCTAATCTTCGGCATTTTCGGAGCAGGGGAGAAAATGCCGCCCGAATGCGACCTATCGGGCACAGGCTTTCCCGAGACCGCGAAGCGCGCCAGCGCAGCCTCGCAGCCCCACGTGTCGGCAAATCGGTGACGAACGCGCCAAGAGCCTTCCCCCCCCTTGGGCGGAAGGCTCTTGCAGACCGGGCATCGCGCCCTATCCCTCAATGGATGCCGTCAGAGCGCCGCCTTCAGCGCATCCGCCAGGTCGGTCTTCTCCCAGGAAAAGCCGCCATCGGCATCCGGCGACCGGCCAAAGTGGCCATAGGCCGCCGTGCGCTGAAAGATCGGCTTGTTCATCGCCAGATGGGTGCGGATGCCGCGCGGGGTGAGGTCCATCGCCTTGGCCACCGCCTTCTCGATCTGCGCCTCGGGCACTTCGCCGGTGCCGTGGGTGTCCACGTAGATCGACAGCGGCTTGCTGACCCCGATCGCGTAGGAAAGCTGGAGCGTGCAGCGCCTGGCCAGCCCTGCGGCAACCACGTTCTTGGCCAGGTAGCGGGCCGCATAGGCCGCCGAACGGTCCACCTTGGTCGGATCTTTCCCCGAAAAGGCACCGCCGCCATGAGGGGCCGCGCCGCCGTAGGTGTCCACGATGATCTTGCGGCCTGTCAGGCCCGCGTCGCCATCAGGCCCGCCGATCACGAACTTGCCGGTCGGGTTGATCCACCACTCGGTCGCATCCGTCAGCCAGCCCTCGGGCAGAATGCCGCGAATGTAGGGCTCCACGATGGCGCGCACGTCAGCGGAGGACAGCGCCGGGTCGAGGTGCTGGGTCGAGAGCACCAGCGAGGTCGCCTCCACCGGCTTGCCGCCCTCGTAGCGCAGGCTGAGCTGGCTCTTCATGTCGGGGCCGAGCTTGGGCTCGGTGCCGTTCTTGCGCACTTCTGCGAGCTTCTTCAGGATCGCGTGGGCATAGTGGATCGGCGCCGGCATCAGCTCTTCGGTCTCGTCGACTGCATAGCCGAACATGATCCCCTGATCGCCCGCGCCCTCGTCCTTGTTTCCGCTGGCATCCACGCCCTGGGCGATATCGGCCGATTGCGCGTGCAGGTAGTTGTCGACCTTGATGTTGGCCCAGTGAAAGCCCTGCTGCTCGTAGCCGATGTCCTTCACGCAATCGCGGGCAATTTCCTCGACCCGGCGGATCACCGTGCCGGGGCCGCGCACTTCGCCGCCGATGACAACGCGGTCGGTGGTGGCAAAGGTTTCGCAGGCAACCCGGCTTTCGGGATCTTCGGCGAGGAAGGCATCGAGAACGGCATCCGAAATCCGGTCGCAGACCTTGTCGGGGTGGCCCTCGGAAACGGATTCCGAGGTGAACGTGTATTCAGAACGAGACGACATGTGGGGTAGTGCTCCATTGGAAATTGACCGCCACGCCAGGAAGCCGTTGTGGCAGCAGACAGGCTCGGTGCTATTCGCTCGGGCCGGTCGGGTCAACCGGCTTGGATGCCGCACGGGCAACACAGAGTACGGTGCCTGCAAGAAGCAGCAACACCAGCATCCCCCAGTCGCCCCAGATCCGATAGGGCGGCGTTGCGACCAGCCGCGGCGGCAGCGCCACGTCGAGATAGCCCGCCTCACCCAGCGGCAGGCTGTCGAGCACCCGGCCCTGCGCGTCGATCACCGCCGAAACTCCCGTATTGGCCGCCCGCAGCACCGGAACCCCCTGCTCCACGGCCCTCAGCCGCGCCTGCGCGAGGTGCTGATAGGGCCCCGAGATCCGCCCGAACCACGCATCATTGGTGATATGCAGGATCCATCCCGGGCGCGGGGCGGCAATGATCTCCTCGGCAAAGATCGCCTCATAGCAGATCAGCGGCAGCACCTGTCCGAGCCCCTCGCCAAGGTCGATCAGCCGCAGCCCGTTGCCCGGCACAAAGCCCGACATCGCCGATTCCGCAATGCCGCCCGGCATCCAGCTTCCCAGCCACCGCGCACCGGGCATGTACTCGCCGAAGGGCACGAGGTGCGACTTGTTGTAATAGCCCGTCACATCGGCCCCGGGGGTGATGACGGCCAGCGAGTTGCGCGCCGCCGTGCCCTCCCGGCGCTGCAACCCCACAACCACCGTCGCCCCCTGCGCCGCATCAGCGACCACCTGCGCGGTGCCGTTGCCGGGCGCCAGCAGATAGGCCAGCGAGGTCTCGGGCCAAACCACGAGGTCGGGCATCGGCCCCTCGGGCGGCTCGGCACTCAGCGCCAGCGAACGCTCGAAGAAGACCGGAATCATCTCTTCCTGCCACTTCAGGTGCTGCGCCGCATTGGGCTGCACCAGCCGCACCGTCGCGGGCGCGCGGCTCTCCACCTCCTGCCCCAGGCGCCACAGCCCGTAGGGCACCGGCACCGCCAGCACGGCCAGGGCCGCCAGCACGCCCAGCGCCGCCCGGCGGGTGCCGAACACCACCGGAATAGCGGCAACCAGGGTGGTGAACAGCGTCAACAGATGCGGCCCGCCCAGTGCCGCAAGATGCATCTGCGGATGCCCCACCCAGATGTGCCCGATCAGCGCCCATGGAAAGCCCGTCCACAAATGCGACCTCAGCATTTCCACCGCCGCCAGCAGCACGGCGCCCCAGAGCGCCCGCTGCACCCTGCCCCGGCCGAACCACGCGGCCAGGCCGAAGGCCATGGCCCAGAACAGCGCAAACCCGCCGGCATGGGCCGCCAGCGCGATCGGCGCCAGAAAGCCATGCCGCCACGGATCCACGAAAAACGGCTCGACGATCCAGAACATCGTCGACACCACGTAGCCCGCGCCCATGGCCCAGCCGCGCCACGCGGCGGCTCTCGGGGCGGGCACCAGCGCAAACAGCGCAAAGCCCAGTGCCAGCGCGGCAACCGCAAGCCAGACAAGGCCCAAGGGCGCCTGCCCCGTGCCCACGACCGCCCCCAGCAGGGCAAACAGGCCAAAGCTCGACCACCGCCCCGCCAGCCACCCGGCCATCCGCTCTGTCAGATCACTCTTCGCCGGCACCGTCGTCCTGCTGTGCAGTGGCTTCCGGAAACCGCACCCTGAGCCGCTTCACCCGGCGCGGATCGGCATCCAGCACCTCGAACTCCGCGCCGCCCGGATGGGGGACGACCTCGCCCCGCGTCGGCACGCGGCCGGTGAGCATGAAGACCAACCCGCCCAGCGTGTCGACCTCCTCAAGATCCTCGGCATCGGCCAGCGCAACGCCGGTCTCTTCCTCGAAATCTTCCAGCGGGGTGCGCGCCATGGCGAGATACTGGCCGGGCTTCTCCTCGGTCCAGAGATCGCCCTCCTCGATGTCGTGCTCGTCCTCGATCTCGCCGATCACCTGCTCGATCAGATCCTCGATGGTCACAAGCCCGTCGGTGCCGCCATACTCGTCGATCACCAGCGCCATATGCATCCGGTCGCTCTGCATCTTCTGCAGCAGCACGCCGATCGGCATTGACGGCGGCGCATAGAGCAACGGGCGCAGCATCGGCGCCAGGTCGAACTCCTCACCATGTCCGTTGAAGCCGTATTTCAGCGCAAAATCCTTCAAGTGCACCATGCCCACCGGGCTGTCGAGCGTGCCCTCGAACACCGGAAGGCGGCTCATGCCGCTGTCGCGAAACACCGCAACCAGCTCTTCCTTGTCGATATCGACGGGCACCGCCACGATCTCCGCCTTCGGAATGGCCACGTCCTCGACCCGCATCCGACGCAGGTTTCCAAGCCCGAGCATGGCCACGGCTTCTCGGCCGGCACCTCTGCGCGGTTCGTCGCCCTCTTCGGCGCCGCCCTCTTCTGCGGGAAAAATTGCCTCGGCAAGGCGGCCCCAAAGCCCCTTGCCCTCTCCACTCTCGGTCTCCAGCGCGCTCTGCGCGGCGCTAGACGACCCGTCCGAACTTTCGCCCATCGGTCCTTTCCAATAAATGCCCCATCGCCGGGGCTGTCACTCATATGGGTTTTTAACACCCAACTTGGCAAGTATTTCCGCCTCACGGGCCTCCATCAGCTCCGCGTCTGCGTCGTTAATATGATCGTAACCCAGAAGATGCATCATTCCATGAACAACGAGGTGCGTCAGATGGTCCTGCAAAGCCAGCCCGCCCGCCTCGGCCTCACGGGCACAGGTTTCGTAAGCCAGCGCAATGTCGCCAAGCGGGATCATGCCATCCGGGTCGGCCTCGGGCGCAAGCGGATCTCCGCCGGGGCCCTCGGGCGCAAGCTCCTGCGCCGGCCATGACAGCACGTTTGTCGGCTGGGGCTTGCCGCGAAAGTCTCCGTTGAGCTCTGCAATCCGGGCGTCATCCGCGCCCAGAACCGAAACCTCGATATCCGTCGGCAGGCCGTGCCACGCCAGAACCGCCGGAACCACCGCCTGCACCAGGGCCTCCAGCGCCGCGGCCTCCCAGCGGTCGTCCTCTATGGCAACGTCCAGTTCCATTTTCTTGCTTCAAATATCTCCGGGGGTTTGGGGGCAGCGCCCCCAATCACAAATGAATGGCCTGCGCCGCAGGCGCTCAATTAAGCAACGGCCGCACAGTTGACCAGTTGTTAACCGAGGTTCAGCCCTGCGCGTCCAGCTTGTCGTAGGCCTCGATGATCCGCGCCACCAGCGGATGGCGCACCACGTCCTTGGCGGTGAAGTAGCTGAAGGCAATGCCCTTCACCCCATCCAGCAGGCTCTCGGCCTCACGCAGCCCCGACTGCACCCCGCGCGGCAGGTCCACCTGGCTGCGGTCGCCGGTGATCACCATGCGGCTGCCCTCGCCGAGCCGGGTCAGAAACATTTTCATCTGCATCGTCGTCGCGTTCTGCGCCTCGTCGAGCACGCAGAAAGCATTGGCCAGCGTGCGCCCGCGCATGAAGGCCAAAGGCGCAATTTCAATGCGTTTTTCCTCGATCAACTTGGCCACCTGCTTGCTCGGCAGAAAGTCGTTCAGCGCGTCGTAGAGCGGCTGCATGTAGGGGTCGACCTTGTCCTTCATGTCGCCCGGCAGATAGCCCAGCTTCTCGCCCGCCTCCACGGCGGGGCGGCTCAGGATGATCCGGTCGACATGGCCGGCGAGAAACATGTTCACGCCCACGGCCACGGCCAGGTAGGTCTTGCCGGTGCCCGCAGGCCCGATGCCGAAGCCCAGCTCGTTCTCGAAGAGCGAGCGCACATAGGCCTTCTGCGCCTCGGTGCGCGGCTCGACGATTTTCTTGCGGGTCTTGATCTCGACGCGTCCGCCCTGAAACATTTCCAACTGGTCCGCCTCGCGGGCGCCACCCACGTCGCGGGTCTCCCGACCCATCCGTATGGCCCCGTCCACATCGCCCGGCTCGATCGACCGGCCCGCCTCCAGCTTGCTGTAGAGCTCCTGCAGGATCACCGCCGCCTCGCTGCGCGGCCCGGCCTCCCCGATGATCGCCAGCTGGTTGCCGCGCCGCAGGATCTGCACGCCGACCGCATGTTCGATCTGCGCAAGGTTGCGGTCGAACTCGCCGCAAAGCTCGATGAGCAGCATGTTGTCGGGGAATTCCAGCGGAGTTTCCAGAATGTCCTTGGGGTTAGGCGGGGCGGTCAGGGCACTGATTCCCAAAAAGCGCTTCTCCATGGTTGGCCTGCGAACAGGCTACATATTGTGGCTCCTGCTCCCACGTTGCCAAGCCCGGGCGCTTCGCGCAAGCCGGGCGTGTCCTGATTTCACGCATTTGATACAAAAAGAGGCCGCGAGATCCTGTCTCGCAGCCTCCCGATGCTTTCTGCGGCAGCCGCAGGATCAGATCGAGTCGGGGAAGGCAGAGCCCCGCTTGGGGTCGCCGACCGCCGTTCCCGAAGGCCCGGCCCCAGAACAGACGGGCTTGCCGAACTTGTCGAGCCGCTGGCTGAGGTAGCCCTCGACGCCGTCGTCGATGATCCAGTGATCGCAGCCATTCGGGTCAATCCAGACACCCGCCTTGAGCTGGGTCAGATCCTTACTGTCGAAGCCGCGGTCAACCGTCTTGTCGATCTTGTCGCCGCAGGCACTGAGGGCGCCTGCAACGGCCAGGAGCGCGGTGATCTTGATGATATTCATGGCGCTTCTCCCGCTCACTTGATGCAGATGATTTCGACGCGGCGGTTCTTCTGCATTCCCCCCGCCGTGCGGTTGGAAGCCACGGGCATCCGTTCGCCGTAGCCACGCACATCGACGATCTTGGCGCCGGTGCCCTTTCCGATCCGCGCCACGCTGGCGGCACGGCGGTAGCTCAGGCTCATGTTGTACTCGTCGCTGGCCCGCGCATCGGTGTGGCCGGCAATGATGTAGGCGCGGGCTTTGCTGGAGCGGAAGAACTGGGCAAGCCGCTGCTTGCCCGCGGTCGAGATCGCGGAGCTGTCGGTGGCAAAGAGCTGGTCGGAGTTCATCACGCCGCACACATTGCCCCGCCGGCACACCGGAATGCCCTGCCGGCTGACGTGCGGGGTCATGTAGCCCTCCACGCCGTCGTCCATGACCCAGTGCTCGCAGCCGTCCGGGTCGACCCAGACCGTCGGCACGTAGCGCTCCGAGGCCTTCCGGCTCTGCGCCTGCGCCGAGTTTGCTTGGAGCCCGACCGCCACCACCAGCGCCGCCGCGCCGCAGGCAAGCGTTCGGATCGACCTGAGAATCCCCTGTGTCACGAGCGTCCGTCCTCTTTCAGTTTCGAAATGCGGAGCCGCGGTGGAAAACCAGGAAAAGCTCCGGCCACATTATTGGCAAATTTACCAAATTTTGTGGGCCGGCAAAGCGTTTTTCCCTATATATTGTAACCGTTTAGGCAACAGCTCACGGCAAGGCCGGGCATTGTCGCGCAGGCATGGGGCAATTGGGGCGAAAGTTTGGCGGAGCCTCAGAGCAAGGTGCCCGCGAGGGAGTTCGGGCCAGAATCGGTTATCCGGACGCGGGCGAGGTCTCCGATGGCGAGACTGTCGCTCATCACGTGGACCGCATGCAAGTGTTCGGACTTGCCCACCATCTGCCCCGGAAGCCGCCCGGGTTTCTCGATCAGCACATGCACCTCGCGGCCCACCATGGCATCCTGCGCCGCCCGCTGCTGACGGGTGATGAGAGCCTGAAGCCGCTGCAACCTGTCATCGGCCTCCGCCGCCGCCACCTCGGGCCGCTCCGCCGCCGGGGTGCCCGGGCGCGAGGAATACTTGAACGAGTAGGCCTGCCCGTAGTTCACCCGCTCGATCAGGTCGAGCGTGGCCTGAAAATCCTCCTCGGTCTCCTCCGGGAACCCGACGATGAAGTCGCCCGACAGCAGCAGGTCGGGCCGGGCGGCGCGGATGCGCTCGACCAGCTCGATGTAGCTTGCGGCTGTGTGCTTGCGGTTCATCCGCTTGAGAATGCGGTCAGATCCCGACTGCACGGGCAGGTGCAGGTAGGGCATCAGCTTGTCGCAATCGCCATGGGCGGCGACGAGATCGTCTTCCATGTCGTTGGGATGGGAGGTGGTAAAGCGGATGCGCTTGAGCTCGTCGATCTCGGCCAGGCGCCGGATCAGCCGGGCAAGCCCCCATGTCTCGCCGCCGTCCTCGCCGTGATAGGCATTCACGTTCTGGCCCAGCAGGGTGATCTCGCGCACCCCGCGCGACACCAAATCCTCGGCCTCCGCCAGCACCCTCGCCACGGGCCGCGACACCTCGGCACCCCGGGTGTAGGGCACCACGCAGAAGGCGCAGAACTTGTCACAACCCTCCTGCACGGTCAAAAACGCGGTCGGTCCGCGTTGCGCCTTGGGGCGGGATTTCAGCTTTTCGAACTTGTCCTCTTCGGGAAAATCCGTGTCGAGCGCCTTTTCCCCGGCTTGCGCCCGGGCTTCGAGCTCCGGCAGGCGGTGGTAGCTTTGCGGCCCCACCACGAGGTCGACCAGCGGCTGACGCCGCATGATTTCTTCGCCCTCGGCCTGGGCCACGCAGCCCGCGACGCCGATCTTCAGATCCGGCTTGGCCTCTTTCAGGTCCTTGTAGCGCCCAAGCTCCGAATAGACCTTCTCCGCCGCCTTCTCGCGGATATGGCAGGTGTTGAGCAGGATCATATCGGCCCCGTCCGGGCTCTGGACCTGCTCGTAGCCTTCCAGCGCCTCGGCCATGCGCTCGCTGTCATAGACATTCATCTGACAGCCATAGGTCTTGATGTAGAGCTTTTTGGTCATGGCGCTTTCCCGGAGAAGTCGGGCGGTGTCTAGCCCATGGCCCACCGTCCCGCAACGGTTGCGCTCAAGGCTTCATTAACTCACAAATGGCTAAAACACAGGCATGGGCAGCCGATAGCATGCGTTACACCTCACTCTCCGACTTTCTCGACAAGGGCCGCAAGGTGCTGACCAAGGGGCCGATTGCGGTGATCTGCGCCGAGGATCTGCTTGAGGTCGAGACCACCATTCGCCATCACCGCATGGCCGGATTTCGCGAAATCGTGCTGCTGGCCCCGCAGATCCTTGAACTTTCCGCCTCGCTGGAAGCCCAGGTGCACCGCATCCCCTACGACATGCATGCCGACAACGCCCTGACCGATGCGCTCAACCCGATCATCGCCGCAACCACGCCGGGGCAGTGGCTCTATTACTGCTACAACGCCGAGTATCTCTTCTTTCCGTTCTGCGAGAATCGGAAGGTTGGCGAGATGCTGGCGTTCCACGTCGAAGAGCGGCGGGACGCGATGCTGACCTATGTGGTCGATCTCTACGCCGATGATCTCGACCGCTTTCCCGACGCCGTCTCCATCGAAGATGCCCATCTCGACAAGTCCGGCTACTACGCCCTCGCCCGCCCCGACCCGGCCAACCACAATTATCCGAAAGAGCGGCAGCTCGACTTCTTTGGCGGCCTGCGCTGGCGGTTCGAGGAGCATGTCGACAAGGCGCGGCGGCGGATCGACCGGATCTCTCTGTTTCGGGCCAAGCCGGGGCTCAAACTGTTGCCCACGCACAGTTTTTCGGACGAAGAGTACAACACCTACGCCTGCCCGTGGCACCATAACCTGACGGCGACGGTCTGCTCGTTTCGCACCGCGAAGGCGCTGAAGAGCAACCCCGGCAGCCGCTATGACATCGACACGTTCAAGTGGCACAACTCGACCAAG
Source organism: Oceanicola sp. 502str15 (assembly GCF_024105635.1). Taxonomy (NCBI): domain Bacteria; kingdom Pseudomonadati; phylum Pseudomonadota; class Alphaproteobacteria; order Rhodobacterales; family Roseobacteraceae; genus Oceanicola; species Oceanicola sp. 502str15. The sequence goes on from NZ_WYDQ01000001.1 coordinate 2,557,676, forward strand.
TTCGAGTGGCACTCACAGCAATTGCTGGATCTTGGGCTGATGGAGCCGGGGCAGTGGTTCTGATCGTTCGTGTGGTGGGTTGGCACCCACCCTACGGATGGCCCGAACCGCGATGACAGGTTGTAGGGTGGGTGAAACCCACCAATCGCATCACACCCGGCGCAGGCGGATCACCACATCGACCTTTGCAATTTCAGTGCCTTCGGGGGCATCTGGAATGGAGGCGAGGCGAAGCTGATCCGTGGGCGCATCGGTGAGTTTCTGGGTGTCTTCCCAGTAGAAATGCGGGTGATCGTCGGTGCGTGTGTCGAAATAGCTCTTCGACCCGTCAACAGTGATTTCCTGCATCAAACCCACGTCGCAGAAGGCCCGCAGCGTGTTGTAGACCGTGGCAAGCGAGACCTTCTCGCCGGAGGCACGGGCAGATTCAAACAGGCTTTCCGCCGTCACATGCCGGTTGCGGCCATCACCCACCAGCAAGGCGGCAAGCGCCAAACGCTGTCGGGTCGGGCGCAAACCGCCCGTTTCAAGCCACGTCGATCCGCGCGTATGCGCTTCAATTTGCATTCGGTCGGGTTCCATACTCCTGCCTGCCCCGCGTTATATCCGTGCATTCGGCATGATTTCAAACGAAAATGGGTCGCGACTGCGCTACCGGGTCGCGTTGCGGCGCTATTGCGCCCGCGAGGGGCCGGGTGGTAGAGGGGGCTCGACCAAGGGCACACCAGAAGGGGGAGCAGGGCCGAATGGCGGAGCATCCGAGCACATTCGACAAGGAAGGGCTGCTGAAATGCGCCCGCGGCGAGCTGTTCGGGCCGGGCAATCCGCAGCTTCCCGAACCGCCCATGCTGATGATGGACCGCGTGACCGAGATTTCGGCCGACGGCGGAGAGAACGGCAAGGGCCATGTGCGCGCCGAATTCGACATCACGCCCGATCTCTGGTTCTTCTCCTGCCACTTCCCCGGCGACCCGGTGATGCCCGGCTGCCTCGGCCTCGACGGCCTGTGGCAGCTGACCGGCTTCAACCTCGGCTGGCGCGGCATGCTGGGCCGTGGTCGGGCTCTGGGTGTGGGTGAGGTCAAGTTCACCGACATGATCACGCCGGAGATCAAGCAGATCGAGTATCACGTCGATTTCACTCGGGTCATGGACCGGAAGTTGAAACTCGGCATCGCCAACGGCAAGATCTTTGCAGACGGAAAGCACGTCTTCAGCGCCGAAGGCATGAAGGTCGGACTTTTCTCCGACGAGTAACAGGGGCCACCCCGCAAAACACGAGGTTTCATGCGTCGCGTCGTCATCACCGGAATCGGGATTGTCTCGCCCATCGGCATCACCGCCCAAGAAGTGACCGAAAGCCTCAAGACAGGGCGTTCGGGCATCACGGCTGCGCCGGAGTACGTGGAGCACGGTTTTCGCTCCTGCATTCACGGCAAGCCCGACATCGACGTGACCGAGCATATCGACAAGCGCAACCTGCGCTTCATGGGGATGGGCGCAGCCTACAACTTCATCGCGATGGAGCAGGCGGTTGCCGACGCGGGGCTGGAGCAATCCGACGTGTCCAACGTCCGCACCGGCCTCATCATGGGCTCCGGCGGCCCCTCGACCTCCAACTTCTTCACCGCGCATTCCATCGTGAAGGAAAAGGGCAGCCCCAAGCGGATGGGCCCTTTCATGGTGACGCGCTGCATGAGTTCCACCAACTCCGCCTGCCTTGCCACGCCCTTCGGAATCAAGGGCATCAACTACTCGATCACCTCCGCCTGCTCGACCTCGCTGCACTGCGTGGGCAACGCGGTGGAGCAGATCCAGATGGGCAAGCAGGACGTGGTCTTTGCAGGCGGCGGCGAAGAGGTGGACTGGACGCTTTCGTGCCTGTTCGACGCGATGGGCGCGATGAGCAGCAAGTACAACGACACGCCCACCAAGGCCTCCCGCCCCTATGACGCCACCCGCGACGGCTTCGTCATTTCCGGCGGCGGCGGCGTTGTGGTGGTGGAAGAGCTGGAGCACGCCAAGGCGCGCGGCGCCAAGATCTATGCCGAAGTCACCGGCTACGGCGCCACCTCCGACGGCGCCGACATGGTGGCCCCCTCCGGCGAGGGCGGCGAGCGCGCGATGCAACTGGCGCTCTCGACCATCGGCGATCACAAGGTGGATTACATCAATGCCCACGGCACCGCGACGCCGGTTGGCGACGTGGTGGAAGTAGAGGCGATCCGCCGGGTCTTCGGTGAGGGCAACACGCCGCCGATCTCCTCCTCCAAGTCGCTCGCCGGCCACAGCCAGGGCGCAACCGGTGTGCTCGAAATCATCTATTCCATCCTGATGATGGAGAACCGCTTCATTCAGGCTTCGGCCAATGTCACCGAACTCGACCCGGGCCTGAACCCCGGCGAGATCGTGACGGAAACCCAATTTGACGTGGATCTCGACTCGGTGCTGTCCAACAGCTTCGGCTTCGGCGGCACCAACGGATCTCTGATTTTGAGCAAGTATCACGGATAAACACGATGGCTGAATTGATGCGAGGCAAGCGTGGCCTCATCATGGGGGTGGCGAACGATCGCTCTATTGCCTGGGGCATTTCGAAGGCCATGGCCGCCGAGGGCGCCGAACTGGCGTTCAGCTATCAAGGCGAGGCCTTCGGCAAGCGGGTTGCTCCGCTGGCAGAGAGCATCGGCTCCGATTTCCTGCTCGATGTCGACGTGATGAACGACGAGAGCATGGATGCCGCCTTCGGCCTGATCGGCGAACGCTGGGGCGCGCTCGACTTCGTGGTCCATGCCATCGCCTATTCCGACAAGAACGAGCTGACCGGGCGTTTCATCAACACCACTCGTGACAACTTCAAGAATTCACTCAGCATTTCGTGCTTTTCCTTCATCGACGTGGCCCGCCGCGCGGCCCCGCTGATGAAGAACGGTGGCACCCTGTTGACCCTGACCTACCAGGGCTCCAACCGCGTGACGCCCTATTACAACGTGATGGGCGTGGCCAAGGCGGCGCTGGAAAGCTCGGTGCGCTACCTCGCCAACGATCTCGGGCCCGATGGCATCCGGGTCAACGCAATCTCTCCCGGCCCGATGAAGACGCTGGCCGGTGCGGCGATTGGCGGGGCGCGCAAGACGTTTCGGTTGACCGAGGCCAACGCCCCGATGCGTTCGAACGCGACGCTGGAAGCGGTCGGCGGCACGGCAGTTTACCTCGCCTCCGACTACGGTGCCTGCACCACGGGCGAGATCGTGCGGGTCGATGGCGGCTTTCATGTGCTGTCGATGCCGCAGCCGGAAAACCTCTAGGCTTTTCCTCGCGCGCGCCAAATTCAGGCCGAATTTCAACGCAATGACGGGCGTATGACGCTTTTGTTCTTCGCCCTCGCGCTCTGCGCGTTCACCGCTTTCTCGCTGCGCGGCGGCCTCGTGGCCCCGCGCGGAATGACCGTCCATTCGCTCGACTCCCAAGGGCTTCTGATGGGGCTTGCCGCCTTTGGACTGGCGGCCTGGTTCCTGGGGCCGCTCTACGGCATCGCGCTCACGCTGTCGGTCGTGGTGCACGAGTTCGGCCATGTCGCCGCCTACCGCGTGGCCGGCCACGCCGATGCCCGCTTTCGCCTTGTGCCGCTGATGGGCGGTGTGGCCATCTCCAACCGGCTGCCCGACACCCAGGCCGAGAGCTTCTTCATCACTCTGATGGGGCCCGGCATCTGCATTGCGCCGATGGTTCTGGGCTTCGCGATATCCGAGCATTTTGCGTGGAGCGCGCCAGAAATCGCCCGGGCGGCATGGGTCTTTGCCATCGTGACCGGGGCGCTCAACTTCTTCAATCTGCTGCCTTTCTGGCCCCTCGACGGTGGCCGCTGCGTGAAGATCCTGGCCCAGACTTTCTGGCCTCCGCTGGGGCGCGTCGTGGCCATGGGGATGAGCGCAGCCTTTGCCGCCACCGCCCTTTGGCTGCAATCGACCCTGCTGTTCTTCTTCGCCCTGCTCTCGTCGCAATCCCTCTTCGCCGGCCATGACGAAGCCCGCCACCAACGCCCGATGACCCGCAGCCAGGGCGCGCTGGCGGCGACCGCCTATCTCTTCACCACGGCGGCGCACCTCTGGGGCGGATGGGCACTGCTGGCGCGCTACCTCTCCTGACGGAGAGGGCTTTCGCCCCCGACGGGGCTGTGCCAGTCTCGCCCCGAAAAGGGGAGCACCATGGCCATCAAAGCCTGCGTATTCGACGCCTACGGCACGTTATTCGATGTGTCCGCCGCCGCCCGTGAGGCTGCGGGCGAGCCTGGACAGGAGGCGCTTGCGGGGTGCTGGCAGGCGCTTTCCGAGACATGGCGGCAGAAGCAACTCGGCTACAGCTGGCTGCGGGCGGTGACGGGCGCACATGCCGATTTCTGGCAGGTGACGGGCGAGGCGCTGGATTATGCGCTGGCCGAGCAGAAGCTGGCCGATCCGGCCCTGCGCGAGCGGCTCCTCGCGCTGTACTTCGAGCTTTCCGCCTACCCCGAAGTGCCTGAAATGCTTGGAAACCTCAAAGAGACCGGCTTTGCCACCGCGATCCTCTCGAACGGGTCTCCAGAGATGCTTCTGGGGGCCGTGACCTCCGCCGGGATCGGGGAGGTTCTGGACGAGGTCATCTCGGTCGAGGATGTGAGCGTCTTCAAGCCCGACCGGCGCGTTTACGATCTGGTCGGCACCGCGCTCGATGTTGCGCCCGCCGAGGTGCTCTTTGTCTCCTCCAACGGCTGGGACGCCGCTGCGGCCTCGGGCTACGGCTTTGTGACGGCGTGGGTCAACCGCACCGGCCTGCCGATGGACCGCCTGCCCTGGCGCCCGGCGCATGAACTCTCCGACCTTACCACCATCCCCGAACTTGCAGGGAGGCTCTGATGCCCAGCTTTACCGCCACGGACGGCACCCGCATTCACTACCGTGACGAGGGCGAGGGCCTGCCGCTGCTCTGCCTTGCGGGGCTGACCCGCAACGCCAGCGACTTCGACTATGTGGCGCCGCACCTCACCGGTTGCCGCCTGATCTGCCCCGACTACCGCGGGCGCGGTGGCTCTGGCTGGTCGGGCGCGGCGACCTACACGGTGCCGGTCGAGGCGAAGGACCAGCTTGAGCTGCTCGATCACCTCGGGCTCGACAAGGTGGCGATCCTCGGCACCTCGCGCGGCGGCCTCATCGGCATGGGCCTTGCCGCGTTGAACCGCGACCGCGTGCTGGGGCTCTGCCTCAACGATGTTGGCCCGGCGCTGAACCGCGACGGGCTGGAGCGGATCTTCGATTACGTGGGCCGCAACCCCGCCGCCAAGACACATGCGGCGCTGGCCGCCGCCTACCCGGGCGCGATGCCCGGTTTCGTTAACGTGCCGCCCGAGCGCTGGCTGGAAGAAGCTCGGAAGCACTATGATGAAACATCAGAAGGGTTGAGAATTAATTACGATCCTGCCCTGAGGCAGGCGTTTCTGGCCGCCTTCGAGGGCGAAATCCCCGAAGCTTGGCCACTGTTCGAGAAACTTAAGGGCCTGCCTTTGGCGCTGATCCGAGGCGGCAACTCCGACCTGCTGACGCAGGAAGCCGCGCGCAAGATGCGCGACATGCACCCCGATATGGTCTTTGCCGAGGTGCCGGACCGGGCGCATATCCCGTTTCTCGACGAGCCGGAGGCGCTGCGGGCGCTGGACCAATGGCTGGAGAAAATGCGTTGAATTACGAGATGATAGCGGCCGCCGCCGCGCGGCTTGAAGGGCATGCGCGGGTCACTCCGCTGCTGAACTCGCCGTTTCTCGACGCCATCGCTGGCCGCAGGGTCTGGGTGAAGGCGGAGTGCCTGCAAGTGACCGGGAGCTTCAAGTTTCGTGGCGGATGGTCAGCGGTGTCGGCGCTGGAGGGGCCGGGCGGCGTGCTGGCTTACTCGTCGGGCAACCACGCGCAGGGGATCGCGGCGGCAGCCCAGGCCCATGGGCGCGAGGCGGTGATCGTGATGCCTGCGGATGCGCCGGCGGTAAAGGTGGCAAACACAAAGGCTTACGGCGCCGAGGTGGTGCCGTATGACCGCGCAACGGGCGACCGGGAAGTGATTGGCGCCGAGCTGGCGGAAGCGCGCGGGCTCACGCTGATCCGCCCCTATGACGAGCCGCTGGTGATTGCCGGTCAGGGCACCTGCGGGCTGGAAATTGCGCGTCAGGCGGCTGAGGTCGGGGTGTCCGATGCGGATGTGATTACCTGCTGCGGCGGTGGCGGGCTGACATCCGGGATCGCGCTGGCGCTTGAGCAGGCCGCGCCGGGGCTGCGGGTGCGAACCGCGGAGCCGGTGGGGTTCGACGATGTGGCGCGCTCTCTTGAGGCTGGGAATATTGAGCGAAACAAATCCCTTAGCGGCTCGATCTGCGATGCGATCGTGACCCCGCAACCGGGCGATCTGACCTTTCCGATCATGCAGCGGCTCTGCGGGCCGGGCTTTGCGGTGAGCGAGGAGGAGGTGCTGCGGGCGATGGCGCTGGCCTTCCTGCGGCTGAAGATCGTGATCGAGCCGGGGGGCGCTGTGGCGCTGGCCTCGGCGCTGTTTCAGGGCGACGGAATCAAGGGCGAGGATGTTGTGGTGGTGGCAAGCGGCGGCAATGTCGATGCCGGGATTTTCACCGATGCCATAAAGACTTACGGGGGTTCGGCGTGACGGATTGGACGGTTGCCAGTTTCAACGTGAAAAACCTGATCGGGGCGGAGAAAGAGTATTACCGCTACGAGAAATACACGCCCGAGGAATACGCGTGGAAGGCCAACTGGCTGGCTGACCAGATTGCCTCGCTGAATGCCGATCTCGTTGGTTTTCAAGAGATTTTCGAGGAGGAAGCGCTTCAGGCCGTGGTGGCGCAGGCGGACCGGATGGGGGAGGCCTCGAACGCGGTTTCGGTGCCGGATCGGGATAAGCCCTACCATCGAAAGGCAATTTTCCGGAAGCTCGCCTATGAGACCTATCACGATGCGACGCTGGCCTTTGCCCCCAACCTCAATGACGGCGGGCCGGGCGAGCGGCGGCCGGGGGTGGCGGTGCTTTCGCGCAACGGGTTCGCGGAGCCGCCGGTGGTGGTGCAAGAGCTTGATACTCCACTGGAAATTCCGCTGCGCGACCTTGGGGGCGGGAGCGCGGGGAGCTTTCGGTTGAGCCGGATTTCGCGGCCTATTCTGAAGGTGAAAGTGCCGGTGGGCTCGCATGTGGTGACGGTGTTCAACTGCCACCTGAAGAGCAAGCTGGGCGAGTTCATCACCCCGGAGGGGGCGGAATTTGCCAATGAAGCCAACCTCTTGGACTACGACGCCGTGGGGCGGGCGATGGGGTCGCTGCGCGCGGCGCTGAGGCGGGTGGCAGAGGCCTGGGTGCTGCGGCGCGAGGTGGTGGCGGAGCTGGAAAAAGGCAATCCTGTCATCGTGTTAGGGGATCTGAACGACAGTGAGAACGCGGTGAGCAGCGAGATCATCACCGGGGAGGCGCCGTTCAAGAATTATGCCTGGATGCGGCGGCATGACGCCAAGCACCAGGGTGACCGCTACAGCGTTGAAGAGGCTGCACAAATTACCGAAAGCGTCGACTCGATGCGGCTGCATTCGGCGGAGAAGCTGTTTGTGCGCAAGAGCCTGCGCGACATGGTTTACACGGCGGCTTTCGGCGGCGTCTACGAGAGCATCGACCAGATCCTGCTGTCGCGCCACTTCCACCCGGAGGCGGAACAAGCCATTGGAAGCATGGAATATTTCAGCGTCTTCAACGACCATCTGACCGACGGATCCCACCCCGAAGCGCCCTACAACAAGCTGGCCTCGGACCACGGGCAGATCATGGCGCATCTTCGGTTGCGCGACTGAGCCTTGCAGGTTTGCATGACGATGGCGCAAACCAACCCGCAAATGCCGGAAAGTGCCGAATTGCAGGGTGTCACACCTCGTACACTTCCTGTGCACACCCCGTGCATGGGCATTTTAGCAGGATGAAAGTGGTATGACGACTATCAGGGCAGCGGTGGCCCGCAGCTTCGGGAGCGATCTGACCATCGAGGAGGTCGAGCTTGCCACCCCCGGCGCAGGACAGGTGGAGGTGGCGCTGGAGGCCGTGGCGATCTGCCATTCGGACATCCACTTTGCCGAGGGCGCCTGGGGCGGCGGGCTTCCGGCGGTTTATGGCCATGAGGCGGTGGGACGCGTCACCGCGACGGGGCCGGGCGTGCAGGGGCTGGACGCAGGCGCGCGGGTGCTGGTGACGATGCTGCGGGCCTGCGGGCACTGTGGCTGCTGCGCCAGCGGTACGCCGGTTTACTGCGAAACGGGATACGACCGGCAGGCGCAAAGCCCGATCAGCCAGAACGGCGCGGTGGTGAACCACGGGCTGAGCACCGGGGCCTTTGCCGAACGGGTGGTGGTGGACCAGAGCCAGCTTGCCCCCCTGCCCGAGGATATTCCGGCCACCTCGGCCTGCCTTCTGGCCTGCGGGGTCATCACCGGGGTTGGAGCAGTGGTGAACACGGCAAAGGTGCGCCCCGGCGAGACGGTGGTGGTGATCGGCGCGGGCGGCGTGGGGCTGAACGCGATTCAGGGTGCGCGGATCAGCGGCGCGGCGAAGATCGTGGCCATCGACATGAGCGCCGAGAAGCTGGACGCGGCGATGGAGTTCGGCGCGACACACGGCATTCTGGCCAGCGCCGAGAAACCCTGGCGCGACCTTTTCGAGATTGCGCCCAAAGGCGCCGATGCTGTCTTTGTCAGCGTGGGGGCGGTGCCGGCCTATGAGACGGCGCTGCGCTATGTCGGCACGCGGGGCCGGGTCTATGCCGTGGGGATGCCGCACTCGGGCGAGCGGGCGAGCTGGGAGCCGGTGATCGTTGCCGCGCTCGGCCAGCGGATTCACGGCACGTTGCTGGGCGAGGTTGTGCTGAAACGGGACATTCCTTGGATGGTGGAACTCTACCGGCAGGGTCGGCTGAAGCTGGACGAGCTGGTGAGCGGCACATGGGCGCTGGAGCAGATCAACGAGGCGATTGCCGACACAAAGGCCGGTGGGGCGCGGCGGAATGTGATCGTGTTTTGAGGCGGGTAAGAGGTGCGCCATGAATGCGCACCCTACGCGCCTTGATTCCGTGCAAGGGGATGCGGCAGGCGTGGACGCGCGGGCCGCTACGTGATGGGATAGCGCCATGAAACTTGCCGATTTGGATATCATCGTCACCTCGCCCCCTGCCCCCGGTTGGGGCGGGCGCTACTGGATATTGGTGAAGCTCACCACCGCCTGCGGGATCGTGGGCTGGGGCGAGGTTTATGCCGCCTCGGTGGGGCCGGAGGCGATGCGGGGCGTGATTGCGGATGTGTTTGCGCGGCACATGGAGGGGGAGAGCCCGGAGAACATCGAGCTGATGTTTCGGCGGGCCTATTCGGCCGGGTTTACCCAGCGGCCCGACCTGACGGTGATGGGCGCGTTCTCGGGCCTCGAGATGGCCTGTTGGGACATTGTCGGCAAGGCGCGGGAGCGGCCGGTTTGGGCGCTGATCGGCGGGCGCACGAATGCGCGGCTCAGGGCCTATACCTATCTTTATCCCGAGGAAGGCATGGCGCTGCCGGAGTTCTGGAACAGCCCGGAAATGGCGGCGGAGGTGGCCCAGAAGCGGGTGGAGGAAGGCTGGACGGCGGTGAAATTCGACCCGGCGGGGCCTTACACGGTGCGCGGGGGGCATGAGCCTTCGGCCTCGGACATTTCGCGCTCGGTGGCGTTTTGCGAGCAGATCCGCGCAGCGGTGGGGGACCGGGCGGATTTGTTGTTTGGCACACATGGGCAGTTTTCGGTTTCGGGCGCCTTGCGGATGGGGCGGGCGATTGCGCATACCGATCCGCTCTGGTTCGAGGAGCCGGTGCCGCCGGACAATGTGGGCGCGATGGCGAAGGTGGCCAGCGGGCAGCCGGTGCCGGTGGCGACGGGGGAGCGGCTGACCACCAAGGCGGAGTTTGCGCCGGTGTTGCGCGCAGGCGCGGCGGCGATCTTGCAGCCTGCGCTGGGGCGCGTGGGTGGCATTGGCGAGGCGCGGAAGGTGGCGGCGATGGCCGAGGTCTACAACGTGCAGGTTGCGCCGCACCTCTATGCCGGGCCGGTGGAGTTTGCGGCCAATATCGCGCTTGGCGTGGCGATTCCGAACCTGCTGATGGTGGAGTGCATCGAGACCGAATTTCACCGGGCGCTGGTGAAGGGGGCGATCCGGGTGGAGCGCGGCCATGTGGTGCCGCCTGAAGGGCCGGGGCTGGGGATCGAGGTGGATGAGGCGCTGGCGCGGGCGCATCCTTGGGAGGGCGCGGGCCTGCATCTGGAGATGCAGGACGGGCCTTGCGAATACGGCGCGCCGAATGCCTTTGAGGGCGGGGCGCCACGGTGAAACCGTTTCTCGTATTGCAGCTCAGGCCCGAGACCGAGGCCAGCGACGACGAGTTTGCCGCCATTCTCGCCAAGGGCGGGTTGGACGAGGCCGACACGCGCCGGGTGCGGCTGGATTGCGAGGATTTGGGCGCGGTGCGGCTGGGCGACTATTCCGGCGTGATCGTCGGCGGCGGTCCGGGCTGCGTGAGCGATGCGCCCGAGGAGAAGAGCCCGGTGGAGGCGAAGATCGAGGCCGCCGTGCTGGGGCTGATGCCGGAAGTGGTGGCGCGGGATTTTCCGTTTCTGGGCTGCTGTTACGGGATCGGGATCTTGGGCAAGGCGCTTGGCGGGGCGGTCGGCAAGGGGCGGTTTGGCGAGGCGGTGGGGACGAGTGCCTGCCGGGTGGTGGCGGATGACCCGCTGCTGGAGGGGGTGGCCGAGAGATTTGATGCCTTCGTCGGCCACAAGGAGGCGATGGAGGCGCTGCCGGAGGGCTGCGTGCAACTTGTGGAGAGCGGGCCCTGCCCGTTTCAGATGGTGCGCCATGGGGCGAATGTGTACGCCACCCAGTTTCACCCCGAGGCGGATGCGGCGGGGTTTGAAACGCGGATCAGGGTTTATCGGAACAAGGGGTATTTCGCGCCCGAGGAGGCCGACGGGTTGATTGCGATGTGCCGCGCGGCGGAAGTGACGGAGCCGGAGAAGATTTTGCGGAACTTCGTGGCGCGCTATCGGGCTTGAGGGCGGCGGGACAAGTCCCGCCCTACGGCAGGGTGATGTCGGTATAGACGGGGTAATGGTCGGAGGGCCATTCGCCGTTGAACTTTTCACGCAGAACCAAGGGCTTGGTAACGGTGATGCCTGTGCTGGCGGCGACGTGGTCGATCGCGCCGAGGAGGTTGATGCCGGCGTTCATGTGGTAGGTCGCGCCGCGGGTGGGGGCGAAGGTGAGGCCGGCCTCTTCGAGGATGCGCAGGGTTGCGGCGCCGTGCATGGCGTTGAGGTCTCCGAGCAGGATGGTGGGCGTTCCGGCGGCGATGACGGGGGCGAGGCGGTCTCGGGTGAGGGCGGCGGAGAGGCGGCGGTTGGAGCGGGACTTGTATTCGAAGTGGACGTTGACCACGCGGAGGCGCTTGCCTTGGGAGGTTTCGAACTCGGCCCAGGAGGCGAAGGCGGGCCAGGAGCCGTTGAAGGTGCGGGAGTAGATGGTGTCGGGGGTTTTGGAGAAGAAGAACCATCCTTCGTCGACGGGGCGCAGGCGGGAGGCGCGGTAGAAGATGGGTTGGGTGGCGGGGAAGGTGCGCCAGGGGCCGGCGGCGGCGGCTCGGTAGGCGGGGAGTTCGGCGAGGAGGTAGTCGCGGGTGAGGTTGGTGGAGCCGTCATCGCCGCGCTGGAAGCTTTCCATTTCCTGGAAGGCGATGATGTCGGCGTCGATGGCGCGCAGGGCCTCGGCCATGGGGGCCTTGCGGCGGTCCCAGTCGGCAACGGACCATGCGCCCTCGGGCTGGTTCAGCACGATGTAATGGGTGTTGTAGCTGGCGACGCGGAGGGTTCCCTTGGGATGGGGCGGGACGGGGGCGGAGCCGGAGTGCGCGACGTGCAGGGCGCAGGCCAGCAGCGGCAGGGCGAGGAGGAGGAGGGCGAGGGTTTTGAGGGTGCGGCGCATGGGGGGATGGTAGCGGGATGGCGGGGGGCGTCCAGCGGTGACGGCGCAGTGGGGGCGCTGCCCCCACACCCCCGGAGATATTTGGACCAAGATGAAGAACGGGGGGCGGCGATCTCCCCCGGTTCGGGTGCGGTATGGGCCGCTAGAAGGCGGTGGCTTCGGTGGCGATGGTTTTGAGCAGTTGTTCGACGGCCTCCATCGGGCCTTCGGGGTAGTCGCGGTGGCCGATTTGCACCTTTCCGTCGATCTGGGTGACGAAGATGGCGTAGGGGCAGTGCTGGATGTTGAGGGGGTCGGCCTCCATCACCTCGCGGGAGAGGGTGGCGGAGCAGAAAAGGAAGACGTCGGCGGCCTCGAAGATCTCCTTGGTGGCGCCGAGATCGGAGCCGGTGCGGGCGAGCATTTCGCCCACGTGGGAGGTGTGATCGACGACGAGGCCCTGCCCGATGATGGCATTCTCGACGGCGAAGGTGGCGTCAGCAAAGCTGCCTTCATAGGGGTAGGTGATGGGCGGCTCGGCCAGCGCGGGGGCGGCGAGCAGGGTGAGGGTCAAGGCAAGGCCGAGAGGTTTCATTCGATCACCGTGACGGATGTGTTTTCGCCGGGCGAGAGGGTGCCGAGCGCGCGGATGTGGGCCTCGACCACCTCCCAGACGGGCGGGCCCTCGGTGCCCTCGTTGACCGAGGCCCAGCCGGCGACGGTGTAGCTCCTGGCCGGGTCGATGGCCTCGCCGGAGAGCAGGGCGAGGTTGGAGATGCGCTGGCCCTGGGGCTTGGCGATGTCGATGGTGTAGGAGAGGCCGCCGGTGCGCACCATGTCGCCGCCCTGCTGGTAGAAGGGGTCGGGGTTGAAGATGTTGTCGGCCACGTCCTCGAGCACGACCTTGAGAAACTCGCCCGTCATTTCGGTGCGGTAGGCCTCGGGGTAGGTCATGGCGGTGACGTTGAAGATGTCTTCGCGGGTGATCTCCTGCCCCGGCACCATTGAGGCGCCCCAGCGGACGCCGGGCGACAGGGCGATTTGCGCATCGCGCTGGGACAGGAGGGCGTCGCAGATGACGTCATCCCATGTGCCGTTGAAGTTGCCGCGGCGGTAGAGGGTGGCGTCGGTGGTGCCGATGACCTCGGAGAGCTCGGCCTCGTAGGGCGCGCGGGTCTGGTCAATCAGCGCGGCCATCTCCGGGTCGGGCGCGATGACATCGGAGAAGATCGGGATGAGCTTGTGGCGGAAGCCCATCATCCGGCCCTCGCGCACGTCGAGATCGACCCGGGAGACGAACTTGCCGTGGGAGCCGGAGGCGATGATGATGGTGTCGCCCACCACCACGGGTTCGGGGAGCGCGTCGTGGGTGTGGCCGGAGAGGATCACGTCGATCCCCGGCACCACGGCGGCCATCTTCTTGTCGACGTCGAAGCCATTGTGGGAGAGGCAGACGACCAGCTCGGCCCCGGCGGCGCGGACCTCTTCGACCATGGCGGCCATATGCTCGTCGCGGATGCCGAAGCTGTATTCGGGGAACATCCAGCCGGGGTTGGCGATGGGCATGTAGGGGAAGGCCTGGCCGATGACGGCCACCTGAACGCCGCCGCGCTCGAACATCTGGTAGGGTTTGAACAGCTCGGCGGGCTCGTCCCACTCGGCATCGAAGATGTTCTGGCCCAGCGCGGCGAAGGGCAGGCCCTCGACGATCTGTTGAACGCGCTCGGAGCCGAGGGTGAACTCCCAGTGGAACGTCATCGCATCGGGTTTCAGCGCGTTCATCGCATCGACCATGTCCTGCCCGTTCGTTTGCAGGCAGGTGTAGGAGCCGTGCCAGGTGTCGCCGCCATCGAGCAGGAGCGCGTCGGGGCGGTCGGCGCGGATGGCGTTGATGACGGTGGCGATGCGGTCGAGCCCGCCGACGCGGCCGTATTCGGCGGCCAGGGCGGCGAAATCGCCGGAGGTGAGGGCGTAATGGGCGGGGGAGCCATCGGCGATGCCGTAGGCGCGGCGGAACTCGGCGCCGGTGATATGGGGCGGCTGGCCCTTGCCGGGACCGACGCCGATGTTGACCGAGGGCTCGCGATACCAGATCGGCTTGAGCTGGGCGTGGATGTCGGTGACGTGGATCAGGGAGACGTTGCCGAAGTTCTCGGCGGCGAGAAGCTGATCCTGGGTCAGGGCCTGCTGGGCGGCGAGGCGGGACCAGTTGCCGAAGCCGGATGCGCCGTAGAGGGCGGAGGCGGCCATGCCGACCTGGAGAAAATCGCGGCGGGAGATCATGCGGGCGTGTCCTGTTGCTCGGGCAGCTGCGTCCCGGCCACTGCCGCTGGAAGGGGAAGCCCGCGCCGGAGGAACCGGCGCAGGCGTGTTCTGTTACTGGCGCACGGCCGGGGTTTCGACCGAGAGGCCGTTGCCGCGGGAGGCAACGTAGAGCTCGAGCGCGCGGAACTCGTCGGAGCCTTCGGCGAAGGTCTCGGCGCGGGTGTCGCGGATGCAGCCCCGGAAGCGGTTGTGCTTGGAGATCAGCTTGGCCTGCTTGAGCCGGTAGGTGGGGAAGCCGTTGGTCTGCCCCTGGCTCAGGTGGTCGGCGCGGATCATGTTGCCGTAGTTGTCTTCGTGGCAATTGGCGCAGGACAGCTCGAGCTGGCCGTAGCGGGTGTAATACATCTCCTTGCCCTGCTCCCAGAAGGGGGCGGCGGGCCCGTCGATGGCCACGTTCACCGGCATGCCGCGCGATTGCAGGCCGAGCAGGGCGACCATGCCCTGCATGTCGTCGCTCGACCATTTCCAGGCGTCGGCGCCCATGCGCTCGGTGCGGCACTCGTTGATGACATCTTCCATCGACACCAGCTTGCCGGTCTCTTCATCGACCTTGGGCATGGTGGCGGTGAGGCCGGCGAAGCTTTCGATGCCCTCGTGGCAGCCCTGGCAGCTCTGGCCGGCGGTGCCTTCGGCGGTGGAGTAGGCATCCATCGCGGCATCCACGGTGAGCATGCCGGGGTTGTCGAAATCGTCCATTTCGAGCGCCTGGGTCTCAGGCGTGCGGAAGCGCCAGCCCGAGTAGATGGTGTCGACCGCCCCATCGAGATGCGCGGGGGCGGCGGTTTCGGTGACGATCTCGGTCTCGCCGTTGATGACGAGGCTGCTGTCGTCAGGCTCCGCATGGGCCGCCAGCGCGAAGGCGGAAGCGGCGGCGATGAGTGCGGTGTAGCTTGCGCGTTTGCTTGCTTTGTTCACGCGTCCCTCCCTGTCAGCGTGCGGCCTCAGCCGACGGTGATCTCTTTGGTTTCGGTGTAGGTCGAGCCGTCATCGTCCTGCCAGGTGAACTCGAAGGTGCCCGACTCCGGTACCACGGCCTGGAACTCGAAGTAGGGGTTGGTCGAGATCGCCGGCTCCATCTGCACGTCGATCACGGTCTCGCCGTTGAAGGTGCAGGTGAAGTGGTTGATGATCGAGCGCGGGATGGGGTTGCCATCGCCATCCTTGCGCTGGCCGCTTTCCATCTGGTGCGAGATCAGCGTTTTGATGGTGATCGCCTCGCCGGCGGAGGCCTTGGCGGGGACTTTGACGCGGGGTTTGACGCCGGTTGCCATTGGTTTCGTCTCCTCTTTCGTGCCTCAGCCGCCGCAGCCGCCGATGGTGACTTTGATAAGCGCGCTGGTCTTGTGGAAGCTGCCGTCGGACATCTTGGCCACCGCGATCACGTCCTGCGTCTTGGCGAGGCGGATGCGGGTGGAGCCGGACTGGCTGGCGGCCAGCGGGCCGAAGGTGAAGGTGGCCACGTCGGGCAGCGGGTTGCCGGTGGAGAGCAGGATGATGCTCTCGGCGCCCTCGGCCTCGACGCCGATCGGAACGGTATTGCCGTTCTCGGCGATCTCTGGCGCGTTCAGGGTGACGCCGCCCTCGGTGGGCTCGACGCCGCCGGTGAAGGCCATGATGGCATCGCTCACGGCATCGGCCATGGCGGGCATGGGCAGGGTGGCGGCAAGCGCCGCGCCTGCGCCCATCAGCAGGGTTTCACGTCTGGTCAGGTTCATATGAGCCTCCTTTTCGGCCCCGGGTTCGTGCACTTCGCGGGGGCCGTGGGGTGGAAATGGGTCACTCGTCCTTGAGCGTCATCAGGAAGGCCACCGCGTCTTCGATCTGTTCGGCGGTCAGCAGCGGGGCCACGTCGCCCTCGTGGGCCTTGCCGGTGTAGGCGTTGCCCAGGCGGGTGAAGCCCTCGGTCTTGTAGAACGACGGCATCATCGAGCCATCGAAGGTTTTCTTGGCGTTGGCGACGATGCCGCGCAGCTCGGCCTCGGTCCAGCGGCTGCCGGCGCCGTCGAGCGCCGGGCCGATGCCGCCCTGGAAGGCGAGCTCGGGCAGGGCGGCGATCTGGTGGCAGGCAATGCAGTTGCCCGCGCCCTTGTTCATCAGGGCCGCGCCCTTCTCGACATCGCCGGGCATGCCGGTGAGCGACTGCTCGACGGCGCCGTAGTCATCGAAGGCCACCTCTGTGGGCGCGACGACCTCGGCCAGCGCGGCAGAGCTGGCGGCGATGGCGGCTGCGGCCATGAGTGCTAGCGTTTTCTTCATGTTCCCTCCCTTTCGGTGGCTGGGTCTGATGCCCGCTGCCGGGGTGTGTATCCTATATGCCGGGGCCATTGCCATGCAAATCCGCACGGCGGGCGGCCTCAGCCCTCGCTTTCGGCGGCCTCTTCGCGCTCGCCGACCATGCGGCCGTGGTAGCGCTGAAAGCTCTCTTCGCCCTCGTAGCCCTTGTCGCGCACCCATGTCAGCAGGTCGACCATGGTGTCCTGCTCGAAGGCCCCGGGCATGGTGGCCACCGAGGCCTGCGCGGCGGTCATGCCCTCGGGCACCTCTTCGGGCAGAAAGAACATGGTGGGGGTGAACATGGTGCCCCAGTGCTGGGCCATCTCGCTTTCGGGCAGGGTGGTGCCGTCGAAGTCGGTCACGTCGATGCTGCCGTAGAGGTTGATCTGCACGACGAAGAAGTTCTCTTCGATCAGCGCCTCGACCTCGGGGTCGGGAAAGACCTCGTTGTGCATCTTGATGCAGTAGATGCAGCCGCGCTGCTCGACCATGACGATGTAGCGCTTGCCCTCGGCGCGGGCCTCTTCGAGATCTTCGCGCAGATCGAGGAAGGTGGTGCGCAGCCATTCGGGCTTGTGCAGCCCGTCATCGCCCAGCGGGGCCTCGGCCATGGCGGGGCCAAACGAGGGCACGGCGAGCAGCAGGGCGGTGGCGGCAGAGGCGATGAGGCGGCGCATGGGTGTCTCCCGTGGCTAGCTGGTGAAGACCGGGAAGGCCTCGATCAGCCACCAGGCAATGGCGTTGACGGTTCCTGTCAGAATTAGCACGGCAAAGAGGATGAGCAAACCGCCCATCACCTTTTCCATCTTTCCGAGGTGCTTTCGGAAGCGGCCGGCGAATTGCATGAAGGGGGCGGTGAAGAAGGCGGCGAGGATGAAGGGCAGCACCATGCCGGCCCCGAAGACGTTGACCATGAGCAACCCGCGCCAGGCGGTATCGTCGGTGGAGGCCATCATGAACACCCCGGTCAGCACCCCGCCGACGCAGGGCGTCCAGCCCGCCATGAAGGCGAGGCCGACGAGGTAGCTCGACCACAGGGTCATGCGGGAGGTGTCGCCCGCCTGCATCTGGAAGCTGCGATCGAGCAGAGGAATGCGGAAGACGCCGAGAAAGTGCAGCCCCATCACCAGCACCACCGCCCCGGCGATGTAGCGGAAGATGTCGATATGCTGGCGGAAGATCTCGGAGACGGCGAAGGCTCCTGCCCCGAGCACGGCAAAGACTGTCATCATCCCGAGCGAGAACATCACCGCCGCGCCGATGAGGCGCAGGCGTGCGCCACGTGCGAGGGTGCCGTCGGTGGAGATTTCGGCCACCGAGACGCCGGCCATGTAGGAGAGGTAGAACGGCACGATCGGCAGCACGCAGGGCGAGAAGAACACGATGAGCCCGCCGAGGAAGGCGCTCCATATGCCGATATCGAGCAGCATGGCCGCCTTCCCTTGTTTCACTCAGGGGAACACATTAGGTTTGCTGAATGAAACGTCAATCGGGACCGGCCCCTTTGCGCTTTGCAACGCTCCTTTTCCTTCTGCTCACGGCCCTGCCCTTCGCGGCACGGGCCGAGGTGCGCCTTGTGATGGTGGAAGAGGCGGGCTGCATCTGGTGTGCGAAATGGGACCGCGAGATTGGCCCGATCTACGGCAAGACGGCGGAGGGCGTGGCCGCGCCGCTGCGCCGCGTGGAGATCGGCGCGCCGCCCGATGACATTGCCTTTGCACGCTCGCTGACCTTCACCCCGACCTTCGTGCTGGTGCGCGATGGCGCCGAACTGGCCCGAATCGAGGGCTACCCGGGCGCGGATTTCTTCTGGGGGCTGCTCGGGCAGATGATGACGGAACATGATGTGAAGGTGGAGCCTCGGGGGGCTGGCGGATGAACGGGATACGCGCGGCGGTGCCCGAGGCGGGGCTTGCGCCCGAGGACATGGACCGGATGGTGGCCAATGCGCAGGCGGCGGCGGGGTTCTTAAAGGCGATCGGCCACGAGGGGCGGCTGATGATCCTGTGCCACCTCGCCAGCGGCGAGAAATCCGTGACCGAGCTGGAAACGCTGCTGAAGGCGCGGCAGGCGGCGGTGTCGCAACAGCTTTCGCGGCTGAGGGCGGAGGGGCTGGTGACCCCGCGCCGGGAGGGCAAGGCGATTTTCTACAGCCTTGCCGACGACCGCGCTGCGCGGGTGATGGGTGTGCTTTACGATCTGTTCTGCAAGGAAGGCTGAGGGCGGGCGCCGCCCGGGTGGGCGCGTTGCGATTAGGGCTTTCGCGACGGGCCGAGATAGCTGAGAACATCGGGCATGACAGATGAAAACGGCAGGCGCCGGATTGCAATAATCGGCATGGGGCCGCGCGGCCTTGGCGCGGCGGAGGCGCTGGCCGCACGGGCCGCGCCCGAGGCGCTGCGCGTGGAAATCTTCGACCCGGTGCGGCCCTGCGGCGCGGGCCCGAACTTTTCGCCGGACGAGAGCGATCTGTGCCTGCTGAACCTGCCGGTGCGGGCGGTGGACATTGCGCCCGGTGCGGTGGGGCGGTTTGCCGACTGGCTGGGGGAGACGGATGGGGAGCGGTTTCCGCCGCGCTCCGACCTCGGGAGGTACTTTGCGGCCCGCTTCGAGGCGCTGGAGGCCGCGCTGGCCCCGGTGATGCATGCGGTGCGGGTGAGCCGGATTGCGCGGGAGGAGGATGGCTGGTGGCTGGAGGCCGAGGGCCGCCACGGGCCGTTCGACGAGGTGCTGACGACCCAGGGCCAGCCGCAATCGGAGCCGGACCCGCAGCTTGAGCGCTGGCAGGAGCACGCCCGCGCCCATGGGCTGCCGTTGCAGCCTGCCTACCCCGGGACCGCCCTGCTGAAGGCGGCGGAGGGCTGGGCCGGCAAGGTTGTGGGGGTGCGCGGACTGGGGCTTTCGACCCTCGATGTGCTGCGGTTGCTGACGCTGGGGCTGGGCGGGCGGTTCGAGGAGGGGGGGTATCTGCCCTCGGGGCGGGAGCCTGCGAAGATCCTGCCCTTCTCGCTCGACGGGCAGGCCCCGGCGCCCAAGCCTGCCACGGCCAAGGTGGATGCCGGGTTTGACCCGGAGCCCGGCGAAACCCGTGCCTTCGTGGCGGCGCTGGCCGAGGCCGTGGCCCTGCCTGCGGCGGCGGCGCTGGAGCGGGTTTGCGCGGCGCTGGTGGCGCCCGGAGTGCGGCTGACGGGTGCGGGGAAATCGCAAGTCGAGGCCTGGCTGGCGGCAGAGCGCGACAGCCCCGGCAGCCAGGAAACCCGCGAGGCGACCGAGGCGCTGGAAGCGCATATGGAGATGGCGCGGGGCGGGGCTGCGGATGTGGGCTATGCGCTGGGGCAGGTCTGGCGGAAGTGGCAGAACGAGCTGCGGCAGGGGTTCAACCCGGCGCGGACGGCCCCCGAGACAGCCGCCGCGCTGCTGCATTTCGATGACGGGTTGAAGCGGTTTTCCTACGGTCCGCCGCTGCGCTCGGCCGAGGAGCTTCTGGCGCTGATCCGCGCCGGGCTGGTCGACATGCGCGCCGTGGATGACCCCGATATCCGGCTGGTGCCGGAGGGCTGGGTGCTGGACGGTGATGGCGGCGCGTTGAAGGCCGGGGCGATGGTGGATGCGGTGCTGCCCTCCCCTGCCCTCGCCCCGGTGACGGACCCCGCGCTGGCCCGGCTGCGCGACACGGGCTGGCTGCACCCGGTGGCCGAGGGGCTCGGCGCCGCAACCTCCCCCAAAGCGCTGGCGCTGCTGGTGGACGGCCGCCCGGCCGATGGCCTGGCGGTGCTGGGGCGGATGGCGGCGGGCAGCGTGGTTGCGGTGGATTCGATCCACGACTGCTTTGGCGCGGCGGCAGACCGCTGGGCCGACGGCGTGGTCGCCCGCCTCAAGGGCTAGCCTGGCGATCCCAGAAGGACTCGAACCCTCAACCTGCTGATTAGAAGTCAGCTGCTCTATCCAGTTGAGCTATGGGACCGCTTGCGCCGTGGTAGCCCGCAGGCGGGGGCCGGTCAACGCGGGGCGGGCATGGGTGTCATGAAAGTTTCACTTGGGGTCACGCAGTATTTCGCATATTCGTGAAATATGGAAACAGTGATTCCCGACCGCCTGACGACCCTTGGCCACCCCCAGCGGCTGGCCCTGTTCCGGCTGCTTATGCGCCGCTACCCCGACAGCCTGCCAGCCGGGGAGATCGCGGAGGCGCTGGGGCTGAAGGCCAGCACGCTGAGCGCCTATCTTTCGGCGCTGCACGGCGTGGGCCTTGTCACCCAGCGTCGGGCGGGCACATCGCTGCTCTATGCGATTGATATGGCAGGCGTACGACAGACCTTCGAATATCTCCTGCTTGACTGCTGCCGGGGCCGCCCGGAGCTGTGCGCGCCCCTCCCCGACCTCCTCACTGAAGGACCAACTCCGATGACGGACCGCACATACAATGTATTGTTCATCTGCACCGGCAATTCCGCCCGTTCGATCTTTGCCGAGACCTTGCTGCGCGATGCAGCGGGCGGGCGGTTCAACGTGTTTTCCGCAGGCACCCGCCCGCAATCGGAGCTGAATCCCTTTGCGGTGAAGCTGCTGAAGGAGAAGGGGCACGATGTTTCGGCCCTGCGGGCGAAGAACGTGGACGAGTTCACCGGGCCGGATGCCCCTGCGCTCGATTTCGTTTTTACCGTCTGCAACCAGGCCGCCAACGAGGAATGCCCTGCGTGGGAGGGCCAGCCGATATCCGGCCATTGGGGCATGGAAGACCCGGTGAAGGCAGAGGGCACCGAGGCCGAGAAAGCACTGGCGTTTCAGCAGGCCTATGGCGCGCTGAAGCACCGGATCACCGCCTTCACCGCCCTGCCGCTGGCCACGCTCGACCGGATCGCGCTGCAATCGGCTGTCGACGAGATCGGCCGCGAGAAGGAGGACCACGCCGGATGACCACCTACGCTTTGAATGGCCTTGGACGGATGGGGAAACTGGCGCTCAAGCCGCTGCTGGAGAAGGGCGCGAAGATTGCCTGGATCAACGACGCGGTCGGCGATGCGGAGATGCACGCGCATCTGCTGGAGTTCGACACGGTGCACGGGCGCTGGGATGCGGAATTTGCGAGCGACGGCGAGAGCGTGACCATCGACGGGGTGCGCCTGCCCTTCATCGGCACCCGCGACCTTGGCGAACTGCCGCTTGAGGGCGTCGACGTGGTGATCGACTGCACCGGGGTCTTCAAGAGCGAGGCCAAGCTGGCGCCCTACTTTGCCGCCGGGGTCAAGAAGATAGTGGTGTCGGCCCCGGTGAAGGACGGGCCGACGGCGAACATCGTGATTGGCGTCAATGACGCGAGCTACGACGCGGCGGCGCATCACATCGTCACCGCCGCCTCCTGCACCACCAATTGCCTTGCCCCGGTGGTGAAGGTGATTCACGAGGGCCTCGGGATCAAACACGGCTCGATCACCACGATCCATGACGTGACCAACACGCAAACCATCGTGGACCGCCCTGCCAAGGACTTGCGCCGTGCCCGTTCGGCGCTGAACTCGCTGATCCCGACGACCACCGGCAGCGCCACGGCGATCACGCTGATCTACCCCGAGCTGACGGGCAGGCTGAACGGCCATGCGGTGCGGGTGCCCCTGCTGAACGCCTCGCTGACGGATTGCGTTTTCGAGGTGGAGCGCGAGACCACGGTGGAGGAGGTGAACGCGTTGTTTGCCAAGGCCGCCGAGGGCGAGCTGAAGGGCATTCTGGGCTATGAGACCCGGCCGCTGGTTTCGGCCGATTACACCAATGACCCCCGCTCCAGCATTGTCGATGCGCCCTCCACGATGGTGGTGAACGGCACGCAGGTGAAGATTTATGCGTGGTATGACAACGAGATGGGATATGCGCACCGGCTGGTGGACGTGGCCCTGATGGTGGGAGCCGCCTTGTGAGCAGACCCGAGGGGCTTTCGGCCTATATCGCCGTCACGGCGGCCTATTGGGCCTTCATGCTGACCGACGGGGCGTTGCGGATGCTGGTGCTGCTGCACTTTCACACGCTGGGCTTTTCGCCGGTGCAGTTGGCCTATCTGTTCGTGCTCTACGAGATCGCCGGGATGGTGACGAACCTTTCCGCCGGGTGGATCGCCGCGCGCTTCGGGCTGGTGGCGACGCTCTATGCGGGCCTCGGCTTGCAGGTGGTGGCGCTGCTGGCGCTGACGCTGCTGGACCCGGGTTGGGCGGTGGGGGCCTCGGTCGCCTTCGTGATGTGCGTGCAGGGGGCGAGCGGGGTGGCGAAGGACCTGGCGAAGATGTCTTCGAAGTCTGCGGTGAAGCTGCTGGCGCCTTCGGAGAAGGGCGGGTTGTTTCGCTGGGTGGCAGTGCTGACCGGCTCGAAGAACGCGGTGAAGGGTGTTGGCTTCTTGCTCGGCGCGGCGCTGCTTGCGCTGGTCGGCTTTACCGGCGCGGTGCTGGCGATGGCCCTGGTGCTGGCGGTGATCCTGGCGGCGATCGTGGTGCTGATGCCCTCCGGCCTGCCCACGGGGCGCAAGGGGGCGAAATTTTCGGAGGTCTTCTCGAAATCGGCCAATGTGAACTGGCTGTCCGCCGCGCGCGTGTTCCTGTTCGGGGCGCGGGACGTGTGGTTTGTGGTGGGCATTCCGATCTATTTCTACGCGGTGCTTTCGGACGGGACGGAAGAGGGCAACCGGGCGGCGTTTTTCATGATCGGGACGTTCATGGCGGTTTGGGTGATCCTCTACGGGGCGGTGCAGGCCGCGGCGCCGAAGCTGCTGCGCGCGGCCTCGCGCGATGAGGGCGAGCTGGTGCGGGCGGCGCGAAGCTGGGCCGGGGCGCTGTTCGTGGTGCCTGCTGCGCTCACAGCCGCCGTGATGGCCGCGCCAGAGCCGCAGCCCTGGCTGACGGCGACGCTGGTGGCGGGGCTGCTGGCCTTTGGCGCGCTCTTCGCGGTGAACTCCTCGCTCCACAGCTACCTGATCCTCGCTTTCACCAAGTCGGAGCGGGTGACGATGGATGTGGGCTTCTACTACATGGCCAACGCGGGCGGGCGGCTGCTGGGCACCGTGCTGTCGGGGCTCACCTACCAGATCGGCGGTCTGGCCCTTGTGCTGGGCACGGCGGCAGTGATGGTGGCGCTTGCGGCGCTGCTCTCTGGTCGGCTCGAGGCGGAGGCCGTGGCTGCATGAACGTGTTCGAGCGATACCTGACCCTCTGGGTGGCGCTGGCCATGCTGGGCGGCATCCTGATCGGTGCGGCGCTGCCTGCGCTGGTGAGCCTCGTGGCGGCGGCGGAGGTGGCGCGGGTCAACCTCGTGGTGGCGGTGCTGATCTGGGCGATGGTCTATCCGATGATGGTGGGCGTGGACCCGGCGGCGCTGAAGTCGGCGGTGAAGCAGCCCAAGGGGCTGGCGATCACGCTGGTGGTGAACTGGCTGATCAAACCGTTCAGCATGGCGCTGCTGGCGGTGCTGTTCTTCGAACATGTCTTCGCGCCATGGATCGCGCCCGAGGACGCCACGCAATACACCGCCGGGCTGATCCTGCTGGGGGCGGCGCCCTGCACGGCGATGGTGTTTGTCTGGTCGCAGCTCACCAAGGGCGACGAGAATTACACGCTGTTGCAGGTGAGCGTGAACGACGTGGTGATGGTCTTTGCCTTCGCGCCCATCGTCGCCTTCCTGCTCGGCGTGACCGACATCGAGGTGCCATGGGAGACGCTGCTGCTTTCGGTGCTGCTTTTCGTGCTGCTGCCGCTGGTGGCCGGGGTGCTGACCCGCAAGCGGCTCGCCACGGCGGAGCGGATTGCGGGGTTTCAGAGCCGGGTGAAGCCGTGGAGCGTGATCGGGCTGATTGCGACGGTGGCGATCCTGTTTGCCCTACAAGGCTCCACCATCCTTGACCGCCCGCAGGTGATTGCGCTCATCGCGGTGCCGATCATCCTGCAAAGTTACGGGATCTTCGCGCTGGCCTATGCCGCCGCCTTTGCCCTGAAGGTGCCGCACCGGATTGCGGCACCCTGCGCGCTCATCGGCACCTCGAACTTTTTCGAGCTCGCGGTGGCGGTGGCGATCTCGCTCTTCGGACTCAACTCGGGCGCGGCGCTGGCGACGGTTGTGGGCGTGCTGGTGGAGGTGCCGGTGATGCTCTCGCTGGTCAGCTTCGCCAACCGCACGCGCGAGCGTTTCGGCTCAGTGTGACCAGGGCTCGCGGCGGGCGGTGGCGAAGTTTTCGCCGTAGCCGCCGGGGCGGATGTTGACCTTGCGCTTCTGCGGCTCGGTCACGACGGCCTCGATGCCATGCTCCTTGGCATAGTCGAGCGCCTCCTCGCGGGTCGAAAACCGCAGCCGCACCTGCGCCTGGGTATCGCCCGACCCGGTCCAGCCCATCAGCGGATCCAGCTCGCGGCTCTCGGCGGGGGCATAATCGAGCACCCAGCCGTGGGTTTTGGCAGTGCCGGACTGCATGGCCGTTTTGGCGGGCTGATAGATGCGGGCGCGCATGGGCGGATCTCCTGGCTGATGCGGTTGATATATGGGCGAAAGTGGCCTGTCGGTGCAAGACCAAAGCCATGAAAAGGCCCGCGACCGGAAGTCCGCGGCACGCCGGGGCGGCGCGGGGCGCGGGCAGAAACGGACGGCATGGCCGCCGGTGGAGCCGCTGCCCTGACAGTCTCCTGACACAAGCTTGTCAGGAGCGGGCCTTGAACCTTTGGAGAAAGCCCGCATCTTGAGGGCAAAGGAGCGCCGCCCCATGCCCTATGCCCATAACGACGGCTCGGAGAGCCAGCCGCCTGTTCTGCACTCGCCTGCCCCCGACGTGAAAACCCGGGAGAAGCTGGAGGGCGGGCAGCCCTTTGTGATGCATACCGAATTTTCGGCCGCCGGCGACCAGCCGGTGGCGATTGCGGAGCTGTCGCAGGGGGTGAGGAACGGCGACAGGGACCAGGTGCTGCTGGGGGCGACCGGCACGGGCAAGACCTTCACCATGGCCAAGGTGATCGAGGAAACCCAGCGCCCGGCGATCATCCTCGCCCCGAACAAGACGCTGGCGGCCCAGCTCTACGGCGAGTTCAAGGGGTTCTTCCCGGACAACGCGGTGGAGTATTTCGTAAGCTTCTACGACTACTACCAGCCCGAGGCCTATGTGCCGCGCAGCGACACCTACATTGAGAAGGAAAGCCAGATCAACGACCAGATCGACCGGATGCGCCACTCGGCCACCCGGGCGCTGCTGGAGCGGGATGACGTGATCATCGTGGCCTCGGTGAGCTGCATCTACGGCATCGGTTCGGTCGAGACCTATGGCGCGATGACGCAGGATCTGCACGTTGGCAAGGAGTACGACCAGCGCAAGGTGATCGCCGATCTGATCGCCCAGCAATACAAGCGCAACGACCAGGCGTTTCAGCGCGGCACCTTCCGGGTGCGCGGCGATGCGCTCGAGATCTGGCCGGCCCACCTTGAAGACCGGGCCTGGCGGCTCTCGTTCTTCGGCGAGGAGCTTGAGGCGATGGTGGAGTTCGATCCGCTGACCGGCGAGAAGGCGGCGGCGATGGAACGGGTGCGGATCTATGCCAACTCGCACTACGTGACGCCCAAGCCGACGATGACCCAGGCGATCAACTCCATCAAGAAGGAGCTGCGGGTGCGGCTCGACCAGCTCGTGGGCGAAGGCAAGCTGCTGGAGGCGCAGCGGCTGGAGCAGCGCACCAACTTCGACGTGGAAATGCTGGAAGCCACCGGCGTCTGCAACGGGATCGAGAACTATTCGCGCTACCTGACGGGGCGCAACCCGGGCGAGCCGCCGCCCACGCTCTTTGAGTTCATTCCGGACCATGCGCTTGTTTTCGCGGATGAATCCCACGTGTCCGTGCCCCAGATCGGCGGCATGTACCGGGGTGACTACCGGCGCAAGTTCACGCTGGCGGAGCATGGCTTCCGGCTGCCGAGCTGCATGGACAACCGGCCTCTGAAGTTCGAGGAATGGGACGCGATGCGCCCGCAGTCGGTGTTTGTCAGCGCCACCCCGGCGGCCTGGGAAATCGAGCAGTCGGGCGGGGTCTTCGTGGAGCAGGTGATCCGCCCCACGGGCCTGCTCGACCCGGTGATCGAGATCCGCCCGGTGGAGACGCAGGTGGACGACGTGATGGACGAGATCCGCCAGGTTTCGGCCAAGGGCTACCGGACGCTGGTGACGGTGCTGACCAAGCGGATGGCCGAAGACCTCACCGAGTACCTGCACGAGCAGGGGATCAAGGTGCGCTACATGCACAGTGACATCGACACGCTGGAACGCATCGAGATCCTGCGCGACCTGCGGCTCGGCGCCTTCGATGTGCTCATCGGGATCAACCTGCTGCGCGAGGGCCTCGACATTCCGGAGTGCGGGCTGGTGGCCATTCTGGACGCGGACAAGGAGGGCTTTCTGCGCTCCGAGACCTCGCTGATCCAGACGGTGGGCCGGGCGGCGCGGAACGTGGACGGGCGGGTGATCATGTATGCCGACCGGATCACCGGCTCGATGGAGCGCGCGATGCGCGAGACCGACCGGCGCCGGGCCAAGCAGATGGCCTACAACGAGGAGCACGGGATCACCCCCGCGACGGTGAAGAAGAACGTCGATGACGTGCTGGCCGGGCTCTACAAGGGCGACGTGGACATGAACCGGGTGACGGCGAAGCTCGACACCCAGACCGGGCCGAACCTGCAGGCGCACCTCGAGGGGCTGCGCGACAAGATGCGCAAGGCCGCCGAGAACCTGGAGTTCGAAGAGGCCGCACGGCTGCGCGACGAGGTGAAGCGGCTGGAAGCGGTGGACCTCGTGGTGTCGAACGACCCGCTGGCGCGGCAGTCGGCGGTGGATGCGGCCGTGGAGGCCGACAAGAAGGCCTCGGGCCGGAGCACGGCGGGGCGGCCGGGGCAGCGCGGGGGGAACGTCAAGCGGAGGAAATCGCGGTGAAATACGCTCTCGGAATCATTCTGGCGTGGGCCGCCCTGCCCGCGCAGGCTGACACGGTTGGCATGTGCGTGCTGGCGGGCACGGCGGAGGAAGCCTGCACCTGCGCCGCCGAGGGGCTGGCGGGTGAAGTCAGCGCCGAGGACTTCGCGCATTACGATGCCATCGCGGCGGAGTTCGTAAAGCGGCGCAAGGAAGGCCTGAGCTGGGTCGAGGCCTGGGATGCGGGGGTTGCGAAGGTGGCCGAAGAGGCCGGGATGCGGCCAAACGCGTTGCAGCAGCAGATGAACCCCGTGGGGAGCGCGCACCGGGAGGTGATGCTGGGCTGCATGTAGGGCGTGGGGCTGCGTGGCGGGTGGGTTGCCCCCACCCGACCTTGCGGCGCATCAGAAATCGAAGATATCGCCCAGCATCGCGCCCATGCCCTTTTTCTTGCGCTTGCCGTGATACTTGCCGTCACGGTCGCTGCCGTAGCGGCGGTAATCGTAATCGTCATCACCGTCCCAGTCGCGGTCCCGGCGCTCGTCGCGGCGGGGCTCTTCGCGGCGGGGGGCGGCTTCGGCGGCGCTGCGCTCGATGATCTTGTCGAGCTCGCCCCGGTCGAGCCAGACACCCCGGCAGGTGGGGCAGAAATCTATCTCGATGCCGGAGCGGTCGGCCATGGAGAGGGGCGTGATGCAGTGCGGGCAGTTCATTGAATTATCCTTGTAGCGCGATGCGTTACAGGGACAGGTAGGCAGCGCCCGCGCGATCTTGAAGAGGCGTGGCGAGAGGTCGCGGGGCGATCAGGGGAAAACCGCCGCCACCTCCATCATCACCGGCTCGAAGCTCTTTACCTCGGCGTGGATCGCGCGGTTGCGCTTGCGCATTTCGGACGTGCGCAGCATGGCCTGAAAGTCCTCGCGCCGCGTCCATTGGCTGTAGTTGGCGATGCGGGTCTGGGCATCGTTCACGTGCAGCGCAGCGGCGATGAAACCGGGCTGCCGGCTGATCACGTTTGCATAGGCGTCGCGCAGCTTGTCGAGCACGTCCTCGCAGGTGCCGGGCGTGACCTCGAAGGTGGTCAGCACGGTCTGGCGGCTTGTATCGGTGGTGATGGTTGGCATGGGGGCTCCTCCTCCCTGGCTATGGTGCAGCCTACCGCAAGCGGGTGGCGGGACAAGTCCCGCCCTACCGGCGGCTCCGGCGGGAGGGTAGGATTGCGGCGTAGCCCAGCAGGAAAGCGCAGCGATGCCCGAGACAGACCCGATCCGCCCGACCGACGATGAAGCCCGCGCCCTGAGCTGCGGCCTGCTGGACGAGGCCCGCCATGGGGCGCTGGGAGTGCTGGAGGGCGGGGCGCCGCTGGTGAGCCGGATCGCGGTGGGCACCGATGCGCGTGGCGGGCCGGTGACGCTGGTGTCTTCGCTCTCGGCCCATACGGCGGCGCTGCGGGCAGAGCCCGCCTGCTCGCTGATGGTGGGGGAGCCGGGCAGCAAGGGTGACCCGCTGACCCATCCGCGCCTGTCGCTGCAATGCCGGGCAGCCTTTGTCGAGCGCGAGAGCGACGACCATGCCGCGCTGCGGGCGCGCTGGCTGGAGAGTCACCCCAAGGCCAAGCTCTACATCGATTTTGGCGATTTCGGCTTTGTGCGGCTGGAGGTGCAGGGCGCCTTTCTGAACGGCGGCTTTGGCAAGGCCTTCCGGCTCACCCCCGCCGATCTCGGCCTTTAGCGGCGCCCCGCGACCACGGCCGCAGGGCGCTGGCTTCGTCAGTTGGGGTTGTCGACCCGGCCCGTCACCTGCACCCGCCCGGTGCAAGCACTCTCCCACTCGAGGTCCACCTCCTGCTGGGTCGCGCCGCGCTCGACGCGCACATAGGGCATGGACCAGAGCTTGCCGCCGCCGGACGTGTCGATGGAGTTCTCGGCCACCACGCTCTCGACGTTGCGGATGCGGCCGCCGAAGGGCATGTAATCGCCGAAGTTCAGCGTCCATGTGCTGGCGGCGGTGGCCTGATCGAATTGCAGCATCACCGGGCTCACCGTCATCTGGTTCACGCCGTTGTAGGTGTTGGAGTGGAACTGGATGTTGCGGAAGCGGCCATAGTCGAAGCCGGCGTAACTTTCATCGACGTTTTCCACCCGGTCGATGGCCCCGTTGACGGTTTTGAACATGTTGCCCGTCACCGTCAGCCCGTGGATGAAATGGCCCGCGCCGAAGGGCTTGATGACGAAGAAGCTGAACCAGCTCGCGGCGTTGGTGGAGAAGAAGATGTTGTTCTGCACCGAGAGCGCGCCGAAGGAATAGCCCGAGTTGTAATCGGGCGTGGCGTCATGCTCGTTGGTCCACTCGATGAAGCTGTTGTCGACGTAGTTGGCGTTGAGCGTGCTCGACACGTTGACGCTGGTAAACACGATCCCTGCTGAGCGCAGGCCCTGGTTCACGCTGTCGCCCTGGAACCAGTGGTTGGCCTGGATGATATAGTTGCTTCCACCGAGCACGAGGAAGTGCAGGAAGCGCACGGCGCGGCAATCGCGGATCTTGGCATCGTTGGAGTTGATGTTGACGGCGATGGTGGTGCGGTCCTGCACGTCCTCGCTGCCCTCCTTGGACAGGAACTGGCAGCGGTCGAGCTGCATCCCCTGGCACGCCCCGCCGATGGAGGTGATGCCCCGGTCCTTGGGGGAGGTGATGAAGCAGTCGCGGATGTGAAAGTTCAGCCCGTCCTGCGGAAGCATGATCGCGGAGGCCTTGGAGGAGCATTGAAACTCGATGTCGGAGAACACGAACTTGTCCATGTTCACCATGCCGGAGAAATCGAGCATGTACTTGAACCGGGTGAAGGTGAAGTTCTGGGTGCCCGCCGCGCCGTAGAGCGACTTGGAGAGCGTCACCGTCTGGGCGCCGATGTTTCTGGATTTCACGTAGACCTCGCGGCCCACGCCCGCCCCGGTCACGAGGCTGCCGACCTCGATATTGGCCACGTTGCTCACCCCGGTCAGGGTCTTGCTGTTGCCCGGGTCGTAGCTGGCCTGCGAGGTGACGGTGGTGTCGTCCCATGCAGAGGAGGTGGAGGCCTGGAACTGGCCGTTGCGGATGACCCGGCGGATCAGGAAACTGTCCTGGTTGTCGACCGCCGCCTTGATGTCGATCGGCTCGGTCAGGTCGATCTTGCGCCCGCCCATGTCGAGGCTGTCGTGATCGTTGAAGTTGAACAGCGACTGAATTGCCTTCTTGAAGGCCACCACCTCGTTTCCGAAGGCTTCGATATAGGTCGGCAGGTCGAAATTTTTCTTCAGCGACAGGCGCTTGTCGTCGGGCATGGTGACGGTGCCGACGAAGCGGATGGGGTTGTCGATGGTGAGGGTGCTGCCGAGGTAATAGGTGCCCTCGGGCACCAGCACGGCGCGCCCCGCCGCGGCATCGTCGGCGGCGTTGAAGGCGGCGGCATCGTCGGCGAGCCCGTCGCCCACGGCCCCGAAATCGCGCACGTCGACCCAGTCCATCATGTCGCGCAGGAAGGCGGAGGTGATGTCTTCGACCACGAGATCGTCGATGCGGATGGAGCCGCCGTTGGGGCCCGTCAGGTCGAGCCCGACGTGGGCATAGAGCACTTCGGGGGTCCAGGGCATGTTCACCCCGGTGCGGTTGGCGGTGCCGATGATGGCGGAGACTTCGACCACCTCGCCGTAGGAGGTGAGGCTGACGGAGGGGCCGGTTTCATCGAGCCCGGTCACATGGGCGCTGCCCGCGCCGCCGGCCCAAGCGGCGATGCGCACCGCCGGGAGGTTGCCCGCCACCGCCTTCAGCCGCGCCGTGACCCGCAGGTAACAGCCGGGAAACACCGGGGTTTCGCCCATGTAGCGCAGCTTCTGGGTGCCGGTTGTCTTGATCAGCTCGACGCAGCCGCCAAAATCGGCGTCCGAGGGCACCAGCGCGGCGTTCGGGTCGCCATCATAGGTGGCGCTGCCCGGTGTGCCGTCTTCCTTCGACCACACGTCGAGGCCACCCGCGAAAGGCGGCGGCATGAAGACGATTCCGTCGGTGATTGCCTTGTTCATCGCAAAACCCCTTTGTCTGCTCACCGCCTGCACGCATGACACCACCGGCGCCCGAAGCGGGCGGCCCGTGCTCGAATGTCATGTGCAGGAGGGATTGATCCCGCCCGGTGCGACTGCATCGCCGCCGGTGCGGGGTTTTATCTAAGGGGTAAGGTTAAAGGGTTGGTAACCGTGCCGAACGGTCAGGCCGAGACATCCGGCGCCGGAACGAAGCTGACACCGTCGATCAGCCAGCCCCCTGCCCCGTCGGGGATCATCTCGTATTCCAGCGCATGGTAGCGGCCTTCGGCATCGCGGATCGTGACGCTCTGGTAGATGCTGCCGCCCTCGCTGCGCTGGGTGCCAAAGGTGACGCTGCCGGGGCGGTGCACCATCGGGTAGCCCTCCTGCACCATGGCGCCGAAATTCTCGGGGGTGCGGAAGTAGCCCTTGATCATCGGGGAGGCGAAGGTGAAGGCGCGGGCAAAATCATCGGCCTCGAAGGCCTCGAGCTGCTGGCCGATCACATCGGGGATCGCGCTTGGCTCCTGCGCCTGCGCCACGGGGGCGGCAAGCAGAAGGGTGAGAATAATGGCCAGAATACGCATGAAGCTACCTCCCTTGACCTCAAGGAAGGTAGCACGGTGCGGGATTTCGGCAAATCAGGCGAGCTCGCCCGCCAGTGCCTTGTCGATCAGGGCCACGGTTTCCTCGACGCCGTAGAGCGCGATGAAGCCACCGAAGCGCGGGCCCTGATCGGCGCCGAGGAGCACCTGGTAAAGCGCCTTGAACCAGTCGCGCATCGGGTCGAAGCGTTCGCGGCCCACCTCATAGACAATGCCCTGTAACCCTTCGGCATCCTGCCCGCCGTCCCATGCGGCGAGCTTGGCCCGCAGCTCCTCGAGCGCCTCGCGCTCCGGATCGGTGGGGGCGCGGAACTGGCGGGTGGGGGCGACGAAGTCTTCGAAGTACTTCACCGCGAAACCCGCCGCCGCATCGAGATCGGGGTGGGTTTCGGGCTCGGCGCCCGGTGCGTAGCGGCGGATGAAGCCCCAGAGGGTTTCCTTGTCCTGCGCGCCAGAGACCGAGGCGAGGTTAAGCAACATCGAGAAGGGCACCACCATGTTCGACACCGGCGGCTTGCCACCGTGGATGTGCCAGACCGGGTTGGCGAACTGCGCCTTGGCGTCCTGATCGGGGAAGGCGCGGAGCTGCTGGTGATACTCGTCCACCATCTTGGGGATCACGTCCCAATGCAGGCGCTTCGCCGTCTTCGGCTTTTGATACATGAAGTAGCTGAGGCTCTCGGAGCTGGCGTAGGTGAGCCACTCGTCGATGGAAATGCCGTTGCCCGAGGACTTGGAGATCTTCTGGCCCTTGTCATCGAGGAAGAGCTCATAGGTGAAGTGCTCGGGCTTCCTGCCGCCGAGGATCTCGCAGATCCGGTCGTAGATCGGCGTGTTGGTGGAGTGATCCTTGCCATACATCTCGAAATCCACATCGAGTGCCGCCCAGCGGGCGCCGAAATCGGGCTTCCACTGTAGTTTCACGTTGCCGCCGGTCACGGGCAGGGTCCACTCGCGGCCATCCTCGTCATCGAATGTGATGGTGTGGTTGGTGGGGTCCACGTGCTTCATCGGCACGTAGAGCACACGGCCGGTTTCGGGGTGGATCGGCAGGAAGATGGAATAGGTCTGCTGGCGCTCTTCGCGCAGGCTCTTCAGCATGACCTTCATCACGTCGTCATATCGCTCGGCGGCGCGGCAGAGCACCTCGTCGAAGCGGCCTTCCTTGTAAAATTCGGTGGCGGAGATGAACTCGTACTCGAAGCCGAAGGTGTCGAGGAACCGGCGCAGCATGGCGTTGTTGTGGTGGCCGAAGCTCTCGTGGGTTTCGAACGGGTCATAGACCGAGGTCAGGGGGCGTTGCAGGTCTTCGCGCAGGCGGTCCTGATTGGGTACGTTGCCGGGCACCTTGCGCATGCCGTCCATGTCATCTGAAAAGCAGATGAGCTTGGTGGGCATGTCGGAAATCATCTCGAAGGCGCGGCGGATCATCGTGGTGCGCAAGACTTCGCCGAAGGTGCCGATGTGGGGCAGGCCGGAAGGGCCATAGCCGGTTTCGAACAGCACATAACCCTTTTTCGGCGGGATCTTCTCGATGCGTTTGAGCACGGCGCGCGCTTCTTCAAAGGGCCAGGCTTTGCTTTCCATCGCGATGTGCCGCAGGTCGGACATGTCTTTGTGCTTTCTGTTCCGTGCTTCCGGTCCGGGCCGCGCCGATGCGCCGCCCGCCGCCTGCTCCCTATTGCGGCGCTGCGGCAAGGTCAATAAAACAGGCGCACTGCAGGCGTTGACGAGAAGGAATAGGCCGACGTGAGCGAAGATACCCCCTCGATGACCTCGCAGGACTGCCTGGTGGCTGTGATGATCGCCGTTTCGGCCTCTGACGAGTCGATCCGCACCACCGAGCTGCTGACCATCGAGCGGATCGTCAACCATCTGCCGGTCTTTGCCGATTACGACCTCGACCGGGTGCGTGGCGTTTCGGCCACCGTGTTCGACCTGTTCGAAGCCGAGGACGGGCTTGATGCGCTGTTCGGGCTGATCCGCGACGGGATGCCCTCGCGGCTCTATGAAACCGCCTATGCGCTGGCCTGCGATGTGGCGGCCTCGGACGGCAAGTTGCAGGAGGCCGAATTGGCCTTCCTGCAGGAGATGCGCTACGAGCTGAACATCGACCGGCTGCATGGCGCGGCCATTGAGCGCGGTGCGAGAGCGCGGCATTTGACCATCTAGGCAAGCCCTGTCGGCAAGCTAGGTAAGTCCCGGCGGCGAGACCGCGCTCCCTTGGCGAGAGCCGCAACGGTTTTTCAGCCTGTCCGCGAAGGCTCGCCACACCTCCCTACGATCACGGCTCAGGCGACCTTGCGCACTGGCCCGACCCCGGGCGGCTTGCCGCCATCACGGCCCTGATCCAGCGCCCGCGCGGCGGAGAGAACGGTGGCGGTGATCTCTCCGATCTTGTCGAGCCGCCCTTCCAGCTCGGTCTGGAACGAGTCGAGCTGGTCGATGATCGCCATCAGACTTTCGTTGTGTTCGGGCAGGCGGGCGCTTTCGATCTTGCACATCATCCGGGTGGTCGAGAGCCCGGCGATCAGCCGCTTCATCTCTCCCACGGCGCGGCCGAATACCTGCGCCTCCCGCTCAACCGTTTCAAGGTCACTGTCGGCATGGGCGCGGAAGCTGGTGGAGACCTCCAGCAGCACTTCCTGCTCTTTCGCGCGGTCGATCTGAGAGGTTTCCGAGGCCTCCTCGGTTTCGAACTGCGCGCGCGCCTCTTCCATCACCCGCGCCATGGCACTGCGCACCCGGCTGCGGCTCACGGCGTTGCGCAAATTGGCAAAGGCGCTCTTCTCCCCGAGGATGAACTGGTCGACCCAGTCGGAAATTTCCTTCGACATCGAGCCGTAGTTCGAAGAGATCGCGGCGATCGGCCCGCCCGAGGCTTCCAGCCGGGAGGCCAGGATACGCATGTTGTGCGGCACCGCCTCGATGGCGTTGAAGGTTTCGCAAAGCGCATTGGTGTGAGAAATCGCCTCCTGCACCGCCTTGGACACCTCCGAAAACCGCTGCCCGCGCGCATTGGCCTGTCGGCCCAGCTTCTGGTCGCGGGCGGCGTGCTCGCGCGAGAGACTGGAGGCCATGAACTGCTCGTAATCCGAATAGCCAATCTCGCGAAGCCGTGCCACCAGCCGTGCGGCGCTTTCCTCGGGGGTCAGCCCCTCGGCCTCGAGCTTGCAGAGGCTCTCGTATTCCTTGGAAATGGTCTTGAACACCTCGCTCGAAGGCTTGACCCGCACCGAGATGTAGCCGCCGCCCGGCATCGGCGAGGCCATGGCGTAGACCCAGTAGTGCAACCCGTCTGCCGCCATGTTCTTGACGTAGCCCGACACCACCTTGCCGGCCTTCAGCCGCTCCCAGAACAGGTGAAAGAAGCCCTTGGGCATATCCGGGTGACGGATGACCTTGTGGGGCGCGCCGATGAGCTTGTCCCACGGATGTTCGGAGACGCGCTGAAAGATCTCGTTGCCTGACTGGATGACGCCGCGCTCATCGGTGCGCGAAAAGAAGATTTCGCCAAACTCGAACGGGGCCTCGCCCTTGGCGGGGCGCGTCGGTTTAACTCGGGATGTGGACATGAACCCTCCGCGGCTGCTCATCCGGGGCCGAAACGGGCCGCCGGTTGACGCAGGCTTACAGCACGACGGTTTGCGGGAGGTTAACGCCAGCGCGGATCGGGCCGCGTCAGCCGGTGTAGAGCGCGGCCCAGCGTTCGATCAGCCGTAGCTGAAGGTTCTTGGCCCGCTTGTTCCAGGCGCTGCCGCCTTCGGGGCTTTCGCGCTCGGCCTTGCTCAGGCGCTTGCGGCGCGGCTCGTCGGCCATGAACATGGCAAAGGCGAGGTCGGTGCCGTCGGGCGCCTTCACGTAGCCTGCGAGGGCCGAGACGAAGTTGAGCGTGCCGGTCTTGGCCACGATCTGCAGCGGGTGGCCGTCGAGCACCTGGCCCGCCGAATTGCGCATCGGGATCGGTTTGAGCAGCGGGCGCAGTCCGAGCTTGGGGGCGAGGTCGGTGAGGGCGCTGACCATCTCGCGGCAGGAAATCTCGGATGCATCACCCAGCCCGGAGTGGTCGACGAACCGCGCCTTGTTGGCCCCGATCCGGGCTTCCAGCCATCGGCTCATGTCACCGCCCGAGTCGCGCAGGCTGCGGGGCGTCTGGCCGCCGCGGGCGGAGGCGGTCATGCCAACCACCTCTGCCGTCAGGTTGGTGGACCATTTCAGCATGTCGCGGGTGACGGTCCGCAGGTCGTCGGAGAGCACCTGGGCCAGCACCTTGCCGCCGGGCCTGCTGCGCACAGGATCGCCCAGTTCGAGCCGCACCCCCTGCGCCGCCAACAGCGACTGGAACACCTCGGCGGCATAGGCACCGGGGTTGCGCACCGGCAGCCAGCGCGAGCCGCCCTTGCCCAGCGCCCGGCTGGCGACGGTCCATTGGTCGACCCCGCCGCGCTGCTCGTAGGTGTAGACCGGCAGCGACCGCTCGGCCACGCTCATGCGGGCGCTGCGGACGGCGGGGCGATACTTGTCGGAGCGGGCGTCCATGGCGACCGAGTAGCCGCCCCCGGCCCGCTTCCACTCGAAATGGACGCGGTTGTAATTGAGGTTCAACCCCGAGATGCCCGGCGAATAGCCCACGTGGTCGGGCTGGCCCGGGTCGATGGTGCGCAACTGCGGAAGGGCGCCCTCGTAGATCCTCAGGCGGCCCGTGGCCCCGCTCACCCCGGCCGTGCGCATGCGGGCGGCCAGGTCGGCGAGGCGGTTGGTGTCGAGCGTGGGGTCGCCGGAGCCGGCGAGCACGATATCGCCCTGCACCACCCCGCCGGAAACCGGGCCGGTTGCGATGACATCGGTGGCGAAGCGAAAGCCGGGGCCGAGCCGCTCCATCGCGTAAAGCGTGGTGATCGCCTTGGCGGTGGAGGCGGGCGGCAGGGGCAGCAGCGGGTTGTGCGATTCGAGCACCTGCCCGGTGCGGGCATCGGCCACCACGAAGCCGACCTTGCCGTTGAGCTTGGCCGCCTCGATCAGCGCCTCGGCGCCGCTGGCCCGGCGTCCGGTGCCGTCGCTGCCCGAGGGCTTTGCGACAGGACGCAGCGAGCGCTCGGGCGCTTCGGCGAGGGAACAGGAGGCGGCAGAGGTCAGAAGACCGGCCAGCACGAAACGGCGGGAGAGGGTGGGGGCGCTCATGGCGGGGAAGAAAGCAAAAGCCGCGCCTCGCAACAAGCCTTCTTGCGATCACATCTTCGCAGCCCCGCCCGCCGCCGCGCGGGCGGCGCGGATGGCGGTGGAGGATTGATGGCTCATCGGGATGTTGATGAAGCACCACGCGGGCGGTGCGGCGTGGGGCAGCAGGTGGGAGGCGGCGGCGGGCAGGCGAAAGCGGGCAAAGCGCTCGGCGGCCTTTGACATCCGCGCGGAGAGGCGCTGGCCGGGTCGCGCGATGACGCCGACGGGCACGGTGCCCATGATGTCTTCCCAGCGGTCCCAGAGGTGAAACTGGGCGAGATTGTCGGCCCCCATCAGCCAGGTGAACCGCACCCGGGGATAAAGCGCCTGCAGCCGGGCGAGGGTCTGGGCGGTGTAGCGGGTGCCCATCCGCGCCTCGATGCCGGTGACGGTGATGCGGGGATGCGCGGCCAGTGCCCTTGCCTCGGCGATCCGGTCGTGCAGGGGCGCGGGGCCGCGGGCCTTCAGCGGGTTGCCGGGGCTGACCAGCCACCACACCTGATCCAGCCCGAACCGCTTGAGCGCCTCCAGCGTCACATGCAGGTGCCCCTCATGGGCCGGGTCGAAACTGCCGCCCAGAAGCCCCACCGTCTGGCCGGGTGCCGCATATGGAATATCCCATCTCATCAGATGCTTGTTGCGCGGTGGCGCGGGGCCAAGTCAATCGGTTTCCGGCTTGACCGGCAGATTTGCCTGACTTAAGTCAGCAATCATGCTGACCGATATCGCCCGCATCCGCCGCTTCAACCGTGCCGTCACCACCGAGACCGGCGCCCTCGACGATAGCTTTCTGGGCCGGGGTCGACCGCTCGGCGCGGCGCGGGTGCTCAACGCCATCGGACAGGCCGGGGAGGCCGGGCGCGAGGTGGGCGATGTGCGGGACTTTCTGGGGCTGGACAGCGGGCTGCTGTCGCGGCTGCTCCGCGGGCTGGAGGCGGAGGGGCTGGTGACGGTCGGCCCGCACCCCGAGGACGGGCGCAAGCGGCTGGCGCGGCTGACCACCGAGGGGGAGACCGAATTTGCCGCCTACGAGGCCCTCTCCGACATCCGCGCCGAGGGCCTGCTGGCAAACCACCCCCGGCCCCGCGCCCTGCTCGATGCGATGGACCTCGTCGCCTCGGCCCTCGGGCAGCACCGGATCGAGATTGCGGAAGACGACCCGCAGTCCGACGCCAGCCGCCATTGCCTTGGCGAATACTACGGAGAGCTCGCCCGCCGCTTCGAACAGGGCTTCGACGTGAACCTCTCGCGGGACCCCGATGCCGCCTCGATGCGCCCGCCGGTCGGCAGCTTTCTGGTGGCCCGCTCCGACGGACTGCCGGTGGGCTGCGTGGGCCTCAAGGGCGGGCAGGCCTTTGGCGAGGTCAAACGGCTCTGGGTCGCCCCCGCCGCACGGGGCCTGCGCCTTGCCACCCGGCTGATGGACGCGCTCGAGGCCCGCGCCCGCGCCCTCGGCATGACCGTGCTGCGGCTCGACACCAACTCTGCCCTGCCCGAAGCTGTGGCCATGTATCGGAATGCCGGTTGGCAGGAGATCGACCGTTTCAACGACGACCCCTACCCTGACCATTTCTTCGAGAAGTCGCTTTGAAACCTGTCACGATCCGCCGGGCCACGCCGGCCGACGTCGACGCGATTTCTGCCAACCACCGCGCCACCCATGCGCAGCACGTCGCCGCGTTCGAAGGTTATGACGACGCACCGTGGGATGCGCAGATCACCGCCCGGCTGAAAGACCCGACCGCCGATGCGCCGGATTTCACCGTGTTTGTCGCCGAGCTGGGCGGGCATTTTGCCGGGCATCTGGCCATGCACCCGTTCACCCACGCCGAGGGCGGCGCGAGCCAGCATATCTCCGACATCTCGGTGCGGGAGGGAGACCGGGGATATGGCGTGGGCCGGGCGTTGGTGGAGGCTGCGGAGGACCAGGCCCGGCGCGACGGCACAGAGCTGATGCTG
This sequence comes from Oceanicola sp. 502str15, assembly GCF_024105635.1. Lineage (NCBI taxonomy): Bacteria > Pseudomonadati > Pseudomonadota > Alphaproteobacteria > Rhodobacterales > Roseobacteraceae > Oceanicola > Oceanicola sp. 502str15. Next base: position 2,597,077 of record NZ_WYDQ01000001.1, read on the forward strand.
GCGATGATCTGGCCCGGCAACACGCCCTCGCGCGACTTCTTTGCCGCCATGGGCTACGCCTCCCGGCATGACGAGAAACGAGGCCTCGTGGTGGCGGCCAAGAGCCTCGCCCGACCGCGCGGCCCGGCCAAGGTGGAGCGCTTCCTGTTGATCGGCGTGGTCGGACTTGTCGTCTTCATCCTCGCGGCACTGGCCTTCGGGATGCTCGGCTGAGCGGCCGGAACGCTGCGATCCGACCCGAAAATACTAATAATTCCCGTGCAAATCACGCTCTCCTCACGGTGGAGCGGAGACGATTCGTGCTACCATCGGCTGCATTGCACCTTCAGATTTAAGCCCGGGAGCTTGCCATGAACCCGATTGACGCCTTTTCGCAGACCCTCAAGATCAACCCCAATGCCGCCCGGCTCATCTCTGCCGGGCTCGGCGTGATGGCGGCAGCGGCCATCATCATCAGCTGGGGCAGCAACCTCGACGACCTGCGCCTCGGCGCGATCTACGTGCTGGCCTTCGCCTGCGTGGTCACGCTGCTGGCCTTCATCGCGCGCAACAACACGATGACCACGGTGCTCTCGTGGATCCTCGTTGCCGGGTTCGGCATGTTCGTGCTGGGGCTGGTGGGCTCGGTGCTGCGGGTGCCGCCCTCGCTGCCGCCGACGCCCTGCTACCTGCGCCTGTTCTTCGAGCTTCCCGAGACCTGCATCCAGAACCTGCGCAACTCCGAGAACGACCTGCGCATCGGCAGCGCCGCTCCCGTGTTGCCCGCCGCGGACGGAGGGCCCGAGCGGCTGTGGCGGGCGCAGGAAGGGGCCATCCCCACGCCGACGGACCATACGGGCGAGATCTTCGTGCAGTACACGCAGCCGTTTGCCCAGGCAGACGCGGTGGAGCTTTCCGAGGCTCTTGCCGAACTGGCATGGCAGGTGCAGGACTGGAAATCGGGCGGTGAGCAGGTGAACGAAGGGCCCGACACCAACGAGGTGCGCTACTTCAAGGACGGCGACCGCGAGGCCGCGATCAGCCTTGCGCAGACCATCCATGGGCTGCACCCGGATACGCCCATCTACGTGCGCGATTTCACCCGGCTCGGGGCTTTCTCCAAGGCGGGGCGGCTGGAGCTGTGGCTGAGCCAGCCGCTCGACCCCTCGGCCTGACGGATCGGCCCCGCCCCACGCATGGCGGGACAGGGCCTGTGGGCTCAGAGGAAGGTTACCCGATGGGGCGCCGGGTAAGGGGGTGCCTCGGGCGGCAACAGCCCCAGATCGCGGCGCAGGTACTCGGGCACCTCCGCCGCATCGGCACTTGGCAGATTGGGCCTGCCGCGCCAGAGCGTAAAGGTCAGCTTGCTCCACGCCTGCAGCGGCGCGGTGAGGAACGGTCCGAAAGTGAGGGTCATGGTCGTGCTCTCCTTGGGTTGAGGAAAGCCGCTCGCCGATACGGGATCTGTGAAGGACCATGCCGTCAGACATGAAAAAGGCCGCGTCGGAAAGCGGCCTTCTGGTCAAGCGATGATATGCCTGTCCGAGCCGCTAGCGGGGGAAGCCCCCGGCGAGATAGGCGGATCGGTTCATCATCATGCGCTCCTTGGTCCGAATGATTTCGGTGGGCATCTGTTAGCCAGCGAAGTGAGTCGAGGCAATATGCGCGGCGCATTTGATTGGTCGGGGCGGCGGGGTGTCGCCCGATTGCCCTTTGCCGCTGCCTCCCCTATCTGTGCCGCAACGCGCAACCCGGAGGATTCCATGGCCAGCTACCAATACGTTTATCACATGGATGGCGTCTCCAAGACCTATCCCGGCGGCAAGAAGTGTTTCGAGAATATCCGCCTGAGCTTTCTGCCCGGCGTGAAGATCGGTGTCGTCGGTGTGAACGGCGCCGGTAAATCGACGCTGATGAAGATCATGGCCGGGATCGACAAGGACTTTTCCGGCGAGGCCTGGGCCGCCGAGGGGGCCAAGGTGGGCTACCTGCCCCAGGAGCCGCAGCTCGACGAGAGCAAGACGGTGCGCGAGAACGTCATGGAGGGGGTGGCCGCGAAAAAGGCCATTCTGGATCGCTACAACGAGCTGGCGATGAACTACTCCGACGAGACCGCCGACGAGATGGCCCGTTTGCAGGACGAGATCGACAGCGCCAACCTCTGGGATCTCGACAGCCAGGTCGACGTGGCGCTCGAGGCCCTGCGCTGCCCGCCCGACGATGCCATGCCCGAGAACCTCTCGGGCGGGGAAAGCCGTCGCGTGGCGCTCTGCAAGCTGCTGCTCGAAGCGCCCGACATGCTGCTGCTCGACGAACCGACCAACCACCTCGACGCCGAGACCATCGCCTGGCTCCAGCAGCACCTGATCGACTACAAGGGCACAATCCTGATCGTCACCCACGACCGGTATTTCCTTGACGATATCACCGGCTGGATCCTTGAACTCGACCGTGGCCGCGGCATCCCCTACGAGGGCAACTACTCGGCCTGGCTGGAGCAGAAGGCCAAGCGGCTGGCGCAGGAATCCCGCGAGGACAAGTCGCGCCAGAAGACGCTGGAAAGCGAGCTGGAGTGGATCCGGGCCGGCGCCAAGGCGCGGCAGGCCAAGCAGAAGGCGCGGATCAACGCCTACGAGGAGCTGGCTTCGCAATCCGAACGCGAAAAGGTCACGCGGGCGCAGATCGTCATTCCGAACGGCCCGCGCCTTGGCAGCAAGGTGATCGAGGTCGAAGGGCTGCAGAAGGCCTATGGCGAGAAGCTGCTGATCGAAGGGCTGGAATTTGCCCTGCCGCCGGGCGGGATCGTGGGCGTCATCGGGCCCAACGGCGCGGGCAAGTCGACCCTGTTCCGCATGCTGACCGGGCAGGAGCAGCCCGACAGCGGCTCCGTGGAATACGGCGACACGGTGCAGCTCTCCTACGTCGACCAGTCGCGCGATGCGCTGGATGCGGGCTCGACCGTCTGGGAGGAAATCTCCGGCGGGGCCGAGGTGATCGAACTGGGCGATGCCAGCATGAACTCGCGCGCCTATTGCTCGGCCTTCAACTTCAAGGGTGGGGACCAGCAGAAGAAGGTCGGCCAGCTCTCGGGCGGTGAACGCAACCGGGTCCACATGGCCAAGCTGCTGAAGTCGGGCGGAAACGTGCTGCTGCTCGACGAACCGACCAACGACCTCGACGTGGAAACCCTGCGGGCGCTGGAAGACGCGCTGGAGAACTTTGCCGGCTGTGCCGTCATCATCTCCCACGACCGCTTCTTCCTCGACCGTCTCTGCACGCATATCCTTGCCTTCGAGGGCGAGGCCCATGTGGAGTGGTTCGAAGGGAACTTCGAGGCCTACGAGGAAGACAAGGCCCGCCGGCTTGGACCGGATGCGCTGGAACCCAAGCGGGTGAAGTACAAGAAGTTCGTCAGATAAGGGCGTAGGGCGGGACTTGTCCCGCCTTTGCCAAAGGCGCCCCGGTACGGCGGGACAAGTCCCGCCCTACGCGGCCTCGCCGTAGTCGCCCTCCATCAGCGTGTCGCTCCACTCGGGTGCCACCAGGCCGGCGCGGGTATCGCGGTGGATCGAGCTGGCGTCCCAATCTACGGGTCGCGCCACCAGACCGTGCTTCACCGGGTTGGCCCAGCAGTAGCGGATGTGCCGTTGCAGATCGGCCTCGTCGCGGCACTGATGCTCCCAGAACCGTTTCTGCCATAGGCCCGCCTCGCCCTTGCGGAACAGACCGCGCTGCGCCTCCGCATCCGCGACGGGCCATGGCGGGACAAGTCCCGCCCTACGGGCGTCGCGGCTGAAGCGGGCCTTGATGCTGCCCCAGCGTTGCGAATAGTTCGGATCCTCCGGCGGGAAGCCGAGGACGGCGTGCAGATGGTCGGGCAGCACCACGAAGGCGTGGATGTGGAAGGGGCGATAGCCCTTCACGTGGCGCACCGCCTCGCGCAACAGGTCAAGGCCGTCGAGCAGGAGGGTCGAGCCGCGCTCGGAGAGGCAGAGCGTGAAGAAGATCGGGGCCGTGGCGGCAGGGAGGCGGCGGTATTGCGGCATGCCCGCAGACTGCCTCACGCAGAGTTAATGTGCCGTAAACGCTCGCCCCTTGCTAGAATCTGCCCAACCTGTCATACACCGCCCCGCGACCGCTACCGCTATTCGATCCACTGTCTCCCTTCCAAAAGGCGTCACGACCGATCCGCTACCGACGCCAGGCCGCCGCACTTAAGCGGGCGGCATACACAGGAGAAGACAGATGCCCAATGGCACCGTGAAATGGTTTAACCCCACCAAAGGCTTCGGCTTTATCGCTCCCGATGAGGGCGGCAAGGACGTGTTCGTGCACATCTCCGCCGTCGAGCGTGCCGGCCTGACCGGCCTGAAGGACGACCAGAAGGTCACCTTCGACCTCGAGTCTGGCCGTGACGGCCGCCAGAGCGCGACCAACCTCGCCCTGGCCTGAGCCACAGTCGCACCAGAATAACGGAAAGGGCGCCCTGAGAGGGGCGCCCTTTTTGCGTTCGGGGAGAAGGCCGCGGTTGCGGCGCGGCGGCTCAGTCAATGCCAGCCTCGCTGCGGAACATCACCTCGTCCAGCCCGCCCTCGTGACAGAACCGGCCCGGCATGGCGCGGGCCTCGCCGAGGGTGAAGGTGGTCCCGTCGAGCTTGAGCGACTGGCCGGAGTTGGCACAGCCGTCCGCCGCCATCGGCCCCGCGATGAAGGCCACGGTGGCCACGGGCTGGTAGCTGAACATCTGCGGCACCGCCTCGCCTGCGCGATGGATGAAGCCGCAGGGCGCAGGCAGGCCGGTGAGCAGCGTGGGCAGCCCCTCGACCGAGAGGACACAGGCGCCGCCAGCTTCGGTCAGCGACACCGAGAAGCTGCCGATGGTGGCCTCGGCCATGTAATCCTGCGCCATCGCGGGCGCGGCGATGCAGGCGAGTGCGAGCGTCAGGAGGTGCCGCCCGACATGTTCCAGAACCATGTGTGTTGCCCTCTCTGGCGATAGTCGGCCGGGTTGAAGGCGCCCTTCAGATCCCATGTGCTGCCGTTCAGAACGTCGATGTGGTCGGTGCTGCCCCAGCCGTTGTGGATGAACACCACGCCGTTGCTGCCGCGGATGGCATCGGCGTTGTCGTTTATGGTGCCCTCCATCACGGTGCATGTCACCCCGTTGGCCAGCAGGGCCGGGTTGGCGCGCAGGCGGTCGGCCAGTTGCTGGGCCGAGCGAATGTGGCCGGGGGCGTGATCCCTGAAGCGGCGGGCGTTGTAGCCGACGCAGGTGCGCATGTCGGCGGGAAGCTGAACGCCACAGGCCCGCAGGGCATGGCCCATCCGCATGGCGCATTGATTTTCGAACACGGTTTCATCGCAGACAAAGTCGCGCCCGGGGTGGGCATCCCACAATTCGGTGAAAGTCGGCATGGCCGATCTCCTTTTCAAATGGATTGAGCCGCGCGGAAAGGCGCGGAGAATCGAAAATTAATTCTGCGAAGAGGATGCGAGTGCGGCGGGGCGTGCGTCAATCCTGAGTTGTGCGCCACGCCGGTGACAGGCGGGTTCCGGCCATATTTCCTTGCTCTGAACCCGCGGAGGGCTAAACTCGCCGACATTCATTTTTTGAGCACAAGGAATTGCAACATGACGAGCCAGAATGGATTTTCGATCGCCGTCTCCGGAAGGGGCCTCATGCTGGGCATGTTCATCACCGATGGCATGGAACGCTGGGGCGACGAGGTGACGATGTATGACCACACCGCGGCGTTTCAGGCGGCACGCAAGGGCGAGGCTGCGCTGGGCGAGAGCAAGTATGGCGGCAAGAGCGCAAAGGACATGGCGCGGAAGATCCGCGCCCATGATGCCAACCCTCCGAAGATCGACATCAAGGTGCAGTTCGCCAGTTTCGGCGAGACCGAGATTTGCATCATCAGCGGCAACGGCCAGCAGCGCTCGGTCAAGCTCGACAAGGCCAAGGTCGACTGGCAGGGCCTCGAACATGCGCTCGAGGAATGCTTCAAGGCGGTGGACGAGATCCGGGGCGTCAAGCCGATGAAGCCCCGGTTCATCCAGCACCGAAAAGCGGCCCCGGTGTCCTAGGCCTCAGTCGGCCAGAACGAATGTGACCATCAGGCCAACGCGATACTCGGAGATCTTGCCGTCTTCGACCACGACCTTCATGTCCTTGACCCAAGCGCCCTGAACGCCCTTCAGCGTTTCGGTGGCGCGCTTGATGCCCTCTTCGGTGGCGTCGTCGAAGGATTTCTTGGACGAGGCGATGATTTCGGTGACGCGTGCAACAGACATGGTGCCCTCCCTTTGGTGCAGGGCTGCGAGCCTAGGGGGCGGGGCGGGCTGCGTCACGGGCCCTGCCAGTCGACCCCCTCGGCATGGGCGACCTTCAGCCGACCGTCGGGCCAGGGCCGGCAGAGGGCGGCGGCCTCGGAGGGGCTGCCCGAACACCAGATCGGCCAGTCGCGGGGCGCAAGGATCACCCCCATGCGGTGGTGGATCGGGGCGACATCGCCATTGGGCGCGCAGGTGACGGTGGCGACCTGCGCCAGCTCGGCGCCGTTGGGCGCCTTCCACACATCCCAGACGGCGGCGAAGCCAAGCAAGCTTCCGTCGCCCGCGGCAATCCGCCAAGGCTGCTTGCGCCGGGCCTTGCCTGTCCACTCGTACCAACCGTCGCAGGGCACCACGCCGCGCTGCACGCCCTGAAAGGCGCTCTTGTCAAACACCGTCTCGGAGCGGGCGTTAACAATCGTTTCCATCACCGGGCGGCCGCGTGCGTTGACCCGGCCCACCGGGATCATCCCCCAGCGCATGAGCCGCAGCGCCGCGCCATCCCACACCACAACCTGCTGCCCCGGCGCGATATTGGCCCGAGGCCCCTGCCCTTCCGGCACGGCGGCCCCGAAGGCGGCGGCGATCTCTTCTGCCGGGCGGGTCAGAAACAGCCGGCCCGGCATGGCTCATTCCAGCGGCTTCAGAACGTAATGGCCAGGTCCTACTTCATCGTAAACGGAGGGCGCGGGTTCGTGACCGACGGGGAAGACCGGCGAGGGGATGGGCTTGAAGTTCAGCTCGCGCTCGCTCTTGCGCTGGCGCGGATCGGCCACCGGCACGGCCTTCATCAGGTCGCGGGTGTAGGGGTGCTGCGGGTTCTCGAAGATCGCCGCGCGCGGGCCGATCTCGACGATGCGGCCAAGATACATGACCCCGACCTGATGGCTCACCCGCTCGACCACGGCCATGTCGTGGCTGATGAACAGCAGCGAAATGCCCAGCTCGGCCTGAAGCTCGATCATCAGGTTCAGCACCTGCGCCTGGATCGACACGTCGAGCGCCGACACGGCCTCGTCGGCGATGATGAGCTTGGGGTTCAGCGCGAGGGCGCGGGCGATGGCGACGCGCTGGCGCTGGCCGCCCGACATTTCGTGCGGGAAACGGCGCAGGAAGCTGCGGGGCAGCTCCACGCGGTCGAACAGCGCGGCGACCCGGTCCTGCACCTCGGAGCCCTTGGCGAGGTTGTAGTTGAGGATCGGCTCGGCCACCTGGTCCATCAGCCGCATCTGCGGGTTGAGCGAGGCGAAGGGATCCTGAAACACCATCTGCATGTCTGCGCGGGCGCGGCGCAGCTCGCGCTGGCTCATCGCCAGCACATCCTTGCCGCCGAGCGACACCTGCCCCGATTGCGGCTCGACCAGCCGCAGGATGGAGCGCCCGCAGGTGGACTTGCCACAGCCGGATTCGCCCACGAGCGAGAGGGTTTCGGAGGTTTTCACCGAGAAGGAAACATCTTCGACCGCATGCACAAAGGCCTGCGTGCGCCGCAGCAGCCCGCCCTTCACGGGAAAGCGGGTGGTGAGGTTCTTCACGTCGAGCAGCACCTTGCGCTCGGAGGCGGGCACGACCGGCTTGGCCTCGATCTCGCGGCCCATGATCTTCAGCGGCTCGGGCTCGCTCTTGCCCTGCATCTCGCCCAGCTTGGGCACGGCGGAGAGCAGGGCCTGGGTGTAGGGGTGCTGGGGGGCCTCGAAGATCTGCTCGACCGGCCCCTCCTCGACCTTGTTGCCCTTGAGCATGACAACCACGCGGTCGGCCACCTGCGCCACCACGGCCATGTCGTGGGTGATGAACAGCACGGCGGCGCCGGTTTCGCGCTTGAGGCGGTCGATCAGGGCGACGATCTCGGCCTGGATGGTCACGTCGAGCGCGGTGGTCGGCTCGTCGGCGATGAGCAGGCGCGGCTCGCAGGCGAGTGCCATGGCGATGACGACGCGCTGGCGCATCCCCCCCGACAGTTCGTGGGGATACTGCTTGAGGCGGCGCTCCGGCTCGGGGATGCGCACCCGGCGCAGAAGCTCCAGCGCCTCGGCGGCGGCGGCCTTGCGGCTCATGCTCTTGTGCACCCGCAGCCCCTCGGTGAGCTGGCGCTCGATGGTGAAGACCGGGTTCAGCGCGCTCATCGGCTCCTGAAAGATCATCGCGATCTCATTGCCGCGGATGTCGCGCATCAGGTTGTTCTCGGCCTCCGAGACATCGAGCGTTTCGCCCGACTCGCGGCGGAACTTCAGCTCGCCATTGGCGATCCGCCCGCCGCCGAACTCGACAAGCCGCATGAGGCTGAGCGAGGAGATCGACTTGCCGGAGCCGCTTTCGCCAACCACGCAAAGGGTTTCGCCCGGGTCGATGTGAAAGGAAACATCCTCCACCCCCACCACGAGACCATCGTTGGTGTCGAACTCGACCCGCAGGTGGCTGACGTCCACCAAGGGCTGCTTTTCGGTTTCATCGAGCATGATCTGTCCCCGTTTTGCCCGAGCTTATGCCATGACGCATAATTCTCAATGCCCCCTGCGCACGCCGCCGCGTCAGGTGCTTGCCATTCCGCAGGCGGGGGTAAAAACTTGGGCGCGAAGGCCGCGCGATTGGGCCGCAGAAAAATTGGAGATCACCGATGGACCGTTACGAACGCGACATGCGCGGCTATGGCCCCCGCCCGCCCGATGCGAAATGGCCGAACGGGGCCAAGATCGCGGTGCAGTTCGTGATGAATTACGAGGAGGGCGGGGAGAACTCGATCCTGCATGGGGATGAGGCCTCGGAGGCCTTTCTGAGCGATGTGATCGGCGCGCAGCCATGGCCAAACCAGCGGCACTGGAACATCGAGTCGATGTATGAATACGGGGCGCGGGCCGGGTTCTGGCGGCTGCACCGGCTGTTCACGGCGATGAAGATTCCGCTCACCGTCTACGGGGTGGCCACGGCGCTGGCGCGCTCGCCCGACCAGGTGGCGGCAATGCGCGAGGCCCGCTGGGAGATCGCCAGCCACGGCTACAAGTGGATCGATTACAAGGATTTCTACGAGGCCGAGGAGCGCGAGCACCTCGAAAAGGCGGTGAACCTGCACCGCGAGGTGGTGGGCACCCGCCCGCGCGGGCTCTACGTGGGGCGCTGCTCGGAGAACACCGTGCAGCTTGCCACGGAGTTCGGCGGTTTTGCCTATTTGTCAGACAGTTACGCCGACGACCTGCCCTATTGGGTGCATCTCTCGGGCAAGGACCAGCTGATCATTCCCTATACGCTGGAGGCCAATGACATGCGCTTCACCACGGCCTCGGGCTTCGGTGACGGGCAGGAATTCTACAATTACCTCAAGGACAGTTTCGACGTGCTCTATGCCGAGGGCAATGCGGGCGCGGCGAAGATGATGAACATCGGGCTGCACTGCCGTCTTGTGGGGCGGCCGGGGCGGCTGATGGCACTGAAGCGCTTTCTCGATTACGCGATGGCCAAGGAGGGCGTGTGGTTTGCCCGGCGCATCGACATTGCCCGCCACTGGACCATGACCCATCCGCCAAAGCGCATGTCGGCGCTGCCGAGCCAGATGGACATGACGACCTTCACCAACCGCTTCGGCGCGGTCTTCGAGCATTCGTCATGGGTGGCCGAACGCGCCCACAAGCTGGAGCTCGGCCCGGCCCATGACACGCCGGAGGGCATTCACAACGCCATGGCGCGCGTGTTCCGCCGGGCCAGCGAGGACGAGCGGCTCAACGTGCTGCGGGCCCACCCCGACCTTGGCGACGCGATCACCAAGGCCGACCGGCTGACCGACCATTCCAACGCCGAGCAGCGCGGCGCCGGGCTGACGGCCCTGACCGACGAGGAGCGCCGCGCGTTGATGGACCTCAACGAGCGCTACATGGCCAAGAACGGCTTTCCCTTCATCATCGCGGTGAAAGACCACGACAAGGCCGGCATTATCCGCAAGTTCCATGAACGAATGAATAACAGCAAGGGCGAGGAGATGGCCGAGGCCTGCTACCAGGTCGAGCGAATCGCCCTGCACCGGCTCTACGCGATGGACTGGACCTGACCCGCCTGACCGACCCCTGTTCATTTTCTTGCTGCAAATATCTCCGGGGGGTGTGGGGGGCTGGCCCCCCACGCCTTGGCTTGATGCGGGGACCGCCGCCGCGGTGGCGCGGCCCGCCCCCCCTCGAATTACAGACGGGTGGGGCAGCTCTTCTTCGCGGGGGGCTGGCCGATGTGGTGCGGATTGAGGATCAGATACCACTTCACCGGCTCGCCCGGCGCCTGCGCCCTGGAGTAGGAACAGCCAGCAGGCGTTGTGTACCACTGGCCATGGAAGCCGGCGGGGGGGCGGGGGTTGGAGCGGGACTTGCCGAAGGCGGCGGCGCTGGTGGAGAAGGCCAGCGCGGCGGTGACGGCGAGGGCGGAGATCATGGCGAGTTTCTTCATCAGGGCGGCTCCCGGAACTGGTTACGAACTGCCAAGCGGTATGAAGCCCGGACCGCGCGGGAGACGGGCGGGAATAGGGCCAAACCGCGCCGTTAGCCTAAGGTTTTAAGAGATTTCGGAGGGTTTCTGGTGGAGCCGATCGGGATCGAACCGACGACCTCGTCATTGCGAACGACGCGCTCTACCAACTGAGCTACGGCCCCACTGGCGGGGTGTTTGGCGGAGGGCGGGCGTGCTGTCAAGATGGGGCGCACGGTGGAGCAGGAAAGCGGCGTTAACCCTGAAAAACGAGAGTCACATCCCGTGCACAACCCGTACACACCCCGTGCATACATTTTTTGACATAGCCGGGATTAACTAAGGGACCGTGCGGCGAGGGGTCGTCCTCGGGCCTGACCCGAGGACCTCGTGGCGGGAGATCCTCGGGTCGAGCCCGAGGATGACGGGTCGCGAAGGTGGGCCCGGGGAGCCGAGACAGTGCCCTGCCCTACTCGGCGGCTTCGGCGTAGCTTTCGACCGGCGGGCAGGTGCAGATCAGATTGCGGTCGCCCGCCACGTTGTCGACCCGGCCCACGGGGGGCCAATACTTGTCGACCCTAAAGCTGCCGGGCGGGAAGCAGCCCTGCTCGCGCGGATAGGGGCGGGACCAGTCGGCCACGAGGTCGTTGACCGTGTGGGGCGCGTGGCGCAGCGGGTTGTCGTCGGCGGGCATGTCGCCCGCTTCCACCGCCGCGATCTCCTCGCGGATCGCCAGCATGGCGGTGATGAAGCGGTCCAGCTCTGCCTTGGTTTCGGACTCCGTCGGCTCGACCATGAGGGTGCCCGCGACCGGCCAGCTCATGGTGGGGGCGTGGAAGCCGTTGTCGATGAGGCGCTTGGCGATGTCGTCGACCGTCACGCCAGCCTCCGCGAAGGGGCGGGTGTCGAGAATGCACTCGTGGGCGACGCGGTTGTTGCGGCCCTTGAACAGCACGTCATAGGCCCCGGCGAGGCGGGCGGCGATGTAGTTGGCCGAGAGGATGGCGACCTTGGTGGCCTGGGTCAGCCCTGCCCCGCCCATCAGCAGGCAATAGGCGTAGCTGATCGGCAGGATCGAGGCGGAGCCGAAGGGGGCCGCCGACACCGGCCCGGTGGCCCCGCCGGTTTCGGGGTGGCCGGGCAGGAAGGGCGCGAGGTGCGCCTTGACCCCGATCGGCCCCATGCCGGGGCCGCCGCCGCCGTGGGGGATGCAGAAGGTCTTGTGCAGGTTGAGGTGCGAGACGTCGGAGCCGATCTCGCCGGGCTTCACCAGCCCGACCATGGCGTTGAGGTTGGCGCCATCAAGATAGACCTGCCCGCCGTGCTTGTGGGTGATGTCACAGACCTCGCGGACGGTATCCTCGAAGACGCCGTGGGTGGAGGGATAGGTGATCATCACCGCAGCCAACTTGTCACCCGCGGCCTCGGCCTTGGCGGTGAAATCCTCAAGGTCGATGTCGCCGTTCTCGGCGGATTTGACCACCACCACCTTCATCCCCGCCATCTGGGCCGAGGCCGGGTTGGTGCCATGGGCGGAGGTGGGGATGAGGCAAATGTCGCGGTCCTCGCCATTGGCCTCGTGGTAGGCGGCGATGGTGAGCAGCCCCGCGTATTCGCCCTGCGCGCCGGAGTTGGGCTGGAGCGACATGGCATCGTAGCCGGTGATCTTGCAGAGGCGCTCGGAGAGGGACTCGAGCATTTCGGTGTAGCCTTGCGCCTGATCGACCGGGGCGAAGGGGTGCATATTGGCGAAGGCGGGCCAGCTGATCGGGTCCATCTCCACCGCCGCATTGAGCTTCATGGTGCAGGAGCCGAGCGGGATCATGGCGCGGTCGAGCGCGAGGTCACGGTCGGCGAGGCGGCGCATGTAGCGCATCATCTCGGCCTCGGCCCGGTTCATCTGGAAGATGGGGTGGGTGAGGTAGTCGGAGGTGCGCAGCAGCTCTTCGGGCAGCGCGGGGGTGCCCTGTGCGGCCTCGCGGGTGAGGCCGAAGGCGCGCCAGAGGCTTTCGATGGTGTCGGGGCCGACGGTTTCATCGGTGGAAATGCCGATGCGGCCCTCGGGGAGCTTGCGCAGGTTGATGCCCTCGGTCTCGGCGGCGCGCAGGATGGCGCCCTGAAGCGGACCGGCCTCGACGGTGATGGTGTCGAAGGGGTTTTCGGGGGTCACGGTGAAGCCCGCCTCGCGCAGGCCGGAGGCGATTTCGGCGCAGGAGAGGTGGACGCGTTCGGCAATGGCGCGCAGGCCTTTCGGCCCATGGAACACGGCGTAGAAGCTGGCCATGACGGCAAGCAGGGCCTGGGCGGTGCAGACGTTGGAGGTGGCCTTCTCGCGGCGGATGTGCTGCTCGCGGGTTTGCAGGCTGAGGCGGTAGGCCATGTTGCCGCGCGCATCGACCGAGACGCCGACGATCCGGCCCGGCATCTGGCGCTTGAAGGCATCGCGGCAGGACATGAAGGCGGCATGGGGGCCGCCGTAGCCGAGTGGCACGCCGAAGCGTTGGGCGGAGCCGACGGCAATGTCGGCGCCCATTTCGCCGGGCGATTTCAGCAGGGTCAGGGCGAGGAGGTCGGTGGCCACGGTGGAGATGGCCTTGGCCTCGGTCAGCGCGGCGCATTCGGCGGAAAAGTCGCGCAAGGCGCCGGTGGTGCCGGGGTATTGGAAGAGGGCGCCGAAGACCTGCTCTGGGTTCAGGTCGTCGGGGTTGGCGACGATCACCTCAATGTCGAGCGGTTTGGCGCGGGTCTGGACCACGGCGATGGTCTGCGGGTGGCAGTTTTCATCGACGAAGAAGGCGGTGGCCTTCGATTTGGCGACGCGCTGGGCCATCACCATCGCCTCGGCAGCGGCGGTGCCCTCGTCGAGCAGGGAGGCGTTGGCGACTTCCAGCCCGGTGAGATCGCTCACCATGGTCTGGAAGTTCAGCAGCGCCTCGAGCCGACCTTGCGCGATTTCGGGCTGATAGGGGGTGTAGGCGGTATACCACGCCGGGTTTTCGAGGATGTTCCGCTGGATCGCGGGGGGCGTGATGGTGCCGTAGTAGCCTTGGCCGATGAGGTTGGTCATCACCCGGTTCTTGTCGGCGATCTTGCGCATCTTCACCAGCAGATCGCCCTCGGTCATCGGCGCCCATGGCAGCGGCTCGGACTGGCGCAGGCGCCCCGGCACCGTCTGCTCGATCAGCTCGTCGAGCGAGGAGACGCCCAGCACCGCAAGCATCTCGGCCATCTCCTCGGGCGAGGGGCCGATGTGGCGGCGGTTGGCGAAGTCGTAGGGATCGTAGGCGGTGGGGGTGAAGGGCATTGGGGCCTCTGGGGTTGGGCAGCGCAGGGGGTGGCTCGCGGGGGGGCCTCTCTGCCCCCGGGGGTTGCAGGGGCCGGTGGGCGGCCCCTGCGGGTGCGGGTCAGGAGATGAGGTCCTGGTAGGCGTCCTCGTCCATGTAGCTGTCGTATTCGGCCATGTCGGTGGGCTTGATCTTGAAGAACCAGGCCTCGCCGAGCGGGTCTTCGTTGACCAGCGCGGGGTTGTCGGCCAGCGCCTCGTTGATCTCGACGATCTCGCCGTCGAGCGGGGCGGTGATGTCGGAGGCGGCCTTGACGCTTTCGATCACCACCACCTCGTCGCCCTTGGCAACGACGGTTTCAACCTCGGGCAGTTCGACGAACACCACGTCGCCAAGCTGGGTGGAGGCATGTTCGGTGATGCCGACAACGATGAGGTCGTCTTCGGGGCGGAGCCATTCGTGGTCTTCGGTGTATTTCATCTGGGTTCGTCCTGGTGGCTATCGTTTGTAGGTGGAAGGTTGGAAAGGCATGGGCGCGGTGGCAAGAGGCAAACGCTTGCCGCGCAGCTCTGCGGTCACGGCAGTGCCCGGCGCTGCCAGTTCGCTGGGCAGGTAGCCCATGGCGATCGGGCGCTGGAGGCTGGGGGCGAAGGCGCCGGAGGTGATGGTGCCTGCCGGGTCGCTGGCCTCCGGCGCGGCGAAGAGCGGCACGCCTTCGCGCATCGGGGCGCGGCCTTCGGGCAGCAGGCCCACGCGCAGGCGGGCGGGGCCATTGGCGAGCTGGTCCTCGATGGTGTCGGCGCCGGGGTAGCCGCCGGCGCGGGTGCCGCCGGCGCGGCGGGCCTTGGAGAGCGCGAAGGTGAGCGCGGCCTCGACCGGGGTGGTGGCTTCGTCGATGTCATGGCCGTGCAGCGGCAGGCCGGCCTCCAGCCGGAGCGAATCGCGGGCGCCAAGGCCGATGGGTTCGCAGGCCTCGTGGGCGAGGAGCTTGCGGGCGAAGTCCTCGGCGTGGCGGGCGGGCACGGAGATTTCGAAGCCGTCTTCGCCGGTGTAGCCGGAGCGGGAGATCCAGAGGTCTCCGAGGGTCGATTCGACCTCGGCCACGTCCATGAACCTGTCGGGGACAGCGCCGGTGACGGCCTCGAGCACCGCCTCGGCCTGCGGGCCTTGCAGGGCGATGAGGGCGCGGTCTTCGATCGGCTCGATCTCGAGCCCTGCGCGGCGCATGTGGGCGATGTCGGCCTCGGCATTGGCGGCGTTGACCACCAGCAGCAGGCGGTCGCCGTAGTTGGCCACCATCAGGTCATCGAGGATGCCGCCCGCGTCGTTGGTGAAGAGCGCATAACGCTGGCGGCCGGGCTTGAGGCCCAGAATGTCGACCGGCACGAGGGCTTCGAGCGCCTCCGCCGCATCCGGCCCACGCAGCAGAACCTGCCCCATGTGGCTCACGTCGAAGAGGCCGCAGGCGGCGCGGGTGTGGAGGTGCTCCTTCATCACGCCGGGGGCGAATTGCACCGGCATCTCCCAGCCGGCGAAGGGCACCATCTTGCCGCCCAGCTCCTCGTTCAGCGCGAACAGCGGTGTGCGTTTCATCTCGGTCAAGTGCAGTCCCCTCAAGCCACAGCGAAGCGCAACCAATGCGCCGGTTTCTGTGCCCCCTCTGTCCTTTCGCCTGAGATCGCTATCCCTTCGGCGGGCCGTGAGGCCACTCTCCAGAGTTTTCGTCGCCGTCCGGTCCGGGTGCCTGAGAGTTTACCGGGGCGGTTGCTCCTTCGGCACTGGCGCGGGGCCAGATTCTCCACGAACGGGTCGGTTATCGTTACCCCGGCGCGGGCGGCTGGACAAGATGGCTCTGTACCGACAGGTTGCGCCCCATGAACGACGCCTATTTTTTCGGCTATGGCAGCCTTGTGAACCGCGCCACCCACGCGAATGCGCCCAGTTTTCCGGCACGGCTGAACGGCTGGCGACGGGTGTGGAAGAGCACCGTGCTGCGCGAGGTGGCCTTTTTGAGCGCAGAGCCCTGCGAGGGCGCGGTGATCGAGGGGCTGGTGGCCCATGTGCCCGGCGGCGACTGGGCGGCGCTCGACCTGCGCGAAATGGCCTATGGGCGGCACGAGGTTTCGGCCCTCTGCGAGCATGGGGCGGGCGATGTGCGGGTGGAGGTTTATGCGGTGACGGCGGACCATGCGGCGGCGCCCGACGTGGCCCATCCGGTGCTGCTGAGCTACGTCGACACGGTGGTGCAGGGCTTTACCGATGTGTTCGGCGAGGCCGGGGCGCTGGGCTTTTTCGCCAGCACCGTGGGCTGGCCGCCGGAGGTGGTGGATGACCGGGCGGCGCCCGTCTATCCGCGGGCGACGCAGGTGAGCGCGGCGGAGCGGGCCTTCGTGGACGAGGGCCTTCGGCGGATGGGTGTGAAGAAGGTCGCGGCCCCGGTCAGGGCGTGACGACGCCGTTCTCTTCGCCATCCCAGTAGTGGATGTGCTCGGCGTCGACCCGGATCAGCAGCAGGCCGGGCGTGTCGATGCCCTGTTTGAACCAGTATTCGAGATCGGGCACCCAGTGCTGTTCAAGCGCGGCGCGGTCACTGGTGAGCGTGGCGCGGCCCTGAACGTGGACCATGGCGCCCGGCTTGCCGACCAGCCCGAGCACGCCACCGGTGCCCTGAAAGGCGAGGCCTATGCGGGGATCGGCGCGGATGTGGCGGGTCTTGCGGGTGTTGTCGAGGCTGTAGAACCAGCTCTCTCCGCGATAGGCGACATCGCCGTTCGAGCTCATCGGGCGGGCGGCAATGCGGCCGTCTTCGGCCAGGGTTTCCATCATGCAGAAGTCGATCTTCGCCATCAGCTCGGCGACTTCGGGGAGGGTCTTGGTGGGCATCGTCGGTTCCTCAGGGCGCGGGATGCGCCGGTTGGAGGAAGAACGCGCGAAGGGGGCGGAGGTTGCCGGCGAGCACGACGCGAGCCGTGCAGCGCCGACCCGCGGGGTGGCGCTCGCAACGGCTGTGCGTGGCACTTTATCGTGCCGTGGTAGCTCAACTTTCGTGGTCAGCCCCAACCTCACCAAAGCGCCGCCCCGGGGGGCGGGTCGGCGCTGCACGGCGCCTTCGGCTTGATTCCGTGCAGGCTTCTTTGCTCAGCCCGGCTTGCGGGCAAGCAGCGGCATCACATCGGCCATTTCCGGCCCGCGCTCGCGGCCCGTCACCGCCTTGCGCAGCGGCATGAAGAGGCCCTTGCCCTTGCGGCCGGTGGCCTCTTTCACGGCGGAGGTCCATTCGGACCAGGTGGCGTCGGTATAGGGCGGCTCGCCGAGCATGGCGAAGGCCTCCCGCACGAAATCGGCGTCTTCCTCGGCCACCAGCGGGGTCGCGCCCTCGGAGAAGAGCTTCCACCACTCCGCGAGGTCGGCCTTCACGGTGATGTTCTCGCGGGCCACGGCCCAGAACCGCTCGGCCTGATCGGCGGGCACGCCCAGCGCGGCGATTTCGTCGGCAACGGCGGAGAGCGGCAGGGTGCCGAGGTAGCGGTGGGTGAGCGGGAAGAGATCCTGCTCGTCGAACTTGGTGGGCGCGGAGCCGAACTTGGAGAGGTCGAAGCCCTCGATCAGCTCGTCGTGCGAGCTGCGCAGCTCCACCGGATCGGCCGAGCCGAGGCGGGCGAGGAGCGAGAGCAGCGCCATCGGCTCCACCCCGCGTTCGCGCAGGTCGCGCAGCGCCAGCGTGCCGAGCCGCTTGGAGAGCGCCTCGCCCTGCGGGCCGGTGAGCAGCGAGTGATGGGCGAAGCTGGGGACAGTGCCGCCGAGCGCCTCGATGATCTGGATCTGGGTGGCGGTGTTGGTGACGTGGTCGGAGCCGCGCACCACGTTGGTGATGCCCATCTCGGTATCGTCGACCACCGAGGCGATGGTGTAGAGCACCTGCCCGTCGCCGCGGATCAGGACCGGATCGGAGACGGAGGCGGCGTCGATCGAGATGTCGCCGAGGATGCCGTCATTCCACTCGATGCGCGCGTGGTCGAGCTTGAAGCGCCAGTGGCCGCTGCGGCCCTCGTCGCGGTAGGTCTGCTTTTGCGCTTCGGTCAGCTCCAGCGCGGCGCGGTCGTAGACCGGCGGCTTGCCCATGTTGAGCTGCTTCTTGCGCTTCAGGTCCAGCTCGGTGGGGGTTTCGAAGCACTCGTAAAAGCGGCCTGCGGCGCGCAGCTTGTCGGCGGCCTCGGCGTAGAGGTCGAGCCGGGAGGACTGGGTTTCGACCCGGTCCCATGTGAGGCCGAGCCACTCGAGATCTTCCTGGATCGCGTCGGCGTATTCGGGCTTGGAGCGCTCCGGGTCGGTATCGTCGAGCCGCAGGATGAAGGTGCCGCCGGCCTTGCGGGCGATGAGCCAGTTGAACAGCGCGGTGCGCAGGTTGCCAACGTGCAGGTAGCCGGTGGGAGAGGGGGCGAAGCGGGTGGTGGTCATGGCGGTGTCCTTGCGGGTCAAGGCCGCGATTTACACGTGGCTGGCGGGCGGCACAACCTTACGTGGGCGCGACGGGCCAGCGGGTGGCGAGGTCGTCGAGGCCGGCGCGGATCAGCTCGGCCAGCACCGCCTGGTCGATCCTGGCGAGGCGCCCGAGGTAGAGGCAGGACTTGCCGAGCCTGTGGGGGCCGAGGCGGGCGAGGATGTGGGAGAAGTCGGTGTAGCCCGGCATGATGTAGACGACCATGTTGGCTTTGCGCGGCGAGAAGCCGGTGGCGAGCCAGTCGCCGGTGCGGCCCGAGGCGTAGGTGTAGTGGTAGCTGCCGAAGCCGACGATGGAGGGGCCCCACATGCGGGGCGCGAAGGTGGTGGTGGTGGTGAAGAGGTCGAGCAGGTGGAGCGCGTCTGCGCGCCGGCCCGGGTGGGGGACGGCGTTGCAGAAGGCGCGCGGGTCTTGCGCGGTGGGTTGGGTGGCATTGGCCATGGGGCAGCTTGGGGGGAGGCTGCGCGGGGCGTCAAGGTTTGGGGAGGCTTGGGGGCGGGGCTGGTGGTATGTGACAGGGGGAGAGCGGCGCGGATTGGCCGGCAAGGCGCGGAGGGGCGTTTGGCCTGCGGAGCGGCCGGGCTGGAGACGCAGGGTGGAGTGGCCGATCGTTTGGGGAGCGGGTTATTCGGGGGCGTCTTGCGCTGCGGTCGGGGGGGGCATGGCCTTTCCGGCGGGGGGCACTTATCCGAAGGGCCAGCTTTCTGAAGGGTCCAGCACGGCCATATTTCAGACAGCCAGACCTCAAATAGCGCGGCACGACAGGCCCGCGTCTGGCCGTGCGCGTGCGGCGAAGCGGGTAAGGTGTAGGGTGGGTTCTGCCAACCATTGGGGTCCGTGCCCTGGGGGGAGCGCATGATGCGGTGCGACACGGGTAGTGGGCTTCGCCCACCCTACTTGGGGTGACACGGACCGAGGGAAAGGCCCGCATCGTTGCGGCTCTCAGGCTGACCTGGGGGAGGCCCGAGCCGTTGAGAGGGTTCTACGCCCGATGTGTGAACAAAGGGTTCACGTGTAGCAGATCACCTCGTATTCCACGCCGTCCCAATCGTCGAAGTAGAACCGCCGGCCCGGCTCGTAATCGGCGTGGGCGCGCGGCGTGAGGCCGTAGTCCTTTACCCGCTGCTCCACCGCGTCGAGGTCTTCCACCACCACGCCGACGTGGTTGAGCCCGCCGGTCACATGGTAGGTCGACTGCTTTGCCGCCTCCTGATCGTGGTGGCGGTAGAGCGCGAGGTAGCTGTTCTCGCCCCCGACATGGGCGGTTTCGCCGCCGTAGATCGAGCTGCCGCGCCAGCGGAGCTTCCAGCCAAAGAGGTCATCGAGCAGCGATATGGCGCGGTCGAGATCGGAGACGGTGACGTTGACGTGTTCGAGCCGGGCTTGGGCTTGCATGGGCGAATCTCCTTGCCGTGTGATTTGCCCTGTTGTAATTGCTAAATCTAACTTTAGCTCAAGGTATTCTTTCGGCATGGCGAAACTGAAGGCCAATGACGTGTTGTCGATCGGGCAGTTCGCCGAGCGCGCCGGGCTGGCGGTGAGTGCGCTGCGCTACTACGAGGCCGAGGGGCTGATTGCGCCGATGCGCGCGCCCTCGGGGCAGCGGCGGTTCCGGCGGGCGGACATTCGGCGGGTCAGCTTCATCCGCATTGCCCAGCAGTTCGGCTACACCCTGCCCCAGATCAAGGCGCTGATGGAGGGGCTGCCGGAGGGGCGCGCACCCAATGCGCGGGACTGGCGGGAGATTTCGGAGCTGTTCCGCGACACGCTCGACCAACGGATCGAGACCCTGCGAAAAATGCGCGACGATCTCGACGGCTGCATCGGATGCGGCTGCCTCTCGCTCGAGAAGTGCCGGCTCTACAACGCCGGCGACAAGGCCGCGAGCCGGGGCGCGGGGCCGCGCTACCTGATGGGAGACCGCTCGGACGAGATCCGTGAGACGGGTGAGTAACAATCTGTCTCGCACGATAGTTGCGACATAAGTGCCGTTTGCGGAATTATCTTTCCGACTCATATTGCCGCAGCGCAGCGCACCGGCTAGGATCGCGCCATGAGACCGGAGGGAAACATGCTCGACAACCTGCCCCGCGGCACGATCTGCATCGAGGATATCGAGATCGGCATGGTGCGCCACCTGCGCAAGGAGGTGACGGACCGCGACATCGAACTCTTCGCCGAGGTCTCGACCGACCGGAACCCGGTGCATCTGGATGATGCCTATGCGCAGGACACCATCTTCGAGGGGCGGATCGCCCACGGGATGCTGACGGCGGGGCTGATCTCGGCGGTGATCGGGGAGCAGTTGCCGGGGCATGGCACGGTTTACCTGGGCCAGTCGCTGAAGTTTCTGGCGCCGGTGCGGCCGGGAGACGTGGTGCTGGCGGAGGTGGAGGTGATGGAGATCGACCATCGCAAACGCCGGGTCACGCTCGACACCCGCTGCCTGGTGGAGGGCAAGGTGGTGCTGAAGGGCGAGGCCATGGTGCTGGCGCCCTCGGCGAAGTTCGACTGAGGGGTGGCGTTCGGCCCTGTGCCGGTCGTGGGCGATTGAGGAGGGCGGATGGGGAGTTTCGCCCAGCCTAGGCGTCCTTGGGGCCCGTGAACGGCGCGTCGCCGGGCCAGCGTTAACCTGCCGTTAACCACTTATCCGCTCCACTGGGGGCACCCGACGGCCCTGCGCCGCCTGTTGCCAGTGGAGACCCCCATGCGCCGATCCGCCGTTGCCCTGCTCGCCCTGCCCCTCCTGTGGCTCGCCGGATGCGGCCCGGCGATCGAGGTTGCCAAGCCGTTCAGCGCCCGCGAGGTGGACTATGTGAAACGGCCCGGCAGCGCGACCGTCACCGGGCAGGCCTTCTTTCGGCAGCGCGGCGGCGGGGTGGTGACCTGCGCGGGCTACGATGTGCTGCTGGTGCCGGCGGGGGGCTATGCCAAGGAGTTCGTCACCCGGGCCTTCGGCAATGTGCAGGGCGGGTCGATTCCGGTGATCCTGATGCCCAAGATCAAGCACCCGCCCGCCTTTGCCGAGTACCAGCGCAAGGCGACCTGCGATGCAGAGGGGGACTTTGAATTCAGGGCGGTGCCGAACGGCGACTATTACATCTTTTCCGGCATTCTCTGGGAGGTGCCCAACCAGATCATCCCAGAGGGCGGGGCGCTGGCGGAGTTCTTCCGGGTCAGCGGCGGGCGCTCCGAGCGGGTGATCGTCAACTGACGCGACCGGAGGGGCGCAGCCCCTGCCCCGCGCGCAGCGCGGCCACCGAAAGCCCGCCCCGTCTTGCACTCCCCCCACCCCGGCGCTACCTCAGGCCTCATGCGGACTGCACGCCACCTCTCCGAGATCACGCCCGCGCTGCGGGGCGCCAGCCTTGCCATCGGCAATTTCGACGGGGTGCACCTTGGGCATCAGGCGGTGCTGCGGCAGGCCCGCGCCGCCGCGCCGGATGCGCCGCTGGGCGTGCTCACCTTCGAGCCGCACCCGCGCGAGGTGTTCCAGCCCGCCGCCCCGCCCTTTCGGCTGATGAACGCCGAGGCCCGCGCCCACCGGCTGCAAAAGCTGGGGGTCGACCTGCTGGTCGAGCTGCCCTTCGACGAGGCCTTCCGCTCGCTGAGCGACGCGGAGTTCTGCCGCGCGGTGCTGGCCGAGGGGATCGGCGCGACCAATGTGACCGTGGGCGCGGATTTTCGCTACGGCAAGGGCCGCGCGGGCGATGTGGAAAGCCTTGCCCGCGACGGCGCCGCGCTTGGCTTTGGCGTGACCGTGGCCGAGCTGGAGAGCCTGCCGGGGGCGGGCGAGATCTCTTCCACCGCGATCCGCGAGGCGCTGACCGAGGGCCGCCCGCGCGAGGCGGCTGCGATGCTGGGCCATTGGCACCGCATCGAGGGGCCGGTGATTCATGGCGCCAAGCGGGGCCGCGAGCTGGGCTATCCGACCGCCAACATGGGGCTGCCGCGCCTGCACCGCCCGGCCTTCGGGGTCTATGCGGTGCTGGTGGAGGTGCTGGACGGGCCCCGCAAGGGCCGCCATCACGGGGTGGCCAGCCTCGGCATCCGCCCGATGTTCGAAGGCGATGCGCCGAACCTCGAGACCTACCTGTTCGACTTCAGCGGCGATCTCTATGACGCCCACCTGTCGATCGGCTTTGTCGAGTTCCTGCGCCCGGAAGCGAAGTTTGACGGGCTGCCCGCCCTCATCGCGCAGATGAAACGGGACGAGGCGCAGGCCCGCGCCATTCTGGCCGCGATATGAGGCCGAAGTTCTGGGAGCGCCCGCTGGGGGAGCTGACCGGCCCGGAATGGGAGGCGCTCTGCGACGGCTGCGGCAAGTGCTGCCTGAACAAGCTGGAAGACGAGGACACCGGGCAGGTGGAGTTCACCCGCATCGCCTGCCGGCTGTTCGATGACGGCACCTGCCGCTGCTCCAACTACGAAACCCGGCTGAAGATCGTGCCCGAATGCGTGGTGCTCAAGCCCGAGACCATGGCCAAGACCGCCTATTTCATGCCCGAGAGCTGCGCCTACCGGCTGCGCCACGAGGGCAAGCCGCTGCCCGCGTGGCATCCGCTGGTCACCGGCGATCCGGAGAGCACGCGCAAGGCGGGGCGGGCGGTGCGCGGGCCGACGTGGCCGGAGTTCTCCATTCCGGAGGACGACTGGGAAGATTACATCGCCGCAGAAGAGGACCTTTGAATGAATTTCGCCTCCGACAACACCGGCCCCGTCCACCCCGCCGTGATGGCGGCTCTGGTCGAGGCCAATGACGGCTACGCCATGCCCTACGGCGCCGACCCGCTCTCGCTGCGCGTGGTGGAGCAGGTCCGCGAGGCCTTCGAGGCGCCCGAGGCGGCGGTGTTCCTGGCCGCGACCGGGACGGCGGCGAACGTGCTGCTGCTCTCGACCATGGCCGAGCCGTTCGAGACGATCTTCTGCGCCGATTGCGCCCATATCCACGAGGATGAGTGCAACGCGCCCGAGCTGTTCACCGGCGGCGCCAAGCTGACGCTGGTGCCCCATGAGGCGGGGCGGATGGCGCCCGGCGATCTGCGGGCCGCCATCGAGGCAGAGGGCACGCGCGGGGTGCACGGGCCGCGGCGGGGGCCGGTTTCGATCACCCAGGCGACCGAGAAGGGTGCGGTTTACACGCTGGAGGAGCTGCGGGCGCTGAGCGGCGTGGCCCGCGACCATGGGCTTGGGGTGCATATGGACGGGGCGCGCTTTGCCAATGCGGTGGCGCATCTGGGCTGCACCCCGGCGGAGGCGAGCTGGAAGGCGGGGGTGGATGCGCTGAGCTTTGGTGGCACCAAGAACGGGCTGATGGGGGTTGAGGCGATGGTGCTCTTCGACCCGACGAAGGCCGAGGAGCTGGAGTATCGGCGCAAGCGCGGGGCGCAGCTGTTTTCGAAGCATCGCTACCTTGCGGCCCAGATGGGGGCCTACCTGACCGGCGGCCTCTGGCTGGAGAGCGCGCGCACCGCCAATGCCGCCGCGGCCGCGCTGGCGCGCGGCGTGGAGGGCGCGGGCGGGCGGCTGCATGCGCCGCAGGAGAGCAACCTGCTCTTCGCCGACCTGCCCCGCGCCGCGCATCAGCGGCTGAAGGCGGCCGGGGCGAGCTATTACCTGATGGCCGGGACGCTGGAGGGGGATGACCCCGACGAGATGCTCACCGCGCGGCTGGTTTGCGACTGGAGCGTGACCGAGGCGGAGATTGCCCGCTTCTGCGAGCTTGCGGCGGGCTGAGAGCGCCGGAGTGGGGGGCCAGCCCCCCACGCCCCCCGGAGATATTTGACGCAAGAAAATGGGCAGGGGCGGCTTTTGGCGCGCGCATTTGAGTCAAATTGACCCGGTTTGGTTGGCGCGCGCGCCTGTGCATTTTCTTGCCGGAAATATCTCCCGCCGGAGGCCCTGATCTTTTGGCCCGGTGTCAGCCGTCGCTGGGGGTGCTGTCTTCGGGGGTGGTTTCGGGGTTGTCGGTGGCGGGGGCGGGGGTGGCGCGGGTGAGGATGCCTTCGGACCATTCGCCGCTTTCGACCTCGCCGGTGGCATAGGTCATGGTGCCCTGGCCCTGGCGTTTGCCGGCGGCGAAGAGGCCTTCGTAGATGTCGCCGTTGGCGTAGGTGGCGGTGCCCTGCCCGTCGATCTTGCCGGCTTTCCAGCCGCCCTCGTAGGTGAAGCCGTCGGCCATGGTGATCTTGCCCTGGCCCTCGCGCTGGCCGGCGGAGAAGCCGCCCTCGTAGGTGGTGCCGTCGGCATAGGTCGCGGTGCCCTGCCCGTCGCGCAGGCCGGCCTTCCATTCGCCCACGTATTTGTAGCCATCGGGCGAGGTCATCGTGCCCTGGCCGTGGTTCTTGGCATCCTTGAAGCCGCCCTCGTAGACCATGCCGCCCTTGTAGCGGGCCACGCCCTGCCCCTCGATCACGCCTTCGGACCAGCCGCCGGTGTAGACCGAGCCATCGGGGTAGGTGATGGTGCCCTGGCCATGGGCGAGGTCATTGACGAAATCGCCTTCGTAGACCGAGCCGTCGGGGTAGTTGACCGTGCCCTTGCCGTGGATGCGGCCCTCTTTCCAGGTGCCGACATAGCGGTAGCCGTCGGCCCCGGTGAAGGTGCCCTGGCCGTCGCGCTGGTCGGCCTTGAAGTCGCCGTCGTAGGTTTCGCCGTTGGCATAGGTGACCTTGCCCTTGCCGTGGCGCTGGCCGTTCACCAACAGGCCGGTATACACGTCGCCGTTGGGCTGGGTGAGCGTGCCGAGGCCGTTGATCTGGCCGGCCTTCCAGGCGCCGTTGTAGGTGAGCCCGTCGGTCATGGTGAGCACGCCCTGCCCGGCGCGCTGGTTGCGCGAGAAGTGGCCTTCGTAGAGCGAGCCGTCGGCATAGCTCATCCGGCCCCTGCCCTCCTTGGCCCCCGCGACCCAGGCGCCCTCGTAGACCGAGCCGTTGGGCGAGGTCAGCTTGCCCTGCCCCTCGTGCAGCCCGTTGACGAAGGCGCCCTCATAGCGCCGCCCGTCGGCGTAGTTGGCCACGCCCTGCCCGGTCATCTGGCCATTGGCCCAGTCGCCGTCATAGGTGCCGCCATCGGGGAAGGTGATCTTGCCCTTGCCCTCGGGTTTGCCCTTGGCGAAGGCGCCCTGGTAGACCGAGCCATTGGGGTAGCGGGCCGTGCCCTGGCCGAGGATCTCGCCCTCGACCCAGTCGCCCGAATACTCGTAACCGTTGGGCAGGGTGTAGCTGCCCTTGCCGTGCTGGAGGCCGTTCTTGAAGGTGCCTTCGTAGATGCCGCCGTTGTCGTATTGCTTGATTTGCTTGTCTTGCGCCGCCAGCGGTGTGGCCAGCGCCAGAGTGGCTGCCAGTGCGATGTGTCCTGCCCGGATCATTGGGTGTTCCCTCTTGGCTGCCCCTTGCCTCTTTCCCTCGCGGGGCGTGCCCCCCGCGGGCCGCGAAGGTAATCGGGGGGCGCGCGGGTCGCAATGGTTTTTGGGGTGGCGACCTTTCACTTCAGCGTCAATCTGCTAAGTCGAAACCGATCAAGGAGAGGCGCAGGCATGGCCGACAGGTTTCGTATAACGCTGGCACAGTTGAACCCGGTGCTGGGCGACATGGAAGGCAACGCCGCGAAGGCACGCGAGGTCTGGGCGCAGGGCAAGGCGGCGGGGGCGGACCTTGTGGCCTTCACCGAGATGTTCATCTGCGGCTACAACGCGCAGGACCTTGTGGACCGCCCGGCCTTTGCCGCCGATGCGGTGGCCCATATCGAGGCGCTGGCGCGGGACTGCGGCGATGGCCCCGCGATCGCGATCGGCGGGCCCTGGCCCGAGGATGGCAAGCTGTTCAACGCCTATTTCATCCTCAAGGACGGCAAGGTGATGACGCGGGTGCTCAAGCACCACCTGCCCAACGAGACCGTCTTCGACGAGGTGCGCATCTACGATGCCGGCCCTCTGGGCGGCCCCTATGCGGTGGGCAACATCCGCGTTGGCAGCCCGATCTGCGAGGATGCCTGGCACGAGGATGTGGCAGAGACCCTTGCCGAGACCGGCGCCGAATTTCTGCTCGTGCCCAATGGCTCGCCCTACTATCGCGGCAAGATGGAGACCCGCCAGAACCTGATGGTCCAGCGCGTGGTCGAGACCGGCCTGCCGCTGATCTACCTCAACATGGTGGGCGGTCAGGATGACCAGGTGTTCGACGGCGGGAGTTTCGTGCTGAACCCCGGCGGGGCGCTGGCCTTGCAGATGCCTGTCTTCGACGAGGCGGTTGCCCATCTGGACCTCGAGCGCGGGCCTGACGGCTGGCGCGCGCTGGAGGGCGAGAAGGCGGCGCTGCCGGGCGAATGGGAGCAGGATTATCGCTGCATGGTGCAGTCTGTGCGCGACTATTTTGCCAAGACGGCGTTCAGGAAGGCCCTGCTGGGCCTGTCGGGCGGGGTGGATTCGGCGCTGGTGGCCGCCATTGCCGCCGATGCGCTGGGGCCGGAGAACGTGCGCTGCGTGATGCTGCCCTCGGAATATACGAGCGAGCATTCGCTGGAGGATGCCAAGGCGGTGGCCGAGAAGCTGGGCTGCCGTTACGACTTTGTGCCGATCAGCGGCCCGAGGGCGGCGGTGACCGAGGCGCTGGCGCCGCTGTTTGCCGGCACCGAGCCGGGGCTGACGGAGGAGAACATCCAGAGCCGGTTGCGCGGGCTGCTGTTGATGGCACTGAGCAACAAGTTCGGCGAGATGCTGCTGACCACCGGCAACAAGAGCGAGGTCGCCGTGGGCTATGCGACGATCTACGGCGACATGGCGGGCGGGTATAATCCGTTGAAGGATCTCTACAAGACGCGGGTGTTCGAGACTTGCCGCTGGCGCAATGCCAACCATCGGGCGTGGATGCTGGCGCCGGAGGGCGAGGTGATTCCGCCCCGGGTGATCGACAAGCCGCCCTCGGCGGAGCTGCGCGAGGACCAGAAGGACGAGGACAGCCTGCCGCCTTATGAGGATCTCGACCGCATCCTGGAGATGCTGGTGGACGAGGAGGCGAGCGTGGCCGAGGTGGTGGCCGAGGGGTTTGACCGCGAGGTGGTGAAACACGTGGAGCGGCTGATTTTCCTCAGCGAGTACAAGCGGTTCCAGTCGGCTCCGGGGACGCGGCTGACGAAGGCGGCGTTCTGGCTGGACCGGCGCTATCCGGTGGTGAACCGCTGGCGCGACCCGAGTTAGGGGGCGCAGGGCGTGGCGGCTGACGGGGCAGCGGGACAAGTCCCGCCCTACGGGGTCGGGTGGCTCGGGTGGGGGCGGTCGAGATGGCGATGCCCTTGGAGCGGCGGGCTTTCTTCAGAGAATGTAGACGGTCTTGGTTGGCGAGAGGTTGACCTGGGTGGCGGTCCTTCTGGACAGAGGCTGTCCGTGGGTGGACCGATGGCGCGATCCGAGTGAGCGCGCGTAGGGCGGGATTTGTCCCGCCTTTGGCGGGGCGGCTGCCGGGGCGGCGGGACAAGTCCCGCCCTACGGGGTCGGGTGGCTCGGGTGGGGGCCGGTCGGTGGGGCGATATCCTTGGAGCCGTGGTTTCTTATAGGGAATGCCTGCCGTCTCGGTTGGCGAGAGGCTGGCCCGGGTGGCGGTCCGGCTGGACCGGTACTGTTCGGGGGGGGACGGGTGGCGCGACCCGGGGGGACGGGCGTAGGGCGGGACTTGTCCCGCCCCGGTGATCAGCGCAGTTTCGGAGGCTTGTTCGGGTCGGAGCCGGGGGGGGCGGGCTGGTAAGGTTCGGGGGTTTCGGGCTCGGGGAGGTTGAAGCGCATGCCGTGGCGGGTCATGGCCTGGGCCAGTGGGCTGCCGTCTTCGAGGAAGGCGACGTCGAGCGCCTCGGCTTCGAGGCCGGAGAACTTGAGCGCCTCGTTGGCGGCGCCGGCGAGGGCGTGTTCGGCGCCCTCCTTGGCATCCACGAAGGCCAGCAGGTGGCCCTCGGCGCCCGAGCGGTAGGTGGCGCGGGCCAGCAGGGCGGCGGTGGCGAGGCCAGCGGCGGAGGCCAGTTTGCCGTCGAGCGCGAGGAGCAGGGCGCGGGGCAGGTCGGGGGTGGCGACCTCGACCGGGATTTCCTCGGCCGCTTCCGGCCCGTGGCCGAGGGTTTCGGCCAGCCAGTCGAGCGCTTCGGGGGGCAGGACCATGGCGGAGGGGGCCTCGAGGTTGAGCCCGAGGCCAAGCCCCTGCCCGGCCATCATCGCCACCAGACCGCGCCCGGACATGGCGGCAAAGGCGGCCTCGCCCTGGGTGAAGGCCACCAGCCGGTCTTCGCTGTCGAAGGCCAGAAGGATCTCGCCTTCGCCCGCGTCCACCGCGCGGGGCGTGATGACCTCGCCCTCGGGCTCCTCTTCCAGCAGCAGAAATATCTGGCTGTCGGCGAAGGCGGCGTAGAAGGCGAGGCGTTCGGCCTCGCCGCCGGTTTCCATGGCCGCGTGGGCGGCGTCGAGCGGGGTCATAGCAGCTCCTTCACCCTGTCGCGCAGCGCGGGCAGGAGCTCGGCGGCGAACCAGGGATTTTTCTTCAGCCACCCCGTATTGCGCCAGGACGGATGGGGCAAGGGGAAGGCGGCGGGCGCATGGTCGCGCCAGGCGGCGACGGTGCGGGTGACGCCGGCGCGCTTGGCCGCGCGCCCGAGGTGCCAGCCCTGCGCGTAGCCGCCGATAAGCAGGGTCAGGGGCGCGGGGCCGATGTGGTTTAGCGCCGCGGCGCGCCATGTGTCGGCGCAGATGGCGGGCGGGGGCAGGTCGGCGCCCTTTGCAGAGTAGCCGGGGAAGCAGAAGGCCATTGGCAGAATCGCCACGCGGGAGGTGTCGTAGAAGGTGTCGCGGTCAACCCCGAGCCAGTCGCGCAGGCGGTCGCCCGAGGGGTCGTTGAAGGGGAGGCCGGTGGTGTGGACGCGCATTCCGGGGGCCTGTCCGACGATGAGCAGCCGCGCGCCGGGGGCGAACCACGGCACCGGCCGCGGCGCGTGGCCGGTGGCCGTGGCGGCGAAGCGGGCGGCGCAGAGTCGGCAGGCGCGGATCTCGTCGGGGAGGGACATGGGGGCGAGTTTAGCGGCGGCGCGGCGCGGGCAGAAGGGCCTGCGCGGGATTGTTCGAGGATGTTAGAAATGTCTTGCCCTGCGAAATTAGCTTCGATACTTCTAGAAACATGAAAACGATTCTCCCTGACGGGCATTCCCTGGCCGAAATGGCCTCGACCTTCGCGGCGCTCGGCTCCGAGCAGCGCCTTGTGGTGCTTCAGATGCTGGTGCGCGCCGGGCCGGAGGGCCTGAGCATCGGCGAGTTGGGGCAGCGCAGCGGCGTGACCGGCTCGACCCTGACCCACCACATGAAGATCCTCGCCGCCGCCGGGCTGGTGCGGCAGGAACGGCAGGGCCGCAGCATCATCTGCGCCGCCGTGTCCTACGAGGAGATCGAAGCGCTTTCGGGCTTCCTGATGTCGCAATGCTGCGCCGACCGGGAGACCCCCTGCCACACCAAGGGACCGCACGAGCATGGCTGACCTCACCCAATCCCCCCGCCCCTCCCTCGGCGCGCTCTGGAAGCGCACGCCCAAGGCATGGCTCGTTTCGGCGCTGATCGTGCTGGGCGTGGCCCTGTTCGACACGCCACAGACCCTGCCGACGATCCAGTTTGCCCTGAAAGCCCTGCTGCACACCGCGCCCTTCATCCTCTTTGCCGTGCTCGCGGTGGCCTGGCTGAAGGCGACCGGGGCCGAGAGCCTGCTGGCCCGCGCCTTCGAGGGCAACCCGGCGCGGATGGTGGTGATGGCGGCGCTGCTGGGCGGGCTGTCGCCCTTCTGCTCCTGCGAGGTGATCCCCTTCATCGCCGCGTTGCTGGCGGTGGGCGCGCCTCTGGGGGCGGTGATGGCCTTCTGGCTGGCCTCGCCGCTGATGGACCCGGCGATGTTTTCGATCACCGCGGGCACGCTCGGCCTCGAGTTTGCCGTGGCCAAGACGATTGCCGCCGTGGGGCTGGGGATGATGGGCGGCTTTCTGACCATGACCTTTGCCCGCTCGCCGGTCTTTGCAGACCCGCTGCGCCCGAAGAAGAGCTGCGGCTCCTGCTGCGGCTCGGAAAAACCCTTTGAGGGCAAGCCTGTATGGCAGTTTTGGCAGGACGCCCCCCGGCGCGCGACCTTCCGCGAGACGGCCATGGAAAACGGGCTGTTCCTGCTCAAGTGGCTGCTGCTGGCCTACCTGCTGGAAAGCCTGATGCTGACCTATGTGCCTGCCGAGATGATCGGCACGGTGCTGGGCGGCGAGGGCATCGGCCCGATCCTGCTGGGCGCGCTGGTGGGCGCACCGGCCTACCTCAACGGCTATGCCGCCGTGCCGCTGATCGACGCGCTGCTGGCGCAGGGCATGAGCCAGGGCGCGGCGATGTCCTTCGTGATTGCCGGGGGCGTGTCGTGCATTCCGGCGGCGGTTGCGGTCTGGGCGCTGGTGAAGCCCCGCATCTTTGCGGCCTATCTCGGCTTTGCCCTTGTCGGCGCGGTGCTGGCCGGGCTGGCCTGGGGCGCCTTTGCCTGACGCGCATTGGCCGGGCAGCGGGAGGGTTCGGCGCTGGCGGAAAGAGCACTGCGCGCCAGCGCACGCTTCGAGCCTCTCTCACGCGGTTGCCCCTGCCACCTGATTTCATTATCTGGGGGCAACGCTGAGGCAGAGGGGTGAGGCATGTATCGCGTCTGGAATTTCGTCACGAACTATTCGCTGCTGCTGATTGCCGGCGCGATCACCGCCCTGATCTGGGCCAATATCGACGCCGACAGCTACCATCATTTCGTCGAGTTCGTGATCTGGGACCATGCCCCGATCGGCCATCTTCATGATGGCCACCGCACCCTGACCCTGCATTACCTCGTCAACGATGTGCTCATGGCCTTCTTCTTTGCCATTGCGGCCAAGGAGGTTTGGGAGGCGGTGATCCTCGAGAACGGGAGCTTGCGCGGCAAGAAGGCGGCCACCCCGCTGGTGGCCACGCTGGGCGGGATGATCGGGCCGATCACCGTGTATCTCGGGATGGCCTACCTTGTCTGGCCCGACACCTTCGACGCGGTGAAGAACGGCTGGGCGATTCCGACCGCGACCGACATCGCGTTTTCCTATCTCGTGGGCCGCATGGTGTTTGGCGCAGGCCACCCGGCGGTGCGCTTCCTGCTGCTGCTGGCCATTGCCGATGACGCGGCGGGCCTGATCATTCTGGCGATCTTCTACCCGAGCGGCGAGCTGGCACCCGAATGGCTGCTGCTTTCGGTCGCGGCGGCTGTGACGGTTTACCTTCTGTGCAACTGGCTGCCGCGCAAGCGCGATGCCGGAAATCAGGACAGGCCGCACTCGACCTGGATGGCCTCGACGCTCAGTGTCTGGCCCTACCTGCTGGCCGGTGCGGTGAGCTGGTACGGCTTTCAGGAGGCGGGCATCCACCCGGCGCTCGGCCTGCTGCCGATCGTGCCGACCCTGCCCCACGCCGACCGGGCCTTCGGCATCTTCTCGGAAGCCGAGCAGTATCTTTCGGACCTGCTCAACAAGGCCGAGCACATGCTGAAACACCCGGTCGAGGTGATCCTGTTCTTCTTCGGCCTGCTGAACGCGGGCGTCGAGTTCAACGCCATCGGCGAGGCCACATGGCTGGTGCTGGCGGGGCTGGTCATCGGCAAGCCTGTCGGGATCTTCATCTTCGGCTGGGTCGCCGCCTATCCGATGAAGCTGGGCCTGCCGGCCGGGATGCGCTCGATCGACCTCGTGGTGATCGGCTGCGTGGCCGCCATCGGCTTTACGGTGTCGCTCTTCGTGGCCTCCGTCGCCTTCCCGGGCGGGCTGGTTCAGGACGCGGCGAAGATGGGGGCGCTGTTCAGCTTCGGGGCGGCTGCGATCTCGATCGTGGCGGGCCTTGTGACCCGGGTGGAGAAACAGAACGGCTGAATGCAGCCCATTGCGGCACCAGCGGGCGCAAATCGCGCCGCATTGGTGCCGCAATCCACCAAGAATCCGTTGAAAACCGGAGTGTTTGGGCGACATAATGCTGCCTGAATGGCGGCTTATACCAAAGTCTTAAGAAAGCGCCGCTAAGGTGTGAAAACGAGCAGCCAAAGGCGACGAATGCTGGAATTTTCCAACGTCAGCAAGTCCTTCTGGACGGGCAAACAGCGCAAGGTGATCCTCGACAGGGCCTCCTTCCGCGTTGAGTTGGGCAATTCGCTGGGCATCCTCGCACCGAACGGCACCGGCAAGACCACGCTGATCAACATGATGGCCGGTCTCGAAAAGCCTGACGAGGGCGAGATTCGCCGCGGCTGCCGCATATCCTTTCCGCTGGGGTTCATGGGCGGGGTGGTCAACCGCCACACCGGCACCGAGAATGCCCGCTACATCGCCCGGCTCTACGGGCTCGACCCCGATTACGTGGAGGCCTTCGGGCGCTGGCTCTGCGGGATCGAGGAATATTTCGACATGCCGGTCGGCACCTACAGCCAGGGGATGCGGGCGCGTTTCTGCTTCTCGCTGATGCTGGCGCTCGACTTCGACATTTACCTGATCGACGAGGGGATGCCCTCGACGACGGATGTGGACTTCAACCGCCGCGCCGGCTCGATCCTGCGCGAACGCCTGAAGGACACCACCGTTGTCATCGTTTCGCACCAGGCGGCCACGCTTGAGAAGTTCTGCCGCTCGGCGGCGGTGCTGCGCGACGGGCAGTTCCAAATGTTTGATACGCTTGAGGAGGCGAAGAGGCTCTATGACTACCAAGCCCAAAGCTAGCCGGTTCCGCATCCGGCGCGACGCCCCCCTCACGCCCGGCCAGGCCATGGCCGCAACCGAGGGGGCGACCGCCCGCAAGGTGGCGCCGCCGCCCGTGTCCCCGCCTGCCCCGAAGCAGGCGGCCACGCCGGATGCAGGCCCGCGCGCGCCGGGCCGCAAGACGGTGACCCGCAAGGCCCCCGCCCAGCCGCCCGTCGACGAGGACGTGGCGATGATGGAAGCGGCCTCGCCGGAGATGCATGAAGACGGCTTTGGCCCCGAGGCGATGCCCGGCTCGGCCGCGGCCGAGGGCGGCGCGGCTGCTGGCGCGGCCCGGGGGGCGCAGGAGGCTGACGGCCAGCCCGGCACGGCGCAGAGCGGCGACGTGCAGAGCGCGGCCTCGGCCCAGAGCGAACAGACGATTGCCGACATCCGCAAGGAAGGCCTCACCGGCCGACAGCTGCGCATGGCGCGGCGGGTTGCCCAGAAGCACGGGCTCACCCCGACCTCGGATTTCGATGCGGTGAAGCAGCTGCGCGACCGCGGGCTGGACCCGTTCCAGCGCTCGGCCATGCTGGAGCTGGTGCAGAACAACGCCAAGGCGCAGGGGGCCGAGGCCGCCCGCGCCGGCGGCCAGGCGGGTGCCACGCCCAACCTGCCGCAGGTCTCGCGCCAGACCGGCACCGAAGTGGCCGTGCCGAAGGAGGCCCCGGTGCCCGGCCCGGTGCTCAACCCCGCCGACCAGCGGGCCAGCGAGATCGGCCGCATCCAGCAGGACATCGCCCGCCGGCGCCGCCGCAAGTCGATGCTGCTGTTCACCCGGCTGGCGTTCTTCGTGCTGCTGCCGGCCTTCATTGCCGGGTGGTACTACTACGTGCTGGCGACGCCGCTCTATGCCACCAAGTCGGAGTTCGTGATCCAGCAGGCCGAGC
Organism: Oceanicola sp. 502str15; assembly: GCF_024105635.1. NCBI lineage: Bacteria > Pseudomonadati > Pseudomonadota > Alphaproteobacteria > Rhodobacterales > Roseobacteraceae > Oceanicola > Oceanicola sp. 502str15. Next base: position 2,631,291 of record NZ_WYDQ01000001.1, read on the forward strand.
CTGCGGCCGCGGCCGGGCTTGGCGGGCTGTTCCAGGGCACCAGCTTTGCCACCCAGCAGGACAGCACCACGGTGCAAAGCTACCTGCAGTCGCGCGCCGCCATGCAGCGGCTCAACCAGGACCACGCGTTCAAGGCGCATTTCGAGCAGAGCTTCATCGACCCGATCCAGCGGCTCGAGGAGGGGGCCACCGACGAGGCGGCCTACCGGCTGTTCCAGCGCAACGTGAAGATCGGCTACGACCCGACAGAAGGTATTCTGAAGATGGAGGTCATCGCCGCCAGCCCCGAAAAGAGCCAGGAGTTCTCGGAGGCGCTGCTGGGCTATGCCGAGGAGCAGGTGGACCAGCTGACCCAGCGGTTGCGCGAAGACCAGATGAAGGGCGCGCGCGCCAGCTTCGACGATGCCGAGGGCAAGGTTCTGGCGGCGCAGCGCAGGGTGCTCGAGCTGCAGGAGCAGCTCGGCGTGCTCGACCCGGTGAGCGAAACCGGCTCGCTGATGAGCCAGATCACCCAGTTCGAGGTGGAGCTGCGCCAGAAGGAACTGGACCTGCAACAGCAGATGGCCAACACCCGCCCCAACCAGGCCCGTGTGCGGGCGCTGGAGGGCGACATTGCCCGGCTGCGGGCGCTGGTGGACGAGCTGCGCTCGTCGATGACCCAGACCACCGGCAGCGGCGCCTCGCTGGCCCGCATCACCGGCGAGCTGCGCATTGCCGAGGCCGATCTGACCACCCGGCAGCTTCTGCTCCAGCAGGCCGCCGCCCAGCTCGAGACGGCGCGGATCGAGGCCAACCGGCAGGTGCGCTACCTGTCGCTCGGCGTGGCGCCGATTGCGCCCGACGAGGCCACCTATCCGCGCGCCTTCGAGAACACGGCGCTGGCGCTGCTGATCTTTGCCGGCATCTACCTGATGATCTCGCTCACCGCCTCGGTGCTGCGCGAACAGGTCGCCGCGTGACCACGGGCGGCGGGGCCGAGGCTCTCGCCGCCACGATCGACGCCTATTGCGCCTGCTGGCGGGTGATGGACGACAGCGCCCGCCGGGCGGCCCTCGCGCGCTGCGTCTCGCCCTATCTGCGCTACACCGATCCGACCGTGGAGCTGACCGGCATTGCCGCCCTCTCGGCCCATATCGCCAAGGTCTGCGCCGCCCGCCCCGACGCGGTGATCGCCCGCACCGGTGGCGTGGATGCGCACCACGGCATGGCCCGCTTCGGCTGGAGCCTGCGCGATGGCGATGCGGTGTTTCTGGCAGGCAGCATCGACGTTGTGGAGCTGGACCCTGAGAGCGGGCGGCTGACGCGGATCACCGGCTTTTTCGGGCCTCTGGAGGGGTGAAGGGCTGAGGGGCTGCCCTAGTTTGGCGTGCCGTGAAGCAATTTGGTGAACTCCAGCTTCTCCACCCGGCCGGTCAGCCGGGCGCGGTAGACCGGGATGCTCTCGGTCACGCGCATCACGTAGTTGCGGGTCTCGCGGAAGGGGATCATCTCGACCCAGTCCACCACGTCGACGCCCGGGTAGCGCGGATCGCCCCGGTCTGCGACCCAGTTCACCGCCCGGCCCGGCCCGGCGTTGTAGCCGACCGAGACAAGCACCGGGGCATTGCCGAAAATATCAATGAGGCCCGCAAGATAGGCGGTGCCAAGCTGGGCGTTGTAGACCGGATCTTCGGTCAGCTTGCCGGCGTCGTAGCTCACCTTCAGCTCGCCGGCCATGTCGCGCGCGGTGCCCGGCATGAGCTGCATCAGCCCGCGCGCCCCGGCGGGGCTGACCACGACCGGATCGAACTCGCTCTCGCGCCGGGCGATCGACAGGGCCAGCTCGGCGGGCACCGGCCATTCGGACTCGGCCATTTCGTGCAGGGGGTAGTAGGCGGCCGGAATCGTCAGCCCGTTGCGGGCTGCCGCCTTGGCGACCTTCAGCGCCAGATGCACCTCGCCGCGTTCGATCATCAATGCGCCGAGGCTCCCGGCCTCGGGGCGTTCGACCTGCCCGGCGAGGTGGGTCAGGAAGCGCTCGGCCTCCGCCGCCTCGCCCTCTTCAAGCATCCGCAGGCCGACGGCGAGCACCTCGGAGCCTGCAAGCGCGGTGTCGGCGATCGTGGCGAAGACCTCGCGCCCGGTGAGGGTGACATCCATGGGCAGGCCCGCGGCCTCGGCGGCGAGCAGCCCGTAGTAGCTGGTTTGGTATTGCGCGCCGTAGGCAAAGGCATCCCGCGCCTTCTCGGCATCGCCGAGGTCGGTATAGGCGCGGCCCAGCCAGTAGCCGGCGCGGCCGAGGCTGATCGGCGTTTCGACCGCCTCGCCGAAGCGCTCGAAGTGCCAGAGCGCCAGCTCGGGGTCCTTGAGGAAGCGCAGGGCGATCCAGCCCGCGAGCCATTCGAGATCGGCGAAGTCGGAGCCGTCGGCCAGGAAGTGGCGCGAGGCGAGCGCATAGGCCTCGGGCACGTTGCCGTCGCGCAGCAGGGCGCGGGCATAAATGCGACGGTAGTTCGACCACTCTTCCGGCCGCCCCAGCGCCTCGGCGGAGGTGGAGCGCTCGACCATCAGCTCCTCGGCGCCATCGTGGAGCCCCTTGCCGACGCGCCAGTTGTAGCGCTCCCAGACGAGGCCGGCGTTGTCCTGAAGCGCCTCGGGGACCGCCTCGATCTTGGCATCGACCCCGGCGGCACGGGTGCGCAGCGCCATGCGGGCCTCGGCGAGTTTTCGCCAGTCCTCGCTCACCCGCCCCATCTGGCGCAGGGCGGTGGAACGCCGGTCGCGCCACAGCAGGTCATCGAGTCGGGCCTCGTGGTGGGGTTTCAGCAGCTCCCCGTAGCGCTCGAGCAGGGCCTGCTCGACATCGGCGTTCAGCGTGCGGGTGCGCCAGGCGAGCACCGCCAGCGCCGCCGCATCGCCGTCCTCACCACGGGCGGCGTGGGCCTCGACCAGCCGCAGCACACCGAGCCCGGTTTCGGGGATCTTGTCGCCGAAATAGGCCACCACACGGTCGGGATCCTCGCCGCGCCCGATCGAGGCTTCGCCCCGGTCGTGGATGTAGTCCATCGACGGCCAGTCGGCGTGATCGGCGGTGAAGCTGATGTATTCGTCAAAGCTGCCGCCGCCGCCGCGCAGCTTGGCCCAGAGCACGTATTGCTCCATCTCGGGGCCTTCCCGCGCGGCAGAAAAGGCCGCCTGCCCCCAGTCACCACGGGCGATGGCGCGCATCATCAGGGTGAAGGGGCCGGCCTGTTTGGGGCGTGCAGGCGGAGCCTTGGCGGCCAGCGCCACGCCCTCCAGCGCCGGGGCGCGGGGCAGCGCGGTGTCGTCCTGCGGCACGGCGTCTGTCTCGCCCTCGGCAACCCTCTCGCCGGGTTCGGCGGCGGGTTCCTCGCCCTCGGCCTCCGCCCCGGCGCCCTCCTCCTCGAGTTCGAGCGCAACCTCCTGCACCACCTCCTGCCCCTCGTCCGGGGCCGGGTCTGCCGCCTGGGCATGCGCCACCGGCCAGGCAAGGAGCCAGGCGACAGCGAGATTCGACAGGACATAGCGATGCATGGCTCGGGCGAGCTCCGGAGCAGGCAATGGGCGGTTTGTGCAAGTGTAGCGCGTCGTGGTTAATGAACAATACAACAACTTGGCATTGCGCCCCGTGGGCACTATAGCTCCGCCCGGACGGGAAATTGGCCGCGACAGAGGAGGGCACAACATGTTCCAGGGATCTATTCCAGCACTGGTGACGCCCTTCAAGGACGGCGAGCTCGATCTGGCCGCCTTCGAGGCGCTGGTGGAGTGGCAGATTGCCGAAGGCTCGAGCGGACTTGTGCCGGTGGGCACCACCGGCGAGAGCCCGACCCTCACCCATGACGAGCACGATGCCGTTGTGGCCGCCTGCGTGAAGGCCGCCGCGGGCCGGGTGCCGGTGATCGCGGGCGCGGGCTCCAACTCCACCCGCGAGACGGTGCGGCTGGTCGAGGCCGCCAAGACCGCGGGCGCCGATGCCGCGCTGGTCGTCACCCCCTATTACAACAAGCCCACGCAGGCCGGGCTGATCGCCCATTTCGAGGCCGCCGCCGAGGTGGGCCTGCCGATCATCATCTACAACATTCCGCCGCGCTCGGTGATCGACATGCTGCCCGGCACCATGGCCGAGCTGGCGAAGAACCCGAGCATCATCGGGGTGAAGGACGCCACCGCCGACCTCGCCCGCGTGGCGATTACCCGCGAAATGTGCGGCCCGGATTTTCTTCAGCTTTCGGGCGAAGATCCGACGGCAGTGGGATATAACGCGATGGGCGGCAAGGGCTGCATCTCCGTCACCGCCAACGTCGCCCCGCGGCTTTGCGCCGAGATGCAGGCGGCGACGCTGGCGGGCGACTATGCCAAGGCGCTGGACTATCAGGACAAGCTGATCCCCCTGCACCGGGCGATCTTTGCCGAGCCGGGCCTGTGCGGCGCGAAATACGGGCTTTCGGTGCTGGGCAAATGCGCCGAAGACGTGCGCCGCCCCCACGTGCAGGTGTCGGACTTCGTGAAGGGCCAGATCGAAGACGCGATGCGCTTTGCCGGGCTGATCAACTGATGAAGCCACCCCGCGAGGGCGAGGAGCGGCTTGGATATGACCCGGCAGAGCGCGCCGATGCCAGGCTTCACTTCATCGGCGTCATCCGGTCGGACTGGCGCGAGGGCAAGGCCCCCAAGAACCTGCGGCTTTCGCGCGCGCAGGGCGGCGGGGCGGCGCGGATCGAACTGCATGAGCAGTTCGTGCCCGCGCTGGAGGGGTTGAAGCCGGGCGACTGGATCATGCTGCTCTACTGGACGGGCGAGGCCCGGCGCGACCTGCTGGTGCAGGCCCCGCGCCATGCCGACAGCCCTCGCGGCACCTTTGCCCTCCGCTCCCCGGCCCGGCCCAACCCGGTGGCGCTGGGCTGCGTGCGGATCGAGGCGATGGACGGGGCGGTGGTGCATATCGACGCCACAGATGCCTTCGACGGAACGCCGGTGATAGATATCAAGCCGTGGATCGAGACGGTGGACTCGCCCGCTTCGTGAAGGCGCGGGGCAGCGGGCGGGTTCTGCGGTCGGCCCTTTCCAGCGCGGCTTGCAGCCCCTATATGCCTCCCCCATGGCCAAGAAAGATGACAACCCCAATTACAAGGTGATCGCGGAGAACCGCCGCGCACGGCACGACTATGCCATCGAGGACGATCTCGAGGTGGGGATCATGCTGGAAGGCTCTGAGGTGAAGTCGCTGCGCCAGAACACCAGCCAGATCAACGAGAGCTATGCCGCTGTCGAGGATGGCGAGCTGTGGCTGGTGAACGGATATATCGCGCCCTATGCGCAGGCCAAGACCTTCGGCCACGAGGAGCGCCGCCGCCGCAAGTTGCTGGTCTCGAAGAAGGAACTCGCGCGGCTCTGGAACGAGACCCAGCGCAAGGGGATGACGCTGGTGCCGCTGGTGCTCTACTTCAACCATCGCGGCATCGCCAAGATGAAGATCGGCATCGCCAAGGGCAAGAAGAACGCCGACAAGCGCCAGACCGAGGCCAAGCGCGACTGGAACCGCCAGAAGCAGCGGCTGCTCAAGCAGAACGGCTGACTGCGCGCGCCGTTACGGGGCCTTGCGCCCGGCGCGGCGCGGGGGCAACGTCGCGGCCATGGATCTGGCCTTCTTCATCCCCGCCTGCTTTGCGCTGAACCTCGCCTTCGGCCCCTCCAACCTGCTGGCGCTGACCCATGGCGCGCAGAGCGGTATCCGCTTTGCGATGGCGGCCGCGCTGGCGCGGATCGTGGCCTTTGCCGGGATGATCGCCGCCTCTGCCCTTGGCCTCGGGCTGCTGCTGACGGTTTCGGCGGCGGCCTTCACCGTGGTCAAGCTGGTGGGGGCGGCCTACCTTATCTGGCTCGGGATCAAGCTGCTGCGCACCCGGCCCGAGACCCAGAGCCTCGCCACCCTGGCCCCGACCCTGCCGCGCGCCCTGCGCCGCGAGGCGCTGGTGGCGCTGAGCAACCCCAAGGCGATCCTGATCTTCGCGGCCTTCTTTCCGCAGTTCGTGCCGATGGAGAGCTACTGGCAGAGCTATGCCATCCTCGGCGGGCTGTTTCTGGCGCTGGAGCTGGTGGCGGTGGGCACCTATGCGACCGCCGGGCGCTTTGCCGCCCGCCTCGCCGCCAGCCGGATGCATTGGCTGAACCGCGCTTCGGGGGCGACCATGGTGCTCTTCGGGCTGCTCCTGCTGCTGGCCCGTGCGCCCTCGCGCGGCACCGCCTGAGCCGGGAGCGCCCTTGCCAGTCTGCCGCCGGGGCGCTAACCAATCTTCGATGCGAGAGGGGGATGCACCCATGGCCGACGACCCGAAAACGCTGGTTTCAACCGACTGGCTCGCCAAACACCTGAAAGACCCCGACCTGCGGGTGCTGGATGCCTCATGGTATCTGCCGGCGATGAACCGCGATGCGAAGGGTGAATACGAGGCCGGGCATATCCCCGGTGCGCGGTTCTTCGACATCGACGAGATTTCCGACGCGCGCTCGGACCTGCCGCACATGGCCCCGCCGGTGGAGAAGTTCATGAGCCGGATGCGGGCGATGGGCGTGGGCGACGGGCATCAGGTGGTGGTCTATGACGGGGCCGGGCTGTTTTCGGCGGCGCGGGTCTGGTGGCTGTTCCGGCTGATGGGCAAGCAGGATGTGGCGGTGCTGGATGGCGGCATGCCCAAGTGGCTGGCCGAGGGCCGCGAGGTAGAGGACATGCCCCCGATCGTGCGTGACCGGCACATGACCGTGCAGCGCCAGGCCGACATGGTGAAGGATGTCACCCAGGTTGCCGCCGCCTCCAAGCTGGGCGACTGGCAGATCGTCGATGCCCGTGCGCCCGAGCGGTTCTCGGGCGCCGCGCCGGAGCCGCGTGCGGGGCTGCGGGCCGGGCATATTCCCGGCTCCAGAAACCTGCCCTTCGGCAACCTGCTGAACCCCGACAAGACCATGAAGCGCGGCCAGGCACTGCGCGAGGTCTTCGAGGATGCCGGGGTCGACATGGCGCGGCCGGTGATCACCTCCTGCGGCTCGGGGGTGACGGCCGCCGTGCTCTCGCTCGGGCTCGAGGTGCTGGGGCACCCGCGCCACGCGCTCTACGATGGCTCGTGGTCGGAATGGGGCCTCTATGACGGTCTGGCGGTGGAAACCGGGTGATGCCTCTGCCGGGGTGCCCCCACCCCGGCGCGTGTCCGTAGGGCGGGACTTGTCCCGCCACCGCCCCCGCCAACGCCTCCCAGACGCCCATCCCCCAGCCGGAGATTTCCCATGCTTGAAGCCATCCCCCCCCGCGAAGAAGACAAGATCCTGCGCCTGATGAAGCTCTTCGCGGAAGACCCGCGGATGGGCAAGATCGACCTTGGCGTGGGGGTTTACCACGATGCCGAGGGGCGCACGCCGATCTTCGGGGCGGTGAAGGCCGCCGAGCAGCGGCTGGTGGAGGGGCAGGAGAGCAAGGGCTACGTGGGGCTGGCGGGCGATCCGGCGTTTCATCGCGCCATCGCCGGGCTGGTGCTGGGCGAGATGGCCGAGACCACGCCCTATGCGGCCTGCGGCACGCCGGGCGGCACCGGGGCGGTGCGGCAGGGCTTCGAGCTGATGAAGCTGGCGGGCAATCCGCAGCGGCGCATCTGGCTGCCCGATCCGAGCTGGATCAACCACGCCTCGATCCTCGACACGCTGGGCATTCCGCGCACCGATTATCGCTATTACGACGGTGACACCGGCGGCATCGACGTGGCGGGCATGCTGGAAGATCTCTCCCGCGCCGCGCCGGGCGACGTGGTGCTGCTGCATGGCTGCTGCCACAATCCCACCGGCGCCGACCTGCGGGCGCAGGACTGGGCGGCGCTGACCAAGCTGCTGGCCGAGCGCGGCCTTACCCCCTTTGTCGATCTCGCCTACCAGGGCTTCGGAGACGGGCTGGAGGCGGATGTGGACGGGCTGCGCACCATGGTCGCCGCCCTGCCCGAGAGCATCATCACCGTGTCGGCCTCAAAGAACTTCGGCCTCTACCGCGAGCGGGTGGGCTGCGTGCTGGCGCCCTGCGCCGACCCGAAGGCGCGCGACCTGACCCATGCCGCACTGGCCTGGCTGAACCGGCAGAACTATGCCTTTCCGCCCGATCACGGCGCCCGGGTGGTGACCGAGATCCTGACCGATCCGGGCCTGCGGCAAGACTGGCAGGGCGAGCTTGACGGGATGCGCGAGCGGATGAAAGCCAACCGTACGGCGCTGGCGGGCGAGCTGCGCCGGCTCACCGGCTCGGACCGCTTCGGGTTTCTGCAGGGGCACAAGGGGATGTTCACCGTGCTCGGCCTCAGTCCGGCGCAGGTGATGGCGCTGCGCAAGGAGCACGGGCTTTACATGGTGGAGGACAGCCGGATCAACCTTGCCGGGCTGACCGACGCCACCATCCCCCCCGCCGCCGAGGCGATTGCCGCCGTTCTCTAGCACTCGTAGGGCGGGACTTGTCCCGCCTTCCGAGGTGCCCGGGCCTGGGGCGGGACAAGTCCCGCCCTACCTTCAGCCGAGAATGACGGGCAGGTTCAGCGGGCCGCGGAAGCCCCAGCCGCTCCAGACCACATCCTCCGGCTCGGCCAGCCGGATGTTGGGGAACTTCTCGAAGATCTTCGGCAGCATCACCTGCCCCACCGCGCGGCGGGCCACATGGGTGCCCTGGCAGAAATGCGGGCCGTTGCCGAAGCTCTGGTGCGGGTTGCTCTTGCGGTAGACGTTAAAGAGGTGGCCATCCTCGAACACCTCCTCGTCCCAGTTGGCGGAGGCCTGGATCGTCATCACCGTGGAATGGGCCGGGATGTGGTAGCCGCGGATCTCGGTATCCTCGCGCACGTACCGCCCGGAGACGGAGATCGGCGCAACCCAGCGCACGCCTTCCTCGAAGGCCTTCACCCAATCGCCGCCCGCCTTCACCTGCTCAAGCTGGTCGGGGTTGGTCAGCAGACCGTAGAGGATGGTGCAGAGCGCATCGCGCGGCTCGTTGATGCCGCCGCCGATGGCGATCTTGATGTTGGCCCAGATCTGGCTGAGGGCGATCGGGTTTTCGGCGTTCAGCATCACCGAGAACGCCGAGTTGTTGGGCTCGGCCCTGTGGCGCGCCTCGATGCGGGTGAAGAGCGCGTCCATCTCGTCGTTGGCGGCTTCGGAGCGGGCGAAGATCTCTTCCTTCTCGCCGAAGTTCCCGGCCCCGTCGATCAGCGCCTGCGACCAGCGGATCATCTCGGCGTCGCTGGCCTCTTCGGTGCCCAGCAGGACGGCAAGGCCGCGGGCGGCATAGGGGGCGGCGAGCATCGGGAAGAGATCGACAACCTCACCGCGCGGCAAACGATCGAGATATTCCTCGGCCACGGCCTCGTAGCGCGGCACCCAGTCCTGGGTGATGACCTTGGGGCTGAAGGCGCCCTGCATCGCGCCGCGCTCGCATTTGTGCTCTTCGCCGTCCTTGCGCATCAGCGTATGGGCGCGGAAGGCGCGGTGCATCGGGGTGATCGGGTCGTTGGACGAGAAGATCTGCGGATTGTCCTTCACGTATTTGGTGTCGGCCCATTTGGTCAGCAGGATGCGGTTCATCTTGGGCACGCGGACCACGGGGGTTTCGGCCCGCAGACGGGCGTAGATCGGGTAGGGATCGCGGGTGAGCGCGTCCAGCGTGATCGTTTCGTCTACCGGCACCGGCTTTCCGGTGGCCTGCACTTCGGCGGTTGCGTCGCTCATGATGTCCTCCCATGCGGGCAGCCCCTCCGACTCGCCCGTTCTTGCGGTGAACTGTATACCGTTCACGGGAAAATACCAGAGGGAACCCCATCATCTCTTGGATGATCCGCCCAAACGGTATACCGTTGCAGGCGAAAGGGAGGCCTCATGCCCGAAGATGGCAAGCTCAGAACCATCGACCATGCCACCCGCGCCCTGCGCGACCGCATCCTGTCGGGCCGTTTGCCCACGGGGATGCACCTGTCGGAAACCGCCGCCGCCGAGATGCTGGGGCTGTCGCGCACGCCCACCCGCGAGGCGCTGACCCAGCTTGTCGAAGAGGGGCTGCTGGAGCGCGGCGCCTCGGGGCGGTGCACGGTGCGGGCGCTGACGCGGGCCGATGTGGCCGATGCGATCGAGCTGCGCGGGGTGCTGGAGGGCATGGCGCTGCGGCTGGCCGCCGAGCGCGGGGCAGACCCGGCGGCGCTGGCGGAGGCGGAGGCCTGCGTGGAGGCGATCGACGGGGTCATCACCCATGGCGCACGGGCGATGGACTTCGAGCGCTACGCCGAACTGAACGCCGGGTTTCATGCCGCGCTGGCCCGCCTGCCCGGCTCGCCGCTCATCGAGCGCGAGCTGATGCGCGCCCATCGCCTGCCGCTGGCCTCGCCCTCGGCCTTCCTCGGCAGCCAGGCCACGCAGCTCGAATTTCGCCGCTCGCTCCTCATCGCCCAAAGCCAGCACCGCGCCATGCTGGAGGCGGTCACCGCCCGCGAGGGCGCGCGCGCCGAGGCGCTCGGCCGCGAGCATGCCCGGCTGGCGCGGCACAATTTCGAGCAGGCGCTGGCGCAGGACAGCACGGCGCAACTGCAGGATATTCCCGGCTTTTCCCTCGTCACTGCTGAAAATTAACCTCAGAAAGTCACGGGTTTCGCCCCCTGAGGGCCACGGTTTGGCCCGATTTCTCGCGCAAGACTCCGATTGATACCCCCCGGGTTGGGGCCCGATAGCAGTTCAAGGAGGCTCCGATGCTGCGCAGAACCGTGACTTACGCCGCCATCGCCGCGGCACTTTCCGCTGGGTCCGCCGTGGCGGAGACCCATGAAGTGACCATTTTCGACAACGACCTGATGCCGCCCGTCGTGCTGGCTGAACCCGGTGACTTCGTGCAGTTCACCAACGACGACGGCGGCGCCCATGTGGTGTGGTCGCAGGACGGATCCTGGTCGACCGGCCCGATCCCGGCAGGCGTCGCGGTCGTGTTCATGGTCCATGAGTGGATGAGCCTCGAGTACAAGCTCGATGAGGACATGTTCCAGGACTACTCGGAAGATGACGGCACGGGTGCCGATCCCTACGACGGGGTCATCGAAGAGGGCATCGACATTGCCGACCGCAACGCCAACGGCGAGTTCGACGAAGGCGAGATCTACTTCGAGAGCGCCGCGAGTAACGGCACCAACTGAGCCGAGTGAAGCGCAGGTATCGGGCCGCCTTCCCGCGAGGGAGCGCGGCCCTTTTGCTGTGCGCGAGCTCCGGTGCGGGGGCGCTCAGGCCTCGAGCGGTTCCACCAGCGACGCGCCGCTGGCGCGGTTGGAATTGACCTCGCGGCCCACCCGCCACATCCGCACCGCGCCCGCCTGCGGAGGGGTCATCAGCGTGGCCGCGCCCTTGCCTTCCTCGCCCAGCCACTTGGCCCAGTCGTCCGGTTCGAGGATGACCGGCGTGCGGTGGTGGATCTCGGCCATTTCATGGGTGGCGGCGGTGGTGACGATGGCCACGGTCGGCCCGTCGACCTTGTCTTCGCCCTCCCGCGACCAGTCCTGCCAGATCGCGGCAAAGGCCATGGGCGCGCCGTCGGTGCGGGTGATGTACCACGGCAGGCGGTTGCCTTCACCGTCTTTGGTCCATTCGTAGAAGCCCGAGGCGGGCACGATGCAGCGGCGCTCGCGGCAGGCGGCGCGGAAGGCGGGCTTTTCGGCCACGGTCTCGGCGCGGGCGTTGATGAGCAGGGGGCCGTCGGTGGGGCTCTTGTACCAGTGCGGGACCAGGCCCCAGCGCATCGGGCGCAGCCGCCGCGCGCCCTCGGCGCTGGTGACGGCGGCGACCTGGGTGGTGGGGCAGACGTTGTAGCGGGGCACCTCGGGCAGGTCGTTGGAGGGCGTGGCGCCGAACAGCTGCGCCATGGCCTCGTCGGGCAGGGTGATGGCGAAACGGCCGCACATGGCGGTCAGCCGCGCTTTCGCGCCAGCTCGATGCGGGCCTCGGTGAGCGACATGTCCTTGATGATCTCGGCGCGCCGGGTGCGGTCGCCGGTGTCGCGCAGCTCCTCGCGCAGCCGCGCCAGCTCGCGGGAGAGCGTGACGAACTCGGGGACGGCGCCGTTTTCCTTGAGGATCCGATGCATCACCGCGTTTTCGGGATCATCGCAGCGCGGCAGCGGTTTGCCGGCGCCGGGCAGGTTGTCAAACTGCCCTTCGGCTTCGGCGGCCCGGATCTTGGCCGTGATGAGGTCGATCAGCGGATGGTCCATGGCCTCAATCTGGGGGCGGGCGGGCGCGAAGGCAAGCCGCGTTGCGCGCCCTGCGGCGGTCTCGGCATGGGGCGCGGGCGGCCAGGGCTACATGTGATGGGCCAGCACCGCCTCGCGCCGGGCCAGCGCCCAGTCGGGCCAGTGCTCGGAGCGGCGATAGAACGCCTCCATCGCCGGCACGCCCGGCGGGAGGACGACCCAGGGCTGCTTGCTGGCGGTGAAGATGTGAATGTCGGGCGGCACCCGGTCCGGGTCTTCCAGCGTGCCGACCCGCACGAAGGCAAAGAGCGCCCCGGCCCCCGAGTAGTGGCTCCAGAGCGCCACCCGGCAGCGCGGGCAGCGGTGGATGATCTGCCCCCTGCCGCTTTCGCTCGGCGTCTCGACCGCCTCTGTGCTGCCCTCGGTCACCTCAAGGCAGGCGGTCTCGATCAGCGCGTTCAGCACGAAGGCCGAACCGGTCTCGCGCTGGCACCAGCGGCAGTGGCAGCAATGGGTGAAGAGCGGCCTGTCGGTCAGGCGGTAGCGGATGTCTCCGCAGGTGCAGTGGCCTTGCATCGAACCTCTCCCCGATCGGGCTGGCAACGTTGCGAATTGGCGTCACCGGGGCCGCGAAGTCAACAAGTTGCCCCTACGTCTTGCAATGCTGCCCCCTGCCCCGCATCTTGCGGACGGGTTTGGCCGCTCTGTGAGTTTTTGCGATGTTTTACTGGGTTCTCGGATCACTCTGCTTCTGCACGATGCTCTACCTGCTGCTGCGCCGCCGCAGGCCCGGCGGCTCCGGCAAATCTCCTGACATCAACCGCCGCCGCGCCTGCCATTGGGAGGCGGCGGAGGGCGATCTGTTCCGTTGCAGCTCCTGCGGCGCCACCGCCCGCAGCCAAAGCGCCAGCGGGCCGGAAGACTGCCGCCGCGCCGCATCTGACGACCCCTAGCGACACCCGGGCCGCCAAAGCGAGCCGCCATGCGGCCATGAAAAAGGGCGCCCCGAAGAGCGCCCTTTTCCCGGGTTTGAAACCCCTTATTTCTGGGTGATGCGCCCGTCGGTGTAGGGCGTGTAGGCACCTTCGGCGGCCATGTACTCGGCCGTCACGTCGGCCAGGTCGGGGCCGAAGTCGTAGGCGTTTTCGGCATCGACGAACATCTTGTAGCCGTCACCGCCGTTGCGCACGTAGTTGTTGGACACGAGGCCATAGGTCTTGTCCGCATCCAGCGGCAGCCATTCCTCGCCTTCCTGCACCATCACGTCGCTGACGCGCGAGCCCGGCTCGGCGGCAGCATCGAAGGTGAACTTGAGGCCGGCGACCTGCGGGAAGCGGCCTGCGCCCTCTTCCACCTGGCTGACGCCGTTCTCGAGCGCGTCCTTCACCACGGCACCCGAGACCTGGAAGGTCGAGAGCGTGTTCTGAAACGGCAGCACGGTGAGCACCTCGCCCATCGTCACCTCACCGGCGTCGATGGAGGCCCGCAGACCGCCGGAGTTTGCGATGGCGATGGAAATGCCCTGCTCCTTCACCCGGTCGAGCATGGCGTCGGCGACGAGGTTGCCCATGGAGCATTCCTGCGCCCGGCAGACATCGCGGTTCCCCTCGATCATCTCGGAGGTCTCGGCGACGACGCGGTTGCGGATCTCTTCCAGCGGCGCGGCGGCTTCGGTGATGCGGGCCTTGGTGCCCTCGTCCTCGACCACCTCGCCCGAAAGCACGATGGGCGCGCCCATGGCCTCGGTCACGTTGCCCTCGTCATCGAAGGTCACGTTCAGCTCGCCAAGAAATTTGCCGTAGGCATAGGCCGAGACGATGGCGGTGGAGCCGACCATGGTGGGATAGGGGCCTTCGGCGCCCTCCATGTCACCCAGCAGGGTGTTGCTGTGGCCGCCCACGATCACGTCGACGCCGGTGGTGCCTTCGGCCACCGCCTGGTCCACGCCGTAGCCGGAGTGGGAGAGCACGATGATCTTGTTCACGCCTTCCTCGGCCAGCTTGTCGACCTCGCCCTGCACCGCCTCGGAGGGGTCGGTGAAGATGACGTTGGGGCCGGGGGAGGCCAGCTCGTCGGTGTCCTGCGGGGTGAGGCCGATCAGGCCGATCTTCTCGCCGCCCTGCTCGATGATGGTGCTTTTCAGGATCGCATCGGCCAGCAGCGGCTCGCCCGAAACATCGGCGTTCGACATCAGGATCGGGAACTCGGTGGCCTCGATGAAGCCTTTCAGCACCTCGGGGCCATCGTCGAACTCGTGGTTGCCCACGGTCATTGCCGTGTAGCCCATCTGGTTCATCATCTCGGCGGCGAGCTTGCCCTTGTAGTAGGTGTAGAACAGCGTGCCCTGAAACTGGTCGCCACCATCGACGAGGATCCAGTTGTTCGAGCGGCCCTTGGCCTCGTTGATCGCCGTCATCAGGCGGGCGGAGCCACCGAAGCACTCGCCGGCGTCGTTGTCTTCGACAGAGCAGGGGCCGTCGTACTTGGAGATCGGCTCGAAGCGGGCATGAAAGTCGTTCGTGTGCAAAATCGTCAGCGAATACTCGGCTGAGGCCGCCCCGGCGGAGAGCGCCAGCGCGGCTACGGATGTGAGGATCTTGGAGGACATTGTTGGAAGCTCCCGGTTGAATTATCGCCCAATGTTGGCCCCATGCGCAGGGAGAGTCAAAGGGCCGTCACGTGGGGTAAATCGCCCGTGCAGGCAACAGCGCCATGACAGCGCGCCCGCCGTCGGCCCGCCTGCGCCGCCGTGCGCAGAAACTTGACCCCACCGCGCCGCTGGGGCATGCCCACAGGATGCTGATTTACAAGATCTTCCGCCGCCCCGAGTGGGACGCCTTCCGCGCCGCCGGGCTCACCGAGGGCGCGCCGGTGGATGTGGCCGACGGGTTCATCCATTTCTCCACCTCCGCGCAGGTGGTCGAAACCGCCGCCAAGCACTTTGCCACCGAGAGCGACCTCGTGCTGGTCGCCTTCGACCCCGACAGCCTCGGCGAGGGTCTGAAGTGGGAGCCCTCGCGCGGCGGGGCGCTGTTTCCGCATCTCTACCGGCAGCTCGCGCTCTCCGAGGTGGTCTGGGACAAGTCGCTGCCGCTCGGGCAGGCGGGGCATATCTTTCCCGAAGGCGTGTTGTGAGCCTGCTCGAGCAGGCCGCCCTCGCCGCGCTGCGCCGGGTCGACCCCGAGCGCGCCCATGGCCTCGCGCTGAAGGCGCTGCACACGCCCTTCGCCCCCCTGCCCGGCCCTGTCACCTCGCCGCGGCTGGCCACCGAGATTGCCGGGCTGGCGCTGCCCAACCCGGTCGGGCTGGCGGCGGGCTTCGACAAGAACGGCACCGCCATGGCACCGCTCGCCCGCGCCGGTTTCGGCTTCATCGAGCTTGGCGCCGTCACCCCGCGCCCGCAGCCCGGCAACCCGCGCCCGCGCCTGTTTCGCCTGCGCGAAGACCGCGCCGCGATCAACCGCTTCGGCTTCAACAACGACGGGATGGAGGCGATGGCCACGCGCCTCGCCGCCCGCCCTCAAGGCTTTCCAATCGGGCTGAATCTCGGGGCCAACAAGGACAGCGAGGACCGCGCCGGGGATTTCGCCACCGTGCTCACCGCCTGCGGGGCGCAGCTCGATTTCGCCACCGTCAACGTGTCCAGCCCCAACACCGAGCGCCTGCGCGACCTTCAGGGCGCCGATGCGCTCACCGCACTGCTGAACGGCGTGATGGCGGCCCGCGACGCGCTTGCCCGGCCGATCCCGGTGTTCCTCAAGATCGCCCCCGACCTCGACGCGCAGGAGATCGAAGACATCGCCCTCGTCGCCCGCTCCACCGGGGTCGATGCGATCATCGCCACCAACACCACGCTCGACCGCGAGGGGCTGAAGAGCCACCATGCGGGCGAGAAGGGCGGCCTCTCCGGCGCGCCGCTGTTCGAGAAATCCACCCGCACCCTCGCCGCGCTTTCGGCGGCGACAGAAGGGCAGATTCCGCTGATCGGGGTGGGCGGCATCTCCTCCGCCGAGCAGGCCTTCGCCAAGATCACCGCCGGGGCCTCTGCGGTGCAGCTCTATACCGCGCTGGTCTACGGCGGCCTCAGCCTTGCCGCCCGTATCGCCCACGGCCTCGACGAGATCCTTGCCGCGCGCGGCTACACGCATATCTCCCAAGCCGTCGGCACCGACAGAGAGGCATGGCTATGAGCAACCCCGTGATCTGGCACAACCCGCGCTGCTCCAAATCGCGCGAAACCCTCAAGCTGCTGCAGGAGAAGGGCTACACCCCCGACGTCCGCCTCTACCTCGATAACCCGCCCGACCCCGAGGAGCTGGAGCGCGCCAGCGCCGAGCTGGGCCTTGGCCCGCTGGAGATGATCCGCCGCAAGGAGGCCCCGGCCAAGGCGCTCAGCGAAAGCACGCCGCCCGACATGCTCTTCGCCGCCATGGCCGCCGACCCGATCCTGATCGAGCGCCCCGTGGTGTTCTACAAGGGCCGCGCCGCGATCGGTCGCCCGCCGGAAAACGTGCTCTCGATCCTCGACTGACCTGCTGCATTTTCTTGCTGCAAATACTCAACCCGCACCCTCGGCCCGCGCCACAGCCGCGCAGGCTCGCACCCGCCCCGCCCCCCGTAGGGCGGGACTTGTCCCGCCGTTCTAGGCCGCGGCGTCGCGCTCCAGCGCCGGGTAGCGCCAGCCCATGAACACGCCGCGCGCGGCGAAGCTCACCAGCAGCGCGGCCCAGACTCCGTGGTTGCCGAGCCAGGGCACCAGCACGGCCAGCGCGACGAGGTAGCAGAGCAGCGACAGGAACATCATGTCGCGCATGTCGCGGCTGCGGGTAGCGCCGATGTAGATGCCGTCGAACATCCACGAGGCCGCGCCGACGAAGGGGGCCAGTACCATCCAGAACAGATGCCCCCGCGCCGCCTCGCGCACGCCGGGCGCGGTGGTCATCACGTCGATGATGAGCGGCCCGAAGGCCAGAAACACCAGCCCCAGCGCGCCGCCGGTGCCAAAGCCCCAGAGGCTGGTCATCACCGCGCCGCGCCGCACCGCCGCCGGGCTCTTGCGGCCATAGGCCTGCCCCACGAAGACCTCGGCCGAAAAGGCGAAGCCGTCGAGCGCGTAGGCGGTGATGAAGAGCAGTTGCAGCAGGATCTGGTTGGCGGCCAGTTTCACGTCGCCAAAGCGCGCGCCGAGGAAGAGGAAGGAGACGAAGATCGCCTCCAGCATCAGGGTGCGCAGCAGGATGTTGGTGTTGACGTTGGCCATGTGCAGCAGCCGGGCCGGATCGAAGATCAGCGCCCGGTTCTTCCAGTGCCCGCCGCCGAAACCGTCGCGGCAGAGCCAGAGCCCCACCGCCGCGCCGGACCATTCGGCGATGAAGGTCGCCACCGCCACGCCGTTCACCCCCCAATCGAGCACCAGCACGAAGAGCAGGTCGAGCGCGATGTTGGTGAGGTTCATCCAGAGCTGCACCACCAGCACACCGCGGGTGCGCTCCTTGGCGATCAGCCAGCCGGTGATGCCGTAGACCGCGATCGCGCCGGGCGCCGACCAGATGCGGATCGCCATGTAGCTCCGCGCCGCCGCCTCCACCTCCGCGCTGGCGGGCGAGAGAGCGAAGGCCCCGGCAAAGAGCAGCCATTGCGCGAGGATCAGCAGCGCTCCGCCGGCGCCCGCGATCAGCAGGGCGCGCACCAGCAGCGCCGAGACCTCCGCCGTGTCCCCTGCCCCCTCGGCCTGGCTGGTCAACCCCACCGTGCCCATCCGCAAAAAGCCGAAGAGCCAGTAGATCGAGGTGAGGATGATCGCGCCGATCCCCACGGCGCCGATCGGCACCGGGTCGCCAAGCTGGCCCACCACGCCGGTATCCACCGCGCCGAGGATCGGCACCGTGGCGTTGGAGATCACGATGGGCACCGCGATATGCAGGATGCGCCGATGGGTTACGGGCCGTGCAGCGCCCTCCGCCTCAGCCGCCGGATGCGCTGTCATCTGGATTTGGCTGCGGCATCAGGAAATGGCCGGTGGCTTGGGCGAAGGGGCGGGCGACGTTGTCCTGCCATGCCTCGACATGGACGGAGGCGTAGCGCCGCCCCGAGCGGTTGACCCGCGCCCGCGCGTAGGCATCGCGCGGAAGCCCGGCGCGCAGGTAGTCGATGCTGAAGTCGATGGTCTTGGGCAACCTCGGCAGCCCGCCCTCGATGAAGCGCTCGATGTCGAACTGGCTGGCCTCGATCTCGCTCCAAAGCTCCTGCCATGCGAGCTGGATCACCGCCGAGACCTCGAGAAACCCCGCCGTCGCCCCGCCGTGGAGCGCCGGCAGCATCGGGTTGCCGATGAGCTTCGGGTCATAGGGCAGCAGGGCCGTCAGCTCGTCGCCGCGCCGGTCGAAGCGGATGTCGAGAAACTTCACGAAGGAGATGCCGTTGACCAGCGTGTGCAGCGCCAGATCGCGCCGCTCCTTGATGACCTGCACCGGTTCGGGAGTCTTCATTGGCCCAGCTCCTTCTGCCGCGCGGCCAGCGCCTGCATCGCCGCCTGCATCTCCACGGGGGTGCGCGGGGCGGCCATGTGGCCATAGGTGAAGGCACCGGTTGCGGTGGCCACCGGATTGTTGCGGTCGTCGTCCCATGCGGTTGTGCGCACGAAGGCCACCGTGCGGGTGACATGGTAGCATTCGGCGCTGGCCCGCACCGTCTGCCCCGGCGTGGCCGCCCGCATGTAGTCGATCCGCAGGTCGAGCGTGGCGGTGCCGAAGCCCTGCGGCAGGGTCATCACCGATGTGCCGCTGGTGGTGTCCATCAGCGCCGAGATCGCGCCGCCGTGCAGCACCCCGGTTTGCGGATCGCCCGCAAGCGCCTGCTGATAGGGCATGGACACGGCGATCCGCCCCTCCGAAACCTCCTCGGCCTTCATCTCCAGCGCCTTCGAATAGGGCAGCGCGTCGATGAAGGCTTGCACCCAGTCCAGGCTCAAATCACTCATGGGGCAGGCGTCCTCTTTGCTTCGGGGCACTATCCGCCCCAGCACCGCCGCCCGCAACCCTGATGCCGCGCCTCCCTGCATGATTGATAAGCGGCGGGCTCCGGTCTAGGTTGTTGCGAAGTGGGGAAAACAGACTGGGGAGCCCTCGCCCATGGTCGAAACCAAGGCCGAACAGCGGCTCAGCTTCAAGGAAATGTGCTCACGTTTCGACGTGACGCCGCGAACGCTGCGCTATTACGAATACATCGAACTGCTGGACCCGGAAAAGCAGGGTCGCTCGCGGTTCTACGGCAGCCGCGAGGTTGCCCGGATGACGCTGATCCTGCGCGGCCGCCGCTTCGGTTTTTCGCTCGAGGACATCCGCCAGTGGTTGCAGATGTACGAAAGCGATGGTAGCCGCCCCCAACTCGAAACCTGGATCGAGCGCGCCGACCGCCAGCTTGAAGAGCTGGAGAAGCAGCGGCGCGATCTCGACTCGACCATCTCGGAGCTGCGCCTGCTGCGCGACGAGACCGAGTCCTCACTCTCCTGATAGGCGAATTGGCCACCGGCAGAACTTCGCCGATATTTATCATGATAAATATACGTTAGCGCAAACGGGTGGTGGCCAAAGCGGTTTGGCAGCATAAAAAGTTGCGCCTGACCCATGGTAAGCTTTCCATTAATTTTACCAGTTGGTAAATGACGTAGCGTTCCGAATGCCCGGGCACTCGCAATGCTTGTATGGTCCGTCTGAACTCATCATGTCCCCAATCGTTCAATAAATGATCTGCACGAACGTCGATTGGAGACACCCCATGACGGAGAAATACTTGACGATCCGCGAGATGTGCGACGCCTACGAGGTAACGGCACGTACCCTGCGGTTTTACGAGGCCAAGGAACTGCTGTTCCCGGTGCGCGAAGGCCAGAAACGGCTGTTCACCCGGCGCGACCAGGCACGGCTGAAACTGATCCTGCGCGGCAAGCGCTTCGGGTTCTCGCTCGAAGACATCCGCCAGATCCTTGACCTCTACGATATGGAAGGCGGCGAGCTTCGCCAGCTGCAGGTTTCGGTACAGATGGCCGAGCAGCGCGTGGCGGAGATGGAGGCCCAGCGCAACGAGCTGGCCACCGCGATCGACGAGCTGAAGACCCGCATCGAATGGGGTCAGAACACGCTCTCCGCCAACGAAGTGAAACAGGCGGCCGAATAACCGGCGCCCAAGGGAGGAAGCTGATGCCGACGTACACCGCGCCAACCAAGGACATGCAATTCATTCTGCACGATGTCCTCAATGTCTCTTCTGCCGATATTCCCGGCTACGAAGAGCTTGATGCCGATTTTACCGGCGCGGTTCTGGAGGAGGCGGGAAAGCTCGCCTCCGAGGTTCTGGCTCCCCTCAACCCGGTGGGTGACACCCAGGGCTGCACCCTGGAAAACGGCGTCGTCCGCACCCCCGAGGGCTTCAAGGCCGCTTTCGAAAAGATGAAAGAGGGCGGCTGGCCCGGCCTCGACCTGCCCGAAGAATACGGCGGGCAGAACATGCCCTACGTCATCAATACCGCGGTCGGTGAGATGTTCTCTGCCGCCAACCAGTCCTTCACCATGTATCAGGGCCTCACTCACGGAGCGGCTTCGGCGATCCTCGCTCACGGGACCGATGCCCAGAAGGACAAGTGGCTGCCCAAGATGGTGTCCTGCGAATGGACCGGCACGATGAACCTGACCGAGCCGCATTGCGGCACCGATCTGGGGCTGCTGCGCACCAAGGCCGAGCCGCAGGGCGACGGCAGCTACAAGATCACCGGCACCAAGATCTTCATCTCCGCCGGTGAGCACGACATGGCCGAGAACATCGTGCATCTGGTGCTGGCCAAAATCCCCGGCGGCCCCGATGGGGTGAAGGGCATCTCGCTGTTCATCGTTCCCAAGTTCCTCGTCGATGACGAGGGCAAGATGGGCGCGCGCAACGGCGTGGCCTGCGGCAAGCTCGAAGAGAAGATGGGCATCCACGGCAACGCCACCTGCGTGATGAATTACGAAGAGGCCGAAGGCTACCTGCTGGGCACCGAGCACAAGGGCATGCGCGCCATGTTCACCATGATGAACGAGGCCCGCCTCGGCGTCGGCATGCAGGGCATGGCCCAGGCCGCCATTGCTTATGAGAACGCGCTGGCCTACGCCAAGGACCGGCTCCAGGGCCGCGACGTGACCGGCGTGAAAAACCCCGACGGCCCGGCCGACCCGCTGATCGTGCACCCCGACATCCGCCGCAATCTGATGGACCAGAAGAGCTTTGTCGAAGGCGCCCGTGCCTTCCAGCTCTGGGGCGCGCATCTGATCGACCGGGGCCACCGCTGCGAGGACAAGGACGCCGAGGGGCTGATCTCGCTGATGACCCCGGTGCTCAAGGGCTTCCTTACCGACGAGGGCTTTGCCTCCGCGGTGCAGGCCCAGCAGATCTACGGCGGGCACGGCTACATCGAAGAAAGCGGCATGAGCCAATATGTCCGCGACGCCCGGATCACCCAGATCTACGAAGGCGCCAACGGCGTGCAGGCACTCGACCTCGTGGGCCGCAAGCTGGCGCAGGACGGCGGCAAGCACGTGATGGCCTTCTTCGAGATGGTGAAGAGCTTCATCAAGGACAACGAGGGCGACCTCGAGCTGAAGGCGGGCTTCCTCGAGCCGCTGAAGGGCGCGTCCAAGGATCTTCAGGCCGCCGGCATGTTCTTCATGCAGAACGGCATGAAGGACCCCAACGCCGCGCTCTCGGGCAGCTACGACTTCATGCATCTCTTCGGGCACACCTGCCTCGGGCTGATGTGGGCGCATATGGCCAAGGCCTCGCTCGCGGCGCTCGCCGCCGGCACCTCCGACCCGGAGTTCCACCAGACCAAGCTGGCCACCGGGCGCTACTACATGGCCCGCCGCCTGCCGGCCACCTCGATGCACCTCAGGCGCATCGAAAGCGGCGCCGCGCCGGTCATGGACCTTGCGGCAGAGGCCTTCTAGGCTGGGCCCGACGGGCGGGGGCTCTCCCCGCCCACCCCGAGCCGGAGGACCAGATGGCGCAGAAACTTCGCCTCACCCGCAAGCACCAGATCGCCCTGTCGGAAACCGCCCACCGCAGCCTGAAGCGGTTCTGCGACGAAACCGGCCTCTCCCCCGATCATGCGCTCACCTTCCTGTTCGAAAACGCCTCCTCGGTGTTCCACGAAGAGACCCTGCCCCACCGCCTGCGCGCCTTCAAAGCCGCGCTGGCCGAGTAGCCCCGACGACGGGGCGCACCCGCCCCTGCCGCAATCGCGCCCAAGAAACGTGACGTCGCCCTTGCCGTGTGCGTCAACAGATGACTGAATGCCGCGCAAAGGGAGGACGGACAGCAAGGCCCTGAAGCCGACCAGCTTCATTTTCTTGCTGCAAATATCTCCGGGGGTGTGGGGGCTGGCCCCCACGCCGACATCAGCCAAGGGAGGCACCAGATGACCATGCAGCTCCATTGCTTCGGAGAATCCGGCAACGCCTACAAGGCCGCGCTGACGCTGGAGCTTTCCGGCCTCGCCTGGGAGCCGGTCTATGTCGATTTCTTCAACGGCGCGGCCCGCACGCCCGAGTTTCGCGCGCTCAACGAGATGGGCGAGGTGCCGGTGCTGGTGGATGGCGATCAGACCATCACCCAATCCGGCGCGATCCTGTTTCATATCGGCGAGAAGACCGGCAAGTTCATGGACGCGCCCCGCTCCGAAATCCTGCGCTGGATCCTCTGGGACACCCAGAAGGGCTCGGGCCAGCAGGGTCCGCTGCGCTTCCTGATGAACTTCCTGCCCGAAGAGAAGCGCCCGGCCGAGGCCATCGGCTTCATCTCGGGGCGCACGCAGGCCGCGCTCAAGGTGCTCGAAGGCCACATGACGGGGCGCGACTGGGTGGCGGGCGAGGCCCTCACCATCGCCGACCTCGCCTGCTGCGGCTACCTCTTCTACCCCGAACCCTTCGGCTTTTCCCGCGCCGACTTCCCCGCCATCGACGCCTGGCTGACCCGCATCAGCGATCAGCCCGGCTGGAAATCCCCCTACGATCTGATGCCCGGCTCGCCAGCCGACCGGGCTTGAGAGGAGACACCATGTCTGAAGCTTACATCTACGACGCCGTCCGCACCCCCCGCGGCAAGGGCCGCAAGGACGGCGCCCTGCACGAAGTCACCGCCATGACCCTGTCGGCCGGCGTGCTGAACGCCCTGAAAGAGCGCAACGGGCTTGAGGGCCATGCGGTGGAAGACGTGATCTGGGGCAATGCCACCCAGGTGAAGGAGCAGGGCGGCTGCCTTGCGCGCACCGCGGTTCTGGCCTCCGACCTCGACGAGCGCATCCCGGGCCTGTCGATCAACCGCTTTTGCGCCTCCGGCCTCGAGGCCGTGAACCTTGCCGCCAACCAGGTAAAGGGGGGCGCGGGCGCGGGCTATATCGCCGGTGGTGTCGAGTGCATGTCGCGCGTGCCGATGGGCTCTGACGGGGCCGCCGTGGCCGTCGATCCGAGCGTGGCGATGAAGCATTACTTCGTGCCGCAGGGCATTTCCGCCGACATCATCGCCACCGAATACGGGTTCACCCGCGATCAGGCCGATGCGCTGGCGGTCGAGAGCCAGAACCGCGCCGCCGCAGCCTGGGAGGCCGAGCGCTTCTCCAAGAGCATCGTGCCGGTGAAGGATCAGAACGGCCTCACCATCCTTGCCACCGACGAATACATGCGCCCCGGCACCGACATGCAGGCGCTCGGCGCGCTGAACGCGTCGTTCAAGGACATGGGCGAGACCATGCCCGGTTTCGACAAGATCGCGCTGATGAAGTATCCGCATCTCGAGCGGATCAACCACATTCACCACGCGGGCAACTCCTCGGGCATTGTCGATGGCTCGGCCGGCGTGCTGATCGGGAGCAAGGAATTTGGCGAGGCCCATGGCCTCACGCCCCGCGCCCGCATCCGCGCCACCGCCAAGATCGGCACTGACCCGACCATCATGCTCACCGGCCCGGTGCCGGTGACCGAGAAGATCATGGCCGACAACGGCATGAGCGTGAGCGATATCGACCTCTTCGAAGTCAACGAGGCCTTCGCCTCGGTCGTGCTGCGCTTCATGCAGCGCTTTGATGTGGATCCGGCTATCGTGAACCCCAACGGCGGCTCCATCGCCATGGGCCACCCGCTGGGTGCGACCGGCGCGATCATCCTCGGCACCCTGCTCGACGAGTTGGAGCGGCAGGACAAGGAGCTTGGCCTCGCCACCCTCTGCGTCGCCTCGGGCATGGGCGCGGCCACGATCATCGAGCGGGTCTGAGGCCCATGGCCGACCATCCCTTCCATGCGGTGATGGCCTTGGCCGAAGCGCGCGGGATCGACCGGCTCAAGCTGGTCGAGCATCCCGAGCAGGATGGCTACACCCGGCTGATCTCGCAGGGCACAGACCTGCTGTTCAAGGCCAAGGCCGACCCGGGCAGCAACATCGACCGGATCGGGTTTTCCCACCACGAGCGGATCGACCTGACGCCGGAGCAGATCGCGCAGGGCCCCGAGGCGCTGCTGGCCGACCTCCTCGGGCGTATCGCGGCGGCCGAACAGGAGGCGCAGGGCTGACGATGCTGAAGTCTCCCGCCCCCGACAGCCCGACCGAGGCCCGCGCCATCAGCCAGCACCTGCTGGATGTCACCGGAGCGGCCTATGCGGCGCGCGACTTCGCCGCCTTCGCCCCGCATTTCGTGGTGCCCGGCGATGTGCACAGCTTCGGCGCAGTGCGGCTGGTGAAGGATCTGGCCGACCTGCATGACCTTTTCATCGAGGTCATGGCCTATTTCGACCAGATCGGCCTGACCGCGCTGGAACGCGACTGCATCGCCGCCGAGTTCGACGGGCCGGACCGGGTGAAGGCGACCCATATCACGCGGATGATGTGCGGCAACGCGCTGCTCGCTAGCCCCTTCCCGGCCTTTTCGCTGCTGCGCCGGATCGAGGGGCGCTGGATGATCGCCTCGAGCCAGTATGCCACCGACGACAAGCGGCTGGCCGAAGCGCTGGCCACCAGTTGGGAGGAGCGCCCGTGCCGGTGATCTCCCACGAGAGCGTGCGCCGCGACACCGGCACCCCCGAGGCGATTGCCAGCCACGGGGCCTATGAGGCGCGGCTTTATTCCGACACTGGCGGGCTGACCCAGTTCGGTGCCTTCATCGAGGAGCTGGCCCCCGGCTCGCGCTCATCCAACCGGCATTGGCACGAGGCGCAGGACGAGTTTCTCTGGATGCTCACCGGCGAGGCCACCCTGCACGAGAACCGCGGCAGCACCCTGCTGCGCCCCGGCGCGGCAGTGGCCTGGCCCATGGGCGTGGCCAATGCCCATTGCCTCGAGAACACCAGCGATGCGCCCTGCAGCTACCTGATCGTGGGCACGCGCGGCGGCGACGACGTGGTGCATTACCCCGACCATGGCGAGAAAAAGCTGATCCCCGAGGGCGGCGCGCGGCAGATGCTGCCCGAGGATGTGCCCGCCCCCGCCGACCTGCCCAGCGCCGTGCTCGACCTTGCCGCCGCGCCGGTCAAGACCGGCTCGATCTATCCCGAGCCCTATGCCGCGATGATGGCGGGCCGCGCCTCGCTGCGGCTCGGGCAGATGGGCGGGCTGACGCAGTTCGGCGCCAATCTCGTGACCCTTCAGCCCGGCGCGGTGGGATCGCTGCGCCACTGGCACGAGCGCGAAGACGAGTTCCTGATCGTCACCGAGGGGGCTCTGGTGCTGGTCGATGACGCGGGCGAAAACCCGATGGCGCCGGGCGACATCGCCGCCTTCCCGGCGGGCGAGGCCAACGGCCACCATATGACCAACCCGAGCGAGGCCCCGGCCTCGTTCCTCGTGATCGGCACCAAGGCCCCTTCCGAGGTGGCCCATTACGCCGACCACGACTTTCGCATCGAAATCGAGGGCAGCAATGCCCGCTTCACCTACAGAGACGGCAGCCCGTGGAACGGGCTTCGCCGCGCCGAAAAGGGAGACACCGCATGACCCAGTTTACCAAGAGCATCGACGCCGATGGCGTGGCCACCCTCACATGGAACACGCCCGGCAAGAGCATGAACGTGATGAACCTCGAAGGCTTTCAGGAGCTCGATGCGCTGATCGACGACGTGCTGGCCGATGACGCCGTGAAGGGCGTGATCCTGACCTCCGGCAAGGAGGGCAGCTTTGCCGGCGGCATGGACCTCAACATCATCGCCAAGATGAAGGAGAGCGCCGGCGACAACCCGGCCAAGGGCCTGTTCGATGGCATCATGGCCACCCACAAGATCCTGCGGAAGATCGAGCGCGGCGGGATGGACGACAAGAACAAGGGCGGCAAGCCCATTGTCGCCGCCCTGCCCGGCACCGCGCTGGGCATCGGGTTGGAGATTCCGCTGTCGTGCCACTACATCATCGCCGCCGACAACCCGAAGGCCAAGATCGGCCTGCCCGAGATCATGGTGGGCATCTTCCCCGGCATGGGCGGCACCACCCGCCTGTCGCGCAAGCTCGGGGCCATGGGCGCCTCGCCGCTGCTGCTCGAAGGCAAGCTGAACGACCCGAAGAAGGCCAAGGCCGCCGGAGTGGTTGACGAGGTGGTCGCCCCCGAGGAACTGCTGACCCGCGCCAAGGAATGGGTTCTGAGCGAGCCGAAGATCGTGAAGCCCTGGGACGAAAAGGGCTTCAAGGTGCCCGGCGGCGAGCCCTACCACCCGGCCGGCTTCATGACCTTCGTGGGCGCCTCAGCCATGGTCAACGGCAACACCAAGGGCGTCTACCCCGCCGCAAAGGCGCTGCTGTCCTCGGTCTACGAGGGGCTTCAGGTGCCGTTTGACACGGCGCTGCGGATCGAGGCCCGCTGGTTCACCAACGTGCTGATGAACCCCTCCTCGGCGGCGATGATCCGCTCGCTCTTCATCAACAAGGAGGCGCTGGAGAAAGGCGCCAACCGGCCCGATGTAGCCGACCAGAAGGTGAGCAAGGTCGGCGTGATCGGCGCGGGGATGATGGGCGCGGGCATCGCGCTGGTCTCGGCGCAGGCCGGCATCGAGGTGGTGCTGATCGACCAGAAGCAGGAGGCCGCCGACCGCGGCAAGGCCTATACCGCCGACTACATGGACAAGGGCATCGCCCGGAAGAAAGCCACGCCCGAGAAGAAGGAGAAGGTGCTGGGCCTCATCACCGCCACCACCGATTATGCCGCGCTCAAGGGCTGCGACCTGATCGTGGAAGCCGTCTTCGAGGATGTGGGCGTGAAGGCCGCCGTGACCAAGGATGTGCTGGCCGCCGTCGGCCCCGATTGCATCTTTGCCACCAACACTTCCACTCTGCCGATCACCGAGCTGGCCAAGGCCGCGACGGACCCCGAAAACTTCATCGGCATCCACTTCTTCTCGCCGGTCGAGAAGATGATGCTGGTGGAGATCATCAAGGGCAAGGAAACCGGCGATATCGCCGTGGCCAAGGCGCTCGACTACGTCCGCCAGATCCGCAAGACGCCCATTGTGGTCAACGATGCCCGCTTCTTCTACGCCAACCGCTGCATCATCCCCTACATCAACGAGGGCATCCGCATGGTGAAGGAGGGCGTGGAGCCTGCGCTGGTAGAGAACGCC
Organism: Oceanicola sp. 502str15; assembly: GCF_024105635.1. Lineage (NCBI taxonomy): Bacteria > Pseudomonadati > Pseudomonadota > Alphaproteobacteria > Rhodobacterales > Roseobacteraceae > Oceanicola > Oceanicola sp. 502str15. The sequence goes on from NZ_WYDQ01000001.1 coordinate 2,659,149, forward strand.
GCCAAGCTGGTGGGCATGCCGCTCGGTCCGCTGCAACTGGTCGATGAAACCTCGATCGACCTCGGGGTGAAGATCGCCAAGGCCACCAAGGCGGCGATGGGCGATGCCTATCCCGATGGCGCGGTGGATGAGGTGCTGTTCTGGATGGCCGACGAGGGGCGTCTTGGCCGCAAGTCCAACGCGGGCTTCTACAGCTATGACGACAAGGGCAAGCGCGGGCTGCTCTGGGAAGGGCTGGAGGCCAAGTATCCGGTGGCCGACGAACAGCCGGAGCTTTCCGAGGTGCAGCACCGCCTGCTCTTCGCGCAGGTGCTCGAGGCCGTGCGGGCGCTGGAGGAGGGCGTGCTGGAAGACATCCGCGAAGGCGACGTGGGCGCGATCCTCGGCTGGGGCTTTGCGCCCTGGTCGGGCGGGCCGTTCAGCTGGCTCGACATCATGGGCGCAGGCCGCGCGGTGGAGCTGACCGAGGCCCTCACCGCAAAGCACGGCGAGCGCTTTGCCACCCCCGACCTGCTGCGCGAAATCGCGGCTTCCGGCGGCGGCTTCTACGACCGTTTCGGAACCGGAGCAGACGCGAAGGCGGCCTGACGACCAGCCGGTTTCACCCACCCTGCGGAGTTCTGCAGGGTGGGTGCCAACCCACCAACCACCATAAGACTTGATCGGATGACATTGCCGGCGGCATGGTAGCACATGCAACCCTCGCGGGTTTGCATGACTTATTGTTCTATTTTTGCCTGCAAGGAATATCCGATGAAACAGTTTCGAACGCCCCTTTTCGGGGCGCTGTGCGCGCTCATTGCGAGCTGCCTGCCGCATGCTTCCACCGCCGCCCCGGACGAGAGATGGGATGCCCATTGCGCCGACAAGCCTGTGCGCAGTTGCCTCGACAACTCCTCGATCCGCAGCGTCTTCTACATCTCCGCCTTCCGCAACGGAACCAAGTGTTACCTGCGCGTGCCCACCATCGGGCAGCGTGCCAATGTGCCGCTATGCGTGGCGGTCGACGAGGCGGAGCTTGGGCTGCCTTACCAGTTTCGATTCACTCGCTCGGGCGGCCGCAACCTTCTCCCGGGCCAGCAGGTCGAAATCTCCAGCGAGTATCAATCCTTCCTTCAGGCCACCGGGGCCGTACCTGCGCCCAAGGAGAAGATGCGGCTGGCCCTCCTGCACCGCCTCCCCTTTGTGAAGGACATCGGCACATCGGTTCAGGAAATCAACACGCTGCAGCTTCTGCGCTGGTCGCGGTGGGAGATGAGGCGGGTGCCGAACGGCCCCTTTGTGCAATTCACCAGCATAGGTTGCGAGCGCAACCGCGAGGGCGAATGCATCGACCCGGCCCAGCGCAGCGCCCATCCCAAAGCCGATATCCGCTCCATCCTGTCGGTGACACCCGGCGACTCTTCACTTCGGGTGCGTGGCCTCCCGGGGCTTTTGCCGGAGAACTGGATGTTTCGCCTGGCCACCGAGCGCCATGCCTTCTACCCCGGTGACCTGGACTCCGACAACGCGGAGCTGGTCTACACGACCGTGCCAAAACAGACGACCGCCGAGGCGCGACTAGCCTTCGCCGCGGGTCACAAGTTTGCCGCCACCCTTACCGAAACCGGGGGTTTCATTCTGCCGGAGGGCACGCCCCGCGCCTTTCCCGATCCCTTCGTCGACAGGTCGCGCCCCGAGCTGATGGGCCTGACCGCCGCGCCGAAGAAAGAGGTGCTGACGCTCGAGGTTCAGGAGGGCAAGCCGAGCCAGTTGTTCTCCTTCATCAAGGCAACGACCCCAAGCGGTGCCCCAATTCTCACCCCCGACGGCGCCACCATCTGGCGGCCCGTCACCTCGGACGGCACGAAGCTTCCCTTCGTGGTGGAAGTTGGAAAGATCGCCGTGCCGAAATCCGAAGAGGATGACGCGGTAAAACCCGCAGTTGAAACCGTGGTGCGGCTGCGGGTGGCCGGTGTGCAAGGCGACCTCGGGCTCTACTACTGCCGCTCCACCCGCGACGAGGGGGCGGCGTTGGAGCCCTGTAGAAACAGCACTGGCTCGACCTTCAAACTCACCTGGCTGCGGCGGCCCTAGGCGCTCTGTCAGGTTCATCAAAAAACCCCGGCGGCCTTCTGGCGCGCCGGGGTCTTTCTTTTCAGAGGCCCATTCCCGGAGGGGGATGGAAACGCCTTCGTCGGGGCGGGCCTTGCTGTTCGCCTTCTGTCGGGAGCAAAGCTCGCCCCCAACGTGGCGTGGTCGGATGCGGGGCTGCCATTGCCCGCGATATCGGGTGTGCCTTAGGCGGCCATGGGGGCCGCGGCGGCGGCGGCGGGGACGCCGCGGGCGGATTGCTCGGCGACGATGCAGCTTGCCAGCAGCCGGGCATCATCGAGCGAAAGCACCTGGTAGGCGCCGCCGTCGGTGCCGTTGAACTCTTCGCTCAGAACCGCCGCCATGCCGATCGGCTCGCCAGCGGCGCCGGTGGGGCAGAAGATCAGCGCCGAGCCTTCGACGAAGATCACCTGGTCCTCGGCAAAGCTGATCGACACCACCTCGATCTCGGTCGAGGGGCAGATCCGCTCGACGCCGGGCATGTCGATGAGCGCCAGCGCCGGGATCAGGGCGAAAGGATCGTCGTAAAGGTCTTCGGCTGCATCGCTCTCGAGCACCACGGTCTCTTCGGGCATCAGCACCAGCTCGCGGCGGTTGCCCATCAGGCCCGCAGGCACCCGGATCGGCCACATGGAGCGCGGGCACTCGGCCTCGCCGTTCCACAGCCGCGCCCGGCTCAGACCGGTGATGCGCTGAAGGCCGCCGTCGAAGGTCATCACCTCGTCGCCCACCGTCAGGGCTTCGACCGGGCGCCAGCCCATCGAGGTGGCCACCAGCGTGCCGGCCACGATCCCGTGGCCCGCGCCGCGTGCATCCCGCCGCCGATCGCTGGCCGGGCGTGTGCCGGAAATTCTAAGATCTTCGGTTTTCCATCCCATGAACATAGGAACCATCCCTTGTTGTGGAACCCTTCTGGCAGCTGCGGTTCCGGTGACAGCAAAGCCAGTTGGAGTGATTCCCTTGCCCTCAATCAGACTGGAACCGGGCCGAAATGCGGCAGTGTTTCGGCAAGGGCGACAATTTGGTGGGTGCCCGGAAATTGCGGCGCAAGCCTTGGGCAATTTACCAAGATGGGGTCAATCCGGCTCGAAGCGATAGCCGAAGCGGGCAATGTCGCGCGCCGCGATATCGGCCACGACCCCCTTGCTGGCTTCACTATAGGCGCCGCGCCAGTCGGCCTCGCGCGCACTCCGGTTGACGTGGGGCAGTGGCGTCAGGGCGAAACCGAGATGCGCCTCCAGCGGGGCGATATCCTGCTCCAGGTGTTCCAGACGGATGAACAATTGGCAGTGCTCCTCCCCCGAGGGCAGGCACACATAGCTGCCATAATCTGCCGCACCGAGGCTGCTGCGGGTGTGTCGATGCGCCACGAAATCATCGAACTCCAGCCGTTGCGCGAGCGCCACGGCCGGGTGGTCGAAGCTCTGCGCCCGCAGCCAGTGGTAATAGCTCACCACCCGCGCCCAGGGGTTGCGCACCAGGGTGAACACGAAGAGGCGGCGCATTTCCGCCTCCTCCACCAGCCCCGGCAGATCGGCCAGCCGCGCGTGCTTCCACAGCCGCCCGGCGGTCTGCACATCCTTCACCCTGCGCCGCCGCTTCAGCGCCTTGGGAGTGTCGCCCAGCATCACGTCATCGGCCATGGCGCGGGCCTCCAGCGCCAGCGCCATCGAGGTGCCGCCAGTCTTGGGGATATGGATGAAAAGGTAGCCGCGCCCGCGTGAAAGGATCATGCCCGCACCCTACGTGCCCGCCCGGCCCCCGGCAATTTCTTGATCCGCGCCGCGGGCTGTCTATTCTGGCCCGACCGGTGCACAGGGAGGGGACACCATGGGATGGATGCGAGACGAGAGCGGCCTGGGCAAGCGCCGGGCCAACTATGCCGCGCTGACCCCGCTGAGCCACCTGGCCCGGGCGGTGCGGCTGTTTCCCGAGCGCGAGGCGGTGGTCTATGGCGGCACCCGCCTGAGCTACGCCCAGTATCACGCCCGTGTCTCCCGCCTTGCCGCCGCGCTGGAAGGGCGCGGCATTCAGCCCGGCGAGGTGGTGTCGTCGCTGCTGCTCAACACCCTGCCCCATGTCGAGGCCCATTTCGGCGTGCCCGCCTGCGGCGCGGTGCTCAACGCCATCAACGTGCGGCTCGATGTGGCCACGGTGGCCTATATCTTCGAGCACGCCGAGTCGCGGCTGGTGCTCTGCGACACCGCCTTCATCCCGCTGGCCGAGGAGGCGCTTGCCGCGATGGAGGGCGAGAAGCCGGTGCTGATCGAGGTGCCCGACGCCGAGGCCGGGCTGGAGGCCACGGGCCGGCACACCACCTACGAGGAGCTGCTGGCCGAGGGGCGCGAGGATTTCCCCTGGATCATGCCCGAGGATGAATGGGAGAGCCTCACGCTCAACTACACCTCCGGCACCACGGGCCGCCCCAAGGGCGTGGTCTACCACCATCGCGGGGCCTACCTGAGCACGCTGGGGCAGGTGATTTCGTGGCGCATGGTGATGGAGCCGCGCTACCTCGTGATCGTGCCGCTGTTTCACTGCAACAACTGGTGCCACGTCTGGATGATCCCGGCTTTGGGGGGCACCGTGGTGTGCTGCCGCGACGTGACTGCGGCCAACATCTATAACGCCGTGGCCGACGAGGGCGTGACCCATTTCGGCGGCGCGCCCATCGTGCTCGGCCTGCTGGTCAACGCACCCGAGGCCGAGCGGCGGGCATTCGACCACACCGTCGAGGTCTTCACCGCCGGCGCCCCGCCCCCCGCCGCCGTGCTCGCCGCCGTGGAGCCGCTGGGCTTCAACGTCACCCAGGTCTACGGGCTGACCGAAACCTACGGCCCGATCACCGAATGCCTCTGGGACGGCGCCCGCTGGGACGGGCTGGAACAGGGCGACCGCGCCGCCATCAAGGCCCGCACCGGCGTGGCCATGCCCACCGCCGAGGAGGTGACGGTGATGGATGATTTCATCTCCCAGACCCCGATGGACGCCCAAACCCCGGGCGAAATCGTGATGCGGGGCAACATGGTGATGAAGGGCTACTACAAGAACCCCGAAGCCTCCGAAGAGGCCTTCCGGGGTGGCTACTTCCACTCCGAAGACATCGCCATCCAGCACCCCGACGGCTACATCCAGATCACCGATCGCGCGAAGGACATCATCATCTCGGGCGGCGAGAACGTTTCGAGCGTCGAGGTCGAAGGCGTGCTGATGCACCACCCCGCCGTGCTGCTCTGCGCCGTGGTGGCGAAGCCCGACGAGAAATGGGGCGAGGTGCCCTGCGCCTATGTCGAGCTGAAGCCGGGGGCCGAAGTGACGGAGGAAGAGCTGATAGCACATTGCCGGGCGTCATTGGCGGGGTTCAAGACGCCCAAGCACGTGGTGTTCCACGAGTTGCCAAAGACGCCGACGGGGAAGATCCAGAAGTTCGAGCTGCGGAAGCACGCGAAGGAGTGGGCGGCGGGGTGAGGGGAGATTTGGCTCCCAGCGAGAACTATGAGACGCCATAAAATCAACTATGACTTGGACCGCCTGCGCGAAATAGGCTGGTCGAAATGGGATCCGATCGGTCTCTTGGAAGCTGGAGTCCCTTGGCGCGGGCAGACCTACGAAGACGAGTATGATACCTATCTCCTAAGGGCTTGGGGGATGTTAAGGAACGGTGCCGAAAAGTCCGAAGTTGTTGGATACCTGTATGGCATCGAGGCCCGCGACATGGGATTGGGTCCATCGAAAGATGTCGCCAAGCGCCATAACGACCTCCTACTATTGGTAGAGATGATTGACGAGCACGGTTCTAATTCATCTGACGGATACTAGGTCTTACGATTAGCAACCCCCGAGAAGAGCCGCACCATCGGCGGGCCGCGGTACGGCGATCCAACGGTAGCGCTGTGGCACTTTATGGCAGCCGTGGTAGCTCACCGCTTGAGCTATGCGCCGACGTCAGCCAATCGCCGTGCCGGGGGGCGGCCCGGCGATGGTGCGGCGGCTTCGCCTTGATTCCGCACCCGGCGCGAAGCTCATCCGTAGGGTGCGCATTCATGGCGCACCCACCTCCTCAATCCACCCGTCGCACCTGCAACTGGTTGCCCGCGCCGCGGCGGGTTTCCAGCACCGGGATCTTGCCCACGAGGTCGGAGAACTTGCGGAAGCCGTAGCTGCGCACGTCGAAGTCGGGGTTGGCGGTGGTCACCTGCTGGCCGAGCGGGCCGAGGGCGTACCAGTCGTCCTCGGTCTCCAGCGCGTCCATCGCGCGGTAGATCAGGTCGCGGGCCTCGTTCAGCTTGTCGCCGCCCTTCGCGGCCTGTTTCTGCTGCGGCGCGCCTTCGAGGTTTTCGAGGAAGATGAAGCGTTTGCAGGCCTTGCGGAAGGCCTCCGGGGTTTTCTGGGCGCCGATGCCGAACACATCGTAGCCCTGCTCGCGAATACGCGACGCCAGCCGGGTGAAGTCGCTGTCGGAGCTGACCAGAATGAAGCCGTCGAACCGGCCGGTGTGCAGCAGGTCCATGCAGTCGATCACCAGCGCGATGTCGGAGGCGTTCTTGCCCACGGTGTTCGCCGGCTGGTGGTGGGGCACGAGGCCGAACTCGGCCTGCACCTTGGCCCAGCCGTTCATCTGGCTCGACGAGAAGTCGCCATACACCCGGCGCACCGAGGCCTCGCCCATGCCCGCGATCTCGTCGAAGATCGCCTTGGTCCATTTGGGAGAGGTGTTGTCGGCGTCGATCAGGACGGCGAGGAGGGGTGTGTTGTTCTTGTTATCCATCGCCCATACCTAGGCCTCCGCCCCCCGTTTGGAAAGCGCCTCTGCCAGAAAGTCCCAGACCACGCGGATGCGGCGCGAGCTGTGCAGCTCGCCATGGGCCACCAGCCAGACCGGCACGGTCATGAAGGTGTATTCGGGCAGCACCGGCTCGATCCCCTCGCCCGGCGGCACATCCTCCTTGGCCATGATCCCGACCCCCATGCCGTGGCGCATCAGCTCCCAGTAGGCCAGGCCGTTGTCGGCCACCACGCGCACCCGCTCGCGCGGGATCTCGATGCCCTTCGCGGCGAGATACTCCAGCATGGTCTCGGCGCTGGCATGGCCGACCCAATCGTGGCGCGCGAGGTCTGCCAGCGTTTCGGGGCGGCCCATCCGCTCGAGGTAGGCGCTCGCGGCATAGAACTTCGCCCGCTGCTCCGAGACCCGGCGGGCGATCAGCTCGGGCTCGGTGGGGCGCACGTGGCGCAGGGCGATGTCGGCCTCGCGGTTGGTGAGGTCCGAGAGGGTGTTGGCGCTGAGCAGGGTGATCTCCAGTTCAGGGACGCTGCGGGCGAGGCGGGCGATGATCGGCGGCAGCACCCGCGCCGCCATCATGTCGGAGGCCGAGATCGTCACCCGCCCCTTCAGCCCCTGCGCCTGCCCCGCCGCCACCATGGCGACATGGCCCGCGTTCTCCTCCATCGCCTTGAGGTGGGGGAGCAGCTCGCGCCCCGCATCGGTCAGCCGCAGGCTGCGCCCGGCGCGCTCGAAGAGGGTGATGCCAAGCGCCTCCTCCAGCGCCGAAACCTGCCGCCCCAGCGTGGGCTGGGTCTGGCCCAGCCTGCGGGCGGCGGCAGAGAGCGAGCCCTCCTCGGCGGTGGCAAGGAAGGCGCGGGCCTGGTTCCAGTCAAAAGAGGTTGCGGGTGGCTTCATGCATTTATGCATAGATGAAAGACGAAAAATGGCAATTCTTATGCGGTTTCCGTTTGGCTAAACCCTCCGCCAAGAGATGCACGCAACCGGAGACAGACATGACCGACGCAAAATTCTGGAACAGGGTCGCCCCGCGCTACGCCGCCCGGCCCATCGCGGACGAACCCGCCTATGCCACCACGCTGGAGCGCACCGCCAGCTACCTCGCCGCCGATGCCTCGGTGCTCGAGGCGGGCGCGGGCACCGGCACCACCGCCCGCCGCCTGTCGCCCCATGTCGGGCGGGTGCTGGCCACCGACATCGCCAGCGCCCTGCTCGACGTGGCCCGCAGCCGGATCGAGGCGGACGGGATCACCAACATCACGCTGGAAGAACGCGGCGTCGGGGATCTGCCCGAAGGGCCGTTCGATGCCGCCATTGCTTTCAACCTGCTGCACCTCGTGCCCGACCCCGCCGCCGCGCTTGCCGCCATGGCGGCCCGCGTCCGGCCGGGCGGCTACGTGATCACCAAGACCACGGCGCTCGCCGGGGCGTGGTATTTCCGCCCGATCATCGGGGTGATGCGGCTGTTCGGAAAGGCGCCCCGGGTGCGGTTCTTCTCGGTCGCGGAGCTTGACGCGCTGCACGAGGCCGCCGGGCTCACCATCGTGGAAACCGGCAACTACCCGGCCAAGCCGCCGGCCCGCTTCATCGTGGCGCAGAAGGCTTAATCCTCGCCGGCCAGCTCATCGAGCAGGCGCGTTACCAGCAATGCGCCACCGGCGATTACCAGCGAGCGGCCCAGCGACACCGAGATGTTGCTGGGCGCAACCTTGTGCACCCCGTCCCGCGAGCGGCGCGCCATCCGCTTGAACAGGCTGCGGCTCGGATTGCCCGCCAGAGGCGTCGGATCGGGAATTTCCAGCGCCCGGGGCTTTGCCCGCCACAGCAGCGCCCCGGCGGCGACGAGGCCGCAGGCAACGGCCACGGGCAGCAGGCGGTTCCGGGTGTCTTCGGCGGGCAGGAGGTCTTTTGGAATGGCGGGCTTCATGTTCATCGGCTGGGTCTCCTTTGGGAAAGAACCGCGCCGCGCCCGCGCCGGTTCCCTCGGATCGCTGCTCTCACCATGCCGCAGGGCCCGCCGGGCCTGTCGCAAACAGCCTTATCTGCGCCGGCCGGTCGCCCCGCCGTCGTCGTGCCTCGGCCGTTCGGGGCCTGTCAGTCTTCCGGGCAGGGCGCGCGGCCGGTGAGCCAGAGCAGGTAGGGCTCGGCCTTTTCCGGCGCGATCGGCACGAGCCGAAAGCCGGTGCCGCTGATCGGCTCCATGATCCGGGGCCGCACCACCACCTCGCCGCAGATCGACAGCCGCGCCTCCTCGCCCACATGGGCGGTGGTGAGCCGGGCGATGTCGCGGCTGAAGCGCTCCGAGATGGTAATGTCGAAGCCCGGTGGCCCGTCGAGCACCGGCGCAACGCTCACGATGTCTTCTGCCTCGGCCTCGGCGGCCACCGGGCCGATGCGGAACTCAAGCAGCGGAGCGGCCAGCGCGGGGCTGGCCGCCAGTGCCGCCACAAGGGCAGCGGCGCGGATCAATATTCCACCACCGCGCGGATCGACTTGCCCGCGTGCATCAGCTCGAAGCCCTCGTTGATGTCCTCGAGCTTCAGCTTGTGGGTGATCATCGGGTCGATCTCGATCTTCCCGTCCATGTACCAGTCGACGAACTTGGGCACATCGGTGCGCCCCTTGGCGCCGCCAAAGGCCGTGCCCTTCCAGACCCGCCCCGTCACCAGCTGGAACGGGCGGGTGCTGATCTCGGCGCCCGCGGGCGCCACGCCGATGATCACGCTCACGCCCCAGCCCCGGTGCGAACATTCCAGCGCGTCGCGCATCACCTTCACGTTGCCGGTCGCGTCGAAGGAGTAATCCACGCCGCCGATCTGGTCGAAATCCGTCTTGGTGATGTCGACGATCGCCTGCACCGTGTTGTCTACCTTGGAAGGGTTAACAAAGTGCGTCATGCCGAATTTCTTCGCCATTTCCTGCTTGTCGTCGTTCAGATCGACCCCGATGATCTTGTCGCAGCCCGCCATCCGCAGGCCCTGGATCACGTTGAGGCCAATCCCGCCGAGACCGAAGACCGCCGCCGTTGACCCAATCTCAACACCTGCCGTGTTAATGACGGCGCCGATGCCGGTGGTCACTCCGCAGCCAATGTAGCAGATCTTGTCGAAAGGGGCGTCTTCGCGCACCTTGGCCAGCGCGATTTCGGGCATCACCGTGTGGTTCGCAAAGGTGGAACAGCCCATGTAGTGATAGATCGGGGTGCCATCGAGCATCGAGAACCGGGTCGTGCCATCGGGCATCAGGCCCTGGCCCTGCGTGCCGCGAATGGCGGTGCAGAGGTTGGTCTTGCCGCTGAGGCAGGAGGCGCATTGCCGGCATTCCGGGGTGTAGAGCGGGATGACATGGTCGCCCGGCTTCAGCGTGGTCACACCCTCGCCGACCTCCAGCACAACCCCGGCGCCCTCATGGCCCAGAATGCTCGGAAACAGCCCCTCCGGGTCGTCGCCCGAGCGGGTGAACTCGTCGGTGTGGCAGATGCCGGTGGCCTTGATCTCCACCAGAACCTCGCCCGCCTTCGGGCCCTCGAGGTTCACCTCCATGATCTCAAGCGGTTTGCCGGCTTCCAGCGCTACTGCGGCACGCGTTTTCATTTGTCGAAACTCCCGTTAATCTGTCGGGCGGAACCGTGGGGGAATCTCCGCGCCGATTCAACCGGATATGGGAAGACACCCGTGATGAAATCTCTCAAGGCCCTGTTTCTCCTGACCGCGCTCGCCGCCTGTCAGCCCCCCTTGGAAACGCTCCCCGAGGATCAGCTGGGCGAGACTCCGCCCGACAGCGGCCTTGTAGAACGGGAGCCCGACATCTGCGGCGCCTCCGCCTATCGCGGCGCGGCCCTCGGCCAGCCGGCCAGCGTCATCCCCACCCTCGGCGTGAACCGCGAGACCCGCGTCATCCCGCTCGGCGGCATCGTGACGCAGGAGTACAACCCCTACCGGATGAACTTCTATCTCGACGGTGCCGGGCTGATCACGCGCCTCAGCTGCGGCTGAGGCCGCTCATTCCTGATAGCTTGCGTGGCACGAGCGGCAGCTCTTGCCGAGCGTGGCAAAGCTGGCCTTGAGCGCGGCTTCGCTGGAGGTGTCGAGCGCCGCGGCCGCCTGTTCCAGCGCCGTGGCCTCGGCCTCGAAGGCCGGAAATTCCAGCCAGATCGCCGGGCTCGCCTCCGATTTCGGGTCGTCCTCCTCGGGGCGGAAGGCGGGCACGATCCCGGGCGCGGCGGCGCGAATCGCCGCGGCGGCGGCCTCCGCCTCGTCGGGCTCGAAGGGGCGCATCCCGTTCAGCATCTGGCCCAGCACCTTCGTGCCGGCCTGGATCTCCTCCATCACCGCCATGCGCGCCTTCACCGCAGGGTTCTGCACCCCGTCATGGGCGGCGGCGGGAAGGGAGACGAGAAGAAGGGCGGGGAGGGTGAGACGCATGGACATGCCCGCCATCTGACCCGCGCCGCGCCCCGGGGGCAAGTCACGGCGCATGGGGATTTCGTGATCGCCGGGCAGACTCGACTCCCGCCTGCCGCTTGGTTAGACAGGAACAAACAATGAACATGTCTAGCCCATGCCCAACCGCCGAATCCTGTCGCTGTGGTTTCCCCGGCTTGCCGCCGAGCGGCTGATCCGTGCCGAGGGGGCGCTGGCCGAGGTGCCGCTGGCGGTGGTGCGCGAAAGCGGCAACGTGGTCAGCCTCGCCTCGCTGTCGCGCGCCGCCTCCGCCGCCGGGCTGCACCCCGGCCAGCCGCTGCGCGATGCCCAGGCGGTCTGCCCCGATCTCGTCACCCGGCTGGAGCGGCCCGCGATCGAGGCGGGGTTTCTCACCGTGCTGCGGCGCTGGGCGGGCAAGTTCTCGCCCTGGATCAGCGAGGCCCCGCCCGATGGGCTGGTGGTCGACATCACCGGCTGCGCGCATCTGTTCGGCGGCGAGGCCGAGCTGATGGCAGAGGCCGAGGCCGATTGCGCCGGGCTGGGGCTGACGGTCTGTGCCGGGCTGGCCGATACGGTGGGCGCGGCCTGGGCGCTGGCGCGGTTTGCCGGGCAGGGTCCGGGGGCGCTGCGCTCGGGCGATGCCATCGACCAGGAGGCCCATGCCACCCGCTCCCGCGCCATGAAGCGGCGGCACTGGGAGCGCGGCGGGCTGCCCTCGCCCGGCGCGGAGATCGCCGCCGCCACGGCCCGCATCGCCCCGCCCGGCATGGCCCGCGAGCTGCTGGCCCCGCTGCCGCTCGCCGCCCTGCGCCTGCCGCCCAAGACCACCCAGCAGCTCGCCCGGCTCGGGCTGAAACGCATCGAGGAGCTGGCCGCCCAGCCCCGCGCCGCCCTCGCCCGCCGCTTCGGCGCCGACCTCGTGCTGCGGCTCGACCAGGCCTTCGGCACCGCGCCCGAGCCGGTCTCGCCCGCCCGCCCCGCACCGCGCTATGCCGTGCGCCTCACCCTGCCCGAGCCGATCGGGCTGGAGGTGGACCTTGCCGAGGGGATCGACCGGCTGCTGCCCGCGCTGGAAACCCGGCTGCGGGCGCAGGGCATGGGCGCGCGGCGGCTCCGGCTGCAACTGCTGCGCTGCGATCACACCAGCCAGGTGATCGAGCTGGGCCTCGCCCGCCCCTCCGCCGACCCCGACCGCCTGCGCCCCCTGCTGCGGATGAAGCTGGCCGAGGCCGAGGCGGGCGACGGCATCGACGCCATCCGCCTTGTCGCCACCGTCACCGAGCCGGTCCATGCGGTGCAGCACCGGGGCCACGCGGGCGCCAGCGCCGATGCCGCAGCCCGCCTCACCAGCGACACCGCCCTCGATGACCTGATCGGACGGCTCGGGGCGCGCATCGGGCTGGAGCAGATCCGCCGGCTCTACCCCGGCGACAGCCATATCCCCGAGAAGGCCACCCAGGTCAGGGCCGCCGCATGGTCGGCCCCCGCCACCGACTGGCCCGAGCGCCCCGAGGCGCCCCGCCCGCTCACCCTCTTCGGCCCCGATCTCGTGACCCCCGACGCACCGCCCGGCACCCGCCCCGCCGCCCTGCCGCTGGCATTCCGCTGGCGCCGCCGCCGCTATCAAACCGCCTCGGCCACCGGCCCCGAGCGGATCGCCCCCGAGTGGTGGCTCGACGAGCCCGCATGGCGCTCCGGCCAGCGCGATTACTGGCAGGTCGAAACCGCCTGCGGCGCGCGGCTCTGGCTGTTCTATGCCCATGGCGGCGCGATCTCGGGCGGCTGGTTCTGCCATGGCAGGTTTGCCTGAGGCGGCGGCCCGGAACGAAAAAGGCCCGCCGGACAAAGCCGACGGGCGCTCTAGTCTTGCGCCCCGGTGGGGCGACTGGGTGGGGGCTATGATGCCACCCCACCGGGGTCGAGCCGAGGGCTCGTTGCGTATCGAGGGTGATGACAGCAGATCGCGGCGCGGTGTGGATCGGGGGGCGACGCGCCGGCGGCGAAACCGGGGCATTTTCGCGGCGCTTGATTTTGCACCGGCTTGGCCCCACTCTTATTGTCATGAACGTGCAGTCGCCCACGCCCTTTCCCGGCAATCGTACCAATGACCCGGTTGCCTTCCAGCGGCCCGAACTTTCGCTCATCCTCGGCCTCTACGGCCGCTTTGTCGCGGCTGGCGAGTGGCGAGACTACGGCATCTCGAGCCTGAAGGAGGTGGCGGTGTTCTCCATCTTCCGGCGCACCGCCGAGCATCCGCTCTACCGGATCGAGAAGCGCCCCAAGATGCGGGCGAAGCAGGGGATGTATGCGGTGATCGGGATGGACGGGCAGGTGCTCAAGCGCGGGCACGACCTCAAGACCGTGCTGCGCGTGCTCGAACGCAAGCTGATCCGCGCCGTCGAGTAGCCCCGCCGCCCATGCCCACCCTCATCGTTCTGGCGCTCATCGCGCTCACCGCAGCCGCCTATGGCCTGCGCAGCCTGATGCGCCGCCGCGCCCGCGCCGCGCTGCGCGAGGCCCCGCTCACCGAGGCACAGCGCGAGATCATCCGCGCCAGGGTGCCGATCATCCGCCGCCTGCCGCCCGAGCTGGCGCAGGCGCTGGAGGGGCGGGTGAACCTGTTTCTCGATCAGGTGCAGTTTCATGGCCGGGGCGGGCTGGAGGTGAGCGAGGAGATGCGCCTGTCGATCGCCGCGCAGGCCTGCCTGCTGGTGGTGAACAGCGACGCCTGGTTCTCCAACCTGCGCACCATCCTGATCTACCCCGGCGCGTTCAAGTCGCGCCAGCGCCGGAGCGACGGCTTCGTGGTGACGGAGCGCGAGGTGGTGCGCACCGGCGAGAGCTGGGCGCGGGGGCCGGTGATCCTGAGCTGGGCCCATTCCGATGCCGGGGCCGCCGATGACAGCGACGGGCACAACGTGGTGATCCACGAGTTCGCCCACCAGATAGACGACCTCTCCGGCCAGACCGACGGCGTGCCGCTGCTGAACCCCGACCAGAGCTTTGCCACCTGGGCGCGGGTCTTCACCGAGGCCTACGAGCGGCTCTGCGAGGTCACCCGGCGCGGCGAGCGCAGGGTAATCGACCCCTACGGCTGCGAGGGCCACGAAGAGTTCTTTGCCGTCTCGGTCGAAGTGTTCTTCGAGCAGCCCGCCGCCCTGCGCGAGGAAGAGCCCGAGGTCTACACCCAGCTATCCGCCCTGTTCCGGCTCGATCCCGCGGAGTGGCGCTGACCCCCGCGCCCGCCACCCGCGCACCGTCATCCTCGGGCCTGACCCGAGGATCTCTTGCACCCGGAGACCCTCGGGTCAGGCCCGAGGGTGACAGCCCGGCGCCGCCCCGCTACCCCAGCCGCCGCCGCGCGCGCAGCGCGTATCCCGCCGCCTCGATCCGTGCCAGCGCCGCCTCCAGCGGCTCGATCACCGTGCTCATGAAATGCCCCGTGGCATGGATCAGCCGCGCGCCGTCCAGCGCCATCGCCACGTGGCCGGGCCAGAAATAGAGGTCTCCCGGCTGCACCGCAGCATCCAGCGCCACGGCCTCGCCCAGCGCCTCCTCCTGCATGTCGCTGTCGCCCGGGCAGTCATGCCCCTCGGCCCGTAGCGCCGCCTGCACCAGCCCCGAGCAGTCGATCCCCGCGCCCGAGTTGCCGCCCCAGAGATAGGGCGTGCCGAGAAACAGCTGCGCCACCTCCAGCCGGGGC
Organism: Oceanicola sp. 502str15; assembly: GCF_024105635.1. Lineage (NCBI taxonomy): Bacteria > Pseudomonadati > Pseudomonadota > Alphaproteobacteria > Rhodobacterales > Roseobacteraceae > Oceanicola > Oceanicola sp. 502str15. The sequence continues at coordinate 2,674,153 of NZ_WYDQ01000001.1, forward strand.
GTGCGCGTGCCGATCTCGGTGAGATGCTGCACCGGGATGAAGCCCCCCGGCGTCTCGCACAGATCGCCCTCCTGCCCCGTCACCACCACCTGCGCCCCGAAGGAGAGCATGGCCGTCTCGCGGCACTTGATCGTCGGCTCCGGGTAAAGCTGGCTCAGCCGCGCGCTCACCCGGTGGGTCGGTGCCACCACCGCGCCCAGCGCCGCCTCGGGCACATAGCCCACGTAGCCATCGGCCGTGGCCTGCACAAAGGCCCAGCCCGCCACCCGCTCGTAGACCACCACCCGCTGCCCCATCAGCAGCTGTCGCTCCCGGTCGCCCGCCGGGTCGCGACAGATGTCGGTGAGCGGGGCGCGCACGCAGGCCGCCTCGCCCTCCACATAGGCCTCGGCCTCCACCAGCCCCTTCAGGGCGGCGGCGGCAACGCGGGCGTTGGCGGGGGTGAGGCGTCGGTCGAGTTTCATGCAAGCACCTTGGGGAGTGCGGCCAGCAGCGCCCGCGCGCCCATGCCGACACCGCCCTTGGGGCGGCCCGGCGCGGGGCTGGGCTGCCAGCCGTATACGTCGAAATGGGTATAATCCGCACCCTCGGGCACGAAGCGGCGCAGGAAGAGCGCGGCGGTGATCGCCCCGGCCATGCCGCCCTTGGGCGCGTTGTCGAGGTCGGCGATGCCCGGCTCGATGCGCGGCTCGTAGGGCGCGTGGAAGGGCAGCCGCCAGACCGGATCGGCCACCTCTGCCCCCGCCGCGTCCAGCGCCCCGGCGAGCGCCTCATTGCCGGTGAAGAAGGGCGAGATATCATCGCCCACCGCCACCCGCGCCGCGCCGGTCAGGGTGGCGAAGCTCACGATCATGTCGGGGCTTTCCTCGCCCGCATAGGTCAGCGCATCGGCCAGCACGAGGCGGCCCTCGGCGTCGGTGTTGTTGATCTCCACCGTCAGCCCCTTGCGCGAGGTCAAAATATCCTGCGGACGGAAGCTGTTGGAACTGACGGAGTTTTCCACCGCGGGCACCAGCACCCGCAGTTTCACCCGAAGCCCCAACGCCATGATCATCCGCGCCAGCCCCATCACCGTGGCCGAGCCGCCCATGTCCTTCTTCATCAGCCCCATCGAGGCGCCGGGCTTCAGGTTCAGCCCGCCGGTGTCGAAGCACACGCCCTTGCCCACGAGGGTCAGCGTCGGGCCGGCCTCGCCCCAGCGCATGTCCAGCAGGCGCGGCGCCTCGGCGCTGGCCCGGCCGACCGCGTGGATCATCGGAAAGTTCTGCTCCAGCAGGGCTTCGCCGCGCACCACGCGGGCCTCTGCGCCGTGCTCGTCGGCCAGCGCCAGAAAGGCGGCCTCCAGCGCCTCGGGGCCCATGTCGGAGGTCGGGGTGTTGATCAGATCGCGGGTCAGGAACTCGCCCGCCGCGATCGCCTCCAGCCTGGCGGCGTCAAGCCCCTCGGGGCAGACAAGCCGTGCCGCCGGGGCCGGGCCCTCGACGTAGCGGGTGAAACGGTAGCTGCCAAAGAGCCAGCCCAGCGCCGCCTCCTCCGCCTCGCGCGGTTCCCAGTCGCCCTCCAGCACGTAGCTGCCCTCGGGCAACCGTGCCGGCAGGTCGCCGGTGGCAAAGCGCCGGCGCCCCCGGCTGGCCTCGCTGCCCAGCCCGAGCAGCACCGCGCCAAGCCCGCCGCCCGCGCCGGGCACAAGGCAGACCTCGCCCGCCCCGGCCTTGAAGCCGCTGGCCTGCGCCCAGGCGGCGGCCGCCTCGGGCAGCGCCTCCAGCCCCTCCGGGCCCACTGCCCGCACGGGGCAGGCATCGGCGCTGGAGGTGGCGAATTTCGGCAATGGGGTGGGGTACATGGGCGCTCCGTCTGGCGTGTTTTCCGCCAGACTAGAGCAACCCGATCCCCGCCGGAAGCCCGCGCTAGACCGACAGGTCCTGCGTGTCCCACACCTCGGTCAGCGAGCGGTCGGCAATGCGGCCCAACCGGGCGAGCGTCGCCGAAATGGCCGGAAAATCCAGCGAGCGGGCCGAGCGGTTCACGTCGCTTGCCACCCGCGACAGGCCGATCATGCCGACCTGTTCGGCAATGGCGACCAGCCCGCGGGAGAGCCGCGCCACTCCCGGCCAGTCCTGCGCCCGAAACCGCGCATCCACATCGGCCAGCCGCACCGCCAGCTCTTCCATGGCGCGGCACACCACGTCTTCCGCGCCCTGTTCGCCCAGCTGATAGTAGAGCACCCCGAGCCTCTCGGGATCGAGCCGGATATCATCCTCAACATGCAAAACCGAAACCTGCGCCATCTCTCGCACCTCTTCAAACGCCCCCGATTACCCGAGGCGGACTTTGCGCCAAAGGGCTGAACATTTTCTTAGCGGGCGTGGGGGCAAAGGCCGCAATTTGCATCGAAACCGGTGCGCTTCCGGGGCCCCTGCCCGCGCCACGCCGGGGCGCATGTCGGCCTTGCCCTTTTCCCCGCAGGCCCGATGTGGTTTAGAAAATGCGCAAACGTCAGGAAGGGCACCCCATGGAAAGGCTCGTCAAACCGCTGCCGGATTACCTTGTCAGCCGCTACGAGGGCTGGAAGGCCACACGCTATGAGCAGAACAAGAGCTGGTATCGCCGCCTTGCCGACGAGGGCCAGCGCCCGCCGATGATGGTGATTGCCTGCTGCGACAGCCGGGTGAACGTGAACGAGCTGTTCGGCGCCCAGACCGGCGACATCTTCCTGCACCGCAACATCGCCAACCTCGTGCCCCCCTTCGAGCCCGATGGCGACCCGCACGGCACCTCGGCGGCGATCGAATATGCCGTGACCGTGCTGAAGGTGGCTCATCTCATCGTGGTCGGCCATTCCAACTGCGGCGGCGTGGCCGGGTGTCTCGACATGTGTTCGGGCAAGATGCCGGAGCTGGAAGAGCAGAGCAGCTTCATCGGCCGTTGGCTCGATATCCTCCGCCCCGGCTATGAGCGGGTGAAGGAGATCGAAGACCCCGAAGCGCAGATCCGCGCGCTCGAACGCGAGGCGGTGGTCGAATCGCTCTCCAACCTGATCGGATTTCCCTTCGTCGAAAGCGCCATCCAGTCCGAAGAACTCAGCCTGCACGGGCTCTGGTTCGACATCCGCGAGGGGGTGCTGGAGGGCTACAGCCCCACGGCAAAGGCCTTCGAGGCGGTCTGATCGCCGCGTGGGGCGGGGGCGGGCACATTCCGGCCAAAATTTGTTGTCGGCATAAACCGGGCATTAACTGAACGGAGGCATTCATGGTGGCATGAAACAGCCCGCCATGAACCTCACCCTCCGGATGCCCCTCAAGCTCCTCAACAAGGCCAATCGCGCGGCCCGCGCGGCGGACCAGACCCTTGCCGAATTTCTGCGACAGGCCATTCTCTCGCAGCTCAGCGAAGCGCCCCGGGTGCCCCCCGCCGTGGTCGACAAGCGCCGCGCGCTGGCCAAGGCCATCGAAGATTCGGTGACCTGGCCCGGGTTGCAGGCCCGGCTGCGCAAGCTGGGCTACGTGCTGCGGGCGCCGGGCGACAACGGCCGCACCGGCCAGCCGCCGCTGATTCTCAGCTCCTGGCCGGAAGAAAAGCCGCTGGTGCCCCTCACCCGCCTCGGCGTCAGCCGGGAGGATCTGACCATCAAGTTCGCCAGCCACTTCCCCGGCAAGCCGATGGAACGGCGCCCTGCCGAGGCCCCGCGCAGCCCTCAGCAGCACGCCGCCTGAAACGGTCGCGGCGCAGGAAACCTGCGCCGCGTGTCATCTCGGAACTGTGAGCCAGGTGCAGGGGTTTGCCTGCGCTGATCGCCGCTCGGTGCTTGCCGCAGGCCCCGGGTGGAGGCCTCGGCGCACCCCGCGCCTCGGCACATCCCTGACGGAGCGGTCAGCCGCGCCCGATGTAGGGCATGTTGGTCGCCATCACGGTCATGAACTGCACGTTGGCCTCCAGCGGAAGCTCGGCCATATGCAGCACCGACGATCCCACGTGGCCCACATCCATCACCGGCTCCACCTCGATGGAGCCATCGGCCTGGGGCACGCCCTTCTGCATTTTCGCCGCCATCGGCGTCAGCGCGTTGCCGATGTCGATCTGCCCGCAGGCAATGTTGAACGGCCGGCCGTCAAGCGAGATGCTGCGGGTCAGGCCCGACACCGCATGTTTGCTCGCCGTGTAGGGCGCGGAGCCCCAGCGCGGCACATAGGCCGAAACCGAGCCGTTGTTGATGATCCGCCCGCCCTGCGGCTCCTGCCGCCGCATGGTGCCAAAGGCGGCCCGCGCCACGATGAAGGAGCCGGTCACGTTGATGTCGATCAGCTTGCGCCAGTCGTCCACGTCGATCTCGTCGATCGGCGCGCCGCCCAGCGAAACCCCGGCGTTGTTGAACACCGCATCCACCCGGCCCCAGGCCTTGGCGGCCTCGGCAAAGGCGGCATCCACCGCCGCCGAGTCGGTCACGTCGCAGGGCAGCACCAGCGCCTCGCGCCCGTTCGCGGTTTCTTCCAGCGCCTCGCGCCGCCGCCCGATCAGGCCCACGCGCCAGCCGGCGTCAAAGAAGGTTTCCGCCGTCGCGCGGCCCACGCCCGAGCCGCCGCCGGTGATGATGATGCTTTTTGCCATGCCGTCCTCCCGTAGGGCGGGACTTGTCCCGCCGTTCGCATGTGTTTCCGTCAATGATTGTCGCGCGGCAGCGCCTCGCGCACCTTCTGATAGGCCGTCGCCAGCTCAAGGCAGCCGCCCTGCGCCAACTGCCCCACATGGGTCCGGTAGATCTCCTGCCAGGGCGTCTGGTGCACCAGCTGCGGCGGGCTCCAGGCTTCCTTCCGGGCGGCCCATTCGGCCTCGTCCACCAGCGCATCCATCCGGCTCGCACCGAGATCGAGGCGCACCGTGTCGCCGGTTTCCAGGTAGGCCAGGCCGCCGCCCACCACCGCCTCGGGCGAGGCATTCAGGATCGAGGGGCTCTCGCTGGTGCCGCTCTGGCGCCCGTCGCCCACCGTCGGCAGGTGGTTGATGCCCTCTTTCAGCATCGCGTCCGGCGGCTGCATGTTCACCACCTCCGCCGAGCCCGGATAGCCCACGCAGCCGACGCCGCGGATGAACAGGATGCAATGCTCGTCGATTTCCAGCGACGGATCATTGATCCGGTCGTGGTAATCCTCCGGCCCCTCGAACACGATGGCCCGCGCCTCCAGCACGCCCTCCTTGCCCGGCTCGCTCAAAAACCGCTCCTGAAAGTCCTTCGAGATGACGCTCGTCTTCATCAGGGCCGAATCGAACAGGTTGCCCGAAAGCACCTTGAACCCGGCCTTCTCGCGCATCGGCGCGGCGCAGGTCTTGATTACCTCGGTATCCACGCTCTCCACGCCGGCAAGGTTCACGCCCATGGTGTTGCCGGTCGCCGTCATCACACCCTCATGGATGCGCCCCACCTTCATCAGCTCGCCCATCACCGCAGGCACCCCGCCCGCGCGGAAAAAGCTCTCGCCAAGGTATTCCCCGGCGGGCTGCATGTTGACCAAGAGCGGCGCGTCAAAGCCCACCGTCTCCCAGTCCTTCACGTCCAGCTCCACACCGGCATGGCGGGCGATGGCTTGCAGATGCGGCGGCGCGTTGGTCGAGCCGCCGATCGCGGTGCAGACCATGATCGCGTTTTCAAAGGCTTCGCGGCTCAGGATGTCGGAAGGTTTCAGGTCGTCCAGCACCATCTGCACGATCCGCTTGCCGGTCTCGTAGGCCATCGCCATCCGCTCGCGGAACGGCGCCGGAATGGCGGAGTTGCCGGTCAGCGACATGCCCAGCGCCTCGGCCATCGCGTTCATCGTGCTGGCCGTGCCCATCGAGTTGCAGTGCCCCAGCGAGGGCGCCGAGGCGCAAACCCGCCCCATGTATTCGTCGTAGTCGATCTTGCCCTCGGCCAGCAGCCGGCGGCTCTCCCAGATGATCGTGCCCGAGCCCGCGCGCTGACCCTTCCACCAACCATCCAGCATCGGCCCGCCGTTGAGCGCGATCGCCGGAATGTCCATGGTCGCCGCGCCCATCAGCATCGCCGGCGTGGTCTTGTCGCAGCCGGTGGTCAGCACCACCCCGTCAATCGGATAGCCGTGCAGCACCTCGACCAGCCCGAGGTAGCTCAGGTTCCGGTCCAGCGCCGCGGTCGGGCGCTTGCCGGTCTCCTGAATCGGATGCACCGGAAACTCCATCGGAATCCCGCCGCCATCGCGGATGCCCGCCTTGATCCGGTCCATCAGGAAGACATGGATCTTGTTGCAGGGTGCAAGGTCGCTGCCCGAGTTGGCAATGCCGATGATCGGGCGCTCGCCCTGAATCTCTTCGCGGGTGAAGGCCTGGTTCTGGTAGCGCTCGATATAGAGCGCGGTCATCCCCGGGTTGTTGGGGTTGTCAAACCATTCCTGGCTGCGGAATCGCTTGTTGGCGCGGGTATCGCTCATGGCTGGGGCCTCCCTTGCGTGCAGGGCCTCCCCGCCCTGCGTCTTGCTTGCGGCAACTTCACGGTTTGGTATACCAAATGCAAGGGCATTCTCGGCCGGGGAGGAACTCATGACCATTCACCAGACGGCACTGGCCGTCGCTGCATGTCTGTGCAGTCTTGCGGGCCAAGCCTCTGCCAACACGGTCGAGGTCGACCTTGCGGCGGTGCAGAGCTGTGGCACCGAAAAGGGAAGCAGCGCCATTCTCTGCATCACCGAGGCGTTGCAGCCCTGTGAGGCGGTCATTCCCGAAACCCCCGCCGTGGCCGCGCTCTGCTACCAGAAACGCCGCGCCGCCTTTGAGGCCGATCTGCCCGCCGCGCTCGATGCGGTTGCCGCCCGGGAGGGCGAGACCACCGGGGCCGAAGCGCGCATCGTCGTGAAATACGAGATGCTGACCCGCGCGCTCCTGTGCGACCGCGATATGGAGCTGATGGCCCTTCGCGGCAGCAAGGAAGCCGAGATCACCCGGGCGCAACACCGCTGCATGGCCCTCGTCACCGGCGATGTCTGGTTGCGCCTGCGGATGACAACCGCTCCATGACTCCGCGCTCCGCCTTCTGGCGCGGCTACCTCGACTGCGCCCCCTTCATCCTCATCGTGGTGCCCTACTCGATGATGTTCGGCGTCGTGGCCCGCGATGCCGGGCTCGACGTGCTGCAAACCTTCGCCATGTCGGCCATCGTCATCGCCGGGGCCTCGCAGTTCACCGCGCTGGCGCTGCTGCAGGATCAGGCCCCGGTCTTCATCGCCCTGCTGGCCGCGCTCGCGGTAAACCTGCGCATGGCAATGTATTCCGCCGCGCTGGTGCCCCACATCGGCCACGCGCCGCTCGGGCTGCGGGCGCTGGCGGCCTACCTCATGGTCGATCAGGCCTTCGCCGTCGCCGTGCGCACCTACGAGGAGCGCCCGACCATGCCGAAGCCCGCGAAACTCGCCTATTACTTCGGCTGCATGGCCCTGATCTGCCCCTTCTGGTACGGCTCCACGCTGGCCGGAGCGCTGCTGCGCGAGGCGATCCCGGCAAGCTGGTCGCTGGATTTCGCCGTGCCGGTCTGCTTCATCGCGCTGGTCGCGCCGCTGCTGCGCTCGCTGCCCCACCTCGCCGCCGCCTTCGCCGCCTGCGCCGGTTCCATCGCCTTCGCCGCCCTGCCCTGGTCGCTCGGCATCTTCGCCGCCGCGCTGCTCGGCATCGTCGTCGGCGCGCAGGTCGAACTGGCCCTCAAGCGGAGGGCCGCCGCATGATCTCCGACGCCGCCTTCTGGACCCTCACCGCCGCCCTCGGCCTCGGCACCTTCCTGATCCGCTTCTCCTTTCTCGGCCTGCTCGGCAACCGCCAGCTCCCCGACTGGGCGCTGCTGCACCTCAAATACGTCGGCGCGGCGGTCTTCCCCGCGCTCATCACCCCCCTGCTGCTCTGGCCGGACGCCACCGGCGGGCAGACCGACCCCATCCGCCTCCTCGCCGCCGGTGCCGCCTGTCTGGCCGGCATCCGCTTCGGCGTGGTGCCAGCCATCGTGGCCGGCATGGGCAGCCTTTACCTTCTGCAATTCATCACCGGAGCCTGAGACATGATCGAAGAACCCCCCATCCTGCGCATCCGCCGCAGCTTTCCCCGCCCCACGCCCGAGCAGGTCGCTGCCTTCACCGGCATGCCCACCGGCTTCATCTGCGACGCGATGAACGGCAAGGGCGCGCTCGCCACCGCCATCGCCCCGCTCGACCTCGGCCAACCCGCCGTCTGCGGCCCGGCGCTGGTGGCCCAGAACGGCCCCGAAGAAATTCTGGCCACCATCGCCGCGCTCAACTCGATCCAGCCCGGCGACGTGGTGATCTCCTCGGTCGATGGCTGGCAGGGCGGCTCTGCGGCGGGCGACCAGATCTCCGGCATGATGAAGAACGCGGGCGCCGCGGGCTTCGTCACCGACGGCCCGATGCGCGACCGCGAGGGCGTGCTCGCCACTGGCCTGCCTTGCTGGTGCACCGGCCTCAACCCCAACTCGCCCTATGGCAACGGCCCGGGCGCGGTGGGCTACGGCGCCGTGGTCGGCGGCACCCAGATCGAAAGCGGCGACCTGATCGTGGCCGACGAGAACGGCGTCGTGGTTGTGCCCTTCGCCCGGATCGACGCGGTGGCCGCCAAGCTCGCCGAGGTGAAAGCCGCCGAAGACGCGCTGGAGGCCGAGGTGAAGGCGGGCAAGAAAACCATCCTCGACCTCGAGGAGATGGCCGCCGAGGGCAAGGTCGTCTTCGAGGACTGAAATCGCGCGGGCGGGGCGAGGCTCAGGGGAGGCGCCTGCTTCGAGCAGCCGCCCCCGGCCTCACCCCGCCCGGCATCCCCCGTGCCACGCCCTGTTCATTTTCTTGCCGAAAATATCCAATCCCGCCGCCGCAGCCCGCGCCGCCATCCGCAGCAGGGCACCCGCCCCGCTCCAAACCCGCGCCCGTCCGTTTCGCCCTCACACCCGGCTCGTCTCGCACCTCTTGCCCCCGGCCTCCCAGCTATCCTGCCGCAGGCTGAACCCGCGCCCCTCCCCGGCCCCGGTCGCGCCCACCCGCGCGCCCGGCTCCGGCGTCAGCACCGCCCGCAGCAGCCCCACCGGATGCGCCCGCAGGCTCAGCCGCATCGCCACGTAATCCTCCACCACCTCTTCCCCCAGGCTCATCTGCGGCAGGTTCGCCACCGCCTCGGCAATCCCCTCGCCCTCCAGCGCCCCGGCAAACAGCGGCAGCGGCGCGTCGCCATGCAGCGCCTTCGCCTCCCAGAGCGCCTCGCGCCGGCTCAGCCCCAGCCCGGCAAAGGCATCGGCCTCCGCCAGCGCCTCCATCAGGCGCGGCGCCACCCCGGCCCGCCGCCACACCGCCGCCACGTCGAGGTAGCCATTGCCCCGCGCCGCACAGATCCACCGCGCCTCCTCCTCGCGCATCGCCTTGATCTGCCGAAACCCCAGCCGCAGCGCCAGCCTGCCGCCCGCGCCCGGCTCCATCGTGTTGTCCCAGTAGCTCTCGTTGATATCGACCGGCCGCACCTCGACCCCATGCTCGCGGGCGTCCCGCACGATCTGCGCCGGGGCATAAAACCCCATCGGCTGGGCATTGAGCAGCGCGCAGGCAAAGATGCCGGGGTGGTGGCGCTTCAGCCATGCGCTGGCATAGACCAGCAGCGCAAAGCTCGCCGCGTGGCTCTCGGGAAAGCCGTAGGAGCCGAATCCCTCGATCTGGCCAAAGCAGCGGGCGGCGAAGTCCTCGTCATAGCCGTTCTTCCGCATCCCCTTCATGAACCGCTCGCGAAAGTCGCTCACCCGCCCGAGCTTCTTGAAGGTCGCCAGCGCCCGGCGCAGCTGGTCGGCCTCATCGGGCGAAAACCCGGCGCCGATGATCGCGATCTGCATCGCCTGTTCCTGAAACAGCGGCACCCCCAGCGTCTTGGCCAGCACCTCGCCCAGCGCGTCGGACGGAAACTCCACCTTCTCCTCCCCGTTCCGCCGCCGCAGGAACGGGTGCACCATGTCGCCCTGAATCGGCCCGGGGCGGATGATCGCCACTTCGATCACCAGGTCATAAAAGCAGCGCGGCCGCATCCGGGGCAGAAAGTTCATCTGCGCCCGGCTCTCCACCTGAAACACGCCAAGGCTGTCGGCGCGGCAGAGCATGTCGTAAACCTTCGGATCTTCCGGCGGCAGCGTGGCAAGGTCGAACCGCTGGCCATGATGCTCGGCCAGCAGGTCGAAGGCCTTGCGGATGCAACTCAGCATTCCCAGCGCCAGCACGTCGACCTTCAAGATGCCCAGCGTGTCGATATCGTCCTTGTCCCATGGAATGACGGTGCGGTCCTCCATCGTCGCATTCTCCACCGGCACCAGCTCATCGAGCCGCCCTTCGGTGATGATGAACCCGCCCACATGCTGGCTCAGGTGGCGCGGAAACCCCTGGATTTCCTCGATGATCTGCATCGTCAGCGCCAGCCGCCTGTCGCCCGGGTCCAGCCCCATCTCGCGCAGCCGGGCCTCCATCATCTGCCCCTTGATCGAGCCCCACCCCCAGATCTGCGAGGACATGGCCGACAGCGTATCGTCCGAAAGTCCCATCGCCCGGCCCACCTCCCGCGTGGCCCGCTTGCCGCGATAGTGGATCACCGTGGCGCACAGCCCGGCCCGATGGCGCCCGTAGCGCTCATAGATATGCTGGATCACCTCCTCGCGCCGCTCATGCTCGAAATCCACGTCGATATCCGGCGGCTCGTCGCGCGCCTCGCTGACGAACCGCTCAAACACCATGGTCCCGATCTCCGGGCTCACAGAGGTGACGCCAAGGCAGTAGCACACCACCGAGTTTGCCGCCGAGCCGCGCCCCTGGCAAAGGATGCCGCGCGAGCGGGCAAACTCCACCACGTCATGCACCGTCAGGAAATAGGGCTCGTAGCCCAGCTTCCCGATCAGCTCCAACTCGTGCTCCAGCATCCCCTGCACCCGCTCCGGCGCCCCCGAGGGGTAGCGCCAGGCCAGCCCCGCCCGCGCCAACCGCGCCAGCCGCTCGCCCGCGCTCTCGCCGCCGCTCACCTCCGAGGGGTATTCATAGCGCAGCTCATCGAGCGAAAACCGGCAACGCGCCGCCACCTCCCCCGCCCGCGCCACCGCCGCCTCGTGGCCTGCGAAAAGCCGCAGCATCTCCGCCTCCGAGCGCAGCCGCTGCTCGCCATTGGCCTGCGCGGCGCGGCCCAGCTCGTCCACCCGGCAGCCCTGCCGGATCGCGGTGAGCACATCGGCCATCCGCCGCCGCGCGCCGTGATGCATGAGCGGGCGGGCCGAGGCGACCAGCGGCAGGCCCAGCCGCGCCGCCGCCTGCGCCAGCCGGGCAATCCGCCCCGCATCGCGCCCGTCATAACGCGGCGCGGCACAGAGGCTCACCGCCCCGCCGAACCGCCGCATCAGCCGCCGCGCCACCGGCTCCCAACGGGCAACCGGATGCACCAGAAGCTCCATCCCCTCGCCCCACTCCACAAGGTCGTCCACATGCAGCAGGCAGGCGCCTTTCTCGGCCCTGAGCCGCCCGAGCGAGAGCAACCGGCAGAGCCGCCCCCAGGCCGTCCGGTCGCGCGGCAGCACCGTCGCCTGAAAGCCGCAACTCAGCACGATCCGCGCGCCCGGCAGCAGCCGCGGCACACAGTCCACATCCGGCGAGGGCGCCCGCGCAAACCCCTCCGGGCACACCGGCCCGATCTCCCCGTCCTGCGCAATCGCCGCCCGCCGCGCCTCGACCGAACGCGCAATCTCCCGGCCCCGCTGATGCGCCCGCACGATCCCCGCAACCGAGTTCTCATCGGCAATCGCCACGGCCTCCACCCCCATCAGCCCGGCACGCTCCATCAACTCCTCGGGATGCGAGGCCCCGGTGAGAAAGGTGAAGTTCGAAGTGGCAGAGAGTTCGGCAAACACGGGCGATTCCTTCGCCCCATATTTTCACGTTTTGTTCTCACGCTCAACGGGGGCCGCCACACGCCATCCCGCTGCATTTTCTTGCTGAAAATACTCCATCCCGCCCCCTCCGCCCGCGCCACATCGGCAGCAGGGCACCCGTAGGGCGGGATTTATCCCGCCGCCCGAAGGGCCCGGTCCAGCCCGTCGACAAAGCGCGCCCTGTCGGCCTTCGAAAACGGCTTTGCGCCGCCGCCCTGCTTCAGCGGGTTCGCCGCGCGCAGGTCGGTCATCAGGTCGCGCGTGGCCAGCGCCGCCCCCATGTTGCGCGGGGTCAGCCGCTCGCCATCGGGCTTCACCACCAGCGCTCCGGCCTCCACGCAGCGCGCGGCAAGCGGGATATCGGCGGTCACCACCACGTCGCCCTTGCCCGCGTTCTCGGCAATGAAGTCATCGGCCACGTCCAGCCCCTCGCTGACATAGACCACCTCCACCAACGGGTTCTCGCTCGGGCGCAGCCCGCCGTTGCACACGATCTTCACCGCCACCTTCACCCGGCTGGCCACCTGCTCCACCTCGGCCTTCACCGGGCAGGCATCTCCGTCGACCCAGATCGTCACTTTGCCCAGAGCGCCTCGGCATGAAAGCCCACGTGCTCCTCCATGAAGCTGGAGACAAAGAAATACGAATGGTCATAGCCCTTCTGCATCCGGAAGATCCCCTCCTGCCGCCGCGCCGCCATCGCCTCGGCCAGCGCCTCGGGCTTCAGCAGCTCCAGAAACTGGTCATCCCCGCCCTGGTCCACCAGCACCGGCCCGTCAAAACCTCTCTCGCGCATCAGCAGCGTCGAATCATGAGCCTCCCAGCCACTCTCACCCAGATAGGCGCCAAGCTGCTTCCTGCCCCAGTCGCTCTGGCTCGGATGGGCAATCGGCGCGAAGGCCGACACACTCGCAAACCGCCCGGGCAGAGACATCGCCAGCGTCAGTGCCCCGTGGCCGCCCATCGAATGGCCGGTGATGCCCTGCCGCTCCATATCCACCGCAAACTCGGCACCGATCAGCGCGGGCAGCTCCTCGGCCACATAGTCCCACATCCTGAAGTGCTTCGCCCAAGGCTCCTGCGTGGCATTCACGTAAAACCCCGCGCCTTTGCCAAGGTCATAGGCCTCATCATCCGCCACATCCTCGCCGCGCGGGGAGGTGTCGGGGAAGACCAGCGCAATCCCCTGCTCCGCGGCCCAGCCCTGCGCGCCCGCCTTGGTCATCGCGTTCTCATGGGTGCAGGTCAGCCCGCTGAGATACCACAGCACCGGCACCGGCCCGTCGCGCGCCTCTTCCGGCAGGAACAGCCCGAAGGTCATGTCGCACCCGCAGGCCTCCGAGCCATGCCGGTACACGCCCTGAACCCCGCCGAACGCCCTGTTTTCCGCAACCGTTTCCATCTGCCCGCTCTCCTCTTGCCGCGCTGTCGGGGCGACTATCCCGGCCCCCTGCCCGAATGTCCACCGTGCGCGGATGCAGGGGCTCCCGGGCAAAAAAGTGAACCAAGCGGTTCAGAAACCCCTTGCAAAACGAACCGAACAGTTTAGATACCCTTCTGAACCGAGTGGTTCAGTTCAGATTCGAAAGGATAAACCGATGCTCCGCATCTCCGCCCTCACCGTTCTCATCGCCCTCGGCGCGTCCCTTCAGGCTGCCAACGCAGGCAGCTTCGGGGTCGACCTGCCGCGCGTGACCTTCACCAGCGCCGCCACCGCCAGCCCGACCACCCCCGAGCTGCCCGACCGCGCCTGCACCTCCCCCACCACCATCTCCACCGACGCCTGCGCTGCCTCCAGGTGAGCGCACCCTGCATCCCGTCACCGGCAGAAAGTTCCGGCAGGGCCCGCATTGCCTTGCCGGAACTAAACTGTCTGGTTTATAGTTGGTCAGGGGAACGGAGTAAGACATGAACGCACCGGCAGGTGAAATCAAACGCGGCAGAAAGTTCGATCAGGTGCTGGAAGGCGCCCGCAAGATCTTCCTGGCCGACGGATTCGAAGGCGCCAGTGTCGACCTGATCGCCAAGGAGGCAGGCGTCTCCAAGGCCACGCTCTACAGCTATTTCCCCGACAAGGGCCTGCTGTTCATGGAGGTCGCCACCTGCGAGTGCCAGCGCCAGGCCGAGGCCGCCGTCACCCAGATCGACCCGACCCGCCCGGTGCGCGACGTGCTCCGGCTGGTGGCCGAACGGATGCAGGACTTCATGCTCTCCGACCTCGGGCGCGGCATGTTCCGCATCTGCGTCGCCGAAAGCGGCCGCTTTCCCGAACTCGGGCAGGAGTTCTACAAGTACGGCCCCCGCTTCGTGCGCGACAGCATCGTGCCGTTTCTGGAAAACGCCACATCCCGCGGCGAGCTGCACGATATCGAGGATTACGAGCTGGCCGCCTACCAGTTCATGGAGCTGTGCAAGGCCGAACTCTGGGTCAAATGCCTGATGGGCCTTGAATCCGAGTTCACCCCCGAGCGCCGCAAGAAGGTGATCGACGGCGCGATCGACATGTTCATGGCGCGCTACGGTACCTGATCCGTAGGGCGGGACTTGTCCCGCCGCCCGAGGCCCGGCAGCCGGCCCCTACCCCGAGAAGATCCCGCGATGCTCCGCCATGTAGATCCGCAGCCACGGGGTAAACCGCTCCGGCGCCTCTGAAATCTCTTCGGCCAGCGCCTCGAGCGTGAGCCAGCGCACGGCCTGCACCTCTGCCGGGTCGGGCGCCAGCTCGGGCACCACGTCCAGCGTGCCGCGAAACATCGCCACCACCTCGTGCTCCACCATGCCGCCGCCCACTTCGGCGCGGTATTCCACCTCGCCCACCGGCTCCAGCGCCACGCCCGCCAGCCCCAGCTCCTCGCCCAAGCGCCGGGCGGCGCAGGCGGCATCGGGCTCGCCCCAATGCGGGTGGGTGCAACAGCTGTTCGCCCAGAGCCCCGGCGTATGGTACTTGCCCGCCGCCCGCTGCTGCACCAGCAGCCGCTCGCCGGCAAAGACAAAGACCGAAACCGCCTTGTGCCGCAGCCCCTCGCGGTGCGCGGCCAGCTTTTCCACCGGCTGCAACACCCCGTCTCTCCAGGCCGGGATCATCCCGGTTTCGCCATCCGCGCTCATCGCCGCTCCCCGTGTCACAGGCCCGCCTCTCTATAAAAACCGCCGCCCGCTCACAAGGGCGCAGAGGGTCGCGGCCGGGCCTGCGCGCGCGCCGTCACGGCGGCTAACACACCGCGTCGCCTTGTTGATTCCCAAGCCCGCGAAAAGCCGCTAGAGTTTGTTCAACGATAAACACGGCAACCACGAGCAGGCCCCCACCGCGCATGACCGCGCTGAAGGAATATCAAAGGCTGGAAAGCGTCGGCCTCTGGCAACCCACGCCCGAGGCCCAGCGCCAGAACGTCACCGTCAGTTTCGGTGACGCCTCCCTGTCGATCTCCGACGGGGCGGGCCGGGCGCTGTCGCATTGGTCGCTGGCGGCGGTCGAGCGGGTCAACCCGGGCGAGGTTCCCGCGCTCTATGCCCCCTCCGCCGAGGCGGTCGAACTGCTCGAGATCGAAGACGACACCATGATCGAGGCGGTCGAGCGGGTGCGCCAGGTCATTGCCCGGAGCCGCCCGCGCGAGGGCTGGCTGCGCCGCATCATCCTTTGGGGCGGATCGGCGGCGCTGGCCGTGGCCGCCGTGGTCTGGCTGCCCGATGCGCTCACCTCGCACACCGTCCGCGTGGTGCCCGAGCCGACCCGCGCCGCGCTGGGCGGGCAGGTGTTTCGCGCCATCGGTCGGGTCTCGGGCGCGCCCTGCCGCAGCCCCCGGGGCGATCGGGCGCTTGCCCGGCTCTACACCCGGCTGCTCGCCCCCACCAAGGGCGGCCTGCTGGTGCTGCGCGGCGGCATCCGCGATACCGTGGCCCTGCCCGGCGGCCTGATCCTGATGAACCGGGCGCTGGTCGAAGATTACGAAAACCCCGATGTCGCCGCCGGCTACGTGCTGGCCGAGGCCGCCCGCTCGGCGCAATCCGACCCGCTCGAAAGGCTGCTCGATCACGCCGGCCTCATCGCCACCATCCGCCTGCTCACCACCGGCGAGCTGCCCGAGGCCACGCTCGATGCCTATGCCGAGGCGCTGGTGGCCGCGCCCCCCGCTGCGGTGCCCACCGAGGCCCTGCTCGACGGTTTCGAGGCGGCACGGGTCGCCTCCACCCCCTATGCCTACGCGCTGGATGTCTCCGGCGAGAGCACCCTGCCGCTGATCGAGGCCGACCCGATGCGCGGCGGCGGTGCCCAGCAGGTGCTGGCCGATGCCGACTGGGTAGCTCTCCAAGGCATCTGCGGCGAGTAGCCCGCCCGCCCCCGGCACCCGGCACCCCCACCACCCGGCACCCGCGCCAATCCCACCCCCCAAACGCGTCGCGCCTCGCGGGATGATCTCCGCGAGGCGCGATTGCCTGTATGGTTCTGCCTGAACTCTTTTTTCTTCTTCTTGGTCTTACCTCACGAAGGCGTCCGAAAAGCCCATGGCTCGCGCCTTGCGCACGCCGTCATTCAGCGCGCCCCCGGCCAGCGGCCCGGCCATCACGATGGTCAGCGCCTTGCCGCCACGGGTGATCCCCTGCGTGCGCACCGGCAGCCCGGCCCCGCGCAGCCGCGCTGCGGTCTGCCTGGCGTTGGAGGCAACCCCGAAGGTGCCCACCTGAATGTAGCGCCCGCCAGCCGCCGCGGCGGGATTCGAGGGAGCGGGCGAAGCCTTGGCCTGCTTCACCACGGTCTTGGCCACGGTCTTCTTCGGGGCCGACTTGGTGGAGACGCTGATGATCTCGCCCGTGCTCTTGTTGCGCACGATCTTCTTCACCACGCGCCGCGTCTTGGGCGCAGCCTGCTCGGCGGCCCGGGGCGCGGTGCTGGTCGACACCACGGTCTTGCGCACGCTCTTGGTGCTGGCTGAGGTGCGGCGCACAACGGTGCGCGGGCCGAGGTCACGCTGCTGTTCGGCGTAGTCGGTGTAGGGATAGACCATCTCCGAGCGCAGCGCCGTCACGTCGCGGCCCGAGCGCACGTCGATCAGCCGGTGCGGCACGTCCTGGGTCCAGACAAGGGCCATCTGCTCGCGACCGGCCTGGGTGCGCTCGCCCCGGTTGGGGTTGAGCCGCCCGTCGGTCCAGACGCGCTTGTAGCCGCGCGGGGTGCGCACCTGTGCGGGTCCGGGGGCGGTGGCCACCTGGGTGCCCGCGGCAGGCTTTGCCTCCCGGCGCACCACGCGCGGGGCCGAGGCCTTGCGGGTGGTGGTGGTGCGGGGCTGGGCCCCGGCGGCCGCGTCACGCGAGATCACGATGACGGTCTTGCCGTTGCGGGTGATGGTGCGGCCACCGCGCACCCGCTTCTGCGCGGGATCGGCCGCGGCCACGACTTCGCTCGCGCTGGCACGCCTGGTGCGCAGCGGCGTCTCTTCCGGCGTCGTGCCCCGGCGGATCACCCGGTAGGTGGTCTTCTTGCCGCGCGGCTCGCTCACCGATCCGGCGACGGTCGCCATCGGCTTGTTGGCCGGGCTGGTCCGCTTGGGCTGGCTGCGGGCCACCTCACGTGTGACCGTGCGGGTCTGGGTCTTGGGCGCCGCCGTCTTGGGGGCGGTCGTCGCCACGCGGCGGGTGGTGGTGGTCGCGGGCTTGGCGGGCGTCGTCGCCGCCTGCCGCCGCACAACCCGCGTCTTGGGCTCGGCAGCCGGGGCCGCCGTGGTCGCAGGCGCATCCGCCACAACCGGGGCCTCGGGCTTGGGCGCCTCCGCAAAGGTCGGGCGCACGCCGCAGATCTGGTTGCGCGACCGCGACATCCGCGGCACCCATGTCACCGCCCCGTCAAAGCCTGCGCGCACGAACACGCAGCCCTTGCTGTCAACGTATTGTGCGCCCCCGTAGGACGCGGGCGGAAACTCCGCCGGTGTTCCTGCTGATTGTGCAGCCGCCGTCGTTCCCGCGAAAAGAGATACCACGGCTATTGCTGTCGACACTGCTCTTGCCAACATCATCCAAGCCCCCACTATATTTGGGGGAAAGATGCCGGATTGGAAACAATCCGTAAAGGGCAAATCGCCTATTTAGTACCGAACATACGGTCGCCCGCATCCCCTAGGCCCGGCACGATGTAGCCCAGCTCGTTGAGCCTGTCATCGAGGGCCGCGGTGACGATCGGCACATCGGGGTGCGCCTCCTGCATCCGGGCCACCCCTTCGGGCGCGGCCAAAAGGCATAGGAAACGGATGTTTACCGCCCCGGCCTCCTTCAACTTGGTGATCGCGGCGGCGCTCGAATTGCCGGTCGCCAGCATCGGATCGACGGCAATCACCATCCGGTCGCCCAGCTCCGCAGGCACCTTGAAATAATATTCCACCGGCTGAAGCGTCTTCTCGTCGCGGTAGAGGCCCACAAAGCCCACCCGCGCACTCGGGATCAGCTCCAGCACCCCGTCGAGCAGCCCGTTTCCGGCCCGCAAGATCGAGATCAGCGCCAGCTTCTTGCCGTCCAGCACCGGCGCATCCATCGGCTGCAACGGGGTCTCGATCCGCTTGGTCGTTATCGGCAGCTCGCGCGTGACTTCATAGGCCAGAAGCTGGCTGATCTCCCGCAACAGCTGCCGAAACACCGCCGTCGGCGTCTCCTTCTCGCGCATCAGGCTCAGTTTGTGCTGCACCAGCGGATGGTCAACGACGGTCAGGTGCCTGGTCATGCTTTGAGCCTCTTCACTATGTCTTCCCGGGTTTTCTCGTCGCAGAAGGCCGCCGCGATGGCATCTTGGTTCAGCGCGGCAAAGTCTTCCTCGTTCCAGCCGAACACCTCGTTCAGCTTGTCGTATTCCTGCGTCATCGTGGTGTGAAAGAACGGCGGATCATCGGTGCTCACCGTCACCGGAATGCCGTTTTCGCGCAGCTTCTCGATCGGATGGTCGCGCCAGTACCGGAACACGCCCAGCGCGATGTTCGAGCCGGGGCAGACCTCCAGCGTGATGTTCTCCCGCGCCAGCCGCTCCATCAGCGCCCCGTCATGGGCCGCGCCCACGCCATGGCCGATCCGCTCGATGCCGGGGAGCTGGTCGAGCGTGTCGCGCACCATCTGCGCCCCGCCCCATTCGCCGGCATGGCAGGTCAACCGCAGCCCGGCCTCGCGGGCGCAGTCGAAGGCCCAGGCATAATCGCCGGGCTTGCCCACGGTCTCCGCCCCCGCCATGCCGAAGCCGGTGATGAAGTCGCCCACGGTTTCCGCCGCGCAGACCGCCGGGGCCCTGGCCTTCTCGGGGCCGAAGTGGCGGATGCAGGTGATGATCCCCTTCAGCGTGATCCCCAGATCCTTCTCCGCGCTCTCGGCCGCCTCGGCCATGGCCGCGCAATATTCCCACCAGGCCTTCACATCGCCGCCGCCGCAAAAGTCGGGGCTCAGGAAGGTCTCGGCATAGATCACCCCCTGCTCGGCGCATTCCTCCAGCACCACGCGGGTCAGCCTTGCGTAGTCTTCCGGCGTGGTCAGCACCGAGGTCGCCGCCTCGTAGACCTTCAGAAATTCGTCAAACCCGTCATAGGCATAGTTGCCCTGCGCGTCGAAGATCCCGCCGATATCGGCCTTCTTCTCCTTGGCCAGCGCCCGGATGAAGGCGGGCGGCGCCGCGCCTTCCAGATGCAGGTGCAGCTCAACCTTCGGCACATCCCTAAAGCTCACAGAAAGCTCCTTCCCGGCCCCTTTGCCGGCACGTTCAGATGGGCCGCCACGCTTGCAGCCACATCGACAAATCCGCAATGCCCGATCTCGCCCGCGCCCTTGCCCACGATCACCACCGGCACCCGCTCGCGGGTGTGGTCGGTGCCCCGCCACGTCGGGTCGTTGCCGTGATCGGCGGTGAACACCATCATGTCGCCCTCGCGCAGACGGTCGAGGAGCGGCGGCAGGCAGGAGTCGAACCACTCCAGCGCCCGGGCATAGCCCGACACGTCGCGGCGGTGGCCATAGAGGCTGTCGAACTCGACGAAATTGGCGAAGGTCAGGCTGCCCTCTTCCGCCGTGTCGACCAGCCCCGACAGCGCCTCCATCAGCGCCGCGTCATCGCCCTTCACCACGTCGTCAATGCCATGCCCGGCGAAGATGTCCTTGATCTTGCCCACCGCATGCACCTTGCGCCCGGCGGCCTGCACCCAGTCGCAGAGCGTCGGCTCGGGCGGGGCGATGGCAAAGTCGCGGCGGTTGGTGGTGCGGGTAAACCCGGTTTCGGCACTGCCGACAAAGGGGCGGGCAATGACCCGGCCCACCTTCATCGCATGCATCGTCGGGGCGATCTCGTCGCAGAGGTCGAGCAGCCGTTCGAGCCCGAAGGTCTCTTCATGGGCCGCGATCTGCAACACGCTGTCAGCCGAGGTGTAGACAATCGGCCAGCCCGTCGCCATGTGCCGCGCGCCCTCTTCCTCGAGGATCACCGTGCCGCTGGAATGCCGGTTGCCAAGGGTGCCGCCCACATCGGCCATGCTGGCCAGCGCATCCAGAATGTATTGCGGAAAGGCCGGTTCCTCGTCGGGAAAGTAGTGCCAGTCCCAGGGCACCGGCACGCCCGCCAGCTCCCAATGGCCCGAAGGCGTGTCCTTGCCCGGTGAAATCTCGGTGGCGCAGCCCCACAGCCCGCTCGGGCGGCCGGACAGGCCTTCGCCTGCGTATCCGCTGGCCAGCGCCACCGCATCGGCCAGCCCCAGCCCGTCGAGCACCGGCATCTTCAGCGGGCCGCTGCGGCCCTCTTCCGCCGCGCCCTCGGCGCAGGCCTGCGCGATGTGGCCCAGCGTGTTGGCCCCCTCGTCGCCAAAGTCGGCGGCATCGGGGGCGCCGCCGCATCCCACGCTATCCATGACAACCAGAAAGGCTCGCGGCATCTACTCCACCCGTCCAAGCACCAGCTTTGGAGGGTTTACCGGGGTCTCGCTCAATTTGAAAGCCGCGCGGATCACCGGGGCGAAGGCTTCGGCCTGTGCCCGCCGCGCGGCGTTGATCCGCGCCAGCGGGCGCTCTGCGTCCACCCGGTCGCCGATCTGGGCAATCTGGCTGAGGCCGACGGCCGGGTTGATCCGGTCGCGCGCGCGCTTGCGCCCGCCGCCCATGGCCACCACCGCCATGCCCAGCGCCTCGGTGTCGATCGCGGCCACAAAGCCCGCGCCCTCGGGCGCCACGGCCAGCGTTGCGGGGGCGGCCGGGAGGCGGTCGCGCCAGCGGCTCAGAAAGTCCGAAGGCCCCCCCATCGCCGCCACCATCCGGCCCATCCGCTCGGCGGCATGTCCGCTGCGGATCTTGTCCAGCACCATGTCGGCCCCGTCAAAGGCGTTCTTGGTCACGCCGACCATCGCCAGCAGCTCGCCGCCGAGCTTGGCCGACAGGTGGCTGAGCGGCCCCGAGGCGCCCGAGCCGGTGAGCGTGTCCATTGCCTCCGTCACCTCCACCGCATTGCCCGCCGAGCGCACCAGCGGCTGGCTCATGTCGGTGAGCAGCGCCCGCGTGGCGCAGCCCGCGCCATTGGCGGTTTCCACCAGCGAGGTGGCCAGTTCGCGGGCGGCCTCCGGGGTCTTCATGAAGGCGCCGGCGCCGAACTTCACGTCGAGCACGAGGCTGTCGAGCCCGGCGGCCAGCTTCTTGGAGAGGATCGAGGCGGTGATCAGGTCGAGGCTCTCGACCGTGCCGGTCACGTCGCGCACCGCGTAAAGCCGCTTGTCGGCCGGGGCGATGTCGACCGAGGCCGAGGCAATCGCGCAGCCCACCTCGCGGGTGATCTGCTGCAACTTGTCCACGCTGATCTCCGAGCTGAACCCGGGGATCGCCTCCAGCTTGTCGAGCGTGCCGCCGGTGTGGCCAAGGCCGCGCCCCGAGATCATCGGCACATAGACCCCGCAGGCCGCCAGCGCCGGGGCGAGCACGAGGCTCACGCAGTCGCCCACGCCGCCGGTCGAGTGCTTGTCCACCACCGGGCCGGGCAGATCCCACTTCAGCACCTCGCCGCTGTCGCGCATCGCCAGCGTCAGCGCCACCCGCGCCTGTGCGCCCAGCGGCGCGTGGCACAGACCCATGGCAAAGGCCCCCACCTGCGCGTCGCTCACGCCCTCCTCGGCCAGCGCACGCGCGAACCAGTCGACCGCCTCCGCACTCAAGCTCTCGCCTCGCCGCAGGGCGCCCAGGACCGTCCGCGCATCCATGTTCACATTCCGTCTTCAGAAGGGCTGACCATATGGCCCGTGCCGAACGCACCGGGCAGCAGCGCCCCCACCGTGGTTTCCATCACCTCGCCCTGAAGCGTGGCCAGCGTCACCTTCACATCCTTGCCCGCAAACTCCGCCAGCTTCTGGCGGCAGCCGCCGCAGGGCGGCACCGGCGAGGGGCTGTCGGCGATCACCGCCACTTCGGCAATCTCGGTCTCGCCGCCCATCACCATCGCCGCAATCGCGCCCGCCTCGGCGCAGGTGCCCTCGGGGTAGGCCACGTTTTCCACGTTCACCCCCTGGTAGATCGCACCGGAGGCGGCGCGGATCGCGGCCCCCACCTTGAACTGCGAGTACGGGGCATAGGCCTTCACCCGGGCGTCCCGCGCCGCCTTCACCAAAAGCATCATTGTCTCCATGCTGTCCGCGGCTTCATTCGGGTCTGCCCCGGCCGCCTGTCATGCGCCAAAATGCGCCGGTCACATCCTAAAATCCGGGGCCCGGTGGAGCGATCCTCGCTCAGGCATCGGGGGCCCCGCCATCAATCGCCGTAGCAGATCGAGGGCGACCGAAAACCGAAACGTCGCGTCCCGGCCCCGGCATCAATACCACCTCCGATGCTAACCTCAAAATTCTGTGCCCGAAACACCAAATTGCAATATGCAAACGTCTGATGACACAGGACGGGCGATGCGCCTTGCAGGCTTGAACGAAATCGCGTTCTGTGTCATTCCGCCGCCAAAAGGGTGGTTTAACGTTAAACCATTTTTGGGAGGCTCCATGACCGACACGCCCGATAGCCCGGCCGAAAGCGCCGCGCTGCTCTATCACGCCAACCCCAAGCCGGGAAAACTCGAGATCCGGGCGACCAAGCCGCTGGCCAATGGCCGCGACCTCTCGCTGGCCTATTCGCCCGGCGTGGCCGAGGCCTGCACCGCCATCGCCGAAAACAACGCGCTGGCCACCCGCTACACCGCGCGGGGCAACCTCGTCGCCGTCGTGTCCAACGGCACCGCCGTTCTGGGGCTGGGCAACATCGGCGCGCTGGCCTCCAAGCCGGTGATGGAGGGCAAGGCCGTCCTCTTCAAGAAATTCGCCAACATCGACTGCTTCGACATCGAGCTGAACGAGACCGACCCCGAGAAGCTGGCCGAGATCGTCTGCGCGCTCGAGCCCACCTTCGGCGCCATCAACCTCGAAGACATCAAGGCCCCCGACTGCTTCATCGTCGAAAAGATCTGCCGCGAGCGGATGAACATCCCCGTCTTCCACGATGACCAGCACGGCACCGCCATCGTCGTCGGCGCGGCGGCCACCAACGCGCTCCACCTCGCCGGCAAGGACTGGGCCGACATCAAGGTGGTGAGCACCGGCGGCGGCGCGGCGGGCATCGCCTGCCTGAACATGCTCCTCAAGCTCGGCGTCAAGCGCGAGAACGTCTGGCTCTGCGACATCGCCGGGCTGGTCTACGAGGGCCGCGAGGCCGACATGACCCCGCAAAAGGCCGCCTTCGCCCAAGGCACCGAACCGGCCACCCTGGCCGATGTGATCGAGGGCGCCGACCTCTTCCTCGGCCTCTCCGGCCCCGGCGTGCTGAAGCCCGAACACGTGGCGAAAATGGCCGCCAAGCCGATCATCTTCGCCCTGGCCAACCCGACGCCCGAGATCCTGCCCGAGGCCGCCCGCGAGGTTGCCCCCGATGCGATCATCGCCACCGGGCGCTCCGACTACCCGAACCAGGTCAACAACGTCCTCTGCTTCCCCTTTATCTTCCGCGGCGCGCTCGATTGCGGCGCGAGCGAGATCAACGACGCCATGCAGCTCGGCTGCATCGAGGGCATCGCCGCGCTGGCCCGGGCCACCACCTCCGCCGAGGCCGCCGCCGCCTACAAGGGCGAGCAGCTCACCTTCGGCACCGATTACCTGATCCCCAAGCCCTTCGATCCGCGCCTGATGGGCGTGGTCGCCTCCGCCGTGGCCAAGGCCGCCTGCGAAAGCGGCGTCGCCGCCCGCCCGATCGAGGACTTCACCGCCTACAAGGCCCAGCTCGACCGCTCGGTCTTCAAGTCCGCCCTGCTGATGCGGCCCGTGTTCGAGGCCGCCGCCCAGGCCGAGCGCAAGATCGTCTTTGCCGAGGGCGAAGACGAGCGCGTGCTGCGCGCCGCCGATGCGATGCTCGAGCAAACCACCGATCTTCCCATCCTCATCGGGCGTCCCGAGGTGGTCGAAAGCCGCTGCGAGCGCGCCGGCCTCAAGATCCGTCCGGGCCGCGACTTCGAGATCGTGAACCCCGAGAACGACCCGCGCTACCGCGACTACTGGGAAACCTATCACACGCTCATGGCCCGGCGCGGTGTCACCCCCGATCTCGCCCGTGCCGTGATGCGCACCAACACCACCGCCATCGGCGCGGTCATGGTGCATCGCGGCGATGCCGACAGCATGGTCTGCGGCACCTTCGGCCAGTTCCTGTGGCACCTCAACTACGTCCGCCAGATCCTCGCCGACAAGGTGCATCACCCGATCGCCGCGCTCTCGCTGATGATCCTCGAAGACGGGCCGCTGTTCATTGCCGACACCCAGGTTCACCAGTTCCCCGAGGCCCGCGAGATCTGCGAAACCGTGATCGGCGCCGCCCGCCACGTGCGTCGCTTCGGCCTCGAGCCCAAGATCGCGCTCTGCTCGCACTCGCAGTTCGGCAACCTCGACAGCGCCGGCGGCCGGCGGATGCGCGAGGCGCTCGAAATGCTCGACGACCGGGATCTGGATTTTGCCTATGAGGGCGAGATGCACGTCGATTCCGCGCTCGATCCGGCCCTGCGCGAGCGCCTGCTTCCCGAGTCCCGGTTCTCGGGGGCGGCCAACGTGCTCATCTTCTCCTCCGCCGACGCCGCCTCGGGCGTGCGCAACATCCTCAAGATGAAGGCTGGCGGGCTCGAAGTCGGGCCGATCCTCATGGGCATGGGCAACAAGGCCCATATCGTGACCCCCTCGATCACCGCCCGCGGCCTGCTCAACATGTCGGCGCTCGCCGGCACGCCGGTGCACCACTACAGCTAGGCCTGACGCGGCGCGGAACGTCCGCACCACAAGGCACCGCGCCGCCCCGCTCCGGGCCGGCGCGGGCCTTTCACATGATTACTTCTTGGTTGCCGGTTTGCTGCCGGGCTTCGCGGGCTTCTGTTTCTTGTCGCCCATGTCGGGTGTCCTCGATGAAAAAGCGACCGGCACCACGCCGGTCCCCTTCATCAAATGCGAATCGCAGGCCGTCGCGCAATCTCCATGCAGGCTGTCACATGAAATGTGATCGCGCGGGCGTCCGGGGGGAGCGGGTGGCAGACAAAAAGCCACCCGCGCTGCAGGGGCAGCGCGGGTGGTCCGGCCCAAACCTGGGGGGCAAAGGCCGGCTTTCCAGGGCGTCTGCTGGAGCCCTAGAAAAACGAGGCCAGAACCGCCGCCTCCCGGCGGCTTGCAACCGGCGCATTCAAGGTCATGGTCAACTCCGGAAAGAGCTGCGCCGCCTCCTGCGATCCGGCATCCAGCCGAAACTCGGGCGTTTCCGGGTTGAGGTAGAGGCTCTCGGCCAGCAGCCCGTTGGCCACCAGCGAGACATGTTCGGCACAGACAAGGTGATGATAGCGGACGCTGCGCGCCTCCCGGTCCACCCGCACCCCCTTGTCGTTCACCAGCCCCTTGGCCGCCGCAAGGCACCGCTCGGTGCCCAGCACCATCTCCGCCGGGCTCCCGCGCAGCTCCACCCGGTGCTGCGGCGACAGGTAGGTGTCGCGAAACGGCAGGCCGTCGCCCAGGCTGTTGCGTGCGATGCGGATGGGCCGCCACTTGTCGAAGGCCGGATGGGAGGGGATTTCGACCTTGCGGGACGAGGCCCAAAGCACCTCGTGGGCCCGCCCGTCCGCATCGCACACCCAGTCGCCCGTGCCGACCTCTCCCACCGGGCAATAGCCGTTCGGGGTGAGGATCATGGTCTCGGGGCCAAAGCAGATCGGGGTGAACACCTCGTAGGGCGTGGCGTCGATATCCACGATCAGCGCCACCGCGCCCAGCAGGTTCGGCTCGCCGTCGGGGTAGTGGAAATAGGTGTTCCCCCCCGCCTCGAACACGACCACATCGCTCTGCGGCCCGAGCGGCACGATGATGATCCCCGCATCCACCCCCGGCTGCACCGTGCCGCTGCCGATATAGTTGATCGGATCGCCGTTGAACGTGGCGGTGCCATCGTCGATGTCGCCCAGAAAGCCGTCGTCATCCTCCAGCGTGCCGGTCTGGCTGGCGCCAAATCCGTTGAGCAGAATGGTCTGCCCGCCAAAGAGATCGGTGCCCACAAGGGATCCGATGTATTCCGTCACAGTGATATCCGCCGTCGCCATGATTTGGCCCCCACCTGTCTGGATGCCCCCACCCAGAACCCGCACAAGTTGAAACAAGGGTAGGAGATGAAATCAGGGGATGCCGAGTCCACAACCTAAGGCTGAGTGGATTCTTGCCGATAACACGTTAAGGAGGAGGTCGCCGGCGCGCGCACCCGCGATCTGACAGGCAGATTCCGCGCCACGACTGTTCATCGTTTCGGGCCAATCCGCGCGCGCGAGGCCCACCGTCGCCATCGGGATGCGGAGCGAATCTGCCCCAAATCAAAAGTTGCGTGAGATGTGTAAAATCATGTGTGCCAAATGCAACCATGGCGGGAACTTGCCACCCACCACCGAGATCAGGCAATTTTTCGCGCGCGGCACCCGGAAGCGGCCCGGCGCGGCGCAGGAGAGCGCGGGTCTCGCGCCATGACGGCCGAGAATCGGCCTGTCCCCACCACGGGTGACAGCCGGATTGGCCGAAATTTTGCAAACCGCGGGGCAAAACCATGTCCACCAGCGAAGTTTCCGGGGTTTTGCAAATATTTGCAGGGCATTTCCGCCAAATCTGCAAACCTCATGAGCCATTCTGCCGCGCCCCACGCCAGAACGCTTGCCAGAACGGCCCGCCGCTCCCTAAGACAAGGCCGGAGGAGGAGGCATATCATGGCATACAAGGACGTATACGACGCCTGGAAGGCAAACCCGGAGGCATACTGGATGGAGGCCGCCGAGGCCGTCGCCTGGACCACGCCTCCCAGCAAGGCGCTCTTCGACAGGGGCAACCACCTCTACGAGTGGTTCGCCGATGGCATGATCAACACCTGCTACAACGCCGTCGACCGCCACGTCGAAGCCGGGCGCGGCGCGCAGGTTGCCCTGATCCACGACAGCCCGATCACCGGCACCAAGAGCACCATCACCTTTGCCGAGCTTCAAACCCGCGTCGCCGCCCTCGCCGGGGCCCTGCGCGCCAAGGGCATCGAAAAGGGCGACCGCGTCATCATCTACATGCCCATGGTTCCCGAGGCGATCGAGGCCATGCTCGCCTGCGCCCGCATCGGCGCGATCCACTCGGTGGTCTTCGGCGGGTTTGCCGCCCATGAGCTGGCCGTGCGGATCGACGATGCCACCCCCAAGGCCATCATCGCCGCCTCCTGCGGGCTCGAGCCGGGGCGGGTGGTGCACTACAAACCCCTGCTCGACGGCGCCATCGAGGCCGCCAGCCACAAGCCCGAGTTCTGCGTCATCCTCCAGCGCCCGCAGGAGGTGGTGCCGCTGGAGCCGGGCCGCGACCACGACTGGCACGCCTTCCAGCAGGGCACCGACCCGGCCGAATGCCTGCCCGTCGAGGGCAACCACCCCGCCTACATCCTCTATACCTCCGGCACCACCGGCCAGCCCAAGGGCGTGGTGCGCCACACCGGCGGCCATATCGTGGCGCTGAACTGGACCATGAAGAACATCTACAACGTCGATCCCGGCGATGTGTTCTGGGCCGCCTCCGATGTCGGCTGGGTCGTCGGCCACAGCTACATCTGCTACGGCCCCCTGATCCACGGCAACACCACCGTCGTCTTCGAGGGCAAGCCCGTCGGCACCCCAGATGCCGGCACCTTCTGGCGGGTGATCTCCGAGCACAAGGTGAAGAGCTTCTTCACCGCCCCCACCGCCTTTCGCGCCGTGAAGCGCGAAGACCCGAGGGGCGAGCTGGTCGGCAACTACGACCTCTCCTGCCTCAACGCGATCTACCTCGCCGGCGAGCGGGCCGACCCCGACACCATCATGTGGACCCAGAAGATGACCGGAAAGCCGGTCTACGATCACTGGTGGCAGACCGAGACGGGCTGGACCATCGCGGGCAACCCGGTCGGGATCGAGGCGCTGCCGGTCAAGATGGGCTCGCCCACCGTGGCCATGCCCGGCTACGACGTGCAGATCCTCGACGAGGGCGGCGCACCCGTCGCGCCCGGCGAACTCGGCGCCATCGCCATCAAGCTGCCCCTGCCGCCCGGCACCCTGCCCGGCCTCTGGAACGCCGAGGAGCGCTACCGCAAGAGCTACCTCAACCACTTCCCCGGCTACTACGAAACCGGCGATGCCGGCATGATCGACGACGAGGGCTACCTCTACATCATGGCTCGCACCGACGATGTCATCAACGTCGCCGGGCACCGCCTGTCGACCGGCGCGATGGAAGAGGTGCTGGCCTCCCACCCCGAGGTGGCCGAATGCGCGGTGATCGGCGTGGCCGACGCGCTGAAGGGGCAGATGCCGCTCGGCTTCCTCTGCCTCAACGCGGGCACCAACACCCCGCATGAAGATATCGTGAACGACTGCGTCAAGCTGGTGCGCAACCAGATCGGCCCGGTCGCCGCCTTCAAGCTCGCCTGCGTGGTCGACCGCCTGCCCAAGACCCGCTCCGGCAAGATCCTGCGGGCCACCATGGTCTCCATCGCCGACGGCAAACCCTACAAGATGCCCGCCACGATCGACGATCCCGCCATCCTCGATGAAATCCGCCAGGCCCTTTCTGCATTGGGCTTCCCCGAAAATGCCGCATGATTGCCTTTGCAGGGTCCGGAATACCTGCCCTTAAAGACGTGTAGCCCGACAGTTAGGGTTTGTTTAGTGTCGCCGTTCATGCAACCCTTGCGGGAAATCAGGATCGACGGCTTTGCGCCACTCACGGCGGAGTTTCTTCATGGCTGAAGACTGGTTGCCCGGCCCGCCCCCGTCTCCGAACGGGGCCGATGCCGACAACGGAATTGAACTCTTCTCGCACGACATCCGGTCGGCCGTGGCCGACGTGGTTGGCGGGCTGCGGCTCGTGGATTTCTCCCAGCTCGACGCGGCCACCGCAGCGCAGCTTCAGCGTGTCTCCACCGCCGGTGAAAGCCTCGCCCGCCTGCTCGACAGCGCCCTCGACCAGCTCGGCGGCGCCCGCAGCGAGTCCGAGCCGGTGCCGCTCATGGCGATCCTGCGCAACCTCGAGCGGCGCTGGTCCGGCCACGCCCGCGAGCGCTCCATGTCGCTGCGCCTCGATATCGCCGCCGACCTGCCCACCGTGCTGCACCTCGATTCCGCCGCGCTCGACCGGGTGCTGGCCAATCTCCTGTCCAATGCCTTCAAATACGCCGACTGGGGCGAGGTGCTGCTGCGGGTCGACATGCGCTCGGGCGAAGAGCTGCGCTTCCGGGTCTGCGATCAGGGCCCCGGCTTCACCGATGCGGCGCTCGAACGCCTGTTCGAGCGCGGCGGCCGCCCCGGCGGACAGACCAAGCCCGGCAGCGGGCTGGGGCTGCACATCGCCAAGGAGGTCGCCACCCGCCTCGGCGGCCAGCTTCAGGTCTCCAATGCGCGCGAGGGCGGCGCCGAGGTCTCGCTGCTGCTGCCCCGCCCGGCCTGGGCCTGGGCGCCCGCCTCCGGGGCCGATCTCGCCAGCCCCGACGCGCCGCCGGTGCTGCCCGACCTCTCCGGCCTCACCGCCCTCGTGGCCGAGGACAACCCGACCAACCAGCTCCTCTTCACCCAGATGCTCGACCACCTCGGCGCCTCCTGGAAGCTCGCGCCCGACGGGGCCGAGGCGCTGCGCCTGCTCTCGGGCGGCGGCTTCGACTTCGCGCTGGTCGACATCGACATGCCCGAGCTGCCCGGCACCGAGGTCATCGCCCGCACCCGCGCGCTCGCCGGCGAAACCCGCCTCATCCCGATCCTCGCCGTCACCGCCTACGTGCTGCAAGAGCACCGCGAGCGGATCTACGACGCCGGGGCCGATGGCATTCTCGCCAAGCCGGTCGGCTCGCTGGCCGGGTTCGGGCAGACCATCGCCACCCTGATGCTGCGCACCCGTGGCGCCGCGCCCGAACAGATCGAGCCCCAACCCGCCCACCGCCCGGCCCATTCCGAGGGCGAGCACCCCAATTTCTGCCCCGAACGGCTCGAGCGGCTGATCTCGATCTCCGGCAAGGACGGCGGCCGCGAGTTCCTCTCCCGCCTGCACGCCGACCTCTGCCGCTGTCGCGCCACGCTTGCCACGGCCGCCGCGGCAGGCAATGCTGACGAGGTGCGTGCCCAGACCCATGTGATCATATCGCTCTCCGGCGCCGTCGGGGCCTTGCCGCTGCAAGACCTCGCCAACCTCGCCAACGCCGCCGCCCACCGCTCCGAGCCCAGCGAGAGCCAGGCCCGCACCCTCGCCGAGATCGACACCCGCCTCGCCGGGCTGATCGCCGCCATCGCCGGCGAGATCTGCGCCCGCTTCCCCGATGCCACCGCGCCGCCGGAGGCCGCCGGATGACTGCGGTTCTGCTGATCGAAGACGTGCCCTCGATGCAGCTTGTGTACCAGAGCGTGCTCCAGACGGCGGGCCACCATGTCGAAGTCGCCTCCACCGCAGCCGAGGGGCTGCGCCAGTTCCGCACCCACCGCCCCGGCGTCGTGCTGGTCGACCTCATGCTGCCCGACCGCGACGGGCTGGAGCTGATCGAGGAGTTCATCGCCGCCGATCCCTTCACCCATGTCATCGTCATCACCGCCAACGGCTCGATCAACCGCGCCGTCGAGGCGATGCGGGCCGGGGCCTGGGAATTCTTGGTGAAGCCCTTCGACGAGGGCCGCCTGCTCGATGCCGTCTCCGGCGCCGTCTCCGACCACGCCCGCGCCTCCGGCCAGCCCGCAGGCCCCGGCGGCCCCATGCCCGACCCCACGCCGCCCATGCCCTCCACCGAGCACACCGGCCTCATCGGCTCCTCCTCGGCGATGCGCGAGGTGATGCACAAGATCGGCTCGGTCTCGCGCTCCATGGCCACCGTCTTCATCTCCGGCGAAAGCGGCACCGGCAAGGAGCTCTGCGCCCGCGCCGTCCACGACATGTCCTCGCGCGCCAACGGCCCCTTCATCGCCCTGAACTGCGGCGCCATCCCCGCCGACCTGCTCGAAAGCGAGGTCTTCGGCCACCTCAAGGGCAGCTTCACCGGCGCGCTCAACGACAAGCCCGGCGCGGCCGCCGCCGCCGACGGCGGCACTTTCTTCCTCGACGAGATCTGCGAAATGGACCTCGGGCTGCAAACCAAGCTCCTCCGCTTCCTGCAAACCTCCACCATCCAGCCCGTCGGCTCCACCAAGCCCCGCAAGGTGAGCGTGCGCATCCTCTGCGCCACCAACCGCGACCCGCTGGCCGAGGTGCGCGCCGGCCGCTTCCGCGAAGACCTCTACTACCGCCTCCACGTGGTCCCGCTGCACCTGCCCCCCCTGCGCGAGCGCGGCCGCGACGTGGTCGAAATCGCCCGCCAGGCCCTCGCAGAGTTCGCCGCCGAAGAGGGCAAGGGCTTCACCTCCCTCTCCCCCGAGGTCGAAGACCTGTTCTGCGCCCTCTCCTGGCCCGGCAACGTGCGCCAGCTCCTCAACGTGCTGCGCAACGTGGCGGTGCTCCACGATGGCACCGAGGTCACACTGCAAATGCTGCCGATGGAGCTGCACCACGAGGTCGAGGCCAATGCCGAGGCCGCCCAGATGCGCAGCGCCCCGGCCCCCGCCCTGCCCGGCAACGGGCTGGAGCCGCTGATGGGCAAGAGCATGGCCGAGATCGAACGCCTGGTGATCGAAGAAACCATCGCCCGCCACGACGGCTCGGTGCCCAAGGCCGCCCGCATCCTCGGCCTCTCACCCTCTACCATCTACCGCAAACGCGAAGGCTGGGAGCGGGACTGACCTGCGAGCCTCCCCAAAAGGCAAACACAGGCGGGCCCCCACACCCCCCGTTCATTTTCTTGCGAAAAATACTCTCCCCAAACCCGCCAGACAGCCCGCCACCGGCCAAGGCGCGCCTGCGCATGGCCCGGCGGGGTGGGTGGGTGGGCGCCGGGCCATGCGCAGGGGTGCCTCAGGCGAACTGCTCGCGAATGAGCCGCTCCTCCAGCCCGTGGCCGGGGTCGAACAATATCCGATGGGTGATGCTCTCGTCCGAGCGCACGATCACCGTCACCACGTTCTCCACCGCCCGGCTGTCGGCCTCGGCCCGCACCGGGCGCTTCTTCGGCTGAAGCACGTCAAAGCGCACCTCCGCGGCCATCGGCAGCAGGGCGCCCCGCCAGCGGCGCGGGCGAAAGGCGGCAATCGGGGTCAGCGCCAGCACCTCGGCCCCGATCGGCAGGATCGGCCCGTGGGCGGAATAGTTGTAGGCCGTGCTCCCCGCCGGCGTGCACAGCAGTGCCCCGTCGCAAACCAGCTCCTCCATCCGCTCCCGCCCATCCACCTGAATGCGCAGCTTGGCCGCCTGCGGCCCCTGTCGCAGCAGGCTCACCTCGTTGATCGCCAGCGCCTCCTCGGTGCCGCCATCGGCGGTAAAGGCCCGCATCCTCAGCGGATGCAACACCTCCTCCTCCGCCGCATCCAGCCGCTCCTTCAGGCTCGGCTCGCTGTATTCGTTCATCAAGAACCCGATGGTCCCGCAGTTCATCCCGTAAACCGGCGTATCCAGATGCTCGGTGTCGCGCAGGGTCTGCAACATGTGCCCATCGCCGCCCAGCGCCACGATCACCTCGGCCTCTTCCACCGCCGCATCGCCGTATTCCCCGGCCAGGTGGCGGCGCGCCTCCTCGGCAATCTGGGTCTCCGCAGCCATGAAGGCGATCTTGTCCAAGGGGTATCCTCCGGGTTTCCCCAAAGACTTCGCCCGCGCCGATCCGAAACACAAGACCGCCGATATGCCGCCATTCCGGCCAAAAGCGGCGCTTTGCCGCTTTTGCCCCGCCCTGCCATGGGGTAAACCCCGCCCAACCGTTCCCCAGCCAAAGAGGCCCGCCCCATGAACGCGCCCCACCGTGACAGCGGATTCTTCACCGAAGAGCTTTCCTCCCGCGACCCCGAGATCGCCAAGGCCATCACCCAGGAACTGGGCCGCCAGCGCGACGAGATCGAGCTGATCGCGTCGGAGAACATCGTCTCCAAGGCCGTGCTCGAAGCCCAGGGCTCCGTGCTCACCAACAAATATGCCGAAGGCTACCCGGGCAAGCGCTACTACGGCGGCTGCCAGTTCGTCGACATCGCCGAACAGCTCGCCATCGACCGCGCCAAGGAGCTCTTCGGCTGCGAGTTCGCCAACGTCCAGCCCAACTCCGGCTCCCAGATGAACCAGGCCGTCTTCCTCGCCCTGCTCCAGCCGGGCGACACCTTCATGGGTCTCGACCTGAACAGCGGCGGCCACCTCACCCACGGCTCGCCGGTCAACATGTCGGGCAAGTGGTTCAACGTGGTCTCCTACGGCGTGCGCCAGCAAGACCAGCTTCTCGATATGGAAGACATCCGCGCCAAGGCGCTGGAGAACAAGCCCAAGCTCATCGTCGCCGGCGGCACCGCCTATTCCCGCGTCTGGGATTGGGCCGCCTTCCGCGAAATCGCCGATGAAGTCGGCGCCTACCTGATGGTCGACATGGCCCATATCGCGGGCCTCGTCGCGGGCGGCGTGCATCCCTCGCCCCTGCCCCACGCCCATGTCTGCACCACCACCACCCACAAGTCGCTCCGCGGCCCTCGGGGCGGCATGGTGCTGACGAATGACGCCGACATCGCCAAAAAGATCAACTCCGCGGTCTTCCCCGGCCTCCAGGGCGGCCCGCTGATGCACGTGATCGCCGCCAAGGCTGTGGCCTTCGGCGAGGCCCTGCGCCCCGAGTTCAAGAGCTACGCCGCACAGGTCGTGAAGAACGCGCAAGCCATGGCCGACCAGCTCCAGAAGGGCGGGATCGACATCGTCTCCGGCGGCACCGACAACCACCTCTGCCTCGCCGACCTGCGCCCCAAGGGCGTCACCGGCAAGGCCGCCGAGGCCGCCCTTGGCCGCGCCCACATCACCACCAACAAGAACGGCGTGCCGTTTGACCCCGAAAAGCCCTTCGTGACCTCCGGCATCCGCCTCGGCGCACCCGCAGGCACCACGCGCGGCTTCGGAGAGCCCGAGTTCCGCCAGATCGCCGACTGGATCGTGCAGGTGGTCGATGGCCTGGCGGCGAACGGCGAAGAGGGCAACACCGAGGTCGAGAAAAAGGTGAAGGCCGAGGTCTCCGACCTCTGCGCCCGCTTCCCGCTCTACGAGTGATCCACCCACACCGTCATTCTCGGGCCTGACCCGAGGACCTCCAAACACCCAAAACCCCGCCCCACCCGGCGGGGTTTTTCATGTCCCCCACCGCGCGGTCCGTAGATTAATGCCGACCATGTCAAAAAATGTATGCACAGGCTGTGTACGCCCGGTGCACGCATTGTGCCTGTGACATTTCTGCGGTTAACGGCCCTTCGTTACCCCGCCGAACGCCCCCACTCCGCGTCCTGCATCTCGCGCAACCGGCTCGCCGTGCGCTCGAATTCAAAGGTGCCTTCCCCTTCCAGGTAAAGGCTTTCCGGCTGGTCCGCCGCCGAGCAGATCAGCCGCACGCGCCCTTCGTAGAGCGCGTCGATCAGGGTCACGAACCGCTTCGCCTCGTTGAAGTTCGACCGCCCCAGACAGGGAATGTCATCCACCATCAAGACCCGCGCCGCCTCGGCAATCGCAAGGTAGTCCGCCGGCCCAAGCGGCTTGCCGCACAGCTCGTAAAAACTGGCCCGCCCGACCCCGTTGGAAAAGCGCGGCAGCTCCACCTCGCGGCTCTTCACCACAAGCGTCAAAGGCGCCGCATCGGGGCCGGCGAGGTCATTCCACACCGCATCCATCTGCCGCCGCGCCTCGGGCCCAAGTGGCGAGAAGTAAACCGGATTTCCCGCCAGCCGGTGCTGGCGATAGTCGGTGTCGGCAGCCAGTTCGCGCACCTCCATGCGGCTCTCCAGCAGCTCGATGAAGGGCACGAAAAGCTGCCGGTTCAGCCCGTCCTTGTACAGATCCTTCGGCGGCCGGTTCGAGGTGGTCACAACCGCCACCCCCGCCGCAAAGAGCTGCTCGAACAGCCGCCCCACGATCATCGCATCGGTGATATCGGTGATCTGCATCTCGTCGAAACACAGCAGCTCCACCTTCTCCGCCACATCCTCGGCCACCGGGCGAATGGCATCATCCACCCCGGTCTTGCGCACCTCGTGCAGCGCGCCGTGGATCTCCTGCATGAAGGCATGAAAGTGCACCCGGCGCTTTTTCGGGCTGTTAACGGTTTCGTAGAACAAATCCATCAACATGGACTTGCCCCGACCCACTCCGCCCCAAAGGTAGAGGCCCTTCACCGGCTCGGGTGCAGCCTTTCCGCCGAACAGGCCGCGCAACCCGGCTTTCGGCGCCGGTCGTGCCTCCAGCGCGGCCCGCACCCGCTCGAACGCGGGCAAGGCGTCCCTCTGTGCCGGGTCGTCCTTCAAGGTGCCTTCGCCTACGCGGGCATCGTAAATTTCGGGCAGCGTCGCGCTCATGCTGTCCTGTAACCCGGCTTCAGGACGGGTGAAACCCACCACCTGTGATCCTGACCATCACGAAATGCGATTTGACCTGTTCCATGACTTGGTCAAATAACATGTTATGGACACTCGCACCCCTCTCCTCACCCCGGTCCTGATCGGCGGTTGCCTCGTCATCCTCGTCGGCTTCGCCATCCGGGCGAGCTTCGGGGTGTTCCAGATCCCCATCGCGCAGGAGTTCAACTGGCCCCGCGCCGAGTTCTCCCTCGCCATCGCCATCCAGAACCTCGCATGGGGCATCGGCCAGCCGATCTTCGGCGCGATCGCCGAGAAGATCGGGGATCGCAAGGCCATCATCATGGGCGCCGTGCTCTATGCCATCGGCCTCGTCCTCTCCTCCGTCGCCGTCTCGCCGCTTCAGCACCAGCTGCTTGAAATCCTTGTCGGCTTCGGCGTCGCGGGCACCGGCTTCGGGGTCATCCTCGCGGTGGTGGGCCGCGCCTCCTCGGACGAGAACCGCTCCATGTCGCTCGCCATCGCCACCGCCGCCGGCTCCGCCGGGCAGGTCTTCGGGGCGCCGCTGGCCGAGTGGATGCTGGGCTTCATGACATGGCAATCTGTCTTCCTCGTCTTCGCCGTCGCAATCCTCGCCGTGCTCGCGGTGCTGCCGATGATGCGCTCGCCCCAGCAGGCCAGCCGCGCCGAGCTTGAGGAATCCATCGGCCAGGTGCTCATCCGCGCCGCCAAGGACCCCTCCTTCACCCTGATCTTCCTCGGCTTCTTTTCCTGCGGCTACCAGCTCGCCTTCGTCACCGCCCACTTCCCCGCGCTGGTGGCCGAGATGTGCTCTCCCATTCAGGCCGGCGGCATGCTCGCGGGCCTCGGCATTTCCACCACCTCCGCCCTCGGGGCCATCGCCATCTCGCTGATCGGGCTGGCAAATATCGCCGGCACCCTCGCGGCGGGCTGGGCCGGCAAGCGCTACACCAAGAAATACCTGCTCGCGGGGATCTACACCGCCCGCACCATCATCGCCGGGGCCTTCATCCTGTTTCCGATCACCCCCGCCACGGTGCTGATCTTCTCGGTGCTGATGGGCTCGCTCTGGCTGGCCACCGTGCCGCTCACCTCGGGCCTCGTCGCGCACATCTACGGGCTGCGCTACATGGGCACGCTCTACGGCATCGTCTTCTTCAGCCACCAGCTCGGCAGCTTCATGGGGGTCTGGCTCGGCGGGCGGATGTATGACATCTATGGCGACTATACGATGGTCTGGTGGATCGGTGTCGGCGTGGGGGCCTTCTCGGCGCTCGTGCATCTCCCGATCCGCGAAAACCGCACGCCGCCACAAGGACTTGCCGCTTGATCCGCACCCTGCTCGCCGCCGCCCTCCTGCTTCTCAGCCCGCTCTCCGCCACCGCGAACGACACCCTCTCATGGGCCCGGGCCCAGCCCCAGCCGATGCGCACCGTGTTGCTGCGCATCGCCAAGGATCCGGCGCTGGTGAGCACTCTCAAGCAATGCCCCGGCGCGCTCTACCGGCGCAGCACCACCCGCTACCGCACCGACAAGAGCTGCGCCCGCAAGCCCAACGCCTGCCTCGATCGGTGCCTGAAGGGCGACCAGTCCTCCTGCTTCAACCTCGCCAACGCGATGCAAACCGCCGCGCCGCTGGAGGAGGAAAGCCAGTTCGCCTACCCGCTATATGCCCGCGCCTGCGCGCTCGGCAACGCCAACGCCTGCGTCAACGCGGCGGCCACCGCCCGCAACGGAAGCTGGCGCCCCGGCACCCGCCCCGCCCGCGCCACCGCGCCGCGCTGCCAGATCCAGACCTACACCGACGCCTGCGCCAACGGCGCCGCATGGGGCTGCTTCATGGAGGGCAACATCTACCGTGACGGCGCGCCGGGCACCGCCCGCAGCCAGGCCCGGGCCGATGCGCTCTACACCCGCGCCTGCGCCCTCGCGCCCAAGTCCGGGGCGTGCCGGCCCGACTACCGCTAAAGCCTTGGCGTAAAGCCCGAAAGCGCCTTGAGCACCTCGCGCGGATGGGTGTGCGGCAGCCCGTGGCCCGCCGCCTCCACCGTCACCTGCTCGGCCCCCGGCGCAATCCGCGCCAGCTTCTTCGAAGCGGCCCCGGCAATCAGCCCGTCCTCGCCACCCCAGACCGCCAGCATCGGCAGCCCCCGCGCCTCCAGCGCCTTCAGCGTGGGCCGCATATCCTCCGCCAGCATGTGCCGCAGCGACGAAAGCACCGCCCGCCGATAGCCCC
This sequence comes from Oceanicola sp. 502str15, assembly GCF_024105635.1. Classification (NCBI taxonomy): domain Bacteria; kingdom Pseudomonadati; phylum Pseudomonadota; class Alphaproteobacteria; order Rhodobacterales; family Roseobacteraceae; genus Oceanicola; species Oceanicola sp. 502str15. Next base: position 2,712,295 of record NZ_WYDQ01000001.1, read on the forward strand.
GCGTCCGGCTCTCCAGCGCCAGCCGCGCCGTGATGTTCTCCACCGATGAGGGCCCCTGCCGCGCCGCCTTACGCGCCGCCGCCCGCAGCCCGATCCCCGAGAAGGTGGCCCAGAGCCAGTCGCCCAGCACCGGGGTTGCCGTGCAGAAGCGGGTGAACCCGTCCATCCGGTGGCCCAGCCCGGCGGGGGCCAGCATGGCAAGGCCGCGCACCTGCGCCGGGTTGGCCTCTGCAAAGGCCGCCGCAATCGCCGCGCCCATCGAGTAGCCCACCAGCAGCACCGGCTTGCCCCCGGCCTCGGCCTCGATCACCCCGGCAAGCTGGCGGGTGAACAGGGCTCGGTTCTGCGCCCCGCCCGGCGTGTCCGATCCGCCCCGCCCCCACAGGTCATGGCGCACCACCTGCCAGCCCTGCACCACCAACCCGGCGGCAATGGCGTCGAACACCCAGGCCGGGGTGGTCAGCCCGTGCACCAGCACCGCCACCCGGCGACCCTTCAGCCCGTCCTTTGTCACATGGGTGCGCCCGTCGGCCAGCCGCAGCATCCGCCCGGCCAGCCCCTGCCGCGCCGCCTGTCGCGGGCGGCACATGAGCCATGCAAACAAGGGCGGCCCAACAAGTACGGCGGCCAGCGCCGCGGCGATCCAGAGCCCGGGCGTCACGCCCCGACCCGGTCGAGAATATGCCGGGCGGTCATCAGGTCCAGATGCGCCCCGCCGCCGTTCTTGGCCACGGTGATCTCCTCCGCGCTCTCCCGGCGCACGGCGTCGAGCTGGTAGTAATCCGCCACGATATCGCCCTCACCGATCACCCCCCGCGCCAGCGGATCCTTCAGCTCCCCGATATGCCCCACCGTGGTGGCGCGGGAATCCACAAACAGCCGCGCCCGTGTCAGCACCGCGTCATCCGCCTCGCGCATGTCGGGCCGATAGGCCCCGATCAGGTCGATATGCTGGCCCGGTTGCAGCCACTCGCCCTTCAGCACCGGCTCCGTGCTCATCGTCGCCGTGGCGATGATATCGGCCGCCGCAACCGCCTCGGCCAGATCCTCCGCCACCGCGGCGCCGGTCTTTTCCGCAAGCGCCTCGGCCCGCGCTTTTGTGCGGTTCCACAGCGTGAACTTCGCCCCCGAAAAGGCCGCCCCATAGGCCTCGATCAGCGTGCCCGCCACCGTGCCCGCCCCGAGGATCAGGATGTTGCGGCTCTCGGGCCGCGCCAGCCGGCGGGCCGCTAGCAGGCTGTCGCCCGCCGTCTTCCACTTGGTCACGAGGTGAAAGTCCACGAAGGCCTCCGCCTCGCCGGTGCGGTCGGAAAACAGCGTCACCGCGCCGTTCACCGCAGGCTTGCCCGCCGCCGCATTGCCCGGAAAGATCGTCGCCGTCTTCACCAGCGAGCCCAGCCCGTCGATCCATGCCGCCCGGCTCAGAAGCGTGTCGTCGCGACGGTAAAGAAAGCTGTCTTCGATCTCGGCCCGGGGCAGCGCGTGGCCCGCGGCCAGCGCGTCGGTCAGGGCGATCCAGTCCAGCGCGGCTTCGCCCTGTTCATAAGTTATAAACTTCGGTGTGGTCATCTTGCGTTGTCCTCGGTGAGCAGGCCCTCGGTCACGAGCCTTTTCGCCAACCCCTCCGGCCCCTCGAACAGATGGGTCTGCCAGCCGCGCGATTTGGCCATGGCAATGTTGTCGGACCGGTCGTCTGCAAACAGCAGCTCGCCCGGTGCCACGCCGCAGTCGTCCTCGACGGCGGCGTAAATCTCGGGGTCGGGCTTGGCCATCTTCATATGGCCGGAAATATAGCGCCGGTCGAACTCGGCCAGAAACGGGTAGTGGCTCTCGCCCAGCTCGAAGCTCTGGATACCGAAGTTCGACAGAGCGAAGACGGGCACACCGCCCGCCCGGAGCGCCCTGAGCAGGCGCACCGAATGGTCGATGGCAGGCTGCGCCATCTCGATCCAGCGGTCGTGCCAAAGCGTGATCTCACCGCGCCAGTCGGGGTTGGCCGCCGCCGTCTCCATCACCATGTCGCGAAAGGTCTCGCCCCGGTCCACGCGGTCGTTCATCCCGTGCAGGTCGACCTCGGCAAACAGCCGCTCCCGCCGCTCCCGCCCGATCTCGGCATCATAGAACCGCTCGGGGTTCCACTCGATGAGCACATTGCCGATGTCGAAGATGACGGCGCTGACAGGCATGGGGATTCCTTTCCGGGGAGGCTTCGGGCGAACTCAACCATCTGACGTTGCGGCCCTCAACCCCTGGCGCGCCCCGCCCCGGTTGCCCGCCCCGCCCCCGGAGCTACACTTACCTCAACGGCAGAGGAGGCCCCCATGGACGATATCGTGATTCTCGACGGCGCGCGCACCGCCATCGGCACCTTCGGCGGGGCGCTCTCCGCCACCGCCCCCACCGCCCTCGGCGCCGCCGTGGCCCGCGAGGCCATGGCCCGCTCCGGCGTCGAGCCGGGCCAGATCGGCCATGTCGTCTACGGCCATGTCATCAACACCGAACCGCGCGACATGTATCTCTCCCGCGTCGCCGCGATCGACGCTGGCATCCCCGAGAGCACCCCGGCGATGAACGTCAACCGCCTCTGCGGCTCCGGCGCGCAGGCCATCGTCTCGGCCACGCAGGCGCTTGCCCTTGGCGATGCCGACTTTGCCATCGCCGGCGGCGCCGAAAGCATGAGCCGCTCGCCCTACATCATGCCGGAAGCCCGCTGGGGTCAGAAGATGGGCGATATCAAGTCCCTGGACATGATGCTCGGCGCGCTCAACTGTCCCTTCGGCACCGGCCACATGGGCATCACGGCCGAAAATGTCGCCGCCGAACATCAGGTCAGCCGCGCCGATCAGGACAATTTCGCGCTCGAAAGCCAGAACCGGGCCGCCGCAGCGATTGCCGAGGGCCGCTTCCAGAGCCAGATCGTTCCGGTCGAGATCCGCGTGAAGCGCGAGATGGTCCCCTTCGCCACCGACGAGCACCCCAAGGCCACCTCCGCCGAAAAGCTCGCCGGCCTGCGCCCCGCCTTCCAGAAAGACGGCACGGTGACGGCAGGCAACGCGAGCGGAATCAACGATGGCGCCGCCGCGCTGGTGATGGCCCGCGCCGAAGCCGCCGAAAAGGCCGGCCTGAAGCCCCGCGCCCGCGTCATCGGCTATGCCCACGCAGGCGTTTCGCCCCATGTCATGGGCATCGGCCCGGTCCCCGCCGTGCAAGCGCTCTGCGCGCGCACCGGGCTTTCGGTCGATGATTTCGACGTGATCGAAAGCAACGAGGCCTTCGCCGCGCAGGCCATCGCCGTCAATCGCGGGCTCGGGTTGGATGGGGCAAAGGTCAACCCCAACGGCGGCGCGATTGCCCTTGGTCACCCGGTCGGGGCAACCGGCGCGATCATCACCATCAAGGCGCTCTACGAGCTTGAAAGAACAGGCGGAAAACGTGCGCTTGTGACCATGTGCATCGGCGGCGGCCAGGGCATTGCGCTGGCGCTCGAGGCGCTCTGAACCCGGCGGAGGGCTTCACTCGAAGCTGAAGCTCTCCAGCACCCGCCCGCTCAGCGAAGACGGAAAATCATCGGGCGAGGTGATCGGCACCGCCTCCTCCGAGATCTGCGCCAGCGCCACCACGCCCGCCTCGACCTCGGGGTTGGGCAGGCCCACAAGCCGCCAGTGCATCTTGCCGAAATCGGGGTGGGCATAGGTGCCGAAGATCTCCACCGCCGTATGCCCTCCCACCTCGACCTTGCGGGTGTTGCTGCGGCTGGCCTCGGCCTTGCCGTCGATCAGCCCGGGCACGATGAGGGCGCTCATGATCTCCATCAGGTAGTTCAGCCGGGGCTCTTCATCGTCTGACATCGGCAGGGTCAGCTCGCTGAACGTCACCGCCTCGATCAGCCCGCCCGCCTCGGTCGAGAACACGAACTTCACCAGCCCCACCTGCGGCGTTTCCACCACCCGGCTCTGGTAGCTGCCATCGCCCGACAGCGGCACCACCACGGCAAAGGGCGCGGCCTCGGGCTTGCCGTGCTTGGTCAGGTAGTCGGCATCCGCCTTGAAGGTCTCGCCCGCCACCACATCCTGCGACGCCCGCAGGTTCAGCTTGAACCCGGCAAGCTCCTCGGCCTGCACCGCGCTCTGCGATTGCGCCGCAAGCGGGCTGGCAAGGGTGAGGGAGAGCGTGAGGGCCGTCAGAATGGCAGTGAAGCGCGGCATGAAAAGGCATCCGTCTTTGAAAAGGGCTGCACCCACTCTACGCAGTCCCGCCCCAAGAGGGGAAGCCCCTACTCCGACCCCGCACCGCCCTGCTCCTGCGCACTCTCGCGCACCGGCGGAGCGGTGAGTCGCAGGGTCGACAGCGCCTTGCCGGTCAGGCTGGGGCCAAAGTCGCCGCCCTCGATCGCCAGATGCGCCTGGTTGATATGGCTTACGGCATAAAGGCTTTCGGCGCGCTCCGGGTCGGGCAGCGCGATGAAGCGATAGCTGTAGCGTGCCTCGTCGCGCGGATCGAGGTAGGTGCCGCGCAGCTCCATCGCCCGGTAGCCCTCGCCCGCGCCCACCCGCACCTCGCGAACCGGCTCGGCGGTGACATCCTCGAATTTCCGGCCCAGCAGCGCGGGCCCCTGCTCGGCGAGCTTGGGGCCGATGGCGGCAAGGCGCTCGTCCATGTCCGCAAGCGGAATACGGATCGGCGCCATGAACAGGCTTTCAAGGAAGGTCTCGTCGATGGCCCGGAAGTTGAACTGCACCACGCCGCCCTCGGGCAGCTCTTCTACGCCGATGGTATGGGTCTGCTCGGGCCGCTTGGGCAGGATCACGGTGAAGGCCACGCCCGGCGCCTGCCCGGTGCGCGACACAAAGCCCTGATCCACGCGGTAGGTGCGCCCAATCACCACCTGCTCGCCCACCGCGCCGCTCACGTCGGCCGGGCCGCCACGACGCATCGCCTCCCGGGCAACCAGAAGGCTCCCCGCGATGAGGACGGCAAGGATGATTAGGTTAATCGGACGAAACATCGGCCACTCTGCTCGGTTTTTCGCAACACTATTCAAGCGCCGCGCCGCCCGCAATGCGCAGTTGCACCGCGCCCCGCTTCAATGCTCTATGATGCCGAGCAGGGGGCAGGCACATGGCAGAAATATCGGCGAAAAAGCGCATCTGGGGCTGGTTCTTCTTCGATTGGGCCTCCCAGCCCTACAACACCCTGTTGCTCACCTTCATCTTCGCGCCCTACGTCGGCTCGGTGCTGGAAGACGGCAGCCAGGCCCAGGCGGCCTGGGGCTTCGGCGTGGGCGCAGCGGGCATCGTGATTGCCATTCTGGCGCCGATCCTCGGGGCCATGGCCGACACCTCGGGGCGGCGGGTACGCTGGATCTGGGGCTTCTCGGTGCTCTACGTCCTCGGCGCCTACGGCCTCTGGTGGGCCGAGCCGACCGACTTCGACCTGACCCGCACGCTCATCCTCTTCGCCATCGGCCTGATCGGCATGGAGTTTGCCACGATCTTCACCAACTCCATGCTCCCCGACCTCGGCACCCGCGAGGAGATCGGCCGCATCTCCGGCAACGGCTGGGCCTTCGGCTACGTGGGTGGGCTGTTTGCGCTGGTCATCATGCTGGTCTTCCTCGCCGAAAGCCCGACAACCGGCAAGACCATGGCCGGGTTCTCGCCGCTCTTCGGGCTCGATCCCGAAACCCGCGAAGGCACCCGCGCCGTGGGGCCGCTCACCGCGATATGGTACGTGATCTTCATGGTGCCCTTCTTCCTCTGGGTCCGCGATCCGCGCCGCGAGAAGCCCTCTGCCGGCGCGGTGAAAAAGGCGCTCTCCGGGCTGGGCAACACCCTGCGCACCTTGCCGCAATCGCCCTCGCTGCTGGCCTATCTGACCTCGTCGATGTTCTACCGCGATGCGCTGAACGGCATGTATACCTTCGGCGGCATCTACGCCGCGGGCGTGCTCGGCTGGTCGGTGGTGCAAACCGGCATCTTCGGCATTCTCGCCATCATCACCGGCGCCGTCTTCGCCTGGCTCGGCGGGCGGGCCGATACCACATTCGGCCCCAAGCCGGTGATCGTGACCTGCGTGATCGTGCTGACCGGCGTGGCCATTTCGGTGGTGACGGTCAGCCGCGAGTCGGTCTTCCTCCTGCCCGTCGGCCCCGAGAGCCAGCTGCCCGACTTCGCCTTCTACTTCCTCGGCGCGGTGATCGGCGCGGCAGGCGGGGTGCTTCAGGCGGCCTCGCGCACCATGATGGTCCGTCAGGCCAACCCGGCCCGGATGACAGAGGCCTTCGGGCTCTACGCGCTGGCCGGCAAGGCCACCTCCTTCATCGCCCCCATCTCCATCGGCGTGGCCACCACGCTCACCGGATCACAGCAACTTGGGGTCTCGCCGCTGATCGCCCTCTTCATTATCGGCCTCGTTCTGCTACTCTGGGTCAAACCGGACGGAGCAGAAACGCAATGATGATCCGAGCAGCCCTGATCGCCCTTTCCATAGCTCTCCTGCCCGCGCTGGCCCCCGCGCCCGCAGAGGCGCAGCAGAAGGCCAACCGCCTCTTCGGCTCGCATCCCGAGGGTTCGAGGCAGCGCCCCGAGTCGATCGGCTTTTACTCCAAGGGCTGCGCCGCCGGCCTTGTCGAGCTGCCCGAAACCGGGCCGACATGGCAGGCCATGCGCCTTTCGCGCAACCGCAACTGGGGCCACCCCGACACCATCGAATTCATCCAGCGGCTGTCGTCGGGCGTGCGCAAGTTCGGCTGGCCCGGCCTCTACATCGGCGACATCTCGCAGCCCCGCGGCGGCCCCATGGTGTCAGGCCATGCCAGCCATCAGGTCGGGCTGGATATCGACATCTGGATGGACAAGCCCCGCAGCCTCCGCCTGACACGCAACCAGCGCGAAAACCTCTCGGCCACCTCGGTGCGCGCCTCCAGCCAGAAAACCGTCAACGGCAATTGGACCCCGGCCCATGCCGCCGTGCTGGAACTTGCCGCCCGCGACCCGGCCGTGGATCGCATCTTCGTGACGCCCCCGGTCAAGATCTACCTCTGCGAGCGAGCCAAGCGGCGCGACAAGAAATGGCTGCAGAAGATCCGCCCGCTCTACGGCCACCACTATCACTTTCACGTCCGCCTCAAGTGCCCCAAGGGCTCGCGCGAGTGCGTGACCCAGCAGCCCACGGTCAACGAGCTTTCCAACGGGGGCGACGGCTGCGACGAGACGCTCCAGTGGTGGGTGACAGACTACCTGAACCCGCCCAAGGTGAAGGCCGCCCCCAAGAAAGCCCCCGCGCCCAAAAAGAGGCACCCGCGCGATTTCACCATGGCTGACCTGCCCCGCTCATGCGTCGGCGTTCTAAACTCGGACTGACGCTCACCGCGCTCGCACTGCTTTCCGGTCTCGCCCTCGCGGCGGGGCAAGGGGGTGGGCGCGTGGCGGCGGTGAGCCTCGGCAGCAGCAATGCCGAAACCCGCTTTGGCGGGTTTTCCGGCATCGAGGTTTCCGACGACGGCACCCGGTTCTGGGCGCTGTCCGACCGCGCCGCGCTGGCCGAGGGGCGGCTCGTCCGCAACGGGGCGGGCAGGCTCACCGGGGTCGAGATCACCGGCCATTCCCGCCTGACCGACCCGGACGGCCACGCGGTCAACGGCTACGAGAGCGATGCCGAGGGGCTGGCCCGACGGGCCGATGGCCGGTTCTACGTATCGTTCGAGGGCTATCACCGCATCTGGACCTGGCGCGGCGAAGACATCATGCAGGGCGGCGAAGCGGCCTGGCTGCCCCGCCACCCCGACTTCAAGACGCTGCAGAACAACTCGGCGCTCGAAGCCCTCGCGATCAGCCCCGACGGGGCGCTCTACACCCTGCCGGAACGCTCGGGCAGCTACAGCACCCCCTTCCCCGTCTATCGCTACGCCGAGGGCGCATGGGCCAAGGTCGGCGCGGTGGAGCGGCAGGGCGAGTGGCTGCCCGTGGGCGCGGACTTTGACGACAGGGGCCGGTTGACCCTGCTCTGGCGCCATTTCACCGGCTACGGCTTTTCCAGCCGCATCACCCGCCACGAGATGACCGGCTCCATCTGGCCCGCACGCGTGCTCTACGAGACCAACCCGCTCACCCACGGCAACCTCGAAGGCCTGTCGCTCTGGCGCGACGCCGATGGGCAGCTGCGGGCGGTCATGGTGTCGGACGACAACTTCAAGGGCTACCAGCGCAGCGAGATCGTCGAGGTGCTGCTGCCCGACTGAAGGCTTGCAATGCAGGCTAGGCGGCGCTATTCCCCCGCCGTCCCGCAGGGTGCGGGGCCAAGTCCCCGACCACCTTGATAAAACGGGCCATATCATGAAGACCAATCTCGTCATCGGCGTTCTCGCCATGGCCGCCGTCGTGGTGGCTTCCAACATCCTCGTCCAGCACCTTCTGGGCGATTGGCTGACCTGGGGCGCGCTCACCTACCCCGTCGCCTTCCTCGTTACCGACACGATGAACCGCCTCTACGGCGCGCGCACCGCCCGCAAGGTGGTGGTCGCCGGCTTCCTCGTCGGCGTCGCCTGCTCCTTCGTCGGCTCGCAGATCCAGGGCGAGTTCGGCCCGCTGGTCACGCTCCGCGTGGCGCTCGGCTCCGGCCTCGCTTTTCTTTCCGCCCAATTGTTGGACGTTGCGGTCTTCGACCGGATGCGTGCGCGGGCATGGTGGCAAGCGCCGCTGGGCTCCACCCTGGTCGGCAGCACCGTCGACACGGTGATCTTCTTCTCCATCGCCTTCGCCGCCACCTTCAACGGCATCGAGCCGGCCAACGTGCCGGGCTGGGCGCAGGAGGCGATTCCGCTTTTGGGGCAAGGCCCGGCGGCCCCGCTCTGGGTGTCGCTCGCGGTGGCCGACTGGGGCGTGAAGCTGGCGCTCGCGGCCCTCGCTCTGGTGCCCTTCCGCCTGCTGACCGCAAATCTCGCGGGTGCAGAAAAAGTTTGACAGGGGGAGCCTTCCTGATTCACGCTGAACTTGCGTTTTTCAACAGCTGAAAGGAGGTGATCCAGTGTCGAGAGCTACATTGGAGAGAGGTGTCGGGACAACAGTGGAGGTTCGCTCGTAGGGCTACCCCTGCGGCGTGAACGTCGCTTTTGGCTGAGGTCTAACCGACCCCGCCTCCATTAAGTTCGATAGGGCCGTTCCGACATCCGGGGCGGCCCTTTTGACAGGAAAGAACAGATGCCGATCAAGGTAAACGAGCAGATCACCATCGAGGATTGGGAAGTGAGCGAGGTCTTCACCACCTCGCAGGGGCCGGGCGGGCAGAACGTCAACAAGGTGGCCACCGCCGTCGAGCTGCGCTTCGCCGCCGCCAATTCGCCCAACCTGCCGCCGCCGGTCAAATCCCGCTTGCGCAGGCTCGCCGGGCGGCGCTGGACCGAGGGCGGCGAGTTGCTGCTGCTGGTGCAGGAAACCCGTTCACAGGCGCAGAACCGCGAGATCGCCCGCGAGCGGCTGGCCGAGCTGATCCGCAAGGCCTGCGAAAAGCCCAAGCGCCGCATCGCCACCCGCCCCACCCTCGGCTCCAAGAAGCGCCGCTTGAAGGCCAAGAAAGTGCGCGGCGAGGTCAAGGCCATGCGCGGCAAGGTCGACCCCGACGGGTGATGCGCCTGTAGGGTGGGTGAAACCCACCACCCCGGTCACCCCAAGGCCGACCAGAGCATCTTGAGCGCCGAAAGAAACAGAAACGCCGCAAAGGCCAGCTTCAGCCGCGCCGGATCGAGGCTATGCGCGATCTTTGAGCCCACCGGCGCGGTAAAGACCGAGGCCGAGAAGATCAGCACCGCCGCGGGCAGCGAGACATAGCCCAGTGAATAGGGCGGGCGCAGCGGCACGCCGAGGCCCGACCAGATGAAGCCGATCACCGCCGGCACCGCGATCACCAGCCCGAAGGCCGCCGCCGTGCCCACCGCCCGGTGCACCGGAAAGGAAAAGGCGGTGAGCGTGGGCACCGAAAGCGTGCCCCCGCCAATTCCCATCAGCGCCGAGAACACCCCGATGAATCCCGGCACCAGCCCGCGCGTCACCGGCCCCTTGGGCAGCTCGTCGGCCAGCACGATCTTTTTGGGCAGGGCCATGTTGATGGCCACCAGCAGCGCGATGACGCCGAAAATCAGAGTCAGCCCGCTCGAGGCGATCACCTTCGAGAGCAACCCGCCAATGAGCGCGCCCACAAAGATCACCGGCGCCCAGCTCTTCAGCAGGTCGGCGTCGATCGCGCCCTTCTTGTGGTGGCTCCGCGCCGAGCTGATGCTTGTGGGAATGATCGTCGCCAGCGATGTCGCCACCGCCACATGCATCGCCACCGCATCGGGCACCCCGAGCCATCCGAACAGCCAGAACAGCACCGGCACGATCACGATGCCGCCGCCAACGCCCAGAAGCCCGGCCAGCACCCCGGCCACGGCCCCCGTCGCCACCAGCCCCACGGCGAGCGCGATCAGCAGACCCAATGAATAGGTGTCGCTCAAACGATAACCTCCTGCGCCTGCTGCGCCCCCACGTCGAAGACCCGCTTGTAGCGCGCGATCTCCTCCGCCGGGCCCATCGCCTTCTTCGGGTTGTCCGAGAGCTTCACCGTCGGCCGTCCGTTGGCCGACACCGCCTTGCAGACTAGGCTGAACGGCGCCAATGCGTCCTGTGGGGTGAGGCCGCGGAAATCGTTGGTCAGCAGCGTGCCCCAGCCGAAAGACACCCGAACCCGGCCCCGAAACTGCGCCGCAAGCTCTTCGATCTTTTCCACGTCGAGCCCGTCGGAGAAGATCACCAGCTTCTTGGTCGGGTCTTCGCCGCGCGACTTCCACCACTTGATCGCCACCTCGGCCCCCTCCGCCGGATCGCCCGAGTCGATGCGGATGCCGGTCCAGCCCGCGAGCCAGTCGGGTGCGTTGTCCAGAAAGCCCTGGGTGCCGTAGGTGTCGGGCAGGATCATGCGCAGGTTGCCGTCATGCTCCTCGTGCCAGTCGGAGAGCACGTCATAGGGGGCTTGGGCCAACGCGGCGTCATCCTCGGCCAGCGCGGCATAGACCATGGGCAGCTCGTGGGCATTCGTGCCGATCGCCTCGAGGTCGCGGTTCTTGGCGATCAGGCAGTTGGAGGTGCCGGTGAACTTGTCGCCAAGCCCCTCCACCATCGCCCGCACGCACCAGTCCTGCCACAGGAAGCTGTGCCGCCGCCGGGTGCCGAAATCCGCCAGCTTCAACCCGTCGACCTCCTTCAGCCGCTCGATCTTTTCCCAGAGCTTGGTCATCGCGCGGGCATAGAGCACCTGAAGCTCGAACCGCGCCATCTGGTTCAGCACCGCCCGGCCCCGCAGCTCCATCAGCACCGCCAGCGCCGGAATTTCCCAAAGCATCACCTCGGGCCAGGAGCCTTCGAAGGTCAGCTCATACTGGTCGCCCACCCGCTCGAGGTGATAGGCGGGCAGCCGCAGGTTCTCGAACCACTCCATGAAGTCGGACCGGAACATCTGCCGCTTGCCATAAAACGTGTTGCCCCGCAGCCAGGTGCTCTCGCCCCGGGTCAGCGAGAGCGAGCGGATATGGTCGAGCTGTTCGCGTAGCTCCCCCTCGTCGATCAGCTTGGCCAGCGGCACCGACTTGGTGCGGTTGATCAGGCTGAACGTCACCTGCGTGTCGGGCTTGTTGCGAAACACCGACTGGCACATCAGCAGCTTGTAGAAATCGGTGTCGATGAGCGACCTTACGATGGGGTCGATCTTCCACTTGTGATTGTAGACGCGGCTGGCGATGTCGACCATCTGGTCCTCCGGAGTGCTGCCGGGTGGTTATTTCAAGCGGGGCCGGGGGAGTCCAGCGGGAGGCGGGTCATGTCGCGTCTTTCAGGTTCACCCGCGCCGAAAGCTCTTCGCGGGTTTCCACCCGCTCGGAGTAGCGGTCTACCAGGTGATCCTTGATGTCGCGGGTCAGCAGGGTGAAGCGCACCAGCTCCTCCATCACGTCGACCATCCGGTTATAGAAGGGCGAAGGCTTCATCCGCCCGTTTTCGAACTCGTTCGAGGCCCGCGCCACCGAACTCTGGTTCGGTATCGTCAGCAGCCGCATCCAGCGGCCCAGAATGCGCATCTGGTTCACCGAGTTGAAGCTTTGCGACCCACCCGAAACCTGCATCAGCGCCAGTGTCTTGCCCTGCGTGGGCCGCACCCCGCCAATCGGTGAAAGCGGAATCCAGTCCACCTGGTTCTTGAGGATGCCGGTCATCGCGCCGTGGCGTTCGGGGGATGACCAGACCATGCCCTCGCACCACATCACCATCTCGCGCAACTCAACCACCTTGGGGTGATCTGCGGGCGCATCGTCGGGCAGGGGCAGGCCGGAGGGGTTGAAAATGCGGGTCTCGCAGCCGAGCCTTTCCAGCACCCGCGCCGCCTCTTCGACCATCAGGCGGGAATAGGCCACCTCCCGCAACGAGCCGTAGAGCAGCAGAATCCGCGCCGGATGGCCGCTTTGCTCCCGTGGAAAAAGCTGGTCGGGTTCGGGCGCGCGAAAGCTGGCCTCGTCGAGGTGTGGGGTATCGGTCATCTGGCCTCCGGGCCGGTGTTTCGGATGGCAGAACAAGCCTGCCCTACAGGTTCACTCCACCAGCACGCCCGCACCGCGCATACCCTCCATGGCCGCCTTCAGCGAGCCGTCGAGGTCGATGGCGCGGCAAAGGTCGGTGCGCACGGTCACGGTGAAGCCGAGCTTGGCGGCATCGACGGCGGAGAAGTTCACGCAGTAATCGGTCGCCAGCCCCACCATGGTCAGCTTCTCGATCCCGCGCGTGCGCAGGTAGCCCTCCAACCCGGTCGGGGTGGTGTGATCGTTCTCGAAGAAGGCCGAATAGCTGTCGATCCGCGGGTTGTAGCCCTTACGCAGGATCAGGTCGGCGCGCGTGGTGTCCAGATCGGCATGACACTCCGCCCCCGCGCTGCCCTGAATGCAGTGATCAGGCCAGAGCACCTGCGGGCCATAGGGCATGTCGATCATCGAGAACGGCTCGGCCCCGGGGTGGCCCGAGGCGAAGGACGAATGCCCCTCGGGGTGCCAGTCCTGCGTCAGCACGACGGCGGGAAACTCCGCCATCAGCGCGTTGATGCCCGGAACAATCGTATCGCCCCCCTCAACGGCAAGCGCCCCGCCGGGGCAAAAGTCGTTCTGCACGTCGATCACGATGAGGGCACTGTCGGGCATGGGCGGTCTCCTGTGGCTGGCGCGAAAGGTAGCAGCGAGGCGGGGCGGGTCAATCTCTGCGGGTTGAACTTGCCCGCGCCCGACCCAATTGGAAGGAGCGGGAGGACAGAGCAAAAGGAAAACCCAATGAAATCAATCGGCGTGATCGTCGGCAGCCTGCGTGAAGGCTCGCTCAACCGCAAACTGGCCGAAGCCGTGGCCGGGATCGCCTCGGACCTGATGGACTTCTCCCCCATCGAGATCGGCGAACTGCCCCATTACAACGACGATCTCTGGTCCGGTCCGCCCGCCGAAGTCACCGCCTTCAAAAGCGCCATTGATGCGGTCGACGGTTTTCTCTTCGTGATCCCCGAATACAACCGCAACCTGCCCGGCTTCGTTGCCAACGCGCTCGACTGGGGCTCGCGGCCTTGGGGCAAGAGCACCTGGGTCGGCAAGCCCGCCGCCGTGATGAGCGCCTCGCCCGGTGCGATCAGCGGGGCCGTTGCCGCCCAGCACATGCGGATGCGGGGCGTGGCGCTGGGGATGCACGTGATGGGCCATCCCGAGGTCTACATGCGCACCGACGGCGAGTTTTTCTCCGAAACCGGCGAGATCGCCCGGGAAGATACCGCGAAGTTCCTGCGGACATGGGCAGAGACCTTCGCCACCTTCGCCGAGAAGTTCTGAACCCCTTCTTTGCATTGCCTGAGGGCGCGGCGAGCGCTATGCCGCGCCCCATGTTCACCGTCGCCGCGCTCTACAAGTTTGCCCCCTTCCCCGACCCCGCCGCGCTGCAGGGGCCGCTGAAGGCGCTCTGCGAGGCCAAGGGGCTCTGCGGCTCGCTGCTGCTCGCGCCCGAGGGGATCAACGGCACAGTCGCCGGGCCGCGCGCCGGGATCGACGCGCTGATTGCGCATATCAAGACACTCCCGGGCTGCGCGGACCTTGAATGGAAGGAAAGCGAGGCACCCGAGCGCCCCTTCCGCCGCATGAAGGTGCGCCTCAAGCGCGAGATCGTCACCCTCGGTATCGAGGGCGTGGACCCGACGGCCTCGGTCGGCACCTATGTGGCCCCCGCCGAGTGGAACGCGCTGATCGACGCGCCCGACGTGGCGGTGATCGACACCCGCAACGATTACGAGGTCGCCATCGGAACCTTCGAGGGCGCCGTTAACCCCGAAACCGCGAGCTTCGGCGAGTTTCCGGCCTGGTGGCAAGCCAACAAGGCGCAGTTCGACGGCAAGCGGGTGGCGATGTTCTGCACCGGCGGCATCCGCTGCGAGAAATCCACCAACTACCTGAAGTCGCAGGGGGTTGAAGAGGTGTTCCACCTTCAGGGCGGCATCCTGAAGTATCTCGAAGAGGTGCCGGAGGCGACCAGCCGCTGGAACGGCGAGTGCTATGTCTTCGACAGCCGCGTCTCGGTTGGCCACGGGCTGACACCGGGCGACTACCGGCTTTGCCACGCCTGCGGGCGTCCGGTTTCAGCCGCCGACCGTGACGCCCCCGCCTATGAGGAAGGCGTGCAATGCCCGGCCTGCGTGGGCGAGTATTCCGCCGAAGACCGCGCCCGCTTCCGCGAACGCCAGCGCCAGCTTGCACTCGCCCGCACCCGCGCTAACTCCGCGCAATGACACCAGATCCCACCCTGAACCTGCCAGACCGCGAGACCCTGCCCGATGCCCTGCGCATCCTGCTCGCCGACTACCCGCGCGACACGTGGGAAGCCCACCCGCATTTTGCCGGGCTCGTCGAATTCTGGCTCGACCGCCACCTGATGTTCCGCAAGCTGCTGGGCCTGCTTAACACCGAAACCCAGAGCCTGCTCGACGGCGCAGACCCGGCCCGCTTCGGCACCGCGCTGCCACGCTATGGCGGGATGCTGCTGCAACAGCTCCACGGCCACCACCAGATCGAAGACCAGCACTACTTTCCGATTCTCCAGCAGAAGGCGCCGGGAATCGCGCGCGGGTTCGAGCTGATGGAGGCCGACCACGTGCAACTCGATCCGGCGCTGGCCGCGTTTGCCGACACCGCCAACGCGGCCCTCAGCAAGATCGCCGAAGGCGGCAATGCCAAGGACAGCGTCGCGCCCTTTGCCGCTTCGCTGGAAAGCCTCGGCAAGCTGCTCGACCGTCACCTGACGGACGAAGAAGAGCTGGTGGTGCCGGTCGTGCTCAAGCTCGGCCCCGACACCATCGGCTGAGCGGCCCCCGGATCAGCCGGTGAAACGCTCCCGCGCCGCAATCGCGCCCGCCCGCAGGATGGACGCATCGAGCGTCACGGCCACAAACACCGCGCCCGCCTCCTCGGCCTCCTTCTGGAAGGTCGGGTCCAGCGTCAGGATGCCGGGCGCCTTGCCCGCCGCCTTGATCCGCCGGATGCCATCGCAGATCGCCGCCTTCACCTCCGGGTGGGTCGGCTGACCGGCATAGCCCATCGAGGCGGCAAAATCCGCAGGGCCGATGAACACACCGTCAACGCCATCGACCGCCGCAATCTCGTCGGCCTGCTCCATCGCCTCAACCGTCTCGATCTGCACCAGAAGGCAGATCTCGCGCTCGGCGTTCTGGATGTAATCCTTCACCGCGCCATAGCGGCTGGCCCGGGTGGTGCCGCCCACGCCGCGCACGCCCTTGGGCGGGTAGCGCACGTGCTTCACCGCAAGCTCGGCCTCTTCCACGCTCTGCACATAGGGAATCAGCAGCGTCTGCGCGCCCTGATCGAGCAGGCGCTTGATCTCCAGCATGTCGTTCCAGCCGGGCCGTGCGATGGTGCTCACCGGGTAGCCACCGGCGGCCTGCATCAGTGGCAGGAGGCCCGGAATCGTCACCGGGGTGTGCTCGCTGTCGAGCAGGATCCAGTCGTACCCGGTGCCCGCAAGCAGCTCGACCACGCTCGGATCGGGGATCGTGTTCCAGATGCCAACCTGCAAGCGGCCCTCTGCGATTGCGGCCTTGAAGGCATTTTTCGGCATGTCCATGGTTCTCTCCCTGCTCCGTCCGAGTGGACTATCCGCGATCCGCCCGCCGATGCCAAGCCGATGTGACACCGGGATAAAATCGCCCACACTCCGCCACATTGACGCCCCGCGCCGCCGCTACGCCGGAGGCCCAATAAGAAAGGGTGCACATTGTCGGAAAATCTCTTCTGGGCCTGGCACATGCCCTATCGCCTCATGCGCCTTCGTCGCCGCATCGTTGCATTTTCCGCCCTGCCGCTTCTGGGGGCCGCCGCTTCGGTTGCCCTGCATCCGGGCACCGCGCCGCTGGGTGATCCGCTGACCCTTGTGATCATCATGGCGCTCTGGACCGGGCTGGTGGTCTGGCACCACGCCACCTTTCCCGGCGGCTGGACAGAAGCGCTGCCGATGACCGTGATGTTCACCGCCCTGCTCGCCACCACCGGCGGGATGGCGCTGCCAGCCGAGGGCCCGGCGCTGATGGACCCGCAGGTGCAATGGCAGATCCTGCGCTTTCTCCTGACCTTCCTTGCCGGCACCTTCCTGCTGGTCTGGCTCCTGCCCACGGCCCTTGTCGCCCTGCCCAACCGCACCTTCCGCACCCGCCACAGCACATGGGCCCCGGTCGCGCCCGAGCTGCTGGAGGCCGCCATGGTCATGCGCCCCGGCGAGACCAAGGGGCACCACCGCTGCGGCCAGCCCGATGCAGACGGCTTCTTTCCGGTCTGGTTCACCGCCAACTTTCCCGATGACGAAACCTTCGAGCCCTGCGAGCGCGAGATGGGCTATAAAGCCCGCGTGGTGGAAGAGGCCGACGGCGGCCTGCTCACGCAGTGCATCCTGCCCGAGAGCGGCTCCAGCTCCGTCGCACACCAGCGGTTCATCCCCGAGCAATGCGGCACGCGCTACGAGATTGAAGAGGTGCACGACAACTTCAACCACTTCACCCGGCTGCTCTTCTGGCTCGATGATGCGCAGGAAGACTATGTGACCGCCTTCGTCGACGAGATCGAAGGGCACCCGCCCCGCGCCATCAAGTTGCAGGTGCAGGACATGTTGCTCTCCCGCCTCGCAGGCTGGATGGTGAGGAATGATCTCGCCGGGCCGAACGCGGGCAAAAACTAGGCCGCCCGCACCGCAAAACCGCGCTCCAGCGCAATCAGCCGCTCCTTGCGCCACAGCCCGCCGCCGTATCCGGTCAGGCTGCCATCGGCACCGATGACCCGGTGGCAGGGGATGATCAGCGCAAGCTGGTTGGCCCCGTTGGCCCGTGCCACGGCCCGCACCGCCTGCGGCCTGCCAATCGCCTCGGCCACCTGACTGTAGCTGCGGGTCTGCCCCGCCGGGATCTCGCGCAGCGCGGCCCAGACCGCGCGGGTGAACTCCGAGCCGTGCAGCGCCAGCGGCGTGCCGAACTCCGCGCTCTGCCCGGCAAAGTAGCGCCCCAGTTCCGCCGCCACCTGCTCGGTCGGGGCCGGGCGGCCAAAGCCGAGCGATCCCTTGGCCTGCGCGTGCAGCCGTTGCAGCTCTCGCGGCAGGGCCTTGCGCCCGACGAACTCCAGTAGGTGCAGCGCCCGCGCATCGCTGACCGCGACCATCGGCCCGAGGGCCGTGTCGATCCAGTCGGCCATCAGCAGCGGGCGCCTGTCGAACGCGCCCGGCGCCACGCCCAGCATCCGCCCGAAGGCGGCGCGAAAGGCCGAGGCGCTCTCGAACCCGGCGTCGATCTGCGCCTCGATCACCTTGCCGCCCTCGCCCAGCACCTCCAGCCCGGCAAGCAGACGCCGCTGCCGGGCCATCTCCAGAAAGGTGGTGCCAAAGGCCCGCTTGAAGGCACGGCGCACCGTCGAAGGGTCAAACCCCTCGGCCGCCACATCGGCCTCGCTCCAGCGCCGCGCCGGATCGGCGGCCAGTGCCTCCAGCAGCGCGGTCACGGTTGGCTCATCGGTCAGGGCCTTCAGCGGCTTGCAGCGCTTGCAGGCGCGATAACCCGCTTCGATGCAAGCCTGCGCCGTCTCGCGAAACTCGCAGTTCTCCCGCAGCGGCTTGCGCGCCGGGCAGGTCAGGCGGCAGAAAATCCCGGTCGAGCGCACGCAAACCAGCGCCCGCCCTTCATAGCTCCCGTCACGCGCGACAAGGGCGGCATAGAGCGTGTCATCATCTGGCAATCTGAACAACATGGCCCCAGCCTAGCCCGCGTGCGTGGCGCCCGCAGCCGGAAATCGGGCGCCTATTTTCATCCCTGCGGCAAAGCGGCACTCTGTCTCGACGCCCTGTGCCGTTAACCTACCTTCGAACCGAACCGAAACAGACATCCAAGAGACCCATGTTCGAAGCCTTCGACGCCGTCTTCCTGGCCCGCCTGCAATTCGCCTTCACGGTGTCATTCCACTTCCTGTTCCCGGCCTTCACCATCGGCCTGGCCTCCTACCTTGCGGTGCTCAACGCACTCTGGCTCTGGACCAAACAGGAACGCTTCCTCAACCTCTTCCGTTACTGGGTGAAGATCTTTGCCCTCGCCTTCGCCATGGGCGTCGTTTCGGGCATCGTCATGAGCTACCAGTTCGGCACCAACTGGTCGGTCTTCTCCGACCGTGCCGGGCCGGTGATCGGCGCGCCGATGGCCTACGAGGTGCTCTCGGCCTTCTTCCTCGAAGCGGGCTTCCTCGGCATCATGCTGTTCGGTCGCGACCGGGTGGGGCCGGGGCTGCACATGGCGGCCACGGGCATGGTGGCGCTCGGCACCTTCTTTTCGGCCTTCTGGATCCTGTCGGTGAATTCGTGGATGCACACGCCCGCAGGCTTCGAGATCGACGCCGAAACGGGGCAGTTCCTGCCGACCGACTTCTGGCAGGTCATCTTCAACCCTTCCTTCCCCTACCGGCTCGCCCACACCGTCACGGCGGCCTATCTGACCACCGCGTTCATCGTCGGCGGCGTCGGGGCCTTTCACCTGCTGCGCCACCGCAGACGGGGCGAGCTGGCCAGCAACGAGAGCCGCACCATGTTCTCGATGGCCATGTGGATGGCCGCCATCGTCGCGCCGATCCAGATCTTCCTCGGCGATGCCCACGGGCTGAACACGCTGGAGCACCAGCCGGTGAAGGTCATGGCGATGGAAGGCCACTACGAAAGCCACCCTGACGGCGCCCCGCTCTACCTCTTCGGCTGGCCCAATGACGAGACGCAAACGCTCGACTACGCCGTGGGCATCCCCAAGCTGTCGTCGTTGATCCTCAAGCACAGCCTCGATGCCCCGCTCGACGGCCTCGATACCGTGCCGGACGAAGACCAGCCGCCCGTGTTCATCGTGTTCTGGGCCTTCCGCATCATGGTCGCCATCGGCTTTGCCATGCTGGGCATCGGCCTCTGGTCGCTCTTCGCCCGCGTCCGGGGCCGACTTTTCGACTGGCCCATGCTCCACCGCGCCGCCATGCTCATGGGCCCCTCCGGCCTGATCGCCGTGCTGGCGGGCTGGGTCACGACCGAGGTCGGCCGGCAGCCCTTCACCGTCTACGGCCTGCTGCGTACCGCCGACAGCGCCGCCCCCCTCGCGGCGCCTGCCGTCGGGGCTTCGCTGGTGGCCTTCATCGTGGTCTATTTCGCCGTCTTCGGCGCAGGCACTTGGTATATCCTGCGCCTCATGGGCCACGAACCCAGCCCGGCCGAACCGCGCCTGAAGGATGTGGCCACCGGCCCCACCCGCGCCGCAGGCCGCTCACCCGTGCCCGACGCGCCCAAGGAGGAATGAGCCATGCCCCTCGCTGAAGGTGTCTCCTTCGACCTCACCGTGATCTGGGCCTTCATCATTGCCTTCTCGGTGCTGGTCTACGTCGTGCTCGACGGCTTCGACCTCGGCCTCGGCATGCTCTTTGCGCTGGAGCCAAAGCGAAGGGACCGCGACGTGATGATGAACTCGGTCGCCCCGGTCTGGGACGGCAACGAGACTTGGCTGGTCATGGGCGGCGGCGGGCTGTTCGCGGCCTTTCCGCTGGCCTACGCGCTGATCCTCCCGGCGATCTACGCGCCGATCATCGCCATGCTGCTTGCGCTCGTGTTCCGCGGCGTGGCCTTCGAGTTCCGCTGGCGCACCGAGCGCTTCAAACCGCTCTGGGACGTGGCCTTCATCGGCGGCTCGGCGCTGGCCGCGCTGTCGCAGGGCGTGGCCCTCGGCGCCATCCTTCAGGGCATCGAGATCGACGAGGCCGCCCGCGCCTACTCCGGCGGATGGTGGGACTGGCTCACCCCCTTCTCCCTCACCGTCGGCCTGGCGGTCATGGTCGGCTACATGCTGCTTGGCGCCTGTTGGCTGGTTCTCAAGACCTCGGGCGACCTGCAGAACCGGATGCGCCGTTGGGCCATGCTCTTTGCCCCGCTCACCGTGGGCTTCATCGCCATCATCAGCCTCTGGACGCCCTTCCTGCAGGAAGGCTACTACGCCCGCTGGTTCTCCGGCTGGGGCTGGGGCCTTGCCGCCGCGGTCGCGGCCCTCACCGCCGCCGCCTTCTTCGGCCTCATCACCCGGCTGCGCATGGCCGCTGCCGAAACCTCGCCCTTCCTGCTGGCCCTGCTCCTCTTCACCCTCTGCTTCGGGGGGCTCGGGGTGTCGATGTTCCCCTACATCGTGCCCACCGAGGTCACGATCTGGGAGGCCGCCGCGCCCGAGGCGAGCCAGGTCTTCATGCTGATTGGCGCCGGTATCCTGATCCCGGTGATCCTCGCCTACACCGCCTTCGCCTATTGGGTCTTCCGCGGCAAGATCGACCCGGACAAGGGCTACCACTGATGCGCCGCATTGCGTGGTTTGTGGCGCTCTACGCCGGGGCGGTGCTGGCGCTCGGCCTCGTCGCCCTTGCCATCCGCGCCGCTCTCGGTCTCTGATCGGGCGCATGAAAGCACCGCCTGCAACCCGCGCCGACTACGCCCAGCTTGCCACCCACGAGACCCGCTGGAAGGACATGGACCCCTACGGCCATCTCAACAACGTGGCCTATTACGAGCTGTTCGACACCGCCGTGAACGCATGGCTCATCCGCGCCGGGCTGCTCGATGTGCTCCATGGCGACCAGATCGGCGTGATGGTCGAAAGCGGCTGCCGCTTCCACTCCGAGATCCGCTTTCCCGAGCCCGTCACCTCCGGCATCCGCATCGCCCGGATCGGCACCAGCTCGGTGCGCTACGAGGTCGGCCTCTTTGCCGGCGACAGCGCGGCCGCCGCTGCCGAGGGCTTCTTCGTTCACGTCTACGTCGACGCCGCAACCCGCCGCCCCAAGCCCCTCAGCGACACCCTCCGCGCCGGCCTGTCACCGCTGCTTTCGGGCGGCTGACCCGCTCAATCGTGCATTCCCTGGCCCGCGAGGATCGCCTCCCGCGCCTTCCCGATCCGCCGCTCCCGCGTCGCCGCCTGCTTGGCCCCACCAAAATGCAGCGCCCAGCCCCGCCGCCGCCCCGGCGTCAGCGCCTCCCAAGCCTCGCGCAGCGCATCATCGCCCGCCAGGGCTTCCTCCAGCTCCTCCGGTAGCGGGAAGTCATCCGGCGGCAGCTCCACCCGCCGCCCCTCCTCCACCAGCCGCACCGCCTGCGCCACGAAGCCCTCGATCGCGCCCCGCGCCGCCTCCACCTCGTCCACCGAGCCAAATTCCATCACCCGCGCCGCCCGGCTGTTCTCTCCCGGCTTCACCAGAAGCCCCTCCGGATCCTCCAGAAGCACGCCCCGAAAGAACGACAGCACGCAGCGCCCGCCGTAGCCCCCGGGCATCGCCACATTCGCTCCCTTCCACACGTAGCAGGGCTGCCGCCACTTGAAGGTCTCGTCCAGCGGCCCTGCAAGCAGGATCGCCCTCAACGCCTCCATCTCCGCCTTCCAGCTCTCCCGCTTGCCGTAGTAGACCCCGGCCCGCCGATCCTCACTGCCCATGCAACCTCCGTAGGGCGGGACTTGTCCCGCCATCCCGCAACCAGAGCGCAACCGCCCCGAAATGTCAGCAACCGGATTGCAAACCGCCACCGCCCGGCCCAATCCTGCCGCCATGACCGCGCTCACCATTTCCAACGCCCAGGCCCGCGCCCTCTGGCTCTCCGCCCACGGCCTCGCCACCCCGCCCACCGGCAAGCTCGACGCGCCGCAGATCATCCGCGATCTCGGCTTCGTCCAGCTCGACTCGATCCAGATCGTCAGCCGCGCGCATCACCACATCATGTGGTCGCGCAATGCCAACTACCGCGAACCGATGATGGACAGGCTGCTGGGCAAACAGCGCGCCGTCTTCGAGCATTTCACCCACGATGCCTCCGTCCTGCCGATGGAGTTTCTGCCCATGTGGCAGCGCCAGTTCACCCGGATGCGCGAAAAGATCTCCCGCTCCGGCTGGTGGGGCAAGATCGACCCGGGCCTGCTCTCTTCCGTCAAGGCCCGCGTGGCGGAGGAAGGCCCGCTCTGCACCCGCGATTTCGAGCATGTCCAATCCGGCCCCAAGGAGATGTGGCAGCGCCCGCCGCACAAGCGCGCGTTGGATTTCCTTTGGTTTTCCGGGGAGTTGGCCACCTGCCACCGCGAAGGCTTCACCAAGCACTACGACCTTGCCGAGCGCGTCTTTCCCGCGCACCTGCGCGAACAGAAAGTGCCTGACGAACAGCAGATCGACTGGCTCTCCCGCGCCGCGCTCCACCGCATCGGCTTCGGCACCCAGGGCGAGATTCGCAAGTTCTGGGATGCCACCACGGTTGCAGAAACCGCCCGCTGGGCCGAAGGCGCAAGCGATCTGGTGCCGGTCGAGGTGGAGGCCGCAGGGGGCGGCACCTTCAAGGCCCTCGCCGCGCCCGACATCGAGGCAAGGCTGGAGGCCCTGCAGGCCCCCACCTCCCGCCTGCGCATCCTCAACCCCTTCGACCCGGCGATCCGCGACCGCACCCGCCTGCGCCGCCTCTTCGGCTTCGACTACACCGTGGAAATGTTCGTCCCCGCCGAAAAGCGCCAATGGGGCTACTACGTGTTTCCACTGCTCGAAGGGTCGCGCCTCGTCGGAAGGCTCGAGGCCAAGGCCGACCGCAAGGCCGGCACGCTCACCGTCATGAACCGTTGGACAGAGCCCGGCGTGCGCCCCTCGCAGGCCCGCGACGACAAGCTGGATGCCGAGCTGGCAAGGCTCTGCCGCCTCGCCAATCTCGAAACCGTGCAACATCTGTAGGGTGGGTGAAACCCACCGCCGCTAGAAGTCGAGGTTTTCCACGTTCAGCGCGTTCTGCTGGATGAACTCGCGACGGGGTTCCACCACGTCGCCCATCAGCTTGGTGAAGAGGTCGTCGGCCTCGGCCAGATCCTCGACCTTCACCTGCAACAGCGTCCGGGCATCCGGGTCCAACGTGGTTTCCCAGAGCTGCTCGGGGTTCATTTCGCCGAGGCCCTTGTAGCGTTGCAGCGTCAGCCCGCGCTCGCCTTCTTCCAGAATGGCTTCCAGCAGCTCCAGCGGCCCGTGGATCGGCGTCTCCCGATCCTTCCGGCTCAGCGAACCGGTCTGGCGGTAGACGTCGCGGTTTTCTTCCGCCACCTGCGCCAGACGCCGGGCCTCGCCCGAGCGCAGCACGGCGCCGTCGAGCGTGCGGATCTCTTCCACACCCCGAAGGATGCGGGCCAGCCGAATGCCGTGGTCCTGCGTGATCCGGCCCTGCCAGCCACGCTCGTATTCCACCGCCACCTGGTCGAGCCGCGCCGCAATTGCGTCGGCCACGGCCTGAAGGTCGGCATCTGCGCGGCCCGGCTCGAAGGCGCCCGCGAGGGCGGCCTGCTCCAGAATGCGCGTCGGGTAATGGGTCGGGAAGGCCTGAAGGATGCGGCGGAAACTCCGCGCCGCATCGGCCACCCGGGCCAGGTCCTGCCCGGCAATCTCCTCGCCGCTCGGCAGCCGCAGCACCGCGCCCTCCACGCCCTGCGCGATCAGGTAGTCTTCCAGCGCGGGCACATCCTTGAGGTACACTTCCGAGCGTCCGCGCGCGACCTTGTAGAGCGGCGGCTGCGCAATGTAGAGATAGCCGCCCTCGATGATCTCCGGCATCTGCCGGTAGAAGAAGGTGAGGAGCAGCGTACGGATATGCGCGCCGTCCACGTCCGCATCGGTCATGATGACGATCTTGTGGTAGCGCAGCTTCCCGATGTTGAACTCGTCGCGGCCAATCCCGGTGCCCAGCGCGGTGATGAGCGTGCCCACCGTCTCCGACGAGAGCATCCGGTCAAACCGCGCCCGCTCGACGTTGAGGATCTTGCCTCGCAGCGGCAGAACCGCCTGATTGCTCCGCGCCCGGCCCTGTTTGGCAGAGCCACCGGCGGAGTCACCCTCGACGATGAAGAGCTCCGATTTGCTCGGGTCCTTTTCCTGGCAGTCGGCCAGCTTGCCGGGCAGGGAGGCCACGTCCATCGCGGTCTTGCGCCGGGTCAGCTCGCGGGCCTTCCGGGCAGCCTCGCGGGCCAGCGCGGCCTCGACGATCTTGCCGACGATCTGGCGCGCCTCCGCGGGGTTCTCCTCGAACCATTCCGCCAGCTTCTCGTTCACCAGCCCCTCAACGGCGGGCCGCACCTCGGAAGAGACCAGCTTGTCCTTGGTCTGGCTCGAGAACTTCGGGTCGGGCACCTTCACCGAGAGCACGCAGGTCAGCCCCTCGCGGGCATCGTCGCCGGTGAAGTTGATCTTCTCCTTCTTGGCGATGCCGGAGGAGGAGGCATAGAGGTTGATCGTGCGGGTCAGCGCGCCCCGGAAGCCCGCCATATGGGTGCCGCCGTCGCGCTGGGGGATGTTGTTGGTAAAGGGCAGCACCGTCTCGTGGTAGCTGTCGTTCCACCACATCGCCACTTCCACGCCGATGCCGTCCTTCTCGCCCACCATGAAGATCGGCTCTTCCATCACCGCCGACTTGTGCCGGTCGAGGTACTTGACGAACTCGCGCACGCCGCCCTCGTAAAACAGCTCGCTTTCCAGCGCCTCCGCCGGGCGCTCGTCGCGCAGCAGGATGCGGACGCCCGAGTTGAGGAAGGCCAGTTCCCGCAGCCGGTTTTCCAGCGTCTTGAAGCTGTATTCAAGGTTCGAGAAGGTGTCCGTCGAGGCCAGAAACCGCACCTCGGTGCCCTTCCGGCCATCGGCATCGCCCACAACCTTCAGCGACTCCGCCGTGAAGCCGCCTTCAAACCGCGCCACGTGTTCCTTGCCGTTGCGCCAGATGCGCAGCTCCAGCCAGTCACTCAGCGCGTTGACGACCGAAACGCCAACCCCGTGCAGACCGCCCGACACCTTGTAGGAGTTGCTGTCAAACTTACCGCCCGCGTGGAGCTGGGTCATGATGACCTCGGCCGCCGAAACCCCCTCTTCGGGGTGCATGTCCACCGGAATCCCGCGTCCGTTGTCGCTGACGGAAACCGAATTATCGGCATGCAGCGTCACGGTTACGCGGTCAGCATGACCGGCCAGCGCCTCGTCGATGCCGTTGTCGACGACCTCATACACCATATGGTGCAGGCCCGAGCCATCGTCGGTATCCCCGATATACATGCCGGGGCGTTTGCGAACCGCCTCCAAGCCTTTGAGAACCTTGATGGAATCTGCGCCGTATTCTTCGGGTGCCTGTGGGTTTTCGGCCATGCCGCCTGTCCGTTGTTGTTGTGCCGGATTTATAGTCGGTCAGGGCAGGGATGTCACGCGGATGACACAGGTTTTCAGGGCTGATTTTCCGGGGTTTTCCCGGCCTCGAGAGCGGCGATGCGCTGGCGCATTTCATCGCGCCAGCCGGCGTCCTCCTCGCTGAGCGCGCCGCGCTCCTCCATCCGGTCCAGAACCTTCACCCCAGCGCGATAATGCTCCAGTGGTGTCTCCCCCAGTTCGGCCAGTTGGAAGTGGCTGACAAAGAGCGCGCGGGTGATGCCCATGTCCTGCGGGATTTCCTCCAGCAGCTTCACCCGGCGCGCCATGGCAAGGTGGTGCTCGGCAATCGCCGCCGCCGTCTGCCCGGTCTCCGCGAGCACATTGGCGATCAGCTCATGGCTCACGCTCACGAGGTATTCCACGTGATAGCGGTTGGCCCCGGTCGCCAGCAGGTCTTCGCGCCGGCGCAACGCCTCGCGGTGGTGGCGCAGCGCCTCTTCGGGCCGCTCGCTCCAGCGGGCAAAGTCGCCCCAGAGCGCCTCGGTGAAGGCGCCCCAATAGGCGGCCTCGTAATTTTCGCCATCCGCGAGAACCGCGTCGAACAGGGTGAGCGCATCGGCAAACCAGGTTTCGATCTGATCGCTGCGGTTCAGCCGCGTCTCCGCCTCCGCCAGCCGCATCAGCGCCATGGCCAGCTCACCTCGCCGGTCGGGTCGGCCAAGCTCTTGCGCGGTCAGGCTGCGGATCACCTGCACCAGCTCGTTCTGCGTTTCGGCCGCGCCCTCCCAATAGCCCAGCCCGATCTGCACATCGCCCAGCCGGTGCAGGTTCTGCGCATGGCGGGCCTTGGAGCGCAGGCTGTCGGACTGGAAGGAGGCCAGCAGGCTCGAGTAATCCGCCGCCACCGCGTAGTCGTCCAGCGCCACCTCGGGCTTGCCCCGCCGCGCGGCAAGCTGGCCCCGGGCGGTGTGCATGTCGGCATAATCCCACATCCAGACCACGTTGGCGCTGTTCAGCTCAAACAGCGCATCCATCGCCGCAATCGCCTCGGCGTAGAGATCGAGGGCGCTGTCCCACTCATTCTCGAAGCTCTGCTGGGTGGCATAGAGCGCGCGGGCCTTGGCCAGCTCAAACTTGTAGTCGGCATTGCCCGGATCGAGCGCGGTGAGCGGTTCAAGCAGGCCGATGGCATCGGTCAGGCTCCTCGTGGCGGCGGCGTGGTCAAGCTCGCGCATCTGCGCATCGCCAAGGCTGGCAAGCGCGGCGGCATAGCGCTGCCGCACCTCCACCACCTGCGGGTCCTTCTCGTAGAGCACCCGCAGAAACTCGACCATCCGCTCGAGGTAAGCCCGCGCGGTGGTGAACTCGAGGTCGTCCAGTGCCGCCCGCCCCGCCTTGGTGCCGATCCGCCCGATCTGCAACGCCACCCTCGCCTGCCCGGCGTTGACCCGCGACCCGTCGCCAAACAGCTCCAGCCCCTTCCAGAACGTCTCGAAAGCCTCGGCAGGCTTGCCCACCGCCATCTGCGCATCGCCCAGCCGCTCGTAGCTCGCGGAGAGGTTCAGCAGGTCTTCCATCTCGCTCGGGCGTTCGGGCAGCACGGCGATGATGCGCTCGGTGGCGCGGGTGTAGGTCTTCAGCGCCGCGCTGTAACCGCCCAGCGCCATGGCCGTATCGCCCACCGCCACCTCGGCCTGCCAGAGATCCAGCTCGTGCTGGCGCGGATCGGCCTTTGAATCGCCCCGCCCCAGCGCCACCACGGCCTCGGCAAAGCTGTCGATCGCAAGGTCAAACCGGCCGCCTGCCATATGGGCGTAGCCGATGTTCATATGGGCCAGAAAGACAAAGCGCGCGGCCTCCGGCGAGGGGGCAATTGCCTCCAGCACCTGTGCGGCGGCGAGCATCTCGGTGAAGGCGGCCAGCGCGCCCGCCCCATCGCCGGTGAGGCGACGCAGCTCGCCCAGCTCGCGGGCCACGTCGATCCGGGCGCGGCGGTGCTCTTCTTGCGTCACCAGCCCGGCCAGTTCCACGTGCAGCTCAGAGGCCCGCGCCAGGGCATCAATCGCCTCGCCGTAATCCAGTCGGGTGCGGGCAAACCCCGCCTTCAGCACCAGCGTGTCGGCCTCCGACAGGCGGCGCGACACGAGGTTGGCGGCCAGCGCATCGCCCGAGGCGCGGTCGCGCGCGATCGCCTTGTCGAGCGTGTCGAGCGCGCCGGTGAAATCACCCAGCGATAGCTGGCTTTCGGCCACGTCGCGCAGCTCCGCCACCTCGCCATCGGAGGCCGAAAGGCTGCGCAGTTGCGCCTGCGTCTCGTTGAAGGCCCGCGCCGCCTCGGCCAGCTTCTCGCCCCGCTCGGTGGGCGAGGCATCGGCCAGCTCCGCAGCCAGAAGCGCGCCGTAGATCGGCGCCAGCGGCACCTGCGCATCGCTCGCCACCTGCTCCACCTCGGCCCGCAGATCGGGCGTGAGGTCGGCCATCGCCAGAAGCAGCCGCTCGCGCTCGGGCAGATCATCCGACTGCCCGGCGGCGAAGAACAGCCGCGGCAGGGCGCTCTCCACGTAGGGCAGTTGCGCGCCCCTTGTGCGGTCATAGACCTCCTGCTGCACCAGCGTCAGCACCGAGCGCACCTCCAGCCCGGTGGTAGAAAGGTGGCGAGCCAGCGCGGCGGCAAAGGGCGAGTTGCTGCCCTCCCCATCCAGCGCCACCGCCCCCGGCGCGGTGGAAAAGCCGATCAGCGTGCCCTCGGCCCGGGGCACGGCGGCAAAACCCGGCGCCTCTCCCGCCTTCAGCGCAATCGCCGCCCGCCCGTCCGTCGCGCCCTCGAAAGGGTCGACCCGGCAGGCATCCACCAGCACCACCGCCACCGGCGCAATCCGGGCCACCCGGCTGCGGATGTCGCCAAGGCTCAGGGAGGTTTCCATCAGCGTCTCGAGGCTTTCGCCAACGCCATCCACCGGCAGCAGCCGGTTGTCGCCGCCCACCTCGAACCCATGACCGGCAAAATAGACCACCGCCACGTCGGCGCCCTCGCCGTCATACTCGAGGTCTTCCAGCGCCCGCTCCATCCGCCGCTTGTCACGGTTGCGCTCATAGGCCACCTCGAAGCCCAGCGCCTCCAGCGCCGCGCCCACGGTGTCGGCATCATTCGCCGCGTTGCGCAGCGGGCGCATCGCCTCGTAGCGGTCATTGCCGATCACCAGCGCCACCCGCTTTTCAGCGAGCGCAGGCAGGGCGGCGAGGCAAAGGATGACGAGGACAATCAGGCGCATCGCCCGCAGAATACCGGCCAAGCCCCTGAAGGGAAGTGACGTTTTCCGTCAGGTAAAGGGAATGACGAGGCCCACCGCCATCAGCAGGCTCCCGGCGACGATATTGGTGCGCTTCAGCGCCTTGGGCGAGGCCAGCAGGCGACGGGCGCGGTCGATCATCAGCGCAAAGCCGAGGTTGCCCACCAGCGGGATCACCGCCGAGAGCGCGGTGATCGCGGCCACATCGCCCCATGTCGCCTGCGTCAGGTCAAAGAAGCCCGGCAGCACGCCCATGTAGAACAGGATCGCCTTGGGGTTGCCCAGGATCACCGCCACCCCGGCGGCAAAACCGGCCCACATGCCGGGCCGGGTCAGGCGGCTGTCGGTGGCGATGGACTTGCCCGCGTTTCGCAGGATCAGCGCCCCCATGACGAGGAAGATCGCCGCCGCGACCCATTTCAGCGCCGTCATGAAGCCGGCGAACACCACCGTCACCCAGGTGATCCCGTAGATCGCGAGGAACGGCCAGAGCACATCGCCCACCACCACGCCAAAGGCCAACGGCCATGCGGCGCGAAAGCCCCCCGAAAGGGCGCGGGCAGTCAGCGCCATCCAGACGGGGCCGGGGGTAAGGAAGAGGATCAGCAGCCCGAAGGCATAGAACCCGAGTTCAGCGAGGGTGATGGTCATGGTGCGTCCAGCATTTCGGCGAGCTTCGCCACGGTCGAGAAATTGCGCGCCGTGGCAGGCGTGCCCAGCAGCCGCTCCACCTTGGCCGGAAACTTCGACTTGCCCATGCCGTTCGGCGCATGGAAGTAAAGCACCCGCCCCGCCAGCTCGGCCCGCTCGCCGTTGTCCAGCGCCTGCTCCACCGCCAGCATGTCCGCCGCGGGCTGGCGGGCGCAGAAGAAGTAATGCAACAGCTTCGGCTCTGCCCGCGCCTCCTGGAACGTGTCCGCCTCCAGCGCGGCACGAAACTCCTCCGCCGCGATCACAAGGCACTCCGGCCGAAACCCGTGCGCCGCCTCGATCGCCCCGGCAATCTCCTCGGCCTTCGGGGCCTGCGCCAGCACCACGTTGCCCGACTGGATGTAGGTCTGCACCTCGCGGGCCCCCAAGCCTTCCAGCAAGGCCCGCAGCTCCGCCATCGGCAGCTTGCCATGGCCGCCCACGTTGATGCCCCTGAGCAGCAGAACCGATCTCATCCCGTGACCTCCCGCAGCGCCGAAACCCCGGCCTCTTCCGTCACCTCGAAATGCTGCGCCTTGCCGCCCAGTTCCTCGAACAGCTCGGCCCCGGTGCCGGTCATGAAGGCCTGCGCGCCCAGCCGCTCGATCTCGGCATAAAGCGCCGCCCGCCGCCCCGCGTCCAGATGCGCCGCAACCTCGTCGAGCAGCAGCAGGGGCGGGGCGCCGAAGTCTTCGGACAGCGCGCGGGCATTGGCGAGGATCAGCGAGAGCAGCAGCGCCTTCTGCTCGCCCGTCGAGCAAAGCCGCGCCGGGGTGGCCTTTGCGATATAGGTGGCGTCCAGATCGGCCCGATGCGGCCCGGTCAGGGTGCGTGTCGCCGCAAGGTCGCGCGCCCGCCCGTCCGCCAGCGCCGCCGTCAGCGCCGCGGCATCGCCGGGCGTATCGCAGGCAGGCTCCGGGTGGGTCAGCACCAGTTCGGCCGCCGGAAAGGCGCTGTCGGCCACATCCTGCGCCGCCGCCAGCCGCACCAGCGCCTCTTCGCGGTGGCGATGAATGCGCGCGCCCTCCTCGCCCATCCGCTGCTCGAGCGCGGCATACCAATGGGCGTCGCGCACCATGTCTTTCAGCAGCCGGTTGCGCTCGCGCATGGCCTTCTCATAGGCCAGAACCGCCTCGCCATGGGCCGGCTCGAAGCTCAGCACGATCCGGTCCAGAAACCGCCGCCGCCCCTCGGCGCCCTCGATCCACAGCCGGTCCATCGAGGGCACCAGCCAGACCACCCGCGCCAGCCGCCCCAGCGCCACCTGCGCCGCCGCCTTCCCGTCGATCTTCACCGACCGCCCGGACGCGCCCGCCTCGGCCCATGTCTCAAGCTCGTGAATATGCCCCAACGAGGCCAGCTCCGCCTTCACCTTCCAGCCCAGCCGCTCCGGGGCCCGCGCCATCTCTTCCGCGCTCGCCCGCCGCAACCCGCGCCCGGGCGAGAGCAGCGACACCGCCTCCAGCACATTGGTCTTGCCCGCCCCGTTCGGCCCCCAGAGGGCCACGGGCCGGCCATCCAGCACCAGCTCCGCCCGGCGGTGCGAGCGGAAATGTGAGAGGGTCAGCGAGGTGAGGGCGAGGCGGGGCATGGGTGCCGCGCGGGCCGGGGCCCACGCTCCATCAGACCCGCATCGGCATCACGACATAGAGCGCCGAGGTGTCGGAGCCTTCGCGCATCAGCGTCGGATCACCGGCGGAGTTGAACAGGAACACCGCGTTCTCCCGGTCCACCTGGCTTGCGATCTCGGTGAGATACTTGGCGTTGAAGCCGATCTCGAGGTGCTCATCGCCATAGGCCACCGCCAGCTCGGCCGAACCGGCGCCACTGTCGGGCGAATTGACCGACAGCACCAGCCGGTCTTCGTCGAGCGAGAGTTTCACCGCCCGCGACCGCTCGCTGCTCACCGTCGACACAAGGTCGACCGCCTTGGCAAACTCGGCGGCGTCCACTTCGAGCCGCTTGGTGTTGCCGGTCGGGATGACGCGGGTGTAATCGGGGAAGGTGCCGTCGATCACCTTGCTCGTCAGGGTGATCTCGGGCGTGGCAAAGCGCACCTTGGTCTCGCTGACCGATACGGCGATCTGGGTTTCATCGTCTTCCAGCAGCTTGCGCAGCTCGCCCACCGTCTTGCGGGGCACGATCACGCCGGGCATGGTCTCGGCGCCCTGGGGCAGAGGCGCATCCACGCGGGCCAGCCGGTGGCCGTCGGTCGCCACGCAGCGCAGCGCCTGGCCGTCTTCTCCGGTGGCCACATGCATGTAGACGCCGTTGAGGTAATAGCGCGTCTCCTCGGTGGAGATCGCAAACTTGCTCTTGTCGAACAGGCGGCGCAGCGTGGCGGCATTGGCGCTGAAGTTGGCACCATATTCACTCGACGCCATCACCGGAAAATCCTCTTTCGGCAGGGTCGCAAGCTGGAAGTTCGAGCGCCCGGCCTCCACCGTCAACCGGCCTGCCGCGCTGTCATCGGAAAGCTGCACCTGCGCCCCGTCGGGGAGCTTGCGCACGATCTCGTGCAGCGTCACGGCGCTCACCGTGGTGGCACCCGCCTTCTCGACCATGGCCGGAGCCTTGTCGACCACCTCGATATCGAGGTCCGTGGCTCTGAACTGCACGCCATCGCCCTCGGCCTCGATCAGCACGTTGGCGAGGATCGGAATGGTGTTGCGGCGCTCAACGACCGACTGCGCCTGCGCGATGGCCTTCAGCAGAACGGCCCGCTCGATCGAGAATTTCATTGCTCTGTCCCCCATGGTGCCGGGAGGCGCAGACTATGCAAATCCCCCCCGACGGCAAGTTGTTTCTCGCAGTTTCGTGAGTTTTCGGGGAGCGTCAAGAGCACCCCCGGACACGGGCGAAGGGTGGGGTGTGCCCCACCGCGCGCCCTAGGCTTCCAGCATCCGCTTCAGCATCTCGATATCGTCGGCCAGGCCGCTGTCGGTCTGCACCAGCTCCTCGATCTTGCGGATCGCGTAAAGCACCGTCGTGTGGTCGCGATTGCCAAAGCGGCGGCCGATCTCGGGCAGCGAGCGCGAGGTCATGCCCTTGGCAAGAAACATCGCCACCTGGCGCGGGCGGGCAATGGTGCGGTGCCGCTTGGGGCCGGTCATGTCGGAGATGCGCACGTTGAAATGCTCGCACACCCGGCGCTGGATCTCCTCGATGGTCAGCTTGCGCTCGGAGGCGCGCAGCAGGTCGGCAAGGCACTCCTGCACCATGTCCAGCGTCACTTCGCGGCCCACAAGGTTGCCGAAGGCGAAGATCCGGGTCAGCGCGCCCTCGAGGGTGCGCACGTTGCCGGTGATGCGATGGGCGAGGAACTCCAGCACATGCTTGGAGATCTCGAGGTTGCCGTAATGGCTGCGGTAGAAATCGGCCTTCTGCTGAAGGATGCCGAGGCGCAGCTCGTAATCGGTCGGGTGCAGGTCGACGACAAGGCCGCTGGCCAGACGGCTGGCGATCCGGTCCTCGATCTTCTTGATGTCATGGGGCGGGCGGTCGGCCGAGATGACGATCTGCTTGTTCTGATCGGCCAGCGCGTTGAAGGTATGAAAGAACTCTTCCTGCGTGCTGTTCTTGCCGGCAAAGAACTGGATGTCATCGACCATCAGCACGTCGACCGAGCGGAAGGCCTGCTTGAACTCGTGCATCCCGTCTTCGCGCAGGGCGCGGACAAAGCGATACATGAACTGGTCGGACGACAGGTAAACCACCTTCTTCTCCGGGCAGTTCTCCTTCAGCGCCCAGGCGATGGCATGCATCAGGTGGGTCTTGCCGAGGCCGGAGCCGCCATAGAGGAACAGCGGGTTGAAGGTGAGCGGGCCACCCTCCGACACCCGCCGCGCGGCGGTATAGGCCAGCTGGTTGGGCTTGCCGACAACGAAGCTGTCGAAGTTGAAACGCTCGTCGAGGTTGGCGCCGGGCAGGTCATCGTCGGCCGTGCCGTTCTCGCCGGCGGTGCCATAGGCACCACGCCGACCGGGGCTTGCCGCAGCGGCGCGGGCGCCGCCAGCGGGGGCCGCCTGCACGTCGGCGGGCTGGGTCTCTTGGGCGGCGGCAGCAGCCGGTGCCTTGGACGAGGGAACCCGAAACTCCAGCCGGCGCACCTCGAGCCCGTCGCGGCTCATCTGCTTTACGATCGTGTCGGAGAAGTTGCGGCTCACCCAGTTGCCGAAGAAGTTCGTCGGAACCTCGAAATGCGCAACCCCGTCTTCAAGGCTGTTGAGTTTGAGCGGCTCGATCCACGTCTTGAAATTGTTTTGCCCGACTGTCGACTTGAGCGACTGGCTGACCTGGCCCCATCTGGTCTGTGGCATTATGACTGTCCTGTCCCATCTTATGTTTGTTCATCACTCAAACAAACCGCCCCTGCCTAATCCCGGCGGCCCGCACACCAACGGCCCACGCGCTCTGGGGTCAAGACAATGCCACTCCTTGGCCCGAAGCGGCATTCCGCACGGGCTGCTCGGCTGAGCAATCAAAAGGCAGACCATACGGGCGCAAGCTTTGCCCGTCGGCCAGTGACATCATCTTCGGACATGTTGTGTCAGCAGCAGAGAACCTCCAAAACGGCATGGCAGCCACTTTGTCAGAGCTCAATCGACAGCAACCCGTTTCATCCATTCGGTCCGGTGCAGCGCTTCCCCTGAAGCCCGGAACCCGGCTTGAAACGGCCATGTCCCCCCAAGGCGATGTGAATCGCAGGATTGGTGATAGCAAGCTGCCGCGCGCCCGGGCAACTGACCTTTTGACTTGACTCATCCTTTTTCCCGCCGAATCTGGCCACCCCTCTGAAGGACCTAGTTTTTATGGGCTTCCGGCATTGCGAGAACAAAAAAGGGCGCCGACCCGAAGGTGGCGCCCCTTGGTATAAATGTCGCAGCGACTCAGCTGCCGATGGACTTCACCCGGGCGCTGAGGCGCGAGATTTTCCGGGCAGCGGTGTTCTTGTGGTAGACGCCTTTGGTCACGCCGCGCATCAGCTCGGGCTGGGCTGCGCGGAGGGCGGCGGTGGCGGCATCCTTGTCACCGGAGGCGATGGCCTCCTCGACTTTGCGCAGGCTGGTGCGAATGCGCGAGCGGCGGGCTTTGTTGATCGCAAAGCGGCGCTCGTTCTGGCGTGCGCGTTTCTTGGACTGGGGCGAATTGGCCATGGTGTTTCTCTTTCGTCAGGTCGTGCATCAAAACTGGATTGCGCGGAAAGACCCGACCCCGGGTTCACAACCGGAAGATTCTGGCCAGAGCGGGCCTCACACGCATGTATCGGCGGGCATATACAGGCCCTGCCGCCGTTTGCAAAGGTAAATTGTGCCGCAGGGCGGGCCCGCCGCCCTACTTGTCGCGAAACTGCGGCTCGCGCTTTTCCAGGAAGGCCTTCATGCCCTCCTTCTGATCCTCGGTGGCAAACAGCCCATGGAACAGCCGCCGTTCAAACAGCAGCCCTTCCCGCATCGGCATCTCGTAGGCGCGGTTCACAGCCTCCTTGGCCGCCTTCACGCTGATCGCGGATTTCTCGGCAATCTTCTGGGCCGCGCTCATTGCCTCGTCGACCAGCTTCTTGGCGGGCACCACGCGGCTGACAAGCCCGCTGCGCTCCGCTTCCTCGGCATCCATGAACCGGCCGGTCAGATGCATGTCCATGCTCTTGGCCTTGCCGACGAACCGGGTCAGCCGCTGGGTGCCTCCGATCCCGGCGATGACGCCGAGGTTGATCTCGGGCTGGCCGAACTTGGCGGTATCCGAGGCAATGATGAAATCGCACATCATCGCCAGCTCGCAGCCCCCGCCCAGCGCATAGCCCGAAACGGCGGCGATGATGGGTTTGCGGCAGGAAAGGATGCGGTCAATCTCGGGGCCGAACATGTCGCCCGCAAAGACATCGACAAAATCCTTGTCGGCCATCTCCGAAATATCCGCGCCGGCGGCAAAGGCCTTCTCCGATCCGGTGATGACGATACAGCGCACCCCCTTGTCGCCATCGGCCTCCGACACGGCCGCGGCAAGCTCTCCGATGAGCTTGGCATTCAGGGCGTTCAGGGCTTCGGGGCGGTTGAGGCGGATGAGGCTGACATGGTCGGCGGTTTCGACGACAATGGTTTCATAGGCCATGAGGTGGCGGTCCTTTCGGTCGTGCCAAGCCTCCCTTTGTTAGCAGGGTCAGACCGCTCTGCAAGTTATCTTTGACATGTTCTGCAATAGAAGGTGGAGCGCCCCGATTGCACGATCCGGGCGATCTCGCCTGCGCAACCGGGGGTGGAGCACGGATGGCCCTCGCGGTCGTAGGCGGCAAAGCGGTGCTGAAAATATCCAAGCTCGCCAGAGGCTTGCCGGTGGTCGCGCAGGCTGGAGCCGCCCGCCTCTATCGCCTCGCCCAACACGTCCCGGATCGTCGGAACAAGGCTCGCCACCCGGCTTTCGCCAATCTTCCCGGCCTTGCGGACAGGTGAAATGCCGGTGCGGTGCAGTACCTCGCATACATAGATATTGCCCAGCCCGGCCACGATCTTCTGGTCGAGCAACGCCGATTTCACCGGGGTGTTACGGCCCCGGAAGGCGGCGATCAGATGCGCCTCGTTGAAGCTGTTGCCCAGCGGCTCCGGCCCCAGCTCTGCCAGCAGCCTGTGCGCCTCGGCCTGCGCCGTCGGGACAAGGTCCATCACCCCGAAGCGCCGCGCATCGTTGAAGGTGACCCGCGCGCCATTGGCCATGTCGAGCACCACGTGGTCATGCTTCTCCGGTGCCGGATGGGCGTGATGAAACACCCCCGGCGCCAGATCGAGCCCCTCGCCACTCACCCGCATCCGCCCGCTCATGCCAAGGTGAATCAGCAGCGTCTCGCCGCTGCTCAGATCGGCCAGGATATACTTGCTCCGCCGCCGCAGCCCCAGCACCCGCTGCCCGGTGAGCCGCTCGGCCATGCCCGGCGGAAACGGCCAGCGCAGGCCCTCCCGGTTCACCCGGGCCTCGGCGATTTCGATGTTCTCCATGGCGGGCAGCAGGCCGCGTCGCACGGTCTCCACCTCTGGCAGTTCGGGCATGTCGGCTCCGGGTCAGGCGTCAGACGCCAAACCTAGCCTCCCGCTCCCGGCCCGCAAGCCCTCAGGCGTAGCTGGCCTGCCCGCGAATATGCCGGCTGGCGAGGGTGAGAAAGTCGCTCATCCCCACCAGGTACTTCTGCACCCGCATCTTCTTGCCATCCGCAAACACCAGCCGATACACGCCCCGCCCCTCGTCCTTGAGGTCCACCAGCTCCTTCCAGGCCCGCTCGCGGCGAAACTGGATCAGGCTCTGCGAGATCAGCACATCCCGGTCATAGCGCAGCTCGTAGGAAAACACATGCGCCAGCGCCAGAAGCGCCATGCCCGCGATCAGCGGCGGCATCAGCGTGCTCATCATCTGGTCCGCCGGGTCGAAATTGAAGGCCATCGCAACGGCCAGCCCCGAGAACAGCACCGTCGAAAGCCGCAGCCCCCAGGTGGTGCGCATCACCGTGGCGTTCAGGCTCTGCTCCGCCGGTTTCGCCATCCCGCGCGAGGCCAGCAGGCCAATGTCGCGCTGCCCCATCACCCTTGCGCCAACCGTCCGCTCCACCTGCCGCCCCTCGACATCCTTCGGAGCGGTCATGCTCTCCAGCTTGCGCACCCCGGCACGGATCAGCAGGCCGGGAATAACGTAGAACACGGCCACATAGGCGACGATCACCAGCGCAACGGCCGCACCCGCCAGCATGACCGTGGCAACCGGATTGTCGAGGGCGGTGGCAAGCAGCCACATCCACATCCGTTCCGTATCATCCATGCCCGGCCTCCTGCGTTGCTTTGGCGCGTTTGTATCCGCGCGGAATTGCCTATATCCGGTTTGAGAACAGATTTGGGCAAACCCATGGCAGACGACGGAAAAACCACGCATTTCGGCTTCACCGAGGTTCCCGAGGCCGAAAAGGCCGGGAAGGTGCATGGGGTGTTTTCCTCCGTGGCCAGCAAATACGACATCATGAACGACCTGATGAGCGGCGGGATTCACCGCATCTGGAAGGACGCCATGATGGACTGGCTGGCCCCCCGCCCCGGCACCCGCCTGCTCGATGTGGCCGGCGGCACCGGCGATGTCGCCTTCCGCTATCTCACCCGCGCCGGCGAGGGGGCCACGGCCACGGTCTGCGACATGACAGAGGCCATGCTGATCGAGGGCCGCAAGCGCGCCGAGGCCGCCGACATGGCCGAACGGCTCGACTGGGTGGTGGGCGATGCCATGGCCCTGCCCTTCGAAAGCGGCAGCTTCGACACCTACACCATCTCCTTCGGCATCCGGAACGTGACCCGCATCGCCGATGCGCTCGCGGAGGCCTTCCGCGTGCTCCGCCCCGGCGGACGGCTCATGGTGCTGGAGTTCTCCCAGCTCCCCAACCCCCTGATGCAAAAGGCTTATGACGCCTATTCCTTCAACGTGATCCCGGGGCTCGGCAAGCTGGTGACGGGCGACCGCGACAGCTACCAGTATCTCGTCGAAAGCATCCGCAAGTTCCCGCCGCAGGAAGAATTCGCGTCGATGATCCGCACCGCCGGCTTCGAGCAGGTGAAATATCGCAACCTGACCATGGGCGTCGCGGCGCTGCACTCCGGCTGGAAGCTCTGAGGGGCGATGCGCGGACCTCACAACATCTGGCGGCTGATCCGCACCGGGGCGACCTTCGAGCGCACCGGGGCCATGGGCGTGGCGCTGGAGGCGATGGACGCGCCCCGGCCCCTGCGGGTGGCGGCGCGCGTGCTCGGCTGGCCGTTCAAATGGCTGGGGCTGAAGGGCGATCCGTCGCAGCCACCCGTCACACGCGCCCTCACCGCCCTCGGCCCGGCGTACATCAAGTTCGGCCAGATCCTCTCGACCCGGCCCGACGTGGTGGGCCCGGAACTGGCGCAGCAGCTCATGGTCCTGCAGGACAAGCTGCCCCCCTTCCCGCGTGATGAGGCGATCCGCGTCGTCGAGGCAGAGCTCGGCCAGCCCGTCGATGCGCTGTTTTCCGAGTTTTCCGAGCCCGTCGCGGCGGCCTCAATCGCCCAGGTCCACAAGGCGGTGCGGCTCGACGATGGCCGCGAGGTGGCGGTCAAGGTGCTGCGCCCCGGGATCGAGCGCGCCTTCGCCCGCGATGTCGATGCCTTCTATTTTGCTGCCGCCATGATCGAGGCGCTCTCGCCCGCGTCACGCCGGTTGCGCCCCCGCGATGTGATCGAGCATTTCGAAGGCGTGGTGGCCGGCGAGCTCGACATGCGGCTCGAGACCTCCGCCGCCTCCGAATTTGCCGAGAACACTGAGGGCGACGAGGGCTTCATCGTGCCCCGCCCCTTCTGGCCGCTCTCCTCGCGCCACGTGATGACGCTGGAATGGGCCGAGGGCTTTTCCCTGAACGACCTCGCCGCGATCGACGCCGCGGGCCATGATCGGGTCGCGCTCGGCGAACGCGTGCTCTCGCTCTTCCTGCGCCACGCCCTGCGCGACGGGCTGTTCCACGCCGACATGCATCAGGGCAACCTCAAGGTGGCCCCCGGCGGCGAGATCATCGCGCTGGATTTCGGCATCATGGGCCGGATCGACGAGTACACCCGCCGTGTCTATGCCGAGATCCTGATGGGGTTCATCCGCAAGGATTACAAGCGCGTGGCCGAGGTGCATTTCGAGGCCGGCTATGTTCCCGCCGACCGCGATGTCGACGAGTTCGCCCGCGCGCTCCGGGCCGTGGGCGAGCCGATCTTCGGCATGGATGCGACCCATATTTCCATGGCGCGGCTGCTCTCCTACCTCTTCGAGGTGACCGAGCGCTTCGGCATGGAAACCCGCACCGAGCTGATCCTGCTCCAGCGCACCATGGTCGTTGTCGAGGGCGTGGCACGCTCGCTGCATCCCAACATCAACATCTGGCAGGCCGCGCGCCCGGTGGTCGAAGACTACGTGAAGCGAAATGTCGGCCCCGCCGCCCTGCTCCACGACCTGAAGGAAACCGCCCGCGTCGCCGTCCGCTTCGGTCCCCGCCTCCCGGCACTCCTTGAACGCGCCCTCATCGCCCAGGCCACCCCGCCGCCGCCCCGCCCGCAAGGCGGAAAGCTGCTGCACCGGATCGGCTGGACCACCCTCGGCGCCGCTCTGGCGCTCTGCGCCGTGGCGCTGACCCGAGGCCTCTGACCTCTCCCCGACAGCCCTCACGGCGCTGTCGATGGCCTCGCGACGCGCGGCAAGCCCGGAAAATCGCGCCGCGCCAACCAGGCCAGACGGGCCCCAACGGCATGGTCCGGCACCGCTCGCCACACCGCGCCCTCTCATCAACATCCACCCAGTCCCGCTGAGCGAGCAATGCCTGCCCCGCCTGTTCCAGGCAGCGGGGCCCTTCCCGAGCGCGGCAAATCCCCGGTGCCTACCCGCAACCCAAAGCCGGCTAACCCGCCAGTCGCCGAGCGTTCGGACCTCTCTACCCGATATTTAACTGCCTGAAGTCCTGAAGCCCCGCGGACCAGCCATCTCCGACAGCATCCGCCCCAAGACCCAAACCCAAGGAGCCGTGGCGCACACAGTCTGCTACCCACCCGTCCCTGCGCCAGTCACCTCCTCTCACACCTCTCCTGCCCCCTCCTCCGTCACATCAGCCGGGGCCTCATAGACCACCGGAAACCGCAGGGCCGTCACGCTGGACGCCGGCACAGTCACACCGCTGTTCAGCAACAGCACCGTCTCGCCATTCTCGATCCGCGCCTCCTCCACCCGGGCGTAAACCGCGGCCTGGCTGCTCCCGACCAGTTCCTCGCCGCGGTAGCTCTCCACGGTGAAACTATAGAGCCCGTCCTCAAAGCGCTCTCCGCTTTCATCCACCCCTTGCCAAACATGGAAAGGCGCCGCCGTATCGATCGTCAGGCGCTGTTTCTCCGCGCCGAACTCGTCGTACACCACCAGCACACCGCCATCGGCTCCCTTCGCCACATCCAGCGTCATTTCGATCGGTGCGCCGGTGAAGCGCGCCGGGGCGGCGACCCGGGTTTCCATCCCGACGAAATTCGCCAACTCCGACATCCCGGTCATCCCCATCTGAACGCCGAGATTCTCGAGCAGAACGTTGGTGCGCACCTGCTGTTCGACATTGGAGAAGGTGGCGAGCTGCAGGGCGAAATCGGCACTGTCGAGCGGGTTCAGCGGGTCCTGGTTCTGCAGCTGCGTGGTCATCATTTTCAGGAAGGTTTCGAAGTCCGAGTTGATATAGCCCTGACTCGATTGGCCCGTGTTTCCCGAGGCACCGGAGGCCGCCGTAGCGGAACTGGTTTCCATGTCACGCTCCTCTCAAAGACGCAGATCAAGCCCGTCTGCGCCGAGGCGAAGTCCGGGGTGTTGTGTGATGCCCGGCCTACCGGTCGTGGAGCCGGGCTCGCCGGTGTCGCCAGCCCAGCCGATCTTGTGCCCCTGGCCCTGCGCCCCCGTGTCCTTCTGGCTGAAGGCAGGGTCGTCCCCGGCAAAGCTGAACTGGGCACCCTCATGCCCAAGCCGCCGCATCTCCTGCGCCAGCAGGTCGATATTCCGGCGCATCATATCCAGGGTTTCCGGCCGCTCCGCCGCGACCACCACATGCAGCCCGGCTTCCCCACCCGTGAACGATAGCTTCAACCGCCCCAATTCTTCCGGATGCAGACGCAGCTCTACGGGGCCATCCGGCAGAGGCCGAAAGACCTCTGCCACCTGCGTGGCCACCCGCTGGGGCACTGTCGCGCCCGGAGGAAGAACCGTGGCGGCACCCATGCCTGCAACCGATGCGGTCGGCCGCAATTCCGCAATGCCGGGCCCATCAGACACCTCCGCCGCGAACTGCGTCGCCTGCAAGTCTGCACCACTCACCATGGCCGTAACATTGGTCGCGGCGGCCGCCCGCATCACCTCAGGTGCCCCGGCAGTCTGGCGCGTCTGCCGTGGAGCCTCCCGTTCTGTCGTTCCCTCGGCAACCGCAGCAACTTCCTCGCCCTCAACCGCACCGCCAACCCGGTCCCCGCTCTCCTGCTCAGCCAGGGCCGCCGACAGCTCCGCGCCCCGCCGATCAACACTGGGCGCCCCAAGAGGTGTGGTTCGCGCCGTCATTCCAACTGCGCGGCCAGAAGCCATTTCAGCCGTTGCGTGATCCGGGTCCGCGTCACCGGCGGCCAGCGCCGTTGAGTGGATCGGATTGCGGCTGCCTGCATCGCGAGCTTCGGCGGATTGCCCGGCAGCCGCGCGCAGGATCTCCTCGGAACGGGCCTGGCGCGCCTCACCCTCTGTGACTGCGGCCCTCCGCATTTCATCCGACGCAAAGCCGCGACCCATGCTAGAAGCCTCTGCGGTCTCCGGCAAGCTCTCCGGCCGCGCCTCTATGTCATCCCCCGCCCCGGCGCGCGCCATATCGACCGCATCGCCGGCCAAAGCCCTTGGCGAAGCCTCTCCATCGGGCCCGTCAGCCCGGGGCTTCACCAGATCAACCTCAGGCCCCTGCGCCGAAATCGCCATGCCACTTGTGTCTTCGACACGCCCGGGCTGCCCCGCTTCATCCACCTCAAAGCCGTCACCCACACCCTCTGCCGAATCCTCGACATCGGGCTGCTCCAACAGAATATCCTCCGTTGTACCCTCGACATCCGCGAGGTCCCCGACCGCATCCGCAATGTCATCAGATCCAACGACCGCCGCCGCATCCGGCGTGGCTTCCGCCCCCCCGGAATTCGTACTCGACCTATCGGCAGGAGCAGCCCTGGACTGCTGCGCGGCATAGACCTCGGCCCAATCCCCGGTGCTTTCCTGGCCATCCTTTCCACCATTGCGGGCATGGTTCCCGGCAGCATTCGCGGCGGCCGGGCCAACCGAAAAGACGCCCATATCCGACGACATCGCATTCTGCATTTCGACCTGATCCTTCTGGCAAGTTGGATGCAGAATGCCGTGAGTCGGTTACCAATCCTTTACCGGTTTCTGGCCTAGTGCCTCAAAATCGCCGCAATTTGAGAGGCTCCCGATGCAACCGATTCTCCCTGTTTCTCAAGCCGCCAGCCCGGTGGAGCCTGCACGCGATCTCGCGCTGCGCAAACTGGCGGTCGAGCTGGAAGCGAGCTTCTTGAACGAGATGCTCTCGCAGGCCGGCCTGGGCGATGTGCGCGAAAGTTTTGGCGGGGGCGCGGGCGAAGAGGGGTTTTCCTCGTTTCTGAGGCAGGAGCAGGCGATGTCGATGGCCCGCCACGGCGGCATCGGCCTCGCCGAACATATCTTCGATAGCTTGAAGGCGCGAACACATGACTGAAAACACAGAACTTTACGAGCGGGCACAGGCCCTCATGGCAGCTGAACGCGAGGCCTTGAAGGAGGGCGACTTCACCAAGCTGGAGGCGCTCTATGAAGAAAAGCACAGCCTGTTGAAAGAGATCGAGGCGCAGGCCGATTCGCTGACACAGACCCAGCTGGAGGCGCTTTCGGTCAGTTCGCGCGGCAATGACCGCCTGCTCGATGCGGCCCAGCGCGGGCTGCGGGCCGTGGCGCGTCGTCTGAGCGAAACCCGCCGCGCAACCGAACATCTCGACACCTATACGGACAAGGGAAAGCGGCAGGATCTCGGGCCGGTTCGCTCCAGTTTCGAACGCCGCGCTTGAGCGCCAAATCCGTCCGGAAATTGGAGCCTGCGCCAGCCCCCACGGCGCTGCTTCCCTTGTGATCCGACCAAGCAGTCGGTGTCCGCAGCCCTCCCCTATTCCGGGCTCCGAAAGGCCAAGGCTCCAATCGATCCAATTCCTTGTGATTTCCCG
The DNA here is from genome assembly GCF_024105635.1 of Oceanicola sp. 502str15. Taxonomy (NCBI): domain Bacteria; kingdom Pseudomonadati; phylum Pseudomonadota; class Alphaproteobacteria; order Rhodobacterales; family Roseobacteraceae; genus Oceanicola; species Oceanicola sp. 502str15. The sequence goes on from NZ_WYDQ01000001.1 coordinate 2,755,845, forward strand.
TCAAATCGTCCTGAAAAATGAAGCCGCGCAGGGGGGCATATTAGAGATCCCTTAAGCTCGTTGGTTCAGGTTCGCCCTCGCACCTTCGTGGGTGGCGCGGCCCGGCAAATGGTCCGCAACACGGTGAAACCGGATTTTGTCGCCTTTCCCGGCGACCTTCCGAAATGGCGCAAAGCGCCCATCTGAAAGGACCAAAGGAACCATGTCCAGTATTCTTACCAACACCAGCTCGATGGTGGCCCTGCAGACGCTCCGCGGCATCAACTCGTCGCTCGAACAGACCCAGGCCGAAATCTCGACCGGTAAATCCGTGGGCTCCGCCCGCGACAACTCCGCCATCTGGGCGATCTCGAAAGTGATGGAATCCGACGTGCGTGGCTTCAAGGCCATCTCCGAGAGCCTGTCTCTCGGCGACAGCACCGTCGCCGTGGCCCGCAACGGCTCCGAAACCGTCACCGACCTGCTCGTGCAGATGAAGGAAAAGATCGTCGGTGCGCAGGAAGAGAACGTCGACCAGGAAAAACTCCAGGCCGATATCGCCGCGCTCACCGATCAGATCAGCTCGGTGGTCGGCGCGGCCCAGTTCAACGGGTTGAACCTTCTGTCCGGCACCGAAGACGTCAACGTCCTCAGCTCGCTCGACCGGTCCTCGACCGGCGATGTTGCGGCCTCCGACATCACCGTGGCCCGTCAGGATCTCACCTTCGATGATGGTGTGATGGGCACCGGTGCCTCCCTCGTCGGCGGCGCGGCGATCACTGCGGGTGATGCGGCTGTCACCGGTGGCAACGTCACCGTCCAGGCGGGTGCCGGCCAGAACTTCGATGCCTCTTCCACCCGTGATTTCTCCAATGCCGCCAACGGCATGGCTGTCACGATCGGGGGCACCGTCGCCGCGGATGACGTGTTCAACCTGCAGGTTGCGGGCCAGACCGTTTCCTTCACGGCGACCACCACGGTCACTGATGACGTTGCCGCCGGCCTCACCGCCGCGCTCAACGCCGCCGGTATCGAGGATGTCACCGCAGAGGTTGCGGGCTCGGTCATCACCATCAACTCGACCTCGGCCTTCGAGGATATCGAGGTGAACGGGTCGACCACCGGATCGGGCACCTTCTCGGCCGATTTCGAAGGCGTCACCGTTCCGGCGGCTCCGGCGTCGAGCTTCACCGGCGCGGTCATCGAGGACCGCTCCTCCGAGGTGGTCTTCTCGGCCACGTCCGGGGTCAGCGAGGGTGACGGCTACCGCGTCTCCGTCGGCGGCACCAACTACGACTACATCGCCGGCAAGGGTGAAACCTTCGAAGATGTGGCGCGTGGCCTGAAGATCGCGATCGACGGTGCCGGCCTGTCCGACATCTCGACCAACGTCTACCAGGATGAGGCCACCGGCGCCTGGACGCTGCAGGTCGACAACGATGGCGCCGCCCTGGCGCTCGCGGTCGATGGCCTGGCCGATGGTGAGGCCACGGGCGGCCTTGCCGGTCTCGACGACATCGACGTGACCACGGCAGAGGGTGTCGAGGCGGCTCTGGCCAATATCGAAACCTATATCGACACGGCCATCGGCGCCGCTGCGGCCTTCGGTTCGGTGGAAGGCCGGATCGAGACCCAGTCGGAGTTCATCTCCAACCTGACCGACAGCCTGACCACCGGCATCGGCTCGCTGGTCGATGCCGACATGGAGGCCGCCTCGGCGCGTCTCCAGGCACTTCAGGTGCAGCAGCAGCTGGGCATCCAGTCGCTCTCCATCGCCAACCAGGCACCGCAGTCGATCCTGTCGCTCTTCGGTTAACGCACTGAAGGGCGGGGCGCCGAATGGTCAGGGCCAAAACGGCTCTGGGCGCCCCGCCCGCTCTCTACTCGTCGAAATGCTCCCCTGAGTGGAAGGACAGAGCCTTGAACTCCGTGCAACTGGCGCAAAGCGCCTATTCCTCCGGCCAGCAGGCCCCGCTGCGCACCCATCGCAGCACCGAATACGCAGCCTTCAGCCGGGTCACATCTCGCCTCAAGGCTTCCAAGAATTTCAACGCCCTCGCCGCCGCCGTGCATGAAAACCGGCGGCTGTGGACCGCGCTCGCCGCAGACGTGGCCGATGCCGACAATGGCCTCACCCCCGATCTGCGCGCCCGCATCTTCTACCTCGCTCGCTTTACCGCGCATCACTCGTCCAAGGTGCTCCGCCGCAAGGCAGACGTGGTGCCGCTGATCGAGATCAACATGGCGGTCATGCGCGGCCTCGGCGGGCGGTCGGAGGCAGGCAGATGAGTGGCCTCGTCCTCAAACTCAGCCCCAAGGAGCGGGTGCTCATCAATGGCGCGGTGATCGAAAACGGTGACAGGCGGTCGCGCCTGTCCATCGTCACGCCCGGTGCGCATATCCTGCGGCTGCGCGACGCGATTCACCCAGAAGAGGCCAAGACGCCGGTGAAGCGGGTCTGCTATACCGCCCAACTCGTGCTGTCGGGCGACACCGCCCCCGCGGAGGCCGATCTTCAGCTCATGCGGGGCATCGAGCAACTCAGCCAGGTCTTCACCGACCATGACAGCCGCACCCAGCTCGACGCCGCCACCCTGGCCGTGCGCCAGGGGCAGCATTACCAAGCGCTCAAGTCACTTCGCGCCCTGATCCCCCGCGAGGAGCGGTTGATCGCCGCGCAGGAGCTTGGCCATGCTGCCCTGCCACCAGACACGATGCCAAGCTGATGTTCACGCCCATTGTCCCCCTCGGCGGCCTGCTCGGTTGGCAATTCCTCCAGCGCACGCAGGAGAGCCAGCAGGAGGCGCTGGCCAATTCCGTCAGCGTCGAACGTGACATGGCCGAGTTCGAGGAGCGTATCTCCTCCGTCAAATCCGCCGATGATCTTGTCAAAGACTTCCGGCTCCTGCGCATCGCGCTCGGCGCCTTCGGCCTGTCGGAGGACATCGGCAACAAGTACTTCATCAAGAAGGTGCTCGAAGAGGGCACCGAGGATCCCGAAGCCCTGTCCAACCGCCTGTCCGACACCCGCTACCAGGGCCTGGCGGAGGCCTTCGGCTTCGGCGATTACGCCACCCCCAACAACGCCTTCGGCGCCATCGAGGCGCAGATCCGCGCCGGCACGGATACGCTCCCGGCCAACCGGCGCGCGGCGGCGGGCGACCGCGCCATCGAGCTGGTCGAAAAGCTCGATGAGCTGACCGGCCTGATCGCGGATGAAGAGATGGATGCCGAGGTCCGCGCAAGCAGAGAGTCCGACCTGCGCGCCGAGGTTGATGAGATCTGGGCCGATGTCATGGGCAACCCGCGCCAGCGCGAAGCGATGCTCTCCACCTTCGAAGTGGCCGAGGGCTTTGGCGCCCTCAACCACAACACCCAGGTCGAGGTCATGCGCCAGAAGGTCGTCGGCATCTTCGGCGACCGGCCCGCCGAGCAGATGACCGGCTTCGTCGATCGCATCAAGCAGGCCTACACCACCCGCCAGTTCGAGGAGGCCGTGGGCGAACAGGCCCAGGAGCTGCGCCTGGCCCTCAACCTCGACCGCGAGCTGCCCGGCCTGGCCGCCGATACCGAGGTCGAGAATGATACCGCCTGGCTCCGCGTCATGGGCAGCTCGCCCATGCGCGCCGTGTTCGATAGCGCATTCGGCCTGCCAGAGGCCTTTGCCGCCCTCGATCTCGACCGGCAGCTGGTGGTCTACAAGGACCGCGCCCGCGCCATCTTCGGCAGTGACAAGGTCTCGCAGTTCACCGACCCGGAGGCGCGTGAAGAGCTCATCCGCCTCTACCTCGTTCGCACCGAGCTGAACGGGCAGGCCTCCAACACCGGCGGCACCAGCGCCGCCCTGACCATCCTGAGCGGGGTCAATTCGAGCAGCCTGTTCAATACCCTGCTCGGCTGACACCCCCCCGGCGAGGCCGTCAAGCGGCCCGGCTCACCCCTGCGTCTGGGGCCGGAGCTGATAGACGCCTTCGGGCAGATCGAGGGCCGCGGCCAGGTCGCGCAGCTGGGTCAGCGACAGGGTGATCTTCTGCACCTCGTCCTTGCGGGCATCGAGCTGTTCGATGGTCACGCAATCCTCAAAGGCCTGAATCGTCAGGTCTTCCTGCAGGTGTGTGCTGCCCTCGTCGACCAGCGTTATCACCGTCGCGTCAAAGTCGTGTTCGATGGTAAACATGCCTCAGCCTAGCCCGCCGGCTCCGGGCTGTCAGCCGCGAAACACACTGCCCCGGCAATCTGCCGCCATGGCCACGCAAGGGGCTACATCGCGGCGCAACACCCTGTTAGTCTGGCCTTCGATATTGAGCAGCCAAGGTGAGGCAATCGCCATGAAATTCTTCTCTTTCGCACTGGTCGCCCTGCCGTTTCTGGCCGGGTGCACCGAGATGCCAGCGCCCTCGCAGCCGCCCGCGCAGCCCACGCCAAGTGCCGCGCCCGCCAGCTTCGATGCCAACCGCGCCGCCCGCAACTTCGTCAGCGTGGTCAACCGGGTCGAGCCGGTGGCCGAGCGCGAGTGCCGCGCCCGCCTGCCCCGCGCCAATTGCGACTTCCTCATCGTCGTCGATGACCGTCGCGGCGAGCCGGCCAACGCCTACCAGACCGAAGATCGCTCGGGCCGCCCGGTGATCGCCTTCACCCTCGCGCTCATCGCCGATGCCCGAAACCAGGACGAACTGGCCTTCATCCTCGGGCACGAGGCCGCGCATCACATCAAGGAGCACATCCCCCGCACCCGCGAAAGCGCCACCTTCGGGGCGCTGGTTCTGGGCACGCTGGTGGGTGTGGGCGGCGGCGGCGACGCCGCGGTCGAGGCCGCCACCCGCGTCGGTGCGGGCATCGGCGCCCGGCGCTTTTCCAAGGAATTCGAGCTGGAAGCCGACTCGCTGGGCACCATCATCGCCAAGCACGCGGGCTACGATCCGCTGCGCGGCGCGCAGTATTTTACCCGCATCCCCGACCCGGGCGATGCCTTCCTCGGCTCGCACCCGCCCAATTCCGACCGGATCGAAACCGTCCGCCGCACCGCCGCCAACATGTAGCGCCCCCGCGCCACTGCCGAGGCTTTCGGGCCGGGCCTTCTGCAAAAGGCTTCATAAACAAGGGGCTCCCCGCTATCAGCTAAGCGGGGACCGCGGCGCGAGGCATGGGCATGTTGAAACAGCAAATCAGGCGGATCTGGCTCCGCACCCGGTGGAGCTGGGAGGGGCTGGTGCATGTCTGGCACACCGAGCACTCGCTCAAGCAGTGGATCGTGGCCTATGCGGTCTCCGTCGTGCTGGCCCTGATCCTGCCCATCACCGCCGGTGAAAAGGCCCTGCTGCTGATGGGCGGCGTGCTGGTCTTTGCCTTCGAATGCCTCAACACCGCGATCGAGCGCACCGTCGACCGGATCTCGATGGAGCGTCACCCGCTGGCCAAGCAGGCCAAGGACACCGCCTCCGCCGCCGTGGCGCTCTCGGCCATTGCGCTCGGCCTGGCCTGGGCCGTGATCCTGATCGGGCTTGCCCTCTGAGGTCCGGGGCGGGCAGACTTGCCCCATTCAAACCCCATCCATCAGAGACACACCCCATGCGTCACGCCCTCATTACCCTCGCTGCCCTGCCCCTCTTCGCCCTGCCCGCCTTTGCCGAAGGGCTCACCGGCAGCTACACCGTCGAGGGCAAAAACCCCGACGGCTCCTCCTATTTCGGCACCGCCGAGCTGGTCGAGAACGGCACCGCCGTCAGCCTCACATGGACGGTCGCAGGCAGCAGCTTTGCCGGCGCCGGGATCGTCGATGGCAAGCTCATCACGGTCCAATGGGGCGATCCGAACCCGGTCTATTACGTCATCACGCCCTCGGGCGCGCTGCATGGCACCTGGGCCGACGGGACGGCGCTCGACCGGCTGACACCCATGCGTTGAGCATTTACCTGTCATTAAGAAAAGTTAATGGAATTGGCTTTGACCACGCGGCGCCCGCGTGGTTCAACCTCAAGGTGTGTCGCCCGACACTCCGAAGAGGATCTGCCACCATGACACGGCCTTCACATCCAGCCGCGCGCCCGGGCGCGGCCTCGCAAGCTGGCCGCCTCCGGGCGCCGCAGCCCGATGCCTGGTCCAGCGTCGATCATTGCTGCCCCGTCTGCGGCTGGTCCGACACCTGCACCGACTGGCCGCAAGCCCATGCCGAGCCCAGCGAGGGCTGCCCGCCCGCCTGCCGGTCGCGGCGGCAGTTCGCGGCCCTGCGGATGCGCTCCGAACACGCCCGCCAACTCTCGCAGGTGGCCTCCGAAACGGCTGTCCATGCGCAGGCAAGGTCCGAAGCGATCCACAGAAGAGTCAGCGCCCGCCGTTATTGACCTTGGCACCGGCAGGTCGCGGCTGCAAAGTCGCGCCATGCGTCTCTTTCTGGTCGACACCCTCACCGCCGTCGTTTTCTTCACCTGCGTTGCCGCCCTGAGCGAGCTGTTCGTGGCCGGAATGCCGCCCTCCGCCGTGCTCTTCACCCGTCTCGTCATGGTGCCCGTGATCGTCTGCACCGGGCGGCCCTACGGCTGGTGGCGCGATGTGGTCTTTGCCCGCGTCCGCCCGCACTCCGCCCTCGCCAGCACGCTCACCGACATCGCGGCCTTCCTCGCCTTCCAAGTGCCGGTCTACGGGCTCACCCTTCTGGCCGCCGGGGCTTCGCTGGCCCAGATCACCGCCGCCCTCGGGGCCGCTGCCGTGCTGATGGTGCTCCTCAGCCGCCCCTACGGCCTGCTGCTCAATGCCGCCCGGCGCCTTGCAGGGGCCCGGCCCGGTGCCGCTGCCCCCTAGGCGCTGCGCTCAAGGCGCGTCGACGCGTCGGCCCCAGAGGTCGTACTCGCTGGCCTCATCGACCTCCACCCGGACGATGTCGCCGGGCTTCAGCCCTTCGGTGCCCTCGTCGATGAACAGGTTGCCGTCGATCTCGGGCGCATCGGCCTTGGTCCGGCAGGTCGCCACCCCATCGGCGTCCACCTCGTCCACGATCACCTCGCAGATGGTGCCCACCTTCGCCGCCAGCTTCGCCTCGCTGATCGCCTGCGCCTTCTCCATGAACTGCGCCCAGCGCTCCGCTTTCAGCTCTGCGGGCACATGGTCGGGCAGGTCGTTGGAGCGGGCCCCGGCGACGTTCTCGTATTGAAAGCACCCCACCCGGTCGAGCTGCGCCTCGTCGAGCCAGTCGAGCAGATGGGCAAATTCCGCCTCGGTCTCGCCCGGGTAGCCCACGATGAAGGTCGAGCGCAGGGTGATCTCGGGGCAGATGCTCCGCCACTCCGCGATCCGCTCCAGCGTCTTCTCGCCATGGGCGGGGCGGGCCATGCGCTTCAGCGTATCGGGGTGCGAATGCTGAAACGGGATGTCGAGATAGGGCAGCACCAGCCCCTCCGCCATCAGCGGAATCACCTGCCGCACGTGCGGGTAGGGATACACGTAATGCAGCCGCACCCAGGCCCCGAGGCTGCCGAGGTCTCGCGCCAGATCGGTGATATGCGCCCGGTGGCCACGGTCTTCGGCATGCTTGATGTCCACGCCATAGGCCGAGGTGTCCTGGCTGATCACCAGCAGTTCCTTCACCCCCGCCGCCACCAGCCGCTCCGCCTCGCGCACCACCGCATGGGCGGGGCGGCTCACGAGCCGGCCGCGCATGTCGGGGATGATGCAGAACTTGCACTTGTGGTTACAGCCCTCCGAGATCTTCAGGTAGCTGTAGTGGCGCGGCGTCAGGCTCACGCCGCTTGCCGGCAGCAGATCCACGAACGGGTCGGGCGCGGGCGGCACCGCCGCATGCACCGCATCCAGCACCTGCTCGTATTGGTGCGGCCCGGTCACGGCCAGCACCTTGGGATGCGCGCCGGTGATGTATTCGGGTTCCGCGCCAAGACAGCCGGTCACGATCACCCGGCCATTGGCCGCCATCGCCTCGCCAATCGCCTCGAGGCTCTCGGCCTTGGCCGAATCGAGAAAGCCGCAGGTGTTCACGATCACCGCATCCGCCCCGGCATACTCCGGGCTGATGCCATAGCCCTCGGCCCGCAGGCGGGTCAGAATCCGCTCGCTGTCCACCAGCGCCTTGGGGCAGCCGAGGGATACCATGCCGATCTGGGGCTGGCCCTCACGCGGGGCCTCGCCAAATCGGGGTGCGGGCGCGAGGTCGGGGCGCAGGTCGGGCGGGTTGCTGGACATGTCCGCGCTATACAGCCGCCGGAGCCATCAGAAAAGCCCCGTTCAGCGCGTGAAATTTCCAGTAATCTTTGGCCTCCGCCTTGATCGGCGCCGCCCCCGGCGTCACGCTGCCCGGATATTCGGGCACATCGCCCCCAAAACCCTTTGCGTCCCGGCCCTTGGCGGCCCCAATCCATTGGAGACATTCATGCCCGCAACAGACATGGCCCCCATCGTCACCCGCGTCCTGCGCACCCCGGCCGTCTGGATGATAGATTTCGTCCTCCACGGCATCGTCGTCAACGCGTCCAACTTCGAGAAGGTCGCCACCGCGCTCGAGGCGGGCTCCATCACCGCCATCCACGACACCTCCGCCGGGGCCGACGAGGCCTACTACAACTCCGACGAAAACCGATACAAACTCGGCTTCGACACGCTGCACACCATCCTCCACATCGGGCTGATCGTGCATGAGTCGGTCCATGCCATCGCCGATATCGAGAAGGTCCAGAACAAGGTCCGCGCCTCCGAGGCCGCCGCCTATGTCGCCCAGGCCCTGCTGATCTACTACGGCGCCCAGGCCGCCGCCGATGCGGACCCGTCAAAGAACCCCTTCGCAGACCCGATCATGCAGGCGGCCTGGGTGGTGTCCAAACCCCTGCGCGGCACCAGCGGGCAGACCCTGAGCACCACCCAGCTCAAGCCGCTCGACGATGCCATCATCGCCCATGACAAGTACCGCACGAACAAGGACAGCTCGGTTCTTTCCGACGGCATCTGACCCTCAGGCCACCGGCTTTCTGAACGTCACCGAGGTCGGCCTGTCATAGCCCTCGTGGGCGGTGCGGGCCGTTTCGGCAAACCCGAGCGCGGCAAAGGCGGCATGGTTCTCCGCCAGCTCCACCCGGCTTTGCAGCTCCAGCGCCTCAAAGCCGCCCTCCCGCGCCATCTCCTCGGCCAGCGCCACCACCTGCCGCATCAGCCCGCGCCCGCGCAGCGCCTCCGTCACCGCCAGCTTGCCGAGGTAGAGCACCGGGCGGCGCGGGGCGGCAAATCCGCAGGCCACCACGCGGGCACCGTATCGCACCAGCATCAGCACCTCCCGCTCCGCCTTCGCGGCCAGCCCCTCCGGCGTGAGCGCCGCGAGCGACGAGGGCGGGTCGATCCGCCCCTCCATGTAGTCAAAGCTCTCCACCAGCAGCCGGTGCAGCCCCGCCCAATCGGCAAAATCCGGCCCTGCCACCTCCGCCTGCAACTTCACCCCAGCCTCCCGCCGCGTTTCGTGCTATCTTGACGCTGCGGAAATTCATGCCGCGCCAAGACCCCACCGCAATTCATCCGCCGCCCGTCCGGGCGCAGCAATCCAATTGAAAGGCCCAGCACATGTCCCTGATACAAGAGATCAATCGCACCATTTCGACAACCCACATGCAGCAGCTCAACTTCACGGTCGAGGGCCGCAGCGTCAGCCCGTCGATCTATCAGCCGATCCGCGACAAGATCAGCGATGGCACCATCACAGCCCGCCGCCATGGCCCGGCCGGGGTTTGCGGCGCCTGGGTCTACACGCCAAACCGCTTCGACATGGGCTTTACCGAGGTTTCCGGCGACACCTTCAAGAGCGCACTTGTGGTCCATGAAAGCACCCATGCGGCGTTTGACTTCATCAACCAGCCAATGACCGTGAAAGTGTCCGAGGCACTGGCCTACATCGCCCAGGCGCTCTGGTTCTACCATGACAACAAGGCGCATTTCGATGACGATGGTACGGTAGAACTCGAAGAGCCCCTCGCCACCGCCTTCACTGTCTCCGTGCCCGCCCGCAGCGAGGCCCACACCTTCACGGCAGAAGAGCTGGCCCCGCTCTACGCCGCGATCGAAAGTGACGATCTCTATACGGGCCGTGGCGAGGACGACGCAGGCAACGACGGCATATCCTGAGCCGCAGGCCGGGTCGGCGCCCTCAGGCCCCGACCCGGCTGCACCACGTCAGGGCTTGATCCGCCAGCCGGTGCGGAAGATCGCGTAGATCGCCACGAGGCAGGCAATGAAAAAGCCCGCCACGGCCACCAGCGAGATCCCCACCGGCACGTCGGATATGCCGAAGAAGCTCCAGCGGAAGCCGCTGACAAGGTAGAGCACCGGGTTGAAGTGGCTCACCGCCGCCCAGGCCGGCGGCAGCATGGAGATCGAGTAGAAGGAGCCGCCGAGGAAGACGAGCGGTGTCACCACCAGTAGCGGAATGAGCTGGAGCTGCTCGAAGTTCTTCGCCCAGATCCCGATGATGAAGCCCAGCAGCGCAAAGCTCACCGCCGTCATCACCAGAAACGCCAGCATCCACACCGGGTGCAGAATGTTCAGCTCCACGAAGAAGCTCGCGGTGATCATGATGATGGTCGCGATGAACAGCGCCTTGGTCGCCGCTGCGCCCACGTAGCCGATGACGATCTCGATAAAGCTCATCGGCGCCGACAGAAGCTCGAAGATCGTGCCGATGAACTTCGGAAAGTAGATCCCGAAGCTGGCGTTGCTGATCGACTGCTGGAGCAGGGTCAGCATCACGAGGCCCGGCACGATGAAGGCGCCGTAGCTCACCCCCTCCACCGAGTCGATCCGCCCGCCGATGGCGGAGCCGAAGACCACGAAGTAGAGCACCGTCGAGAGCACCGGCGAAACGATGCTCTGCGTGACGGTCCTGAAAAAGCGCGACATCTCGAACCGATAGATCGCGGCGATGGCCAGCCAGTTCATTGGGCCGCCTCCTTCTGCTCTTGCCCTTCGTCGACCAGCGAGAGGAACACATCCTCAAGGCTCGACTGGCGCGTGGAAAGGTCGGTAAATTTCAGCCCCGCCGCGTCGAGATCCGCCATCAGGCGGGTGACGCCGGTGCGCTCTGCGGTGGTGTCGAAGGTGTAAGTCAGCCGGTTGCCCTCGAGCGTCAGCTCGTAGCCGCCGAGGCTTGCCGGCAGGGCATCGGGCGCATTGGCCAGCTCCAGCACCAGCTCCTTGCGGCCAAGGCTCTTCATCAGCGTTTCCTTTTCCTCCACCAGCAGCAGGCGGCCCTTGTCGATCACCCCGATCCGGTCGGCCATCTCCTCGGCCTCCTCGATGTAATGGGTGGTCAGGATGATGGTCACACCCTCGGCCCGCAGCTCGCGCACCAGCTCCCACATGTCGCGCCGCAGGTTCACATCCACCCCGGCCGTCGGCTCATCGAGAAACAGCACCCGCGGCTCGTGGCTGAGCGCCTTGGCAATCAGCACCCGCCGCTTCATCCCGCCCGAAAGCTCATTGTTGCGGCTGTCCTTCTTGTCCCAAAGGCTCAGGCTCCTGAGCACCTTTTCCAGGTATGCATCGTCCTTGCGCTTGCCGAACAGCCCGCGCGAAAAGCGCACCGTGTTCATCACCCGCTCGAAAGGCTCGATCGAGATTTCCTGCGGCACCAGGCCAATCATCGCGCGGGCGGCGCGGTAGTCGGTGGCAATGTCATGCCCGCCCACCGTCACGCTCCCGCCCGTCGGCGTCACCAGCCCGCAGACCGCCGAAATCAGCGTGGTCTTGCCCGCGCCATTCGGCCCGAGCAGCGCCAGAATTTCTCCCTCCTCGATATCCAGATCAACCCCATGCAGCGCCGTGTGGCCGCTGTCATAGGTCTTCTGCAGTCCCTTGATGGAAATGATCGGGGCCATGGCGTCGGCCTCCCTTGTCCCTCGTTACATCAGGGAGGAAGGTGTAGCCCGCCCGCCGCGCAGGACAACCCCGCAGGCGTGCACAGCTGTCAGAGAGCTGTCAGGAGGGCGCGGGTTTCGGGCATCCGCGCAAGCGTGGCGTCGATCTTCTCGCACCACTTCGCCCCACCCGCTCGCGCCTCCTCCCAGGCCTCGGCCAACTCGCCCGGCCGATCCTCCGCCAGCGCCGCAATCAGCAAGGCCGCCTGCGCCCGATCCTTGCGCGCCTTTATCGCATCCCGCCCCTCGCGCCGCGCCGCGACGATCAGCTTGTGAATGGCAAAGGCCTCGGGCCGGGGGATCTGTACCAGCACGCCAGAGCGATACAGACCAACGGCCGGAATGGGCCGGGCGAGCAGGAAGTTGAGATAATGGAGCGACTGGGCACTGACCCCGAGCGACGGCAACGGCTTCAGCCCCTCGTCCGCTTCGAAGGATGGAGTGAGAAACTCGACTAGCAGCTCCCGCCGCGTTTGCCGCCAACGCCAGACCTTGCCCTTGTCGATTGAAGGCACAGGATCGAACGACAGGTTCCCCAGCACGTCGTTCAGCGGCTCCGTAACAGTATCTTCAAGCGCCACCGACAGCCGCTCGAAACTGGCGATGTCCACGTCGCCCGTCATGGCGAAATCCGCGTATCCCAGCTTCACACCCAGTTCGGCCTCGTACAGCTTGAAAGCCTGGGTGCCGATGACCGTGCCGCCAAGCCGAAACACGCCGATGCGGGCCATCGCCGCCAGAAGGCTTCCCGTGCCGCCATCCATCGGGGCCAGGCCCTCTGCCCGCAACAGGCGCACCAGTCGTGTGCGTTGCCCGTCACCTTCCGCAGCCTCGGCCTTGATCCGCGCAACCTGCTCAAGTCGCGTCCTAAGCTCAGGCGTGTCTTCCCCGATGTAGGTTCTGTGCTGTGTCGATCCGGTGCGGTAGATGTCGTACCAGTAATTCTTTCCATTCACATCGTAGAGCTTGGGCGTGCCACGTACCTCGGTCACCCGCTGGTCAAGATGCGACCGAAGCAGATCATGGTACGCCGCCTGAGCGTTCGGTGAATGTCTGTCTTGCCGGCTCATATACAGCAAAAGTATTTTTTGCTGTATATGGAGTCAATATCCATGTGCAGCAAAAGATATTCTTGCTGCACAAACCCCTCAGCGGCGGCGGTCCCGGCGCGAGGACATCGGCTGGAAAGCCACGCCAACATGGGCCTCGCAGTAGGGTTTGCCCTGCTGCACGCCGAGGCCGCAGAACCAGAAGTCCTCGGTCGCCGGGTCGCCGATGGGCCATTTGCAGGTCCGCTCGGTGAGTTCCATCAGGCTGAGCTTCTTGGCCTTCTTCTCCACCTCGCGCACCGAGGCCAGCGCCTCGGGGCTGATCTCGTTGGCCGAGGGCTGCGGCGGCAGCGGCTGGCCAGCGGGGATGATCGCCTTGCGGGCCGCGCTCATCGGCGGCGCGGCGCTCTGGGTCGCGGGCTCTTCCTTGGCGGGCTTGGCCGCTGCGGTCTCGGCAGGCGCCGGCTTCTGCGGCTTGGCCTTCGCCTTCGGCTTGGCAGCCACCGCAGGCTTTTCCTTCGCCGCCGGCTTGGCCGCCTGCGCAGGGGCCGCCCCGGTCGCGCGGTTCGAAAGCCCGAGCCGGTGCACCTTGCCGATCACGGCATTGCGCGTGACTCCGCCCAGCTCCTTGGCAATCTGGCTGGCCGACTGGCCCTCGCCCCACATCCGCTTCAGGGTTTCCACACGCTCATCGGTCCAAGACATGCCCGACCATCCTTTCAACTGAAAAGCGGCCCGCCACCGGGCCGCTCATTTGCCCTTATTTTACTACGCCTGCGCCCGGGTGCAACCCGACGCCGCGCTTTCTACCTTCTCTCCACGCCAACAGTAGCGCGCCCGACACGATCACCGCCGCGCCGAGGTAGCTCACGAGGTCCGGCAAGGCGCCGAAGACCGCCGCATCGAAGATCGCGGCAAAGACCAGCGTGCCGTAGGTGAACGGGGCGGCGAAGGAGGCATCGGCCCGCGCCAACCCGTTGATGAAAAACGTTTGCGTCAGCGCCATCGCCAACCCCACGCCCGCCGCCGCGCCCCATTGCGCGCCCGTCGGCATCTGCCATCCCGCCGCCACGGCGGCCACCGAGGCAATGACCACGCCGATGCAATTGTTCACCAGCAGGATCTGGAGCCGCCCCTCCCGCCCGGTGAGCTTCTTGATCCAGATCGCCTCCAGCCCCATCGAAACCGCCGCCCCCAGCGCCAGCAGCGCCGCAGGCTGAAAGCTCGCCGGGGTGGGCCGCAGCAAAATGGTCGCCCCGGTCAGCGCAATCGCCACCGCGCCCCAGCGCACCCAGCCCACCCGCTCGCCCAGCAGCAGCACCGCGAAGATCAGCGTGAAGACCGGGCTGGTGAAGGTCAGCGCCGTGGCATCGGCCATGGGGATATAGGCCACCGCCGCAAACATCAAAGTCACCCCGCCCCAGCCGCAGCCCGTGCGGGCAATATGCAGCCCCATATGCGGGCGCGTCAGCCGGGGCCGCATCACCGCCGCCGCCATCGCAAAGGCCATCAGCGCAAAGACAAACCGCCCCTGGCTCACCTGAAACGGCGACAGCGCGGGGCCCAGCGTGTCGGTCGTCAGCGTCTTGGCAAAGAGCGTCGAGAGCGCGATGAAACAGGTCGAGGCCACGATGCAGAGCGCCGCAATCAGGTTGTCCGGCTTGACCGGGGTGAAGGTGGCGTCGCGCATGGTGTATCCGGGGATTTAATGCTCCCCGCATAGATCGTGCTTCCCAACCCCGCGTCAATGCGCTATCTGCGCAGCCATGACCGCTTGCGCCCTCATCCGACGCCGACGCCGCGCCTGATTTTCTTCGGGCCGCTCCGCCGTGCCCGCCCGCAACCCGGTCCAAACCCCAAAAATCGTTGACGAAAGCCCCTCTCTGACCCATTCAGGGGCTTCATTTTCAGAAAGGACGATCCGATGATCCCCTCCATCCTGCCGACCTACAATCGCGCACCGCTGACCTTCGTGAAGGGTGAAGGCGCATGGCTGGTGGAGGCCGATGGTCGACGTTTTCTCGACATGGGCGCAGGCATCGCCGTCAACGCGCTGGGGCACGCCGCGCCCGAGCTGGTCGCCGTGCTCACCGAGCAGGCCGGCAAGCTCTGGCACGTGTCCAACCTCTACACCGTCGCCGAGCAGAAGGCGCTGGCCGACAAGCTCGTCGAGGTGAGCTTTGCCGATACCGTCTTCTTCACCAACTCCGGCACCGAAACCTGCGAGCTGGCCGTCAAGATGGCCCGCAAGTTCCACCACGCGGCAGGCGCGCCCGAGCGCATCGAAATCCTCACCTTCGACGGCTGCTTCCACGGCCGCTCCTCCGCCGCCATCGCCGCCTCGGGCAGCGAAAAGATGGTCGGCGGCTTCGGCCCCGTCCTCCCCGGCTTCCGCCACCTTTCGTGGGGCGACATGGCGCAGTTCGAGGCCGAGGTTGCCAAGCCCGATGTTGCCGCCGTGCTGATCGAGCCGGTGCAGGGCGAGGGCGGCATCCGGGTGCTGCCCGACGCCCAGCTCAAGGCCATCCGCGCCGCCTGCACCGAACATGGCGTTCTGCTGATCGCCGATGAGGTCCAATGCGGCATCGGCCGCACCGGCAAGTTTTTCGGCTTCGAATGGGCCGGGATCACGCCCGATATCGCCATGTCCGCCAAGGGCATCGGCGGCGGCTTCCCGCTCGGCGCGGTGCTGGCCACCGAGGCCGCCGCCTCGGGCATGGTCGCTGGCACCCATGGCTCCACCTACGGCGGCAACCCGCTCGGCTGTGCCGTGGGCAAGGCCGTGGTCGATGTGGTCTCCGACCCGGCCTTCCTCGATGCGGTCAACCGCAAGTCCGGCGCCCTGCGCCAGAAGCTGGAAGGGCTGGTCGACGCGCACCCCGAGGTCTTCGAGTCGGTGCGGGGCCAGGGCCTCATGCTCGGCCTCAAGTGCAAGGCCCCGGTGGCCGACGTGGTGAAGGCGGGCTACCACGCCCTCGTCATCACCGTCCCTGCCGCCGACAACGTCGCCCGCCTCCTGCCCCCGCTCAACCTCACCGACGACGAGATCGCAGAGGCCGTCACCCGGCTCGATGCCGCCGCAACCGCCATCGAGAAGGCCGCGACATGAACCACTTCATCGACATCAACAAGACCGACATCACCGACCTCAGGTCGATGATCGACACCGCCACCTCCATGAAAACCGCCCGCGCAGGCCGCCTCAAGGGCCTGCCGGATGATGCCCAGCCCCTCGCGGGCCACATGGTTGCGCTGGTTTTCGAGAAGCCCTCCACCCGCACCCGCGTGAGCTTCGATGTCGGCGTGCGCCAGATGGGCGGGCAGACCATGGTGCTCTCGGGCGGCGAAATGCAGCTCGGCCACGGCGAAACCATCGCCGACACCGCCCGCGTGCTGTCGCGCTACGTCGATCTCATCATGCTGCGCACCTTCGCCGAAGACACCCTGCTGGAAATGGCCGAGCACGCCTCCGTGCCCGTCATCAACGGCCTCACCGACCGCTCCCACCCCTGCCAGATCATGGCCGACATCATGACCTACGAAGAGCATCGCGGCCCGATCAAAGGCAAAAAGGTGGTCTGGGCGGGCGACGGCAACAACGTCTGCGCCTCCTTCCTCCACGCCGCCGGAAAGTTCGGCTTCGATCTCACCTTCTGCGGCCCCGAACAGCTCGACCCCGAGCGCGTGTTCGTCGACGAGGCCCGCGCCGCCGGCTCCAAGGTCGAGTTCGACCGCGATATCTGGTCCGCCGTCGAGGGTGCCGACCTGATCGTGGCCGACACATGGGTCTCGATGCACGATGCCCAAAGCACCCGCGAGCGCCGCCACAACCTGCTGCGCCCCTACCAGGTGAACGAGGATGTGATGGCGGCGGCGGGCGATCAGGCGCTCTTCATGCACTGCCTCCCCGCCCACCGCGGCGAGGAGGTCACATCAGCGGTGATGGACGGCCCCCAGTCGGTCATCTTCGACGAGGCCGAAAACCGCCTGCATGCGCAAAAGGCCGTCCTGCGCTGGTGCCTCGGCGTCTGAACCGCCCCCCAAAAAAACATCCACCGGCCGCCTTTTCAGAGGGCCGGTGGGCTGGGGCGTGACTGGGTGTTGGTCTTCTTCGTTTGCCCCTGAGATGCGCGGAGGTCAGCCTGCCGGAATGGTCAGCCTTTGCCCCGGGCGTATCTGGTCCGGGCTGGCGAGGGCCGCCCGGTTTGCCTCGAAAATATCGGTGTAGCGCGAGGTCACGCCGTAGAAGCGGTAGGCGATGGCCGCAAGGCTGTCGCCCCGCCGCACCGTATAGGTCGCCGCCTTGCTCAGCCGTGTGTGCGGCCGCGGCACCGGCCCGCCCGCCGCGCTGCCGGTCACGCCGACCGCCGTCGACACCGTGACCAGCGCATTCAGCACCAGCCACGAGTCCACCTGCCCGTCGGGCCGGATCAGGGCCGCCGGGGCGTCGAGCTGCCCCGAGGCCGAAAGCTCGTCGATCAGCGCCATCAGGTAGTCGTCCGAGCGGCCTTCCTCGATCGCCTGCGCCACCACCTGCTCCAGCGTCACCGGCCCCGTGCCCTCTGCCAACCGCCGGTCGGCGCCAATCGCGCCAAGGCCCTGCAGCACGTAGTCGGTCGACCATTTCTGCGCGTCTTCCAGCGCCGTCGTCACCTTGCGCGGGCCCTTGCCGAGGCCGACGAGCACGTAATCCGTGGTCCATCCTGCCCGGTCCTGCCGCGCCAGCCCCGACGAATGGCTCGCCACGAAGCCCCGCTGCGAGCCCGTATCGGCCACCGGTTCCTGCGGCAGATCATGCCCCAAGCCGGAGAGCACGCTGGCGCTCAGGCTGCGCATGTCGCCACGCTCTGCTGGCACCTCAGCCACCACTTCGGCCACAACCTCGGACTCCGGGGCCGGTGCCGCCTCCTCTGCCGTCTCTTCCACCGCAGGCTCCGTCCTGCCCACCGGGAAAGCCGCCATATCGGCCCGCCCCGGCTCGGTCGCGGCCCTGCTCACCTCAACCGGCTCTTCGACCTGTGCAGCCTCTGCAACCTCCGGCTCGCCCGCAGGCTCAACCACGGTCTCCGCCTCAATCTCATCCTCAACCGGCGCAGCCGACTCGGCCACCGCCTCCGGCGCCACATCGTCCGGCTCGGGCGCTGCCTCTGCCACCTCCGGCGCGGCAACCGCCTGCTCCACCGGCTCGGGCGTCAACGCAGGCTCCACGCGCTCCATCGTCGACAGGCCCGCCACCAGCCCGCCACCGCGCAGCATGTCCCCGGTCGAGGCGATCGGCGCCGAAACGTCGGCCCCCTCGCGCCCCACCCCGGGCATGAACAGCACCGCGGCAAGCGTCGCCGTCAGCAGGGCCGAGGCCGTCACCAGCGCTCTGAACATGTTGTCTTGCCCCCGCATCTCGGTCAGGGCTGCGCGACGGTGAGGCCGAGCAGCGACCACACCTGCAGGCCACCGCGATAGTAGCTCAGCTTCTCCGCCGGATACCCCGCCGACGCCAGGTTGCTGATCGCCCGCGCCGACTGGTCGCACCACGGGCCGGAGCAGAACATCGTCAGCTCCATCGCACCGGCAAAGTCGAGCCCCCCGCCGGGCAGCTCCACCGCGCCCAGCGCCTTCAGGATCTCGTCACGGTAGGGGTTCTTCGGGTCGAGGGTCGAGTAGGGCACGTTCACCGCGCCCGGAATGGTGCCCTTCAGGAAGGTCTCGGGCATCCGGCTGTCCAGCAACAGCCCGGTGCCATTGGCCACTTCGCCTTCGAGGAAGGAGATCACCTCGAGTTCGCCCACGGTCTTCACGCCCTCGGCAGCCTCGTTGGGCTGGATGCAGGCCGGCGGGCAGTTCTGTGCCAGCTCCTCGCTCAGGCCCGATCCCGCCACCGGCTCCCGCTCGATGGTGATCGCTTCGCCCTTGAGGTCGAAGCTCTTCGACAGGATGTCCTCGGTAATCCAGAGCGGCTCCGCCCCGAGGCCGGAAGCCCCAAAGGCAAACCCCGCCGCAATCGCTAACGCGGCCAAGCGCATGACACGTCCCCCAATCCTCACTGCGCCCTTCATAGTATGCTGGCAGGCGGGTGCAGCGTTTAGAAATTACCCCAAAATCTAGCGGCTTTCCGCCGATTTGGTCAATATGAAGTGTGGCCCACAGGATACGGTGTGGCCAAAAAACATGGGTTATCGAGTCGTTTCAGGCACTTAACACCTGCACAAATTTGCGCCCCCAACCGATTTTGCCCGCTCCTGCGGCCCAAGGCCCTGCCCCGGGGTCAGATCGCGGGTGTTTCCGGCTGGTTTCGCGGTGGGTTCGGGGTGGGTTCGGGGTGGTTCCGGGGGTGACGCGGGCCGCTCTAGGCCCGATTGCCCAGCACTGCGCCCGCAAGGTAGAGCGAGCCGCAGATGACCACCCGCGCGCCGGGGCGTTCAAGGGCAATATGGGCCAACGCCGCCTCCAGGTCGGGGGCATCCTGCGCCGTCAGGCCCAGCCGTTCCGAGGCCCGCGCGATCGACTCCGGCGGGTGCGCCTTGGGCTCGCCGGGGATCGGCACCGCCACGAGGGCCGCGGCGATCTTTGCCAGCGGCGCCAGAAAGTCCTTCGGCTTGCGGTTGGCGAGCATCGCCACCACCAGCACCGTCTCGCGCGGTGGCAGTTCGGCCAGACCGGCGGCAAGCACATGGGCCGCTGCCGGGTTGTGGCCGCCGTCGAGCCACAGCTCCAGCCCGTTCCTGTCGTCGAGCCGCTGCATCCGGGCCGGCCACTCTGCCTTCAGCATCGCCGCTTCGGCTGCCGCCTCGCCCTGCCCGAGCGCCCGCAGCGCCACCACGGCAATCCCGGCATTGGCCACCTGGTGCGGCCCGCGCAGCACCGGCGGGGGCAGATCGACAAGGCCGGTCTCGTCCTGCACCACCAGCCGCCCGTGATCGAGCTGCCCGTGCCAATGCTGGCCCTCGACCAGAAGCGTCGCGCCGGTGCGCGCCGCCTCGCGTTCGATCACCGCCTCCGCGGCCTCTTCCTGCCGGGCCACCACGGCCCGCACCCCGCGCTTGAGGATGCCCGCCTTTTCGCCCGCAATCTCTTCCAGCGTCTCGCCCAGATATTCCTGGTGATCCAGCGCCACCGGGGTGATGACGCACAGCGCCGGGGTGTCGATCACATTGGTCGCATCCAGCCGCCCGCCCAGCCCCACTTCGAGCAGGCACCAGTCCGCCGGGGTACGGGCCATCGCCACGATCCCCGCCGCCGTCGTCGCCTCGAAAAAGGTGATCTCCTCGCTGCCATTGGCCTCGATCACCTCTTCCAGCACCTCGCAGAGCGCCGCCTCGGAAATCTCCTCGCCCGCCAGCCGGATGCGCTCGTGAAACCGCACCAGATGCGGCGAGGTATAGGCGTGCACCCGGCTCCCCGCGCCCTCCAGCCCGGCCCGCAGCATCGCCTGCACCGAGCCTTTGCCATTGGTGCCCGCGATATGCACAACCGGCGGCAGGCGCCGCTCGGGGTTGCCCAGCGCCGCCAGCAGCCGGTGCATCCGGCCCAATGTCAGATCTATTTCCGCCGGGTGAAGCCGCATGAGCCGCTCCAGCAAGGCTGCGCTGTTCACTTCTTCTGCTCTTCCATCGGCGCGGCCTTGGCGGGCGCGGCCTCCGGTGCGGGGGCCTTGGCCTCCGGCGCGGGCAGCGCGGCCTCCGCGGCCGGCTCGGGGGCAGGCAGATCACCGGCCACCGGTGGCTCCAGCCCCATCAGCATCCGGCAGAGCGAGACCAGCTCTTCCTTGATCGCCTTGCGATGCGTCACCCGGTCGAGCATCCCGTGATCCAGCAGGTATTCCGCCCGCTGGAAGCCCTCGGGAAGCTGCTCGCGGATGGTCTGCTCGATCACGCGGCTGCCGGCAAAGCCGATCAGCGCGTTCGGCTCGGCAATGTGGATATCGCCCAGCATCGCGTAAGAGGCCGTCACCCCGCCCGTCGTCGGGTGGGTGAGCACCACGATGTAGGGCAGCCCCGCCTCCTTCAGCATCTGGATCGCCACGGTGGTGCGCGGCATCTGCATCAGGGCCAGAATGCCCTCCTGCATCCGCGCCCCGCCCGCGGCCGAAAACACGATGAAGGGCCGCTTCAGCGCAATCGCGCGCTCGGCCCCGGCAATGAAGGCATTGCCCACATACATGCTCATCGACCCGCCGATGAAGCTGAAATCCTGCGCCGCGGCCACAACCGGCGTGCGCCCGATCTCGCCCTCGCCCACCAGCATCGCCTCATGCTCGCCGGTCGCCCGCTGGGCCGCCTTCAGCCGGTCCGGGTAGCGTTTCTGGTCGCGGAACATGAGCGGGTCCGCCACCGGCTCGGGAACTTTCACCTCGGTGAAGATGCCGCCGTCAAACAGCGCGTTGAACCGCTCGCGCGGGGTGAACTGCATGTGATGGTCGCAGCTCGTGCAGACATTCAGATTGTCGGTCAGCTCGCGGTGAAACAGCATGGTGCCGCACTCGGGGCACTTCTTCCACAGGTTCTCGGGCACCTCGCGCCGCGAGAACAGCGAGTTGATCTTGGGTCGGACGTAGTTGGAGATCCAGTTCATCGCACCTTCCGGGGGCTGCCTGCTGCTGCCCCCGTGAGATAGGCCGGGCGCGGCAGAATTGCAATCAACCCCGCCTGTGGGCGATCACGGCGGCACCAAGCGCGGCGAGCGCGAGCGCCAGAAGGGTGGCCAGCAGCATGGCCGGGGTCGGGCGGGTGGCCACCAACGCGGCCACGCCCGCCGTCACCACCGCGCCCAGCGCCACCGTGAGCGCCCCGAGCAACCCCGAGGCCGAGCCCGCAAGCCCCTCCACCGCCGCAATCGCGCCCGCGTTCGAGGAGGGCATCGTCAGCCCGTTGCCCAGCCCCACGAACATCACCGAGGCCACCAGCCCCGGGGCCGAAAGCGGCCCGATCGCCAGCGCCCAGATCAGCCCGCCCGCCAGCCCTCCGGCGGCGCAGAGCCGCCCGGCCAGCATCATCCGCGTCAGCCCGGCGCGCTCGGCCAGCCGGGCCGAAACGAAGGCCCCGCACATGAACCCCCCGGTAATCGCCCCCAGCGCCGCGCCCGTGGCCGCTTCGCCCAGCCCGTAGCGCGCCTCGGATACCGCCGGAAAGCCCGCGATATAGCCGTAAAAGCAGGCGGTCGAGAGCGCCGTGCACCCGGCAAAGGCCCAAAAGCCGCCGTCGCCCAACAGCCGCCTTGCGCTGGCCCGCAGCGGCTCGCGCGGGGCGGGCTTGCGGGTCTCGCCAAAGTCGCGCCAGCACAGCGCCAGCATCAGCGCCCCCGCCACCGCGTAGAGCGCAAAGATCGCGCGCCAGCCCAGCACCTGCGCCACCACCCCGCCAATGAGCGGGCCCAGCAGCGGTGCCAGCGCCATCGCGCCCGAGATCGTGCCCATGATCGCCGCCGCCTTGCCGGGCGCTGCCGTGTCGCGCACCACCGCCAGCGTCACCACCCAGCCCGCCGTAATCGCCGCCATCGGCATCCGCCAGCCAAGGAAGGCCCCCGCGCTGCCTGAAAGCGCCACCCCGCTGGCGGCCACCACGTAGCAGGCCAGCGCGCCCAGCATCACCGGCCGCCGCCCGAACCTGTCCGAAAGCGGCCCCATCACCATCTGCGTCACCGCCATCACCGCGAGATACCCGGCAATCGCAAGGCTGACCGTGGCATAGCTGGTGCCCAGCTCGGCGGCGATCGCCGGCAGCGCGGGCACGAACATGTTGAGCGAAACGGTCGACAGACCGGTAAGCAGGATCAGCGTCAATATCCGGGGTGGGCTGCGCATTCGCGGCGCTCCTGCGGGCCGAGAAAAAGCCCGGCACAGAACGGGCTGGCCGGGCGCTCCGGAAGGCGGCGAGCCGCACATCCACGGCATAGTTTTGGTCTTCTCACCTTTGTCGCCACCCTACATTGCACCCCGTCCTGACGCAAGAGTCAGCGGTCCAGCAAGGCCTTGATGATCCACCAGTTCGCGAAGAGCAGCAGGATCGAAACCATCAGCCCGAGCGACACCATGCCCTCCTCCGCCAGCCCCCATGGCGTAACGTAAAGCGCAAGCCCGGTGATGGTGCCCTTGATGCTCAGGATGAACAGCGCCAGCAGGTTGTTGGCAAAGTGAAAGCCCATCGCCGCGCCCAGCGAGCCGGTGCGCTCGGTCAGGTCGGCGGCGACGAGGCCGAAGGCAAAGGCCGAGAGCAGCAGCAGCGGCAGGTTGCGCCCCGCCTCCGGGTCCCAGTGCAGCAGGCCGAAGCAGAGCGCCGGCAGGGTGAACCACACCCAGCGGGCGGCAAAGCGGGCCGCGAGCTGCTGCATCAGGTAGCCCCGGAACAGCAGTTCCTCGGCGGCGATCTGCAAGAAGAGCAGCGGCAAGGCGAGCGGCAGCCACATCAGCCAGCGCCCCGGCTCCATGTTGGCCACCGGCGGCCAGATCATCGCGCTCGCCAGCATCAGCACGCCAAAGACCCCCGCGACCACGGCAAAGGCGGTCACGAAGCCCCGCCACCACTCGCCCCACGGCCCGATCAGCGTTCCGGGGCCGCGAAAATGCAGCGCAGCGGCGGCCAGCACCGGCCCCAGCGCCATGCCCCCGAAGGTCAGCAGAAGCAGCGCCACCGAGCCCGGCATCCGCCCGACCTGCAACTCCTGGAAAAACGGCATCACGCCCCAGAGCCCCTGCTCCGCGGCCACCAGCCCCACCGCGCCGCCCAGCACCAGCAGCGACCAGGAGACATAGATGAACAGGATCAGCAGCACGCCCAGCAGCAGCCGCCAGATCTGCGGGTAGACCCTCGCAGGCACCAGCATCGCCGTGAATTCCGGATGTCTCATCGCCAGTTCCCCGCCTGCACTCTCGGACCTTTTCGGCCACGTTACCCGTTCGCACGGCGATTGCCACACCCGTAGGGCGGGACTTGTCCCGCCGCTGCGCGCCATGGGCCGCCTTCGTAGGGCGGGACTTGTCCCGCCGTGCCCCTCCTCAGCCCCGGATCGCCACCCGCGCCGCCAGCCATGCGACGAAGAGCAGGCCGAACTCCAGCGGCATCAGCCCCGGAACCACCCCCGCATCGGCGGCAAAGGGCGTGTGGTACAGCGCCAGCCCCGCCACCGGGCCGGGCACCGCCACGCCCAGCAGGGCCACGGCGTTGTTCACGATATGCAGGGCCAGCGCCGGGCCGAGGTTGCCCGCCCGCGCCGTCAGGTCGGCGGCGGCCAGCCCGAAGGCCAGCGCCCAGAGGCAGAACCAAATGGCATTGTCCCCCGCGCTCGACGTCCAGTGCAGCATCGCAAACAGGATCGCGGGCACCGCCATCCATGCAAAGTTGCCCACCCGGCTGCCCGCCGCGATCTGCTGGGTCAGGTAGCCCCGAAAGAACACCTCTTCCGTCCCCGCCTGCACCGCCACCGCCGCAAGGCCGAGCGGCAGGTAGAGCATCCAGCGCCCCGTAGGCATCGCCTCGTTGCGCACGATGTCGTAATCCGTCGGCAGCAGCACCATCGCCGCCACGTAGAGCGGCGCCAGCCAGTAGAGCACCCGAAAGAAATCGCCCGCCGCATGGGCCCCCGGCCCGAACAGGCTCAGAAACCCGCGCCGATGCACCGCCCGCAGCCCGATCGCCAGCGCCACCGCAAACAGCCCGTGCGAGAACAGCGCCGCCAGCGTGCGCCCCGCCGTGGTCTCGCCCTCCGCCTCGAAGACCGCGCGCACCGCATCCTGCCCGCCCAGCGCCGCCAGGATGACGAACACCAGCTGCTGCAACATCATCACCGCCAGAAACATCAGCCCCAGCACCGCCCCGATCCGCCAGAGGTCGGGGGTGGTGCGGGCCGGCGCGACGAACTCGCTCAATCGGTCATATGCCACGGGTCTGCTCCATCCTGACTGAGATAGGCGAGCGCGCCATGGGGTGCAATCCGGCTTGCCCCTTGGCCGCGCCGGGACTATTCCCGGAGCGACTGAGACCGGGAGAGAAAAGATGCTGAAACGCCAGGCCGACAAATCCAAACTGCCCAGCCGCCACGTGACCGAAGGACCGGAGCGCGCGCCGCACCGCTCCTACCTCTACGCCATGGGCCTCTCCGAGGATGAAATTCACCGCCCCCTCGTCGGCGTCGCCACCTGCTGGAACGAAGCCGCGCCCTGCAACATCTCCCTCAACCGTCAGGCCCAGGCCGTGAAGCTCGGGGTGAAGGCAGCGGCAGGCACGCCGCGCGAGTTCACCACCATCACCGTGACGGATGGCATCGCCATGGGCCACGAGGGCATGCGCGCCTCGCTCGCCTCCCGTGAGGCCATCGCCGACACCGTCGAGCTCACCATGCGCGGCCATTGCTACGATGCCGTCGTCGGCCTCGCGGGCTGCGACAAGTCGCTGCCCGGCATGATGATGGCCATGGTCCGCCTCAACACGCCTTCGGTGTTCATCTACGGCGGCTCGATCCTTCCGGGCAAGGCGCCCCAGAACAACGAGATCCCCGAAGATTTCCGCACCCGCGACCTCACCGTGCAAGACATGTTCGAGGCCGTCGGCCGCCACCAGAACCACGAGATGTCCGATGCCGCGCTCGACATGCTCGAGCGGGTCGCCTGCCCCTCCGCCGGGGCCTGCGGCGGCCAGTTCACCGCCAACACCATGGCCTGTGTGTCGGAGGCCATCGGCCTCGCGCTGATGAACTCGTCGGGCATGCCCGCCCCCTACGAGAGCCGCGACCAGTATTCCGAAGCCTCGGGCCGCGCCGTGATGAACCTCATCGAGCAGAACATCCGCGCCCGTGATGTCGTGACCCGCAAGGCGCTCGAAAACGCCGCCCGCGTGGTCGCCTGCACCGGCGGCTCCACCAACGCCGGCCTGCACCTTCCCGCCATCGCCCACGAGGCCGGGATCGACTTCTTCCTCGAGGATGTCTGCGACATCTTCCGCGAAACCCCCTATTTCGTCGATCTCAAGCCCGGCGGCCAATACGTGGCCAAGGATCTCTACGACGCCGGCGGCGTGCCGGTGGTGATGAAGGAGCTGCGCAAGGCCGGCCTGATCCACGAAGAGTGCATCACCGCCTCCGGCAAGACCATCGGCGAAGAGCTAGACCTCATCACCCGCGAAGCCGACGGCAAGGTGATCTACTCCATCGAGACCCCGCTGACCAAGACCGGCGGCGTGGTGGGCCTCAAGGGCAACCTCGCCCCCGATGGCGCCATCGTGAAGGTCGCGGGCATCCCCTCGCAGCACCAGCGCTTCGTCGGCCCGGCCCGCGTGTTCGAGAACGAGGAAGAGGCCTTTGCCGCCGTCAAGGCGCGCGCCTACGAGGAAGGCGAAGTCATCGTCATCCGCAACGAAGGCCCCGCCGGTGGGCCGGGGATGCGCGAGATGCTCGCCACCACAGCCGCGCTCTCCGGGCAGGGCATGGGCAAGAAGGTCGCGCTGATCACCGATGGCCGCTTCTCCGGGGCCACCCGCGGCTTCTGCGTCGGCCATGTCGGCCCCGAGTCGGCCCACGGCGGCCCGATTGCCCTGATCAAGACCGGCGATGTCATCACCATCGACGCGGTGAGCGGCGAGCTTTCGGTCGACCTGACCGACGATGAGCTTGCCACCCGCAAGGCCGCATGGCCCGGCCCCCGCAAGACCGACTACGCCTCCGGCTCGCTGTGGAAATACGCCCAGCTCGTCGGCTCTGCCAAATACGGCGCGGTCACGCATCCGGGCGCAAAGGAAGAAACCCACATCTACATGGACCAGTAAGGTGCCCCTCGGCGCGAGGCTCCTTGCGGCCCTGCTCGCCCTCTCGCTCGCCGGCTGCGAGGGGGTGGAGCTTCCGGGCGTAAAACCGGCGGTGCAGGCCGGGGCGCAGGCTCCCGGCGGCGCCCCCGCCCGCTCGGTGCCCCCCAAGCCCCCCACCCAGATCGCGGTGGCCGGCGTGGTGGTGGCCGCGCCCGAGGGCTACTGCATCGACACCCGCGCCCGCAAAGGCAACTTCGTGCTGCTGGCGGCCTGTTCCGCCATCAGCCAGTCGCCCGAGCATCCGGCGCCCGGCCGCATGGGGCTGCTCTCCGCCACCGTGGGCAAGCGCGGCTCCGCCGACACCGCCCTCAACCCCGACCAGCTCGCCGCCTATTTCCGCTCGGCCGCAGGCCGCGCCACCCTGTCCTACGCGGGCGATGCCAGCACCGTCACCATCACCGGCGCCGAGGCCCGCGACGGCGTCTTCTACCTCGCCCTGCTCGACCGCGCCGCCCCGCCCCAGCCAGAGCTGGGCCCGGCCCGCTGGCGCGCCCTCTTCACCGTCAACGGCAGGCTCGTGTCGGTCATCCTCCACTCGCTGAAGGAAGACCGGATCAGCCGCGACGGCGGCATGGCCCTGATTTCGCGCTTCGCCACCCGGATTCGTGCCGCAAGCGCCGGCTGAAGAGGCACCTGCGCCCGGCACGCAACGTTGCGCCGGCAATCCCCGGCCCAAGGGCATTAGGGGCATTGAAACACTTTTGCCTCAGCACCATACAGGCATAGACTAGCCACAACCTCTCACCCGGCCCCCCCAATGGCCCCCGACAGCACAGGCCGCATGCCAAGAACGATGGACAGCCTGATCGAACGTGCCCTGCACCGTCGCGCCCTCAAGCGCTGGCGTCGCGCGGCCGATTCTGCCGCCTCGGTCGATCTGCCCCAGCTGCGGGGCATGCGCTCCCGGGCACGCCAGCTGCGCCGCCAGCTCGACAGAGTGGTGCATGAGGCCGACGGGCGCCTGACCCTGCCGCTGATCGACAGCAACGCCATGCGCAAGCCGATCGGCGCCGACTGGGCCTGGCGTCCCGAGCTGTGGCGCGGCCCGATCTCGCCGCCGGGCCACGCCGCCGCCGAAACCCGCACCATGCTGGGCCAGGCCGCCACGCTCTACCACGATTGCACCGTCTCCGAGCTGACCCTACGCCAGATCCGCAATACCTCCGAAGAGGATCTCGCCCCCTTCGGCCTGCGGATGGACGTGTTCCGCTTCGACGGCTCCTTTCTCTCCATCGTGCTCGACCTGCCCGCCGAGGCCGTCAGCGGGCTCAAGCGCAAGCACGTGATCGGGCTGGAGGCCCAGCTCGAGGTCGAGAAACCGCTCGAGATCTTCGCCCGCCTCAACGTCAAGCACGGCCCCAACACCGAGCAGATCGTGCGCGAACTGCCCGTGGCCGAGGGCGGGCTTCAGGTGGCCGAGTTCGACCTCGCCTATACCGGCCTCAACGAGAAGCGGGTCGAGAAGGCCTGGATCGACCTGATCTTCGAAGGCCCGCAAATGAACCAGATCGTCCTGCGCGATCTCACCCTCTCGCGCCGTCCCCGCGCCGAAATCTGACGAGGAAGGCCGATGCCAGATACCAGCTCCACCAGCCAGCTCACCCTCTCCAAGACCCGCATTCAGGCCGGGGTCTGGGAAGGCCTGCTGATGGGCGAGGGGGTCGGAAACATGCAGCCGCAGATCGAGGTGGTCCACCTCGACAAGACGCTCGACGGGGTCGAGCTGAAGGCCGATGGCGAAATGCAGAACCTCTGGCAGCTCCGCGTGCCGATCCCCTCCGCGCTGCTCTGCGACGGGGTGCAGACCTTCACAATCCGCGATGGGCGCAGCGGCGCGACGCTGGAGCATTTCACCATCGTCACCGGCCAGCCCCTCGAAGACGACATCCGCGCCGAAGTCGACCTGCTGCGCGCCGAGCTGGACATGCTTAAAAAGGCCTTCCGCCGCCACTGCCTCGACGTGCTGGGCCGCTAGGGCGCCCTTGATGAAGCGCGCCCTCCTCATCGCCGCCCCCAGCTTCCTCCTCGGGGCCGTTGTCGGCGCCGCCTTCTGGTATCTCGCCTCGCCGCTCTGGATCGACCGGGTGGTGAACGAGAGCCTCGTCACCGGCGAAGGCGTGACCCTGCTGGCCGAGGGCCGCTTCCGCGATGCCGACGCCGCCCATCGCGGCACCGGCACCGCCCGCCTCGTCTCCCTGCCCGGCGGGCGCATCGAGGTGCAGCTTACCGAGTTCGAAGTCACCAACGGCCCCGATCTCGAGCTCTGGCTCTCCGACGCCCCCGACCCGCAGAGCGCCGCCGATGTCACCTCCGGCCAATGGGTCTCGCTCGGGCTGCTCAAGGGCAACATCGGCGACCAGAGCTATGCCCTGCCCCCCAGCATCAAACCCGAGGCCTATCGCTCGGTGGTGGTCTGGTGCGAGCAGTTCGGCGTGCTCTTCTCCCCCGCCCCCCTCACCACCCCCGGCGGCTGACCCAGCCCACCCCGGCTGTAACGTCACGTCCGCCCGTGACATCGCTTTCCCCTCGGGTCACTCTGCCTGCCAGGAGGACGCCAGACCATGACCAGCTACCCCAACCTGCTCGCCCCGCTCGACCTCGGGCACGTGACCCTGCCCAACCGCGTGTTGATGGGCTCCATGCACACCGGGCTTGAAGAAACCAAGGACTGGTCCCGCGTCGCCGCCTTCTACGCCGCCCGCGCCTCCGCCGGGCTGATCGTCACCGGCGGCATGGCCCCCAACCGCGAGGGCGGGGTCTACCCCGGCGCGGCGGGCCTCTTCACCCCCGAAGACATCGCCAACCACCGCATCGTCACCGATGCCGTCCACGCCGAGGGCGGCCGCATCGCCATGCAGATCCTCCACGCAGGGCGCTACGCCTACGGCCCCGACTGCGTCTCCGCCTCCCCGCTCAAATCCCCCATCTCCCCCTTCCCCCCCAAAGAGCTGGACGAAGAGGGCATCGAAAAACAGATCGCCGACATCGCCACCGCCGCCGCCCGCGCCCGCGAGGCCGGGTATGACGGCGTCGAGGTCATGGGCTCCGAGGGCTATTTCCTCAACCAGTTCATCGTGCGCCACACCAACAAGCGCACCGACCACTGGGGCGGGAGCTACGAGAACCGCATCCGCCTGCCCATCGAGGTCGTCCGCCGCGTCCGCGAAGCCACCGGCCCCGATTTCATCCTCATCTACCGCCTCTCGATGATCGACCTCGTGCCCGACGGCTCCACCACCGAAGAGGTCATCCAACTCGCGCAGGAAATCGAGAAGGCCGGCGCCTCCATCCTCAACACCGGCATCGGCTGGCACGAGGCCCGCATCCCCACCATCGCCACCTCCGTCCCCCGCCGCGCCTTCGCCTGGGTGACGCAAAAGCTGATGGGCCACGTCTCCATCCCCGTCATCACCTCCAACCGCATCAACACCCCCGAGGTGGCCGAATCCGTCCTCGCCGAAGGCTGCGCCAACATGGTCTCCATGGCCCGCCCCTTCCTCGCCGACCCCGACTTCGTCCCCAAGGCGGCGCGCGGCGAGGCCGCCACCATCGCCCCCTGCATCGCCTGCAACCAGGCCTGCCTCGACCACACCTTCTCCGGCAAGATGTCGACCTGCCTCGTCAATCCCCGCGCCTGCAACGAAACCGAGCTGGTGATCACCCCCGCCATCACCCCCAAGCGCATCGCCGTCGTCGGCGCAGGCCCCGCAGGCCTCTCCGCCGCCCTCACCGCCGACGAACGCGGCCACGCCGTCACCCTCTTCGACATGGCTGGCGAGATCGGCGGCCAGCTCAACATGGCCCGCCAGATCCCCGGCAAGGAAGAGTTCCACGGGCTGGTCGACTGGTACGCCACCATGGTCGCCCGCTCCAACATCACGCTGAACCTCAACACCGAGGCCACCCCCGAGGCCCTCGCCCCCTTCGACGAGGTCATCCTCGCCACCGGCGTCACCCCCCGCGACCCCGAGATCCCCGGGCAGAACGGCCCCAACGTGCTGAGCTACATCGACGTGCTCCGCCACAAGGCCCCGGTCGGCCAGCGCGTCGCCATCATCGGCGCCGGCGGCATCGGCTTCGACGTGGCCGAATACCTCGCCCACGAGGGCGACAGCCCCACCGAACACCTCCCCGAATGGATGGAAATGTGGGGCGTCACCGACCCGGCCAGCCACCGCGGCGGCCTCGCCCCCGAAGGCCCCCAGCCCCCGGCCCCGGCCCGCGACATCGCCCTGCTGCAACGCAAGGACGAACGCCCCGGCAAGCGGCTGGGCAAAACCACCGGTTGGATTCACCGCGCCGCGCTGAAAATGGCCAAGGTCAAGATGCTCGGCGGCATCACCTACGAGCAGATCACGCCCGAAGGCCTCCACGTCACCCAAAACGGCGAACCCCGGCTCATCGAGGCCGATACCATCGTCCTCTGCGCCGGCCAGGTCAGCAACCGCACGCTGGCCGAGGCCCTGCAAGCCGCCGGCACACCCACCCACATCATCGGCGGCGCCGACGTGGCCGCCGAGCTGGACGCCAAACGCGCCATCGACCAGGGCACCCGCCTCGCCGCCGCGCTCTGACCTGCCCTTCATCTTGGTCCAAATATCTCCGGGGGTGTGGGGGCTGGCCCCCACTGCGCGCCCACCCCACGGGCACCCGGCCCGCGTCCTGCACACAAAAACCGCCAGCCGGAACATCCGGCTGGCGGCCTCACGCAAGCAGGTCACTTGCAAACGGGGCGACGGAACACCTGGGAATGGGAAGGGTTTGCTCCGCCGCCCGCTCCGGCCTTAGCCGGAGGTCAGAAGGCCCGCCCCCACGGCGGCCTCCCATTCGGCGGTGTCCACCTCGCCATCGGCCGAGGTGTCGATCTCGCTGAAGATCTCCTCGGTGATCTCGGGATAGGCCACCTGCATCTCTTCCATCGAGAAGGTGCCGTTGCCATCGGTGTCCTCAACCATCGGCGCGTCCTGGGCCATCAGCGGGGCTGCGGCAAGGGCGGCAACTGTGGCGGCGGTCATCATGATCTTGGTCATTGCTCTATCT
The DNA here is from genome assembly GCF_024105635.1 of Oceanicola sp. 502str15. Classification (NCBI taxonomy): domain Bacteria; kingdom Pseudomonadati; phylum Pseudomonadota; class Alphaproteobacteria; order Rhodobacterales; family Roseobacteraceae; genus Oceanicola; species Oceanicola sp. 502str15. The sequence goes on from NZ_WYDQ01000001.1 coordinate 2,787,597, forward strand.
ATCCTCTTACTGGGTTAGCGGCCCCGGCTGTCATCGCACCGTGGCCTGCGAGAGAGAGGTAAGGCCGCCGCCCCCCCGGTTTCCATGCCCCTCGAACACCGCCGCCAAACCCCGGCGCCGCGCCGCCAAAACCGCCCCGCCCCGCCTGCGCCTTCCCGCCTGCGCCCCGCCATGATCCTTTTGCCGCTGAGCCCCGCCCCGCGCCCGCGCCGGGTTCTGCCCAAAAAGCCCCGCCACCCGCCCTCAGCACCAAACCGCCCATCACAGGCAGGAACCTCCGGGCGGCGCAGCCGTTGAGTCGGCAACATGAACGCAAGAGAAAGGAAGACCGACATGCCCAGCATCAACGAGTCCAAGATCCTGATCATCGCGACCAACGGCTTCGAGCAGTCCGAGCTCGAATTTCCCCGCGACCAGCTCCGCGCCAAGGGCGCCACGGTTCACGTCGCCACCCTCGACGGCAAGCCGATCAAGGGCTGGGAAGGCGCCGACTGGGGCCGCGAGGCCGAAGCCGACGCCAAGTTGGAAGACATCGCCTTTTCCGACTACGACGCCCTCGTCATCCCCGGCGGCCAGATCAACCCCGACCTGCTGCGCGTCGAACCCGACGTGCTGAAACTGGTGCGCGAGTTCCATGACGCCGGCAAGACCATCGCCGCCGTCTGCCACGCCCCCTGGGTGCTGGTCGAGGCCGGCATCGCCAAGGGCCGCGAGATGACCTCCTACGCCTCGATCAAGACCGACGTGAAGAACGCCGGGGCCAATTGGGTCGACCGCGAGGTGGTGGCCGACAACGGCATCGTTACCTCCCGCAAGCCCGACGATCTCGCCGCCTTCGTCTCCAAGATCGTCGAGGAGATCGAAGAAGGCACCCATGAGCGCAAGGCAGCCTGACGGGCGCTGCCCGGCATGACAGCCAGCCATCGGCGGGCGGCGGGGGGCCAACCCTCGCCGCCCGTCCGCGTTCTGCCTCCCCCCACCGGCCCCGCAGCCCTGCATTTCAGGCCCCGAACGCGCCATCGCACCCGGTCCCGCCCGTTTCCGGGAGCCTTACAATCGCCCGCAATTCCCCGGTAATGTCCGGCTCCGGTCCCAATTGCGCCCGAATTCACGCCCATACCGAGCCTCGATAAGAACACGAGCAGAGGTAGTTGCGGTATGGATCGTCTGACCGAAATGGAAGCCTTCGCCACGGTCGTAGACCAGGGTGGCTTCACAGATGCGGCCAAGAAGATGGGGATCTCCAAATCCGCCGTCTCCAAGCACGTCTCTTCGCTGGAGGCCCGCCTCGGCGCCCGCCTCCTCAACCGCACCACGCGCCGCGTCTCCCCGACCGAGATCGGCCTGGCCTATTACGACCGCGCGCGCCGCGTGCTCAACGATGCCGGCGAAGCCGACGCGCTGGTCACCTCCATGCAATCCGCGCCCTCGGGCCTGCTGCGCATCTCCGTCGCCACCGATTTCGGGGTGAACCACCTGTCGCCGGTGCTGGGCGAATTCCTCAGCGAGTTCCCCGAGATCACCGTGAACATGGTGCTCAACAACCGCTACGTCGAGCTGATCTCGGAAGGCTTCGACATGGCCATCCGCATCGGTGAGCTCGAAGACAGCACCCTGCGCGCCCGCAAGCTGGCCGACACCACCAAACGCATGATCGCCTCGCCCGCCTACTTCGAAAAGTATGGCCGCCCCGAAAAGATCGACGATCTGAACGAGCACAAGCTCCTGCACTATTCCAACCAGTCCTCCGGCAACGTCTGGAAGCTCACCGCCCCCTCGGGCGAAAAGCGCCAGGTCCGCACCGCCGGCTGGCTCACGGTGAACGACGGCCAGTCGCTGCTCAACGCCGCGATCTCCGGCCTCGGCATCGCTTACCTGCCCAACTTCCTCTACTGCGAGGCCGAAAAGGCCGGTCTGGTGCAGGAAGCCATCCCCGACCTGCCGGTCGAGATGCTGGGCATCTACGCCGTCTACCCGCCGGGCCGCTTTACCCAGCCGAAGGTCCGCGCCTTCATCGACTTCCTGGTGCAGAGCTTCGCCACCAAGGGCCCCGACACCTGGTAACCGGCACACGAATTTCCCTGAGAAGGTCAAACTGGCCGGGCCCGAGCGCCCGGCCATTTCTTTTCCGACCGGGCCCAAATGTGGCATTTCCGTGGCACAACCGGCCCTTTGCCACATTTTCGCCCAAGTCTCTGTAATCAATATCAATTTATTGAAATGAACCTCAAGTTTTACAAGACAGACGCCCCGCCGCGCCCCATATGTGAGGAGAGCAGACAAATTCGTCTCAAAAAGAACGCGACAGTCTCGCGTCAGGGCGCATCATGGCAGGCGAAGCCTATCTCCTTTCCGGCGACCAGATCGCCACGTTCAGCACGGTGCACACCAGCTATCCGGGCGGCGTGGCCACGGTCCGTCTGAACGGCATCAAGACCCTCGGCGACGCCGACAGCCGGTTCTTTCTGGTGCGCGACCAGGGCACCGGCGACACCGTGACCAACGGCCAGTTCTTCTCGATCTATCGCGCCGTCGATGATGGCACCGGCAACCTCGTGCCCGGCGGTACCCCTGTCGTCAGCTCCAACTACGTCACCCCCGATGCCTACGGCGGCACCGCCGCCGGCGACGATTACCTGATGGCCGGCCTCTTCGGCGGCCCGCGCTTCGTCATCGACATCAACGGCATCCCCAAAGGCGGCACCTATACCGCCGTGCAGGGGCAGGACGTGGGCGGGGGCAACATGGACGGCGAGTTCAACCTCTCCGACCTCGCCGCCGCCAACCCCGACGGCACCATCTGCTTTGCCTCCGGCACCCCGATCGAAACGCCCCGCGGCGCCGTGCCGGTCGAGCGGCTGCGGCTGGGCGATCTCGTCTGCACCGTCGATGACGGCCCCCGACCGATCCGCTGGATCGGCTGCACCCGCGTCGAGCTGACCGCCGACACGCCCGGCCTCGCCCCCATCGAGATCGCCGCCAACGCCTTCGGCCCCGGCCTGCCCGCATTGCCGGTCGTCGTCTCCCCCGCGCACCGCCTGCTGATGGCCAATGCCCGGGCGCAGTTGCTGCTCGGCGAAGAAGAGGTGCTGGTGCCCGCCGCCGCGCTGGTCAACGGCACCACGGTCCGCCGCCTCACCGGGCGCCGCTCCGTCACCTATTGGCACCTGATGTTCGATCACCACCAGATCGTCAGCAGCGCCGGCCTGCCGTCCGAAAGCTTCCACCCCGGCGCCTACGCGCTCGACACCCTGTCGCGCTCGACCCGCGCCGAGCTGCTCGCGCTCTTTCCCGAACTCGCCGAAGAGGGCCCGCAGGCCTATGGCGCCACCGCACGCACCATCGTGCGCGGCTACGAAGCCTCGCTGCTGAGCCAGCCGCCCCTCGCCGCCTGAGCGGGCAATCTATTCGGTAGAAGACAGAATGGCCTCGACCCGCCGGTTGGCCTCACGGCCCTGTTCGGTCAGGTTCGAGGTGATCGGCGACAGAAAGCCCACGCCCTCCGCCTTGATCTGGCCGCCGGGCACACCCAGCGCCGTCAACCGGGCCTCCACCGCGCCCGCCCGCTTCTTCGACAGGGCAATATTGCCCGCCAGCGAGCCCTCGGCATCGGTATGGCCGACCAGCACCACCGAGCGCTCGGGGTGGGTCTTCAGGTAGCCCGCCAGCAGGTCGAGCGAGCTATAGTCGCCATCCTCCAGCCGCGAGGAGCCGGTCGGAAAGTCGAGATCCTGCAACACGGCACGGCCATGAATTTCGAGCTGCTGGGTCAGCGGCATTTCGGTGGTGCTCGGCGTCGAGAACGCCAGCGCAGGGCCGGCGAGGTCATCCTCGTCGCCCGCGTCCACGAGGCTCGCGGTCAGATCGGGGTTCTTGGTCGAGGCCACCAGCAGGTCGGCCTCCGCCTCTTCGGGGCCCACGCGGGTGATCTGCACAAAACCGCGCCCGGCGCTCCGGCTCACCAGAAAGGCCACGTATTCCGGCTTTTCCTCTCCCATCCGATGGGCCGCCATGAAGCGGTAGTCGCCAAGGTCCACATGCATGTCGGGCTCGGGCAGGTTCTCGGTCGCATACCTAAAGTCGAAACCACCGCACTCCCGCGCCTCGCATTCGAAGATCACGTCAAAGCCCGCCGACTCCACCTGCTCGCGCAGCGGCGCCAGCAGTTGCAGCGTGGTCATGCCGCGGGTCTGCACCTGCCACGCCTGCTGGCGCACCTGCCCCTCGGCCCAGACACTCTGCAGGTCGCCATTGCGAAACGGGCTGATCGGCATCCGGTAGCTGCCGAAGGTCTCCACCTGCTCCGCCGTCTGGCGGGCACCGGCCGGAAACTCCAGCTTCAGGGCATCGGCAACGCTGGCGGCGGGAGCCAGAAGCGTTGCGGCCAGGAGGGCCACACGAAGACTCATCGGTTCTGGCCGTGATACTCCGGGTTCGGTTTCATTTCCGTTGCCGTGGCCACGCGATTGGTCATGTTGAAGAAGCCGACCACCGAGGCGATATCCCAGATGTCCCGGTCGCTCCAACCGACGGCGCGCAGCGCGGCACGGTCTTCATCATCCACCTTTGCGCAGGATTCTGTCAATTTTGCAGCGAAATCCAGCATCGCCCGCTGCTTTTCCGGCAGCTCCGCCACGCGGTAGTTCATCACCAGCATCTCGCCCAGCGCCGGGTCGCCGCTCAGCGCCCGCACGGCCTGTCCGTGGGCGACGAGGCAGTAGAAGCAATGGTTGATCGAAGAGACGACCACGGCGATCATCTCGCGTTCCAGCTTGGTCACGCCGCTGTCGGCCAGCATCAGGTCGTTGTAGAGCGCTGTGAAGGCATTGAGCTTGTCGATGTCGAAGGCATGGGCCTTCAGCACATTGGGCACGAGTCCCAGCTTCTCTTCGCAGATGTCGAAATACTTTTGGGTCGCTTCGGGGAGCGGGTCGACCATGGGAAGGTCGAGCGCCGTCACACTCTCTTTCTCTGCCAATGCTCTGCCTCTCATCAGGCCTCTTGCCGGGCCTGCGCCTGACGATACAGGTAAGTGCCCACCAAATCCATTTCTAACCTCTCATACAACGCATTTGCCGCCCCATTCTGTTGCGTGACGAGAACTGTCATCCAGCGGGCCCCATGCTCTTGTGCCCAAAGCGCCGCGCCACGCATCATGTTGACGGCAACACCTTGCCGACGCATCACCGCGCGCACCTCCAACGCGTGCAACATGGCGATGTTCCGGTGAATCGCGACAAAGCCGGCGCCGGCAGGCGTGTCGTTCGAGCGGCCCAGCAGCGCCGTCTTCGGCCCTGCGGCGCGCTCCATCACCGCCACCCGCTCCGGCCCGATGCCGCCCTCCTCCCACATCTCGCGCTGAATGGTCAGCGGCGGGAAGTCCACGGCAAAGACCCGCACTCTCGGGGGCTTTTCGGCGCAGAGCCGTTCGATCGGGGCAAGGCGGATGTTGGTCGGGTCCTTCACTCCGTAGCCCGCCGCCGCCAGCCGCGCGTCGAGCCGGGTCTGGTCGCCCCGCAGTCGCACCAGCGCGGGCTGGCCCAGCCCCGCCTGCGCGGCCTCCATCTCGGCCAGCGCGGCCTCCTCGTCATCGGTCGTGGCCGAAGAGACCCGGCTGCCCCCGCCGCCGCCTTCCCGCACCTCCCAGGCCCCGGCCCGCACCGTGCGGATGGCGGGCCATGTGGCATCAAGCGCGGCAAAGAGGGCGTCGAGGCCGGGGGTCATGTGCCGAACAGATCCACCAGCCGGACCATCGCCGCATTCACCCGCCCCGCATCCTGCCCGCGCACCACGATGTTGGTGCCGTAGGCCCCGTCCTGCTGAAACGGGTAGGAGCCAAACGACAGGTCATGAAACTCCGCCGCCAGCGCACCCAACGGATCGGCCACCACGCCTTCGCCGCGCATCACCCGCAGGCTCTGGCTCAGCAGCGGCGCACCGCCCTCCAGCGTGGCCAGCACACCGGCCACCATCGCCTCGAAGACATTGGGCACCCCGGCCATCACATGCACGTTCTCGATGGTGAATCCGGGCGCAATGCTCACCGGGTTCTCGATCAGCCGCGCGCCCTCGGGCACCCGCGCCATACGCTTGCGGGCCTCGGTAAACTCGATGCCCCGCGCCGCGTAGTGATCGCCCAGCAGCTTCAGCGCATCCTTGCGCTGCGGCGCGGTGGTGCCAAAGGCCGCGGCCACCGCCTCGGCGGTGATGTCGTCATGGGTCGGCCCGATGCCGCCGGAGGTGAACACATGGTCGAAATGCAGCGCCAACGCCTGCACCGCGCTCACGATCGCCGCCCGCTCGTCGCTGACAACCCGCACCTCCCGCAGTTCGATGCCGCGTTTGGTCAACTCCCCGGCCAGATGGTGCATGTTGCTGTCACGGGTGCGGCCAGAGAGTATCTCGTCGCCAATCACCAGCATCGCGGCGGTCGGGTTATTCATGGGTCGTTCCTTGAGCCTTCCTGCCTGCCGGTATAGGCCCGCCCCATGCGCTTCGCCACCCCTCTCGTCCCGGCCCGCCTGCTGCGCCGCTACAAGCGTTTCCTCGCGGATGTGGTGCTGGAGGATGGCCGCGAAGTGGTGGCCCATTGCCCCAACCCCGGCGCCATGACCGGGCTGGCCGAGCCGGGCACCCGGATCTGGCTCGAGCCCAACGACGATCCGAAGAAAAAGCTGAAATACGGCTGGCGGCTGGTCGAGCACGAGAGCGGCGATTTCACAGGCATCGACACCGCCCTGCCCAACCGCGCGCTCGCCGAGGCGCTGCGGGCAGGCCGCGTGCCCGGCCTCACCGGCTACGCCGACATCCGCGCCGAAGTGCCCTATGGCGAGAAAAGCCGCGTCGATTTCCTGCTCACCGGCCCCGGAACCGGACCCGCCTGCTACCTCGAGATCAAGAGCGTCACCCTCATGCGCCAGCCGGGCCTCGCCGAGTTCCCCGATACCGTCACCGCCCGCGGCGCCCGCCACATGGCCGACCTCGCCGCCATGGCCGCGCAGGGCCACCGCGCCGTGGTGCTCTTCCTCGTCCAGCGCACCGACGCCACCCGCGTCGCCGTCGCCTCCGATATCGACCCGGCCTATGCGCAGGCCTTCGAGGCCGCCCGCGCCGCCGGGGTCGAGGCCATGGCGCTCTCTTGCAGCATAACGCCCGAGGCGATCACCCCGGGCGCAGCGCTTCCGCTGCTCTGAACTGCTCTTCGGCCCGTCCGGTCCTCATCGCGTCTGCGAGGAGGGGCCGAAAGACCCCGAGGAGCTGCCCGCTTATTCGGCAGCGATATCGTACTTGCCGTAGCCGCTCAGAGGTGGCCATTTTTTCTTGCTTGAAGCATGTCGTGACGGCAGATAAAATTTACCAACCCTTCGTCTAGTCCGCACTCAAACGCGATCTGTTCGAAAGTCTTTCCCAGTCCAAGATATCGTTCGGCAGAGTAGCTTGGAAGGATTACCTCAGCCGCCGCTAGGATCGCTTTGTTGTCGGCTGCTACCGCAGCAGGATATGGTGTCGCCGCCGCAACATGTGCGGCCACCAAGTCTTTGGCCGCAGCGGGTGTGCCGACGCGGGTGTGGCCCGGTGACCAACAATGCATCAGCTCCTTAACGATGGCAAATTCTCGCCAGTGCCCGTCCAGCCCTTCGTCTACAAACACAAGACCAATGTTCGTTCCGTCTGATTCGAGGCGAAAGAACATCCCACTGAATGGCTTCGGAATTTTTACGTCTTCATAAAGGTAGATCTTTGATATGCCGTTTTTCGGGCAGTCTAAAGCAGCTTGCCATACTTCATTATACTTCATGGCGAAGCCGGGCGACCGGCCAGCTCTGGCCGCCCGGAGTTCATGTATGTGCTCAGAAAGCTCTACGAAAGATTCAAACATACCACTGCTGATTGTTGCCGATCAGCAGCAGACATACTACATCTACCAGTAGAGTCTAGAGATTTTACGCGATGGCTGGCCCGCTGGTTGGCTCGCCTGCCTCTCTTACGGCACCAGCAAGCGCTTCATCCAAGTCGTCAACGTCATGGCCGTTCGGGTCAAGCTGAAGCTTGTTAACCAGAAACCGAACATCAACAATCTCGCAACCAGGGTGCCGGTCGCGGATGGCAGCGAATAGCTTATCCATATTAGCACTCCTTAGGTTAGGTTTCGCTATGTGACTCACATAGACGGTCTAGACCAACTTTTCCAGTCTCATTGTGTTGATAAGTTGACGCATCGGTGCCAACAAACAGTTTATGTATCGTCCTCTGGTACCTTCATACGCCGTTGCACTACTGTAACACAACGCATTGCTCGCTCAAAGCGTTCCTCGGCCTCGGCGGGGCTTAGTTCGCCAGCGTCGATCACACTCTGAGCTCTATCCTGAAACCTTCGAAAGATGCGGGAATCCGGGATGGGTACGTCAAGTATAGCTGCCTATTCGGCGGCCACCGTGTAGATCGTCCGGCAGGGGAACGGAATCTCGATGTCGGCGGCGTCCAGCGCCTCCTTCACCTTCCGCGTCATGTCCGCCTTGTAGGCAAAGAACTCCGAGGCATCGACCCAGACCCGCACGAGGAAATCCACCGAGCTGTCGCCAAGGTTCGTCACCTGAAAGAACGGCTCCGGCTCGGTCTTGCTGCGCGGATCGGCCATGATCGTGTCGCGGATCACCTGCTCCGCCTGCGCAAGGTTCACCCCGTAGCCCACGCCAAAAGTCCACTCCGCCCGGCGGGTCTTGTTGGTCGAGTAATTCTTGATGACATTGCCCCAGACATCGCTGTTGGGCACGATCACCTGCACGTTGGAGAGGTCGGCAACCTCGGTGGTGTTCAGGCTGATATCCTTCACCGTCCCCATCTGCCCGTTGATCTCCACGAAATCCCCCAGCTTGAAGGGCCGGAACACGATAATCATCACGCCCCCCGCCACGTTCGAAAGCGTGCCCTGCAACGCAAGGCCCACCGCCAGACCGGCGGCACCGATGGCGGCGATGATCGAGGTGGTCTGCACCCCGAAGGTGTTGAGAATGATCAGAAAGCTGAAGCCGAGCACGATCCAGCGCACGATGTTTCCGAGGAAGTGAAACAGCGTGTCGTCGAGCTTGGCGTTGCGCTCCGAGATCGCCATGATCCGCCGCTTCACCCAGCCGCCGACAATGTAGCCCGCAATCAGGATCAGCAGCGCCGTCACCACGCTGCCCAGAACCGAGGCCATGAAGCCGATGGTCAAAAAGTCGCCCAGCACCTTGTCGGTGCCCACCGGCGTCGTCAGTAGGTTGTTCAGAAATTCCATGCCTGTCTGTCCCGTCTTTCCCTGGCGTCACATCTCTTTCGGGGCGCTCAAGGCACCCTCTTCACGATCTCTCAACGCCGGCATGTCAAAAAACGTTCCCGGCAGGAACCCTTTGCGCCCAGTCCCGACCTAGCGTTTCGCGGCCAAAGCGCCTATTTGAGGAAAGAAACACCAAGAGACGATGAGAATGATGGACGAAACCCGTGAACGGCTGACACGTGATGGAATTCGCATTTACAGCGAGGCCGACTTCGCCGGAATGCATGCCGCCGGCAAGCTGGCCGCCGAAATCCTCGATGCCTGCGCCCCCCTGGTCGTGCCCGGCGCCACCACCGCCGCAATCGACGCCGAGATCGAGCGGCGCGTGAACGAGGCCGGGGCCAAATCCGCCACCATCGGCTACAAGGGCTACAAGCACGCCTCCTGCATCTCGGTGAACCACGTGGTCTGCCACGGCATCCCGGGCGAGAAGGTGCTGAAGGACGGCGACATTCTCAACATCGACGTGACCGTGATCGTCGATGGCTGGTATGGCGATACCTCGCGGATGTATGTCGCCGGCAAGCTGCCCCGCAAGGCCGAGCGGCTGATCGAGGTCACCCATGATGCGCTGATGCGCGGGATCGAGGCCGCGCGGCCCGGCCAGACCTTCGGCGACATCGGCCACGCCATTCAAAGCTACGTCGAAAGCCACCGCATGTCGGTGGTGCGCGATTTTTGCGGCCACGGGCTGGGTCGGGTGTTCCACGCGCCCCCCAACGTGCTGCACTATGGCCGCCCGGGAACGGGGCCGATGCTCGAAGAGGGCATGTTCTTCACCATCGAGCCGATGGTGAACCTCGGGCGCCCCGAAACCAAGGTTCTGTCCGATGACTGGACAGCGGTGACCCGCGACAAGTCGCTCTCCGCGCAGTTCGAGCATTCGGTCGGCATCACCGCCGACGGGGCAGAGATCTTCACCCTCTCGCCCGCCGGCCTGTTTCACCCGACCTACGGCAGCGAAAGCTGAGGCCGATCAGCCCGCGTCGTCCGGCGGGCCCCCGGCCTTCCGGACGGCCTTGTATCCTTCCGGTTCCACCGGAAAGCGCCCGTCGATCCGCCACACCCGCTCACGGTCGGGCCGCCCCATCGAAAACATCGGCTCCGCAACCACCCCGCCAAACCGCGCCTCGTGAATGTAAACAGGCCGCCCCGAGATAACCGCGATCACGCCGCCGCACTCGCGCACCGCCTCGTTCGGCTCGTCCTCGAACCGCCAGCCAAACCCACCATAGGCATGCGTGTTGCCCGTCACGATCCGCCGCCCGTTGCCATCGCAGGCAGACTTCAGGCAATCGCGGCAAAAGTACCATGGATAGCGCAGAAACATCTTCTGCGCCGCGCCGCATCCGGGGCAGGAGTGGTTCGGGTCGTCAGCCAAGCCCCAGCCCTTCCAGCCCGGCCCGCAGCTCCGCCATCGAGCGCACCAGCGGCACGCCCAGCGCCTCCATCTTGGCGCCGTTGCCGTGCTCCACATAGCCGAAAAACCGCATCCCCGCGGCCTCTGCCGCCGCCGCGCCCACCGGGCTGTCATCCACCATCACGCAGGCCCCGGGCGCCACGCCCGCCGCCTCCGCCGCCTTCAGCAGCAGCCCCGGCTCGGGCTTGGCGGTGCCGTGGTCATGCGCCGAAAACAGCCGGGACCCGAGCCGCGCAAACAGCCCCGATGCGCCAAGCGAACCCTGCATCTTGCGCATCGGCCCGTTGGAGGCCACCGCCACCTGCGCACCCTGCGCCTCGATCCAGTCGAGCAGCTCCGCCACGCCCGCGCTCACCGGCACGCCCTCGTCCATCCGGTCGAAAACCTTGAGGTAGAGCGCATCGCACCACCCCTCCGGCAGCGCCGCGCCCGCCTCGCGCAAACGGCGCTCCACGTCCACCAGCGTGCCGCCCACGAACCGGTCGTGGAAGTCTTCGGCCTCGACGACAAAGCCATGCCCCGCAAGGTCTTCCACCGCCAGCTCGGCCAGCGGCCCCTCGCTGTCCACCAACACGCCGTCGCAGTCGAAGATCACAAGTTCCGGGGTCATGGGCGCTCCATCAGGGTTATATGGGTGTCGCCATAGGCCCTGTGGCCCTCCAGCGCAAACCCCTCCGGCGGCTCCATCGGCGCGGATTCCTCCCAGACGATCAGCGCGCCCGGCGCGATCCATCCACCCTCCACGGCGCTGGCCAGCGCCCTCTGGCCCAAGCCCTTGCCATAGGGCGGATCGAGGAAGATCAGGTCAAACCCCGCGCCCCGGTTCTCGCCCAGCCGGGTGGCATCGCGGCGATAGAGCTTCACCTCGCCCATCGCCCGCAGCTTCTCCACGTTCTCGCGGATCAGCGCCCGCGCCTTGTGCCCGTCGTCCACGGCGGTCACATGCACAGCACCGCGCGACAATGCCTCCAACCCCAGCGCCCCGGTCCCGGCGAAGAGGTCGAGCACCCGCGCGCCCTCCACCCCGCCCCGGCTCGCCAGCACGTTGAACAGCGCCTCCCGCACACGGTCCGACGTGGGCCGCAAATGCGCCCCCGCATCGCCCTTGCCCAGCGCCGCCAGCGCCGTGCCGCGAAACTTGCCGCCCACTATCCGCATCGGATGCTCACGCCTTCAGCAGCGCCTTCAGCTCGGTCCCCGGGTCGGCCACCGCCGCCTTGTCGGGGCTCTTGCCGCCCTCGATCAGGCGCTTGCCCACCATGTAGGCCCGGCTGTCGTTCATCGCATCGACCGCCAGCAGCTTGCCCTCGCCGTAATACCAGAAGCTCACCGCCCCGCCCTCGCCGTCCCGGGTGACGATCTCGTCGTATCCGGTGTTCAGCCCGGCGATCTGCAACTTGGTGTCATACTGGTCGCTCCAGAACCACGGCTTGGCCACATAGGGCGTCTCAGCGCCCAGCATGTTGGCCGCCACCACCTCCGCCTGGTCAATCGCATTGCCGACCGACTCCAGCCGGATCCGCCCCTCGCCATGCGGGAAGGAGGCACAATCGCCGGCGGCAAAGATCGACGGGTCAGAGGTGCGCCCCTGCGCGTCGGTCTTGATCCCGTTGTCCAGCATCAGCCCGCCCAGCTCCGCAATCTGGGTGCAGGGCGCAATGCCCACGCCCACGATCACCACATCCGCCGCCAGCTCCTCGCCATCGGTCAGCAGCGCACCGCTCACCCGGCCCTCGCCGATGAGCTTCTCCAGCCCAATTCCCTCGCGGATATCAACGCCATGATCCTCGTGCAGCGCGCGGAAGTAATCCGAGGTCTGCGGCGCCGCGACCCGTTGCAGGATCCGGTCGGCCATCTCCACCAGCGTCACATCCAGCCCCAGCTTGGCGCAAACCGCCGCCGCCTCCAGCCCGATGTAGCCACCGCCGATGATCAGCGCCTTCTTGCCCGCGCCCAGCTCCGGCTGCATCCGGTCGATATCGGCCAGGGTCCGCACGGTGAACACGCCCTCAAGGTCTCCGCCAATCGCCGCCGGCAGGCGGCGCGGCGTGCTGCCCGTGGTCAGCGCCAGCAGGTCATATCCCAGCCGCTCCTCACCCAGATGCAACTCTTTGTGCTCCCGGTCGATCCCGGTCACCGCCGCGCCCAGCTTCAGCGTGATGTTCTGCTCGCGGTAAAACTCCTCCGAGCGCAGGTAGAGCCGCTCAAGCTCCATGTCGCCCAGCAGGTAGGCCTTGCTCAGCGGCGGGCGCTGATAGGGCACCACCGGCTCCTCCCCCACCAGCGTCACCCCGCCGTCAAATCCCAGTGCCCGCAGCTTGCTCACCAGCGACGATCCCGCCTGCCCCGCGCCGACCACAACAATTTCCATGCCCGTCCTCCCTTGCCTTTCGGTGCCTTTGCGGCATCTGATGAACCGAACGCTGGGGACAGCAAATAGATAAAGGGACAAGATCATGCAAATCTCGGTAGGCGACACCCTCCCATCGGCAACTTTCGTTCGTATGGGCGCCCAAGGCCCGGAAGAGATCGCGCTGAAAGACATCACCACCGGCAAGAAGGTCATCATCTTCGGCCTGCCCGGCGCCTACACCGGCACCTGCTCCACCAAGCACGTGCCGAGCTACATCGAAAACATGGACATGCTGAAAGAGAAAGGCGTGGCCGAGGTCATCTGCGTCTCGGTGAACGACCCCTTCGTGATGGACGCCTGGGGCAAGGACACCGGCGCAACCGATGCCGGAATCCACATGCTGGCCGACCCGCAGAGCACCTTCACCAAGGAGATCGGCATGAGCTTCTCCGCCCCGCCCGCCGGCCTCATCGACCGCTCGCAGCGCTACGCCATGGTGGTGCATGACAACGTCGTCACCACCTTCAACCTAGAAGGCGGCCCCGGCGAATGCTCGGTTTCCGCAGCCCCGGCGCTCTTCGACGAGCTCTGAGCGCCGGTTGACAGGCCCCACCCCACCGCCTACCCCTGACCCCGTTCAAAACAGGTTAGGCGGTGGAAGGTTGGCCCCGCCCTCGCATCGCGCGGGTCCTTCCGCCGGGCAACCGGCGGCCCCGAACTATCCAGGCGCCCGCATCCCGTGGGCGCCGATAGCAGGGGCATGACCATGCAACCACATATCACCGTTCTCACCCTCGCCGTGGCCGATCTCGAGGCCGCCGTCACCTTCTACCGCGACGGGCTCGGCCTGCCGACCGAGGGCATCATCGGCACCGAGTTCGAACACGGCGCCGTCGCCTTCTTCCAGCTCTCCGGCGGCCTGCGCCTCGCGCTCTGGGCGCAGGACGATCTCGCCCACGACACCGGCCTGCCGAAAACGCCGATCAGCTCCACCGCCGTCAGCATCGGCCACAACGTCATGACCCGCGCCGAGGTCGATACCCTCATGGCCGCCGCCGCCCGCGCCGGGGCCGATGTGGTGAAACAGCCCGAAGATACCTTCTACGGCGGCTACGGCGGCTACTTCCGCGACCCCGACGGCCACCTCTGGGAGATCGTCTGGAACCCCGAGATGCTGCCCGAGGTCTGACGTGAACCCGCAGGGTGCGCATCCACGGCGCACCCTGCCTTCAAGGCGCAGGCATCACGTCCAGGCAATCGCCGTGCCCAGCAGCACCAGCCCAATGCCGACCCCTTCGCGCAGCGTATATCGCTCCTCGAAATGCAGCAGAGACGCCACGCCCAGAAGCACCACCTCCGCCCCGAGAATGCCCACGTAGATCAGCCCCAACCGCTCGCGCTGCAAGGCAAAGGCCTCGAACATCCCCGCCACCAGCAGCGCCGCCCCGATCCCGAGCGCCACCCAGAGGCTCGGCACCGAGGCCCAGCTCTTCATGGCGAACATGGCGATGCAGTAGAAAACCGCGGAAACGAGGGCCAGCAGGGCAACGGAATGCGACATGAAAATGCTCCGGACGTTAAAGCCCCAGCCTGCCAGCCCCGCGCGCATCCCCGTAGCCGCACCTGCCATTATTCACGAAATTTTCCGCCGCGCCCGCGCCCCGTCATCCTCGGGCTCGACCCGAGGATCTCCCGGCCAACGAGATCCCCGGGTCAAGCCCGAGGATCACGCCCGCAGGCGTCCGTAGGGTGGGTGAAACCCACCACCCGCTACCCCGCCAACTTCTCCATCACCGACGCCAGCTTCAAATCCTTCTCCGTCAGCGCCTTTTCCGAATGCGTCGTCAGCCGCACATCCACCCGGTTCCACGAATTCGACCAATCCGGGTGATGGTCCGCCTTCTCGGCCGCCAGCGCCACCCGCGCCATCCAGCCGAAGGCCTCCGAGAAGTTGCGGAACTTGAAGCTCTTCGCAATCACCTCGCCCTCCTTCTCCCAGCCCGCCGCCAGCAATTCCTCAAGGGTCAATCCTGCTCCTCCCGATGCTCGCGCCGGAACGGCCCATACCCCGTCAGCACTTCAATCTCGTAATCCACCGCCCGCGCTTCCTCCTCCAGAAAATCCGCAATCGCCCGCCGGAAGCCCTCGTCGGCCACCCAATGCAGCGAGTGCGTCTCTTTCGGCAGATAGCCCCGCGCCAGCTTGTGCTCGCCCTGCGCCCCGGCCTCCACCCGGGCCAGCCCGCGCGCAATCGCCTCCTCGATGGCCACGTAGTAGCACAGCTCGAAATGCAGGCAGGGGTGGTGCTCGGTGCAGCCCCAATAGCGCCCGAACAGCGCATCGCGGCCAATGAAGTTCAGCGCCCCGGCCACCCACTCGCCATCGCGCTCGGCCAGCACCAGCAGCACATCATCGCGCAGCCCGGCCTGCACCTCGTCAAAGAACGCCCGCGTCAGATAGGGCGAGCCCCATTTCCGCGCGCCGGTATCCTGGTAAAACCGCCAGAAAGCATCCCAATGCTCCGGCTCGATCTGCTCGCCCGTAAGCCGCACAATCCGCCCGCCAAACCCCTGCGCGCGCTCCCGCTCCTTGCGGATATTCTTGCGCTTGCGACTGCTCAGATCTGCCAGAAACCCGTCAAAATCCGCATAGCCCCGGTTCTCCCAATGAAACTGCTGCCCCCGCCGGTGCATCAGCCCCATCTCCACCCCCGCCTCGGCCTCTTCCTCGGTGCAAAACGTGGCATGAACCCCCGAAAGCCCGGCCTTCGCCGCCACCTGCACCGCGCCCTGCACCAGCGCGCTCATCCCGATCCGCTCCCAGCCCGGCTTCACCAGAAACCGCCGCCCCGGCACCGGCGTGAACGGCGCGGCAATTTGCAGTTTCGGATAATATTCGCCCCCCGCCCGCTCGAAGGCATGGGCCCAGGAATGGTCGAACACATATTCGCCCTGGCTGTGGTACTTGGCATACATCGGCGCGGCGGCGATCAGCTCCTCGCCCGCCCGCGCCAGCATATAGGTCGGCTGCCAGCCCGAGCGTCCGCCCACCGATCCGCTGTCTTCCAGCGCCTTCAGAAACCGATAGGTGGTAAACGGGTCTTCGGCCCGCCCGCCGCCCGGCACGGCGCAGGCGTCCCAATCCTCGGGCGTCACCGCGCCGAGGCTGTCGACCGTCTCAATCGTGATTTGTGCCGCGCCGTCCATGCCCTGCCAAACTTGGCCCGTGCCATCGCGGCGTCAAGCGGCCGCGTAGCCCTCGAAGGTCACATTGGCGGCAATCTTCCGCGCCGCCGCCTCTTCCGCTGCGCTGCGGATCGTCCAGCACAGAATTTCGGCACCCTGCGCCTTCAGCTCCGCCACCCGTGCATCGCCCAGCGCGCCGTGGCGGTGGCTGATGAAACAAGCGCCCACAGAGCCGTAATCCGGGATGCCGCGCAGCTCCGCCCGCCGCGCCTCGGGAATGGTCTCCCAATCCTCGGGCCGGTAATCATCCGTCACCAGCCCGCGCGGCACATCCGGAAGCGCCTCGGCCATCGCGGCCATGGAATGCGGGTTGAAGCTCATCAGCGCCACATCGCCCCGATAGCCTTTCAGCACCTCCGCCGTGGCCCGCTCCAGCCGGCCCACGTTCGGGCCCAGCGCGCCATCCTGATCCTTGATCTCGATGAGCAGCGGCACCCGGCCCTCCACCAGCGCCAGCACCTCCGCCAGCGTCGGAATGCCCTCGCCGCCCCCGGTGAGCATGATCTGCCCCAGCTCCTCGGCGCTGCGCTGCGCCACCGGACCGGTCTCGCCGGTCAGGCGGCTGAGGGCATAGTCATGAAACACCATCGGCACGCCATCCTTCGACGGCTGCAAATCCAGCTCGATCCCGTATCCCGTCTCGATCGCCGCCGCAAAGGCGGCGCGGCTGTTTTCGGCCCGGCCCGCCGCGCGGTCATGGTAGCCCCGATGGGCGATGGGCCGGGTGAGGAAGGCGGCAGGCAGGCTCATTTCAGCTTGAAGATCCCTTCGATCTCCACCGCCACCCCAAAGGGCAGCGAGGCCGCGCTGACCGCCGAGCGCGCATGCCGCCCCGCATCGCCCAGCGCCTCGACCAGAAAGTCGCTGGCCCCGTTCACCACCTTCGGCTGATCGCCGAAGTCAGCCGTCGAGTTCACGAAGCCGGTCAGCTTCACCACCCGCTCCAGCTTGTCGAGATCGCCGCCACAGGCCGCCTTCACCTGCGCCAGCAGGCCAATCGCACAAAGCTTCGCCGCCGCAGCGCCCGCCGGGGCATCCATGTCGTCGCCCAGCTTGCCCTTCACCATGCCATCCGCATCCATCGAGATCTGGCCGCTGACATAGAGCAGGCCGCCCGCCTCCACATAGGGCACGTAATTGGCCGCCGGGGCGCTGGCATCGGGCAGGGTGACGCCAAGTTCTGCAAGGCGGGTCTCATAAGTTCCGGGCATGGGCAAATCTCCTTTTCGCGCGGACCATGGCCCCGCCCCTCTCCGCGGTCAAGTCACCGCCGCCGCATCCGCTCCATCAGCCGCCGCCAGCCCCCCGGCGCCAGCGGCACGCTCAGGAACAGCCCGGCAAAGAACCCGCCGATATCGCCGATCCAGTCGTTGCCCGCGCCGAAGAGCACCCCGAACACCAGCTGAAACACCAGCAGCACCCCGATCAGCGAGAACGCCCGATACTGGCTCTCCCCCATCCGCCCCAGATGCACCCACATGATATAGGTATAACCGCCGATCAGCGCATAAGCCCCCGGAAACGCGCCATAAAGCGCGCCACCCCCGGCCAGCAGCCAGAACGCCATCGCCCCCGCCACAGTCCCGGCAAGGAACAGCACCGCCACCGCCACCTGCCCCAGCACCTCACCCACCATCTTGCCCAGCGCCAAGGTGAAGACCCCGGCAAAGATCATATGCGTAAAGCCCCCATGCACGAACGGATAAGTCACCACCCGCATCACCTGCGCCGGCGGATACTCCCCCCGCTCCACCATCAGGCTCATGATCTCGCCGCTGAACGCAAACCGCTGCAACGCGAAGATCCGCGCATCATCCCCGCCCCGCGTCGCGCCCACGATCCCGCTCTGGCTGAGCACAAACCACAGCTCCACGGCAAACATCGCCCCCACCAGCGCCAGCACCACCGGCGGCACCGCGTTGAACGGCGAGGCATTGTGATCCCAGTCCATGCGCGTCCTCTTGTTGAACTTTCCCGCCCCCGTGGGTAAGCGAGCAGGACACGATTGACCAGACAAGGCATTCCCCATGGCCGAGACCACTTTCACCCCCCGCGTCTTTTCCGGCATCAAGCCCTCCGGCGGGCTGACGCTTGGCAACTACCTCGGCGCCATCAAGCGCTGGGTGGAGATGCAGGAGGAGGGGATGGAGAGCATCTATTGCGTCGTCGACCTCCACGCCATCACCGTCTGGCAGGACCCGGCAGAGCTGCGCACCGCCACCCATGAGGTCGCCGCTGGCATGCTGGCCTCGGGCATCGACCCGTCGAAGTCCATCCTCTTCAACCAGAGCCAGGTGCCCGAGCACGCCGAGCTGGCCTGGATCTTCAACTGCGTCGCCCGCGTCGGCTGGATGAACCGGATGACCCAGTTCAAGGAAAAGGCCGGCAGCAACGCCGAAAAGGTCTCCCTCGGCCTCTACGCCTACCCCTCCCTGATGGCCGCCGACATCCTGCTCTACCACGCCACCCACGTCCCCGTGGGCGAGGACCAGAAGCAGCACGTCGAGCTGACCCGCGACATCGCCGCCAAGTTCAACCACGACTACAAGGTCGACTTCTTCCCGATGACCGACCCGGTGATCGAGGGCCCCGGCATGCGGGTGATGAACCTGCGCGACGGGAGCAAGAAGATGTCCAAGTCCGGCGAGAGCGACATGGAGCGCATCAACATGCTGGATGACGCCGACACCATCGCCAAGAAGTTCAAGAAGGCCCGCACCGACCCGGCCCCCCTGCCGGAGTCCCCCGAGGGCCTGAAAGACCGCCCCGAAGCCAAGAACCTCGTCGACATCTACGCCTCTTTGTCGGGCGGCACCCAGGAGTCGGTGATCGCGGAATACTCCGGCGCCGGATGGGGCCAGTTCAAACCGGCGTTGGCGGATCTGGCGGTGGAGAAACTGGCCCCCATCAGCGCCGAAATGCGCAGGCTGATGAACGACCCGGCAGAGATCGACCGGCTGCTGGGTGTCGGGAGAGACCGCGCCCGGGAGATCGCGGCGCCGGTGCTGGCGAAGACGTATGAGATTGTGGGGTTGGTGCGGAGTTAACCCCACCTCGCCCCATGCCTCCGTCATCCTCGGGCTTGCCCCGAGGATCTCTCACCAACCCCAGCCCACCAAGACGCCGGCCCCGTAGGGTGGGTGCCAACCCACCCCCGTAGGGTGGGCAATCTGCCCACCAATCAGGACTGATGGAGTGTATGTGACGGTGGTTGGGGGCGGAGAGCTGCCAATCGCTGCGGTGAGCGCCGATGTCAGCTCAGCGGACAAAGTGAGCTTTCGTTGCACCGGCTCGAATGTCGCCCTCATGTCCCATCATCAAGCATCACCATCATTTCCGCAGTTTCCTTGTCCGCAGGAAAGAACGCCTCGATCGCAACCTCGGACAACGTGACATCGACCGCCGTCCCGAAGACGGTTGTCGTCGCCAGGAAAGACAATGGCCCGGCGTCGCTCTTCAGCCGGAGTGGCACTGCGATCGCCTGAGAGTGCCCGGACGTGAGTCTACCCGGCCGCACTGCCGCCGGAAGCGGGAACGCCTGCAACTCGGCCCTGAGCGCCGCGAGCACAGGATCGGCGGAGCGCTCGATTTCGTGGTCTAGTCGGGTGAGGATGTGATGGCGCCATTCCGCCAGATTGAGGATGCGCGAAGCCAGTCCGTCTGGGTGGAGGCTCAAGCGCAGAACGTTTACGTCCCCTTCCAGAAGGCGAGGCGCGACGCCTGTCAACAGGTGGGACACAGCGGCATTAGCGGACAACAACGTCCAATGACGATCCACCGCCAGTGCCGGATGGGGAAGGTGGCCGCGCAGGATTTGCTCGATGATTTCCCTCGCGACGGAAAGCTCGGGCGCATCCAACGGTCGCTGCGGGAAGAACGGCGCGTAACCGGCGGAATTGAGCATGACGTTGCGGTCACGCAGCGGCACGTCGAGCTGGCGGCTCAGTTGCAGGACCATGTCACGACTTGGCTTTGATCGCCCGGACTCCACGAAGCTGAGATGCCGCTGGGAGATGCCAGCGTCGAGCGCAAGCGCGAGCTGGCTGAGGCGGCGAAGCTGCCGCCACTGCTTCAGCAGGACCCCAATACTGTCCACATGCGCTGTCATCCCGATATCGTATCCGACACTGGCCAGCACGACCATTACCTCTGAGGTAATCGACGCAAGATCATGCCTGCACAATGATCACACCATCATTCCGCGACCCACGACGAGTGGCCACCTGTAGATGGAGGAACCCATGCCAAATCACGGACGCCGACTTTCCTTGCAGACCATCCTCGCCGTCGACGCCGCGACCTGCGTGGCTTTGGGCATGCTGCTGGTCTTCGCATCCGGCCCGATCTCGGTGATAACTGCGATCCCCGGATCGCTCCTGTTTTTTGCGGGCCTTCTTCTGCTGCCGATTGCGGTCTTTATGGTGATTTTTACTCAAACCGCGACCGTCCCCGCCTGGG
Source organism: Oceanicola sp. 502str15 (assembly GCF_024105635.1). NCBI lineage: Bacteria > Pseudomonadati > Pseudomonadota > Alphaproteobacteria > Rhodobacterales > Roseobacteraceae > Oceanicola > Oceanicola sp. 502str15. The sequence goes on from NZ_WYDQ01000001.1 coordinate 2,808,389, forward strand.
CCGTGCAGGTGATCGTCGCAGGCAACGTGCTCTGGGTTCTGGGCAGTACAATTCTGCCAGTCACCGGATTGATCGCGCCCAACGGTCTGGGGTGGCTCTTCCTTCTGGGGCAGGCCGCAGTCGTTGCGCTGTTCGCGGGCCTTGAATGGGCCGCGCGGCAACAGTCGGCTGCAGTCGCATGATTTCTGGACCGGAGTTGACTATGACCTGCTATGCCATCGGCCATCTGCGCAACGTCGAGATGGGCGCGGAAATCTTCGCCTACCTCGAAGCCATTGACTGCACGCTGGCGCCGTTCGAAGGACGCTTCATAATTCACGGCGGGCAGAAACATGTGCTCGAAGGAGAGTTCGCCGCCGACCTGATCGTGATCGCCTTTCCGGATCTGGCGCGGGCCCAGGCGTGGTATGCATCCTCGGCCTATAGAAACATTAAACCGCTACGGACGAGAAACGCCGTTGGCGATGTGTTCCTGATCGAAGGCGTGGACACGGATCACAAGGCCACAGACGTCCTTTCATCCTGAAGGACTCTGGAGGCGACATATAGACCGTGCCCTCCCACCAAACCTTATGCCAAACAATGGTTCGGAGCGCAGCATCGGTCATCAATGCCTCAAAGCGGTCGTTGGCTGCAACACGTGCGAACGACCGCCATGGGCCGATAGTTTCCGCAACGAAAACTATCACCCCACCGTCCCGCACCATTAACCACCCCACACCCCTCCCCTGTGCAAAAATCGCGTATGCACAGGTTGTGTACGGGTTGTGCACCCATTGTTCCCCCCCTCTTTTTCGCGCCTTTCCCCCCTCCAGCCCAACTCCCTAACCCACCGTCCAACCCGCCGACGCACGGCCGGAAGATGCCTCGCCGCTTCCCCAGCCCCCGCAAATCCGCACACAACCCGCGCCCAAACGCCAGATTGCCCGACTCACCGCACATCCCTACATTCTGCTCAACAAGCCAAGGGATCTCAGCATGTCCAATCCAGTCCATCCGGCCACCCGCATTGGCCACGTTCACCTCAAGGTCGCCGATCTCGGCCGGGCCATCGCCTTCTACTCCGGCGTCCTTGGCTTTGAAATCACACAGAAATACGGCCGCGACGCCGTGTTTCTCTCCGCCGGCGACTATCACCACCACATCGGCCTCAACACCTGGCAGAGCAAGGGCGGCACCCCGCCCCCTCCGGGCACCACGGGGCTGTTTCACACCGCCATCCTCTACCCCACCCGCGCCGCCCTCGCGGATGCGCTCAAGCGCCTGATCGAAAACGACATTCCCCTCGACGGCGCCTCCGATCACGGGGTCTCCGAAGCCCTCTACCTGCGCGATCCCGACCAGAACGGCGTCGAGCTCTACTGGGATCGCGACCCCGCCGACTGGCCCCGCGACGCCGAGGGCAACCTCGAGATGGTCACCGCCCCGCTCGACCTCGACTCCCTGCTCGCCGAGGCCTCCCAACCGGCCTGAAACGGCTGCCTTTACACAACCGTTACCAAACCGTCACCGCAGGGAATCCTGCCACCCCTAGGTTGAGCCCACAGCGGCGCGGGCCAGTCCCCAAATCAGCCCGCCCGCGCAGCCCCGAGGCAGCCCCGCCCGGCCCATGGCAGTCCCCGCCCGGCCGGCCCGCCGCCCGGGGCGGAGCGACGCAACTCCAGTCCCCCGGAGCCATTTCCGCTCTTCCCCCCGGCCTCCCCGGCCGGGGGGCCTTCTGCTCTGGACCTCCCCGCGCCGCGCCCCTAGGTTCGCGCAACAATAAGGAGGCCCGCCATGGCAACCGGAACCAACATCCGCACCTATTTCAACGGCACCTGGCACGACGGCGACGTGATGGTGATGCGCGCCGCCGACCATGGCTCGTGGCTCGGCACCACCGTCTTCGACGGCGCCCGCTTCGTCGATGGGGTCGCCCCCGATCTCGAAGCCCACCTGGCGCGGGTGAACCGCTCTGCCGAGGCGCTCATGCTGCACCCCTCGGTCTCGACCGAGGAGATGCTGGCGATCGCATGGGAAGGGCTCGCGCTCTACCCGGCCGACACGCCGGTCTACATCCGGCCGATGTACTGGGGCATCGAGAGCGGCCACATGGGCATCCAGCCCGGCGATGGCGATGCCGGCTTTGCCCTCTGCCTCGAAGAGATCCCCATGGCCCCGCCCGAAGCCACCGTGCGCCTCACCACCACGCGCTTCTGCCGCCCGGTGATCGAGAGTTCGGTCTGCAACGCCAAGGCCGGTTGCCTCTACCCCAACAACGCCCGGATGCTGGCCGAGGCCCGCGCCAAGGGCTTCGACAACGCGCTGGTGGCCGACGCGCTCGGAAACGTGGCCGAGACCGCATCGGCGAACGTCTTCATGGTGAAGGACGGCGAGGTCTTCACCCCGGTCGCCAACGGCACCTTCCTGTCGGGCATCACCCGGGCGCGTCACATCGCAAACCTGCGGGCCGACGGCGTGAAGGTGCATGAGTCCGTGCTGTCCTTCGACGATTTCCGCACGGCGGACGAGGTGTTTCTCTCCGGCAACCTGATGAAGGTCACGCCGGTGGCCGAGTTCGACGGCACCCATTACCAGCACGGCCCCGTCACCCGCCGCGCCCGCGAGCTCTACTGGGATTGGGCGCAGTCCGGCAAATGACCGCGCTGCCAAAGGCCCTGCGCCTCAACGCGCAGACCCTCGCCATCGGCGCCTGCGGTGCCGCCCTGGCCTGGGCCGCCGGTGTGCCGCTGGCCTACCTCGCCGGCCCCGCGATTGCCGTGACCCTCGCCAGCCTCGCCGGGGCGCAGGTGATGGTGCACAACCGCCTGCGCGACTGCTGCTTCGTGCTGATCGGCCTCTCCATCGGCGGGCTGGTCTCTCCGGCCAGCCTCGATGCCATGGTGGCCTGGCCGGTTGCCTTCGTGGCGCTGGTCGCCCTCACCTTCGTCACCCCCTTCATCATCCGCGAGGCGCTCTGCCGCTGGTTCGGCTTTTCCCGGGCCGAGGGGTTTCTGGCCGCAGCGCCGGGGCACCTCGCCATGGTCGTGGCGCTGACCGAGGGGCTGGGGCTGCCGCTGGTGCGCCCGGTGCTGATGGCCTCCTTCCGGGTGCTGATCCTCACCCTCGCCGTGCCCCTCGCCGCCACCCTCGCCGGCGTGCCCATCGGCCCCGGCCTGCCTGCGGCCCCGGTCGTCGAAAGCTGGCTCATCATCGTGGTCCAGATCATCGCCGCCGTGGCGCTCGGCTGGGGCCTCGCCCGGCTGCGCCTGCCCGCTCCGCTGCTCATCGGCGCCATGGCCGTCGGCGCGGGCTCGCACCTGAGCGGGCTGGCGGTGGGCAGTCTGCCGTCCTGGGTGTCGCAGACGGTGCTGGTGGTGATGGGCAGCCTCATCGGCTCCCGCTTTCTCGGCATCGCCCTCACCGAAATCCTGCGCGACCTCGCCGCCGCCCTGCTCGCCGTCGTCGCCTCCGCACTCCTCGCCGCCGCCTTCGCCCTGCTCGCCGCCCGCGTCTCCGGCCTGCCGTTTCTCGACGTGCTGGTCGCCTTCTCCCCCGGCGGGCTCGAAACCATGATCATCGTCGGCGCGGCCGCCGGGGCCGACCCAAGCTTCGTCGCCGCCGCCCATGTCAGCCGCCTCGTCATCCTCGCCCTGATCCTCTCGGCTTTTGCCATCCGTCAGGGCCGCCCGCCCCCGCCGACCGACCGTTAACGGCCCCATTGCCAGACCCCGGCCCCTCGGCCATGATCCGCCCGCAAGGAGGGCCACTCAGATGCGCAAGTTTCTCGTCGTGCTCGACGACAGCCGCGAATGCCTCAACGCCATGCGTTTTGCGGCGATGCGGGCCGCCAAGACGGGGGGTGGGGTCGAGATCCTGTCGATCATCCCGCCCGATGAGTTCAACCACTGGATCGGCGTGGGCGACGTCATGCGCGCCGAGGCCCGCGAGCGGATCGAGGCGCATTTCGAGGTCTTCGCCAAGTGGATGCGCGACCGTCAGGGCGTCGATCCCGAGCTGGTGATCCGCGAAGGCGAGCCGGTCGACGAGATCCTCGCCCAGTGCCGCGAAGACAGTGAGGTCGGCGTGCTCGTGCTCGGCGCAGGCACCGGCAAGAAAGGCCCCGGCCCGCTGGTGACACAGCTCACCAAGAACGCCGGTTCGCTCGAGTTTCCCATCACCATCGTGCCCGGGGAGCTGTCCAAGGAGCGGCTGGAGAGCATCACCTGACCCGCGCCGAGCCAGACCCCTTCCGCCATCACCCCGGCCTGCGCGGCAAGGTCACGCCGCCCGAAGACTCCTTCTTCCGCGACTTCTCGCTGCCCAAGCTCGAGGCCATGCTGCAATCGCGCGGCCTGCCCACCGGCTGGTGGTACTCCGATGCCGAGCGCGAGGCCGACCGCGCCGCAACCCTCGCCCGCCGCCCCACGCAGGATCTCTGGGTCTTTGCCTATGGCTCGCTGATGTGGGATCCGGCCTTTCACTTTTCCGAGGTCCGCCGCGCCCATGCCCCCGGCCACGCCCGCCGTTTCATCCTGCTCGACACCCGGGGCGGGCGCGGCACCGCCGCAAACCCCGGCCTGATGGCGGCGCTCGATACCTGCCCCGAAGGCCCCGGCTGCGACGGCCTCGCCTTCCGCATCCCCGCCGCACAGGTCGAGGCCGAAAGCGCGATCCTCTGGCAGCGCGAGCGCGTGGCCGATGGCTACCTCTCCCGCTTCATCGACACCACCCACGCGGGCGGCACCGTGCCCGCCCTCACCTTCCTGGCCGACCACAGCTCCGCCACCATGGTCCCCACGCTCTCCCGCGAGACGCAGATCGAGTATATCGCCACCGGCACCGGCATCCTCGGCACCTCCGCCGACTACCTGCGCACCATCGCCCGCCAGTTCGCCGAGCTGCGCATCGCGGACCCCGACATCACCGCCCTGCTTGCCCGGGTCGAGGCCCGCATCGCCGCTGCCTCCGCCACCCCAACTTAGAATCATTCCAAAACTTGACCCGCCCGCCCCCGAGGCGCATATATGGCCCAACCCCGAAAGGACCGTGCGCCATGTTCATTCAGACCGAATCCACCCCAAACCCCGCCACCCTCAAGTTCCTGCCGGGTCAGGAAGTGATGGGCGCGGGCACCGCCGATTTTCCCAACCCCGAGTCCGCCTCCGCCTCGCCGCTCGCCCAGCGCGTCTTTGCGGTCGATGGCGTCACCGGCGTGTTCCTCGGCCATGACTTCGTGACCGTCACCAAGGCCGACGGCCCCGAGTGGGATCACCTGAAGCCCGCCATTCTCGGCGCCATCATGGAGCACGTGCAATCCGGCGAGCCGGTGCTGGCCTCCTCGGCCGCGCCTGCGGCCGCCCATGCCATCCACGAGGGCGAAGACGGCGAGATCGTCGAGCAGATCAAGCAGCTGCTCGACACCCGCGTGCGTCCCGCCGTGGCCCAGGACGGTGGCGACATCACCTTCCACGGTTTCGAGCGCGGGGTGGTCTACCTGCACATGCAGGGCGCTTGCGCCGGTTGCCCGTCCTCCACGCTGACGCTGAAGATGGGCATCGAGCAGCTGCTGCGCCACTACATCCCTGAAGTCACCGAAGTGCGTCCGGTTGCCGCCTGATCGTGTGACGGGGCCAGCTTTTGCCGGGCGCTGCTACTGCGGCGATTGCCAGATCACCGCCCGCTCCGAGCCGGAGGCGGTGAGCTGGTGCCATTGTGCCGACTGCCGCCGCCTCACCGGCGCCCCGGCAGCGGCCTTCGCCGCCTTCCCCGAAGAGGCCGTGACCCTCACCCCCACGCCCACCCCGCTGGAGGCCACGCCCGGCGTCACCCGCTGGGCCTGCCCGCGTTGCGGCTCGGCGCTGGCGGCGCGGTTCTCCTACCTGCCCGGGCAGCTCTACCTGCCCCTCGGCGTGCTCGACGCCGCCGACAGCCTCGCCCCCGCGCTCCACAGCCACCACGCCAGCCGCCTGAGCTGGCTGCACATCGCAGATGATGCCCCCCGCCACGCGGGCACCGCGCGCGATGCGCTCTCCGACGAGGCTCTGTCGGGGTCCGAAGAATGACCTCGATGCAAGACCCGACCCTTCTGGCCTTCGACACGTCCGGCCCCCACGTCACCGCAGCCCTCCTGCGCGCGGGCAGGGTCGTCGCCCGGCGCCATGAGGCGATGAAGCGCGGACAGGCCGAAAACCTCATGCCGATCCTCGAGGAGCTGCTGGCCGAGGCCGGGCTCGCATGGGGCGATCTCACCGCGCTCGGCGTCGGCATCGGCCCCGGCAACTTCACCGGCATCCGCATTTCCGTCGCCGCCGCCCGGGGGCTGGCCCTCGCGTTGCAGATCCCCGCCGTGGGCGTCTCCAGCTTCGAGCTGGCCCGCGAGGCCGAGAGCGGAGAGGTCTTTCTCCCCGCCCCGCGCGACATGGCCTATGCGCAGGCCTTTTCCGAGGGTCAGCCCTCCGGCCCGCCCCGCCTCCTGCCCCGTCCCGAGGCGCTGGCCGAGAGCATCGCCGACCTGCCCGAGCGCCTCGCCAGTCGCGCCGCCGCCCTTCTGGCCCGCGCCTCCGGCCCCATCCCCCGCCCCGCGCCGCTCTACGTGAAAGCGCCCGATGCCGCGCCCGCGCGGGATGCGCCCCCCGAGATCGTCGGATGAGCCCCGAGGCGCTCGCCGCCCTCCACGCCGCCTGCTTCTCCACGCCCCGCCCCTGGCGCGCGGCGGAGTTCGACTCGCTTCTGGCGCAGGACAGCGTGTTCCTGCTGGGCGACGAGACCGGCATCGCGCTCGGTCAATGCGCCGGGGCCGAGGCCGAGCTGCTCACCCTCGCCGTCGCCCCCGCCGCGCGCCGCGCCGGGCAGGGCCGCGCCCTTCTCGCCGGGTTTCACACCGAGGCCGCGCGGCGCGGTGCCACCACCGCCCTGCTGGAAGTCGCCGCCACCAACACCGCCGCGCTCGCCCTCTACACGGCCACCGGCTACAGCGAAATCGGCCGCCGCTGCGCCTACTACCGCGACCCCGACGGCCCGCGCATCGACGCCCTCGTGCTGACCCGCCCCCTCTAGGGCGGGACTGGTCCCGCCGCGCCACCCCGCCCCACCGCGGCCGTAGGGCGGGACTTGTCCCGCCGCCGCCCCCGATCGCCCCTCGAAACACCGCCAAGTGACGTTGCGGTGCAGAAAAAGCGGTTGACCCCCCTGCACCGCTACGGCCTTATTCATGGGTAATCCATAACCCGCCATCCCGTTCGCAACTGCGGCGAGGACGCGGGACATAACCAACGGGAGACCTGACCCATGACATTCACGCGGAGCCTTCTCGCTGCCACCGCCACACTCGCCCTCTCGGCGGGCGCGGTGCTGGCCGATCCGGCCATCATCTTCGACCTCGGTGGCAAGTTCGACAAATCCTTCAACGAAAGCGCCTTCACCGGCGCCCAGAAATGGGCCGAAGAGACCGGCGGCAGCTTCGCCGAGATCGAGATGCAGTCCGAAGCCCAGCGCGAGCAGGCCCTGCGCCGCCTCGCCGAAGATGGCGCCAACCCGATCGTCATGACCGGCTTCGCCTTCGCCACCGTGCTGAGTGAAGTCGCCCCCGACTACGCCGACACCAAGTTCGTCATCATCGACGGCGTGGTCGATGCGCCCAACGTGCGCTCGGTCGTGTTCAAGGAGCAGGAAGGCAGCTACCTCGTGGGCATGCTCGCTGGCATGGCGTCGGAGTCCGGCACCGTGTCCTTCGTCGGCGGCATGGACATTCCGCTGATCCACAAGTTCGCCTGCGGCTACGCCCAGGGCGTGAAGGCCGCCAACCCCGACGCCACCGTGATCCAGAACATGACCGGCACCACCCCCGCCGCCTGGAACGACCCGGTGAAAGGCTCCGAGCTGACCAAGGCGCAAATCAGCCAAGGTTCCGACGTGGTCTATGCCGCAGCCGGCGGCACCGGCGTGGGCGTTCTGCAAACCGCTGCCGACGAGGGCATCTTCTCCATCGGCGTCGACTCCAACCAGAACCACCTGCACCCCGGCTCCGTGCTCACCTCGATGCTCAAGCGCGTCGACGTGGCTGTCTATGACGCCTTCACCGCGGGTGCCGACGGCATCGAGCCCGGCATCGTGGCGCTGGGTCTGGCCGAAGGCGGCGTCGACTACGCCGTCGACGACAACAACGCCGAGCTCATCACCGACGAGATGAAGGCCGCCGTCGACGACGCCAAGGCCAAGATCCTCGCCGGCGAGATCGAGGTCCACAACTACGAGACCGACAGCTCCTGCCCGGCGATGTAAGCCGCGTGCAAAGCTGACGAACATCGGGAGGGCCGCGCCGGGCAACCGGCCGCGGCCCTTTCCGACCCAGACGACCGGGGGACAGACATGCCAGACACCACAGCACCCGCCATCGAACTGCGGGGCATTTCCAAGGCTTTCGGCCCGGTGCAGGCCAACAAGGATATCTCGCTGTCGGTGAAACGCGGCGCGATCCACGGCATCATCGGCGAGAACGGCGCGGGCAAATCCACGCTCATGTCCATCCTCTACGGCTTCTACAAGGCCGACGCCGGCGAGATCCTGATCGGCGGCAAGCCCACCCAGATCCCCGACAGCCAGGCCGCGATTGCGGCGGGCATCGGCATGGTCTTCCAGCACTTCAAGCTGGTGCAGAATTTCACGGTGCTCGAAAACGTCGTGCTCGGCGCCGAAGACGGCGCCCTCCTCGGCCCCTCGCTCTCCAAGGCCCGCAAGGAGCTGACCGCGCTCGCCGCCGAATACGGCCTCAAGATAGACCCCGACGCGGTGATCCAGGATATCGGCGTGGGCATGCAGCAGCGCGTCGAGATCCTCAAGGCGCTCTACCGCCAGGCCGACATTCTCATCCTCGACGAGCCCACCGGCGTGCTCACCCCCAACGAGGCCGACCAGCTCTTCCGCATCCTCGAACGGCTGAAGGCCGAGGGCAAAACCGTGGTGCTCATCACGCATAAACTGCGTGAAATCATGGACATAACAGATACCGTCTCGGTCATGCGCCGCGGCGAGATGACCGCCACCGTGCAAACCGCGCAAACCTCCCCCGAGGAGCTGGCCGAGCTGATGGTGGGCCGCAAGGTGCTGCTCCGGGTCGACAAGACCCCGGCCAAGCCGGGCGAGACCGTCCTGGAAGTGCGCGACCTGAAGGTGACCGACGAGAAGGGCGTGCAAAAGCTGCGCGGCATCTCGCTCGATATCCGCGCAGGCGAAATCCTCGGCATCGCCGGGGTGGCAGGCAACGGCCAGTCCGAACTGCTCGAAGTGCTCGGCGGCTATCAGGACGCCAAGGGCACCATCCGCATGAACGGCGAAGAGATCGACCTCACAGGCCGCTACTCCGACGCCCAGTCGCGCCGCCGCCGGGGCATCGCCCACGTGCCCGAAGACCGCCACCGCGAGGGGCTCATCCTTGAGTTCCACGCCTGGGAAAACGTCGCCTTCGGCTATCACAACGACCCGAAATACCAGAAAAACGCGCTCACGATGGACAACGCCGCCATCCGCGAAGACACCGAAGCCAAGATGGCCCGCTTCGACGTCCGCCCGCCCAACCCCCTGCTCGCCGCCAAGAATTTCTCGGGCGGCAACCAGCAAAAAATCGTCCTGGCCCGCGAGATCGAGCGCAACCCCGATCTGCTGCTCATCGGCCAGCCCACCCGCGGGGTGGACATCGGCGCCATCGAATTCATCCACCAGCAGATCGTGCGGCTGCGCGACGAGGGCAAGGCCATCCTTTTGGTTTCGGTCGAACTGGACGAAATCATGTCGCTCTCCGACCGGATCGCCGTCATGTTCGACGGGCAGATCATGGGCGAACGCCTGCCCGCCGAAACAAACGAAAAAGAGCTCGGCCTCCTGATGGCCGGGATGCAGGGAGAGGCCGCTTAACATGGACGTCATGCCCAAATGGGCCGAGGTCATCCTCGTCCCGCTCATCTCCCTCATCCTCGCCGCCATCCTCTCCGCCGTGGTGATCCTCGCCATCGGTGAAAACCCGATCACGGCGGTCGGCATCATGGTCGACGGGTCGGTCGGCTCGATCCGGGGCTGGGGTTACACGCTCTATTACGCCACCAACTTCATCTTCACCGGCCTTTGCGTTTCGGTCGCCTTCCATGCCCGCCTGTTCAACATCGGCGGCGAGGGGCAGGCCATGCTGGGCGGGCTGGGGGTGGCACTGGTGCTGCTCTACATTCCCTTTCCGCACTGGTCGCTGGCGCTTGTCGCCGCCTCCATCGGCGCCGCCGCCTTCGGCGCGCTCTGGGCGCTGATCCCGGCCTGGCTTCAGGCTGCACGGGGCAGCCACATCGTGATCACCACGATCATGTTCAACTTCATGGCCGCCGGCCTGTTGAACTATCTGCTCTCCAACACCCTCAAACCGGCAGGCCAGTCCGACCCGGCCTCCGCCAAGTTCGACGCCGCCTATGACCTGCCCACGCTGAACTCGGTACTCACCGACATGGGCTTCAAGGCCGCGCGCGACGACTCGGTCAACGTCACCTTCCTTGTCGCCATCATCGCCTGCTTTGCCGTCTGGTTCCTGCTCTGGCGCACCCGTCTCGGCTTCCAGATCCGCTCTTTCGGCCAGTCCGAGACCGCTGCGAAATATGCCGGCATCTCGCCGCTGCGCATCACCGTGATCGCCATGCTCATCTCCGGCGGTTTGGCCGGGCTGATGGCGGTGAACACCGCGATGGGCGAACAGGAGCGCCTCGTGCTGAACGCGGTCGAGGGCGCGGGCTTCATCGGCATCGCCGTGGCGCTGATGGGCCGCAACCACCCCTTCGGCGTGTTCCTCGCCGCGCTGCTCTTCGGCTTTCTCTACCAGGGCGGGGCCGAGCTTGCGCTCTGGACCTCGATCCCCCGCGAACTCATCACCGTGATCCAGGCCCTCGTGATCCTCTTCACCGGCGCGCTCGACAACATGGTCCGCGAGCCGCTGGCCAAGCTGTTCCTGCATCTGCGCAAGGGCAAGGAGCCGCCCGAAACCGCGCCGCCCCCGCCCGGGCCGAAGCGCCCCGATCATGCGCCCGAAGGCACGGTGAAAGAGGCATGAGCGAGCTTCTCCCCTTTCTCCCCGGCTTCTTCGCGGCCTTCTCGATCCTTCTGGTCGCCGCCTCCTCGCCCGGCCCCGCCGTGGCCATGCTGCTGGGCATCTCCATGAGCCGGGGCCGCAGCGCCGCGCTGGTCACATGCCTCGGCATCGCCTGCGGCTCCTCGCTGATCAACCTCGCCACCATGCTCGGCGTCGGGCTGGTGCTTTCCAAGGCGGCCTGGGCGATGCAGATCCTCCGCCTGCTCGGCGCGGCCTACCTCGCATGGCTGGCCTATGGCGCCTTCCGCAAGGCGGTGAACCCGCCCGCGCTGCACGAGGGCCCGGTGCCCGCCCGCTCGGCCGCCCGGCTCTTCGCCGCCGGTTTCGCGCTGCAAGTGACCAACCCCAAGGCGATCGTCTTCTGGCTCGCGATTTCGGCGCTCGGCGCCACCCACGGCGGCGGCGCGCTGGTCTATGCCGCCTTCTTCGCCGCCTGCTGGCTGATCTCCTTCGCCTGCCATGCCGCCTGGGCGCTGCTCCTCTCCTCCGCCCCGGTCCGCACCGCCTACGCCCGCGCCCGCCGCTCGGTCGAGGCCACGCTCGGCGTGCTCTTCTCCGTCTTCGCCTTCAAACTCGCCACATCGAGGTAACCCATGGACTTTCTGACGATCATCCAGGTTCTCGACGGCACCATCCGCCTCGCCATCCCCCTCCTGCTCGCCTGCCTCGCCGGGCTGTTCTCCGAGCGCGCCGGGATCTTCGACATCGGGCTGGAGGGCAAGATGCTCATGGCCGCCTTCTTCTCGGCGGCGGTGGCCTATACCTCCGGCAACGCCTGGGTCGGGCTGATGGCGGGCATCGCCTCCTCCATGGTGCTCTCCGCCATCCACGGCGTCGCCTCCATCACCTTCCGCGGCAACCAGCTCATCTCCGGCGTGGCGATCAACTTCCTCGCCCTCGGCCTCACCGTGCTGATCGCGCAGGACTGGTTCGGCCAGGGCGGCCGCACCCCCTCGCTCTCCGGCGCCGCCCGGTTTGACAGCATCGACCTCCCCGGCGCCCTCACCCGCATCCGCGACATGCAGGGCGCAACCCCGCTGATGCAGGTCTACTCCGAGCTGATCTCCGGCCACCCCATCCTCACCTACCTCGGCTTCCTCACCGTGCCGATCACTTGGTGGGTCCTGTTCCGCACCCGCTTCGGCCTGCGCCTGCGGGCCGTGGGCGAAAACCCCGAGGCGGTCGATACCGCCGGCGTCTCCGTCGTCGGCCTGCGCTTCGCCGCCGTGGCGATCTGCGGCCTGCTCTGCGGCATCGCCGGGGCCTACCTCTCCACCGCCATCCAGGCCGGCTTCACCAAGGGCATGACCGCCGACCGCGGCTACATCGCGCTGGCCGCCCTGATCTTCGCCAAATGGCGGCCATGGTACGCGCTCTACGCCTGCCTGCTCTTCGGCCTCTTCTTCGCCATCGACAACCGCTTCCAGAACATCACCCTGCTGGGCTTCCAGCTGCCGGTGCAGTTCATGCAATCGCTCCCCTACATCCTCACCGTGGTGATCCTCGCCGGCTTCGTCGGCAAGGCCATCCCCCCCCGCGCCGGAGGCGAACCCTATGTCAAAGAGCGCTGACCTCGCCGCCCGCATCAAGCTCGACGCCGGCTCGACCCCGCCCGCCCTCGCCCTCATCCTCGGCTCCGGCCTCGGCCACCTTGCCGAGGAGGTCAAAGGCGTCTCGATCGACTACGGTGAGCTCGAGGGCTTCCCCCACGCGGGCGTTTCCGGCCACAACCCCAAGCTGGTGATCGGCACCCTCGAGGGCGTCCGCGTCGCCGTGCTCGGCGGCCGCGCGCATTACTACGAGGCGGGCAACCCCGCCGCCATGCGCCTCCCGCTCGAAACCCTCAAGGCCCTCGGCTGCAACACCCTGCTGCTCACCAACGCCGCCGGCTCCATGCGCCCCGACATCCCGCCGGGCGACCTCATGCTGCTCTCCGACCACATCAACTTCTCCGGCCTCAACCCGCTCATCGGCGAGCCCTCCGACGCCCGCTTCGTCCCGATGACCGAGGCCTACGACCCCGCCCTCCGCGCGGCGCTGAAAGCCGCCGCCGACACGCAGAACATCCCCCTCGAAGAAGGCATCTACGCCTGGTATTCCGGCCCCTCCTTCGAAACCCCGGCCGAAATCCGCGCCATCCGCACGCTGGGGGCCGATGCCGTGGGCATGTCCACCGTGCCCGAGGTCATCCTCGCCCGTTTCCTGCACATGCGCGTCGCCGCGATCTCGACCATCACCAACATGGCCGCCGGCATGTCGGACGAAAACATCTCCCACGAACACACCAAGGCCATGGCGCCCCTCGGCGCCGCCAAGCTCGAAAAGATCCTGCGGGAGTTCCTGCGCAACCTCTGAGCTCACGCCGCACTGCGGCACTAGACAGAACCGCGGCTTTGCCGCACTACAAAGACCATGCAATTCTACCTCCCCATCGCCGAGGTCTCGGTCAACGCCTTCGTCCTCCTCGGGATCGGCGGAGTCGTGGGGATCCTGTCGGGCATGTTCGGGGTCGGCGGCGGGTTTCTCATCACCCCGCTGCTGTTCTTCGTCGGCATCCCGCCCGCCGTGGCCGTGGCCACCTCCGCCAACCAGATCGTGGCCTCCTCGATTTCCGGCGTGCTGGCCCATCTCAGGCGCAAGACGGTCGACATCCGCATGGGCGGGGTGTTGCTCGCGGGCGGCCTCATAGGGGCGGCCATCGGGGTCTGGGTCTTCAACATCCTGCGCCAGCTCGGCCAGGTCGACCTGCTGGTGACCCTCTGCTACGTCGTGTTCCTCGGCATCATCGGCGCGCTGATGTTCGTCGAAAGCCTCAATGCCCTGCGCCGCACCAAGGGTGGCAAGCTGCCCCCCCGGCGCAAGCACAACTGGGTGCACAACCTGCCCCTCAAGATGAAATTCCGCACCTCGGGCCTCTATATCTCGGTCATCCCGCCGGTGCTGGTGGGCCTCTCGGTCGGCCTGCTCGCGGCCATCATGGGCGTGGGCGGCGGCTTCATCATGGTCCCGGCCATGATCTACCTGCTCGGCATGCCCACCAAGGTCGTGATCGGCACCTCGCTGCTGCAAATCATCTTCGTCACCGCCTTCACCACGCTTCTGCACGCCACCACCAACCAGACGGTCGACATGGTGCTCGCCGTGCTGCTGCTCGTGGGCGGCGTCGTCGGCGCGCAGTTCGGCACCAGACTGGGCACCATGCTGAAGGCCGAGCAGCTCCGCATCGCGCTCGCCGCCCTCGTGCTGCTGGTCTGCGGCAAGCTGGCGCTCGACCTGCTGCTGCAACCCTCCGAGCTCTATTCCCTCACCCCGCTGAGGCCGGTCTGATGGTCCGCTGGCTCGCCGCCCTCTTTCTCCTCGCCCTGCCCGCCGAGGCCGCCGAAGAGGTCGTCGCCGACCTGAGCCAGAGCCGCGTGGGCATCAACGCCACCTTCAACGGCTCCGAGATCCTCGTCTTCGGCGCGGTCCGCCGCAACTACCCGGTCTCCCCCGCCGGCGAGCTCGGGGTGGTCATTACCGTGGCCGGCCCCTCCACCCCGGTCGTCGTCCGCAAGAAGGACCGCACCGCCGGGATCTGGGTCAATACCGAGGCCGTCGAGGTCGACCGGGCGCCGAGCTTCTACCAGATCGTCACCACAGGCCCGCTGGTCGAGCTGATCTCGGCCACCGAAGACCTCCGCCATGGCATCACCATCGACAGGGCGATCCGCTCCGTGGGCGCCCCGGTGACAGTCGGCAACGCCGCCGACTTCACCGAGGCCCTCATCCGCATCCGAACCAATGATGGCGCCTATGCGGTGCAGGAAGGCGGGGTGACGATCCAGAAAGACACGCTCTTCCGCGCCAATGTCGCCCTGCCGGCCAACCTGACCGAGGGCAACTACACCACCCGCATCTTCCTCACCCGCAACGGCGACGTGGTGTCGAGCCATACCACCACGATCCATGTCTCCAAGGTCGGGCTGGAGCGGTTTCTGCATTCGCTCGCCCACGAGCAGCCGTTGCTCTACGGGTTGCTCTCCCTCGCCATCGCCATCGCGGCGGGCTGGGGCGCCTCTGCGGTGTTCCGCTACATCCGGGGCTAGCCGCCGGGCGCACTCTGCCCGCTCGGCGCAACTCCCCCCTGCTCATTTTCTTGCTGCAAATATCTCCGGGGGGTGTGGGGGGCTGGCCCCCCACTCCGCCGTTGCGCCCGCGCGCCGCCCTCGCGGTTCAGCGCCCCTGCGTACGGTCCGTCAGGACATCGCCACTGTGCGAAAATCGCGTATGTACAGGGTGTGTACAGGTTGTGCACGGGTTGTGCCCTGTTGCATTTTTGCGGTTAACGGCCCGCCGCGCCGCAGCGCAACACCCGCCCGCCGCCGGGCCTATCGCTCGGTCAGTTTCAGCTCGATCCGCCGGTTCCGGGCCCAGGCTTCGGGGGTTTCGGCAGGGTCGATCGGCTGGAACTCTCCAAAGCCGTTCGCGCTCAGCCGCGCGGGCGGAACCCCCAGCTCGTCGCTCATGAAGCGCACCACCGAAAGCGCCCGCGCCTGGCTCAACTCCCAGTTGTCGGCAAACTCGCCAAAGCCCGAAAGCGGCTGGTTGTCGGTATGCCCGTCCACCTGGATCACCCAGTCGATCTCCGGCGGGATTTCTTCGGCGAGACGGCGCAGAATCTCCGTAACCTTCTGAATTTCCGCCTTTCCCGGGTCCGAAAGGGCGGCCTGTGCAGGCGGGAAGAGCACCTCCGAAGAGAACACGAAACGGTCGCCCTCGATCCGCACGCCCTCGGTGTTGCCGATCACTTCCTTCATCCGCCCGAAGAACTCCGAGCGGTACTGTTCAAGGTCTTTCTGGGCCTCTTCCAGCCGCTTGCGCTCCGCCGCTTCCAGCTCTGCCCGCCGCCGCTCTTCCGCCGCCGCCCGCGCCAGCGCGGCGTTGAGCTGCGCGCCCAGCGCCTCGATCTGCACCTGCGCATCCTGATCTTTCTGCGTTGCCGCATCAATGACCCCCTGCAACGCGCCCAGCTGCGCCCGCAGCGCCGCCACCTGCTGGTTCAGAAGCGCCAGCTTCCGCTGCCCCTCAGCCGAGGCTACCTCCTTGTTTTCCAACTCGGAATTGGCCTGCGCCAACAGGATATCCTTGCGCTCGGCCTCGCTCATCGCCGCCTCGGCCCGCCGCTCCGCCACCAGCTTTTCCGCAAGCGCAGCCGCCAACCGCTCCCGCACTTCCGCCGCATCTCCCACGTCGGCTTCCAGAGCCTCTTTCACCGCCCGAAGCTCCGCAATTTCTCGTGCGTTGTCAGAGACTTCCGCCCGCAACCGCGCCACCTCGGCCTCCGCCGCCTCGGCCCGCGCCGCAAGCGCATCCCGCGCCTCTTCCGCCGCCCCCCGCGCACTCCCCAGCGCCGCCACCTCCGCCTTCGCGGCGGCAAGTTCCCCGGCCAGTCGCGCCGCCTCTTCGGCAGCCGAAGCCCCTGTTTCCACTTGGCTTTCCAGTTGCGACACCGCCGCAAGCGCCGCCGCCAGCTTGGCGGTCAGGTCTTCCTCGGCGCTCTGCGCCGCGGCAAGCAGCGTCAGGGTTTCCTCCGCCGCTTTCCGCTGCGATTCCAGCGCCAGCGTCATCGCCGTCAGCTCGGTCTCCGCCCCCTTCAGACGCTCCCTAAGCGCCTGAGCCGCCGCAGTTTCCGCCAGCCGGGCCGTCTCTTCCTCGCTCAGTTCCTCCTCCAGCGCCGCCACCCTTGCGGCGCCCTCCTCAACCCCTTTCTGCAGGTCCGCAACCAGCGCCTCCAGCGCTTCCCGCCGCGCCGCAGCAAGCCGCGCCGCCTCAACCTGAGAATCCACCTCCGTCCGCGCCGAAGCCAGCGCCTGCTCCAAAGACGCCCGCTCCGCCTCGACCGCCGCCCGCGCCGCCTCCGCCGCAGCCAGGTCCTCGGCCAGCGCCGATCCGCGCTCCTGGGCCGAATTTCGCTCTGTTATCAACGCTGCAACCTGCGCCTCGAAGCCCGAAATCTGCCGCTGGGCATCCTGCAAAGCCTCCTGCCCCGAAGCGATCTGCCCCCGCAGAGAGGCGATCAGCGCCGCCTGTCGCGCCGCATCCTGCTGGGCACTGGTCAGCGCCGCATCCCGGCTCGCCACATCCCCCTGCAACGCCTCCACCCGCGCCCGCTCGAGCCCAAGCGTATCGGCCAGCGAGGCTAGTTCCTGGCTCAGTTCATTCAGCTCGCTTTCCTGACCGGAGATTGTCTCCCGCAGCATGAACTGCACGATCATGAAAATCGACAAAACGAACATCAGCACCAGCAGAAGCGCCGTCATCGCATCCACGAAACCCGGCCAGATCGAGGCCGAAAAGCGCTGTCCGCTGCGGCGCGGCAGGGCCATCAGCTACCCCCTCGGGTCGCGTCTTTGATAACCCGGGTGAGAGCGGAGAGGTCGGCCCGAAGCCCGGCAATGCTTTCCTGACGGCCGGCGGCGATATCTTCATGGATTGCAAGCAGTTGGGTGTCGATCGAGCGGAGGCGCATCCGGCTTTCGGGGTCGGCCCCGCCCTCGCCGGGGCTCATGCCGTCCAGCTTGTTCAGCAATGCCTCATTGGCCTCGGCAATGCGGACCAGAAGTGGGTCGGCAGCGCGTTCCTGCATCATGCCTTCGGCCAGCTTGTCCACCGCGGTTGCTACCTCTCCCATCCGGTCTTCGAGCATGGCCCGGGACACGTCGGATTGGGTGAACATCTCGCGCATCGCCTCCATCTGCTCGGCCATGTGGTCGAGGATACCGGCAACGGAAGAAGGCTCGGAGCTTTCGCCTTCTGCGCCCGCAAAGGCAACGCGGGTGATCGACGAAAGCCACTCTTCCAGCTCGCGGTAAAAGCGGTTCTGGCCATGCGAGGCGAAGAGCTCAAGCAGCCCCACAACCAACGAACCAGCCAGCCCGAGAAGGGAAGACCCGAAGGCCGTGCCCATCCCGCCCAACTGCGCCTCCAACCCGCCCATGAGCCGCGAAAACACCTCTACCCCGCCCTCACCCTCCTGCGGCGCGAGTGAGCGGATGGTTTCCACGACCGCCGGGACGGTGGTGGCAAGGCCATAGAATGTGCCCAAAAGGCCAAGGAAAATCAGAAGGTTGACAAGATAGCGCGTGATGTCGCGCAGCTCTTCGATCCGGGTGGCAACCGACTCGAGGATGGAGCGCGACGAGGTGGCCGAGATCTGCATCCGCCCACGGCGCGACCGCAGGAGGGCCGCGAGCGGCGCGAGCAGGCGCGGCACCTTGCCGTTTGCCTCACGCTCCAGCGCGAAGTCTTCAAGCCAGGCAACCGACCTGACAAGCTGATAGACCTGCCAGAAGCAGGTGAACACGCCGACAACGAAAACCAGCCCGATCGTGCCGTTGAGCCAGAGGTTGGCCAGGATCACCGGCTTGACGGTCGGCAGCAGAAGATAGCTGCCCACGGCCACGAGGGCGATCACGATCAACATCTGCACCACTTGGCGCACAGGTTGTGAAAAATGCGGCTCGGCCTCGGCCTCGGAGGTGCTCATGTGGGGTTGGTGCCCTTTGTTTCTTGGCCGCAGGATAGGGGTGCGGCCCTTCCTTGCCAATCACAAAGGGTTCAAGCCTCGTTGCGCAATCGGGCCGCGAGCCATGCGAGGTCCGGGTCGGTGATTCCGATATGCGCAAGGTGATCGGCGGTGTTGAAGAGATACTCGGTGTTCGGCCCCCGCCCGCCATGGGCATGGGCGATGATCCGGGCCTGTTGTTCGAGGCTCAGCGCACCCTGATATTGCACGTGCTCCCGGTCGACCACGTAGGCCAGGGCCTTGAAGGGGGCGTCGTCATCCGCGCGCAGCGTGACGACGGCCTCGTAATAGGCCGACGAGATCAGCTCGCGCTCGCGCAGCTCCACCAGAACCTGCGGCTCCTGCCCGGGCGCAACACGCAGTGCAACCCCTTGGCAAGACGCACCTTCTGCCTCGTCCAGCGCGAGCACGAGGCCCGGCTTTTCTTCGGTGCCGCGGTGGTGGATCGACGACATGCAGAAGGCCCGGTGAAACCCGTCGAGCCGGGCCACGCGCTGCTCTGCCACCTCGAACCCGGGGTTCCAAAGCAGGCTGCCGTAACCAAAGACCCAGAGAGGGCTCGGGAGTTCGCTGTCAGGGATCATCTGCCTCGCCTTTCCATCTGCAGGCCGGTAAACCAGATCGCGTTGGAAACCGAAAGGGGCGCGGATGCTACGGCGCATGATCGTGGTGGTCCTCGTGGCCGCTCTCGCGTGGGGCGGCTACTGGGCCGTTGGAGCCTGGGGGCTGGAGAAGGCCGTGAGCGGCTGGCTCGATGAGCGGCGCGCCGAAGGGTGGCAGGCCGAGGCCGAGCGGGTGGTGGTGCGGGGTTTTCCCAACCGCTTCGACCTCGAGCTGGACGAGTTGCGCCTTGCAGATCCCCGTACGGGCTGGGCCTGGTCAGCGCCCTTCTTCCAAAGCCTCGCGCTCAGTTACCGCCCCTATCACGTGATCGCCGTATGGCCCGACAGCCAGAGCCTGCAAACCCCGTTTGAACGCCTCGAGATCACCTCCGAGCGCCTGCGCGGCAGCCTTCTGCTGACCCCCACGACCCTCGCGCTCAAGCGGTCGAGCTTCGAGCTGGACGGGGTGCAGGTGGTTTCGGATGCAGGATGGAGCAGCCGGTTGACGGAGGGGCGGCTGGCAACCCGGACCCTGCCCGAGGACTTCCCCGATCCGACCGTGCATCAGGTCAGCTTCTCCGCCCGCGCGTGGCAGGTGCCATCGCGCCTGCTGGCAGAGCTGAATGCAGCCGACCTGCTGCCCGACACGCTCGACAGCGTCACCGCAGATTTCACCATCCGGTTTTCCGCGCCCTGGGATCGCTACGCGGTGGAGCGCGCACGGCCTCAGCCCCGCCAAGTGGAGATCAAGCTGGCAGAGGCGAAGTGGGGGCAGATGGAGCTGAAGCTGGCGGGCAGTTTCGAGGTGGATGAACAGGGTGTGCCGGACGGGTCGGTTCTGGTGAAGGCCACGAACTGGCGCGATATCCTTGCCGTCGGCGTGGCTGCGGGGGTCGTTCCGGCAGATTTCGAAGGCCCAATCACCACCGCGCTCGAACTGGCCAGCCAGCTCGCCGGCAGCCCAAAGACGCTCGATATTCCGCTGAACTTCAAGAACGGGCAGGTGCGGGTCGGGCCTGCGCCCATTGGTCCGGCGCCGGTTTTGCGGTTGCGCTAAGCCTCGGCGCGGGGCGTTGTCAGCGCCTTGTAGGCATCGAACTGGGCCAGAAACAGCTCGCCGGACAGCTCTTCGAGAAAGTTGGTGCGGGCGAGCCTGTCCGTCACCGGCCCTTTCACTTCCGACAAGTGCAAGCGCACGCCGAGATCGGAGAGCCGCAGGTTGAGGGCTTCGAGGGACTCAAGCGCAGACAGGTCGATCTCGTTCACCGCCGAGCACATCAGCACCACGTCGCGCAGTTCGGGGCGTTGAAGCACACGGTCGAGCACGTAGTCCTCAAGGTAGCGGGCGTTGGCGAAATAGAGGCTTTCGTCGATGCGGATCGTCAGCAGCCTCGGCGAGGTTTCGACCATGTGCCGCAGCACGTTGCGAAAGTGCTGCGTGCCGGGCACCAGCCCGACTTCGGCAATGTGCGGCTTGGACGTGCGGTTGAGAAAGAGACCGATGGAGATGAGCACGCCGGCCATCACCCCGGTTTCGACCCCGAAGCCGAGGGTGAGCAGGATGGTGGCCAGAACCGCGGCAAAATCGGCGCGGTTGTAGCTCCACGAGGTCTTGAGCATCGAGAAGTCGACGAGGCCGAGAACCGCGACGATGATGGTTGCGGCGAGTGTGGCGTTGGGCAGGAAGTAGATCAGCGGCGTCAGGGCAACGGCCGCGATGGCGAGGCCAACGGCGGTGAAGGCACCGGCGGCCGGCGTTTCGGCCCCGGCGTCGAAGTTCACCACAGAGCGGGCGAAGCCGCCGGTCACGGGGTAGCCGCCGGTGAAGGCCGCGCCGAGGTTGGCGGCACCGAGGCCCACGAGCTCCTGATCTGGGTTGATGCGCTGGCGCTTCTTGGCGGCGAGGGTCTGGGCCACGGAGATCGACTCGACGAAGCCGATGACGGAGATCAGCAGGGCCGGCACGAAAAGGGCCGAGACGAGGCTGGGCGAGAGGTCCGGCAGGGTCAACGGCGGGAGGGCCTGGGGCACGGAGCCGACCACGGCGACGCCATGTGCTTCAAGCGAAAGCGCCCACGTTGCCAGTGTCGTGGCCAGCACCGCCGCCACGGGGCCTGCTCTTGCGATGATCTCGGCGAGGCGTGGCGGCAGGCCGGCTTTCAGCAGGGCGGGTTTCAGGCCCTTGCGGGCCCAGAACAGGAAGCCGGTTGCCGCGAGGCCAACCGTTAGGGTCACCGGGTTGATCTGGTTCAACTGACTGGCAAGCGCGGCGAGCATTTCTATCAGTGTTTGCCCGCCACCGGGCACGCCCAGAAGGTGCTTGAGCTGCGAGGTTGCGATCAGAATGCCCGAGGCGGTGATGAAGCCCGCGATCACCGGGTGCGACAGGAAGTTGGCCAGAAATCCGAGCCGGAACAGCCCCATCAGCAGCAGGATGCCGCCGGAGAGGAACGCCAGCGTCAGCGCCGCAGCCGCATAGCCCATGCTACCCTGCTCGGCCACCTGACCGACCGTGGCTGCCGTCATCAGCGAGACCACGGCCACCGGGCCCACGGCGAGTGCGCGGGAGGTGCCGAACAACGCATAGAGGATGATCGGCGCGATGGAAGCGTAGATCCCGGCCTCCGGCGGAAGCCCGGCCAAGAGGGCATAGGCGAGGGACTGCGGGATCAGCATGATCGTGACGATCAGGGCCGCAATCAGATCATTCGAGAGCGTCGCGCGCGTGTAGTCGCGGCCCCAGTCGAAGACCGGCATGTATCGCTTCAGCAGCCACACGTTTGGAGCACTCCGATCAGGTCAAAGACCATTGAGCGGCACCTTGAGCATGGGCCTGCCATCTTCGTCGGTGGGGATCTCGCCGGCCCGCATGTTGACCTGGAGCGACGGGATGATGAGCTTCGGCATGTCGAGCGTGGCATCGCGCTCGGTGCGGAACTTGATGAAATCTTCGCGGGTCTTGCCCGCTCCGACGTGGATGTTGTTCGCCTTTTCCTCGTTCACCGTCGTTTCCCAGGCAATCTCGCGGCCACCCGGGCCGTAGTCGTGGCACATGAACAGGCGCATCTCCCCGGGCAGCGAGAGCACCTTCATGATGCTGTCGAACAGAACCCCCGCATCGCCGCCGGGAAAGTCGGCGCGCGCCGAGCCGCCATCGGGCATGAAGAGCGTATCGCCCACGAAGGCCGCGTTGCCGATGACGTGGGTCATACAGGCCGGGGTGTGGCCCGGCGTGTAGAGCGCCACGGCGTTCAGGCCGCCGATCTTGTAGGTATCGCCGTCCTCGAACAGCGCATCAAACTGCGACCCGTCGCGCTGAAACTCGGTGCCCTCGTTGAAGACCTTTCCGAAGGTGTCCTGAACCGTGGTGATATGCACCCCGATGCCGATCTTGCCGCCCAGCCTCTGCTGGATGTAGGGCGCGGCCGAAAGGTGGTCGGCGTGTACGTGGGTTTCGATCAGCCAGTCGACGGTGAGGCCGTTCTTCTCGACGTAGGCGATGATCTCGTCGGCGTTGTCGTGGGTGATCCGGCCGGCGGCATAGTCGATGTCCATCACACTGTCGATGACAGCACAGTGGGTGCTGGCCGGATCCTTGACCACGTAGGATATGGTGTTGGTCGCCGCGTCGAAGAAGGCCTGAACCTCTGGCGCGATGCTCATGTCGATAGGATAGTCGCTCATGTGAACCTCCGGATTGGGCGTCAGGTGGTCAGACCCGGGCGCTCTTGGGTGTTTTCTGCGCCGTGGCCTTTTGCAGGGCTCTGGCCAGCAGGATACCCGCGATCAGCGCCACG
The DNA here is from genome assembly GCF_024105635.1 of Oceanicola sp. 502str15. Taxonomy (NCBI): domain Bacteria; kingdom Pseudomonadati; phylum Pseudomonadota; class Alphaproteobacteria; order Rhodobacterales; family Roseobacteraceae; genus Oceanicola; species Oceanicola sp. 502str15. The sequence goes on from NZ_WYDQ01000001.1 coordinate 2,831,453, forward strand.
ACGAAAACAATTACCTCCACGCGCCCGGTTCCGAGTGCCGGTAGGGCGCCGCCCGGGCAGAAACCGGCAATGCCCCAACCAACCCCGAAGAGCAGTGACCCGCCGATCAGCCGAGCGTCGATCTGCCGGGTATTTGGCAGGCTGAAGCTGCCCGCCCAGAGGGGCGCGGCGCGGCGAAACAAGAGCCGGTAGCCGATGAAAGTGACAAACAGCGCCCCGCCCATGACGAAGGCAAGGCTCGGATCCCAGCTCCCGGCCACATCGAAGAAGTTCACCACCTTGGCCGGGTTGGCCATGCCGGAAATCGAGATGCCGAGGCCGAAGGTGAGGCCGATGAGGTAGATCAGTATGTACTTTTTCATCGCCTACACTCCAATCACGTGGCGCAACACGAAGACGGTCGCCGCGGTGCCCGCCATGAAGGTGAGGGTGGCGACGATCGAGCGCGGCGAGAGCCTTGCCATGCCGCAGACTCCGTGACCCGAGGTGCAGCCCGCGCCATAGGTCACGCCGACGCCGACGATCAGGCCCCCGAGGGCGAGCAGTGGTGTGGAAACAGGCACTTCGATTTCAGGCCAATTGCCCGTGAGCCCGAGGTAAAGCGCCGGACCCGAGACCATGCCGGCCAGAAGTGCGGCGCGCCAGGTGAACTCGGAAGACCCTTGCGGCAGGATGAATCCCGCAAGAATGCCGGTGGCCCCGAATATGCGGCCAAGCGTTGCCATGAGCATCACCGCGGCGAGGCCGATCAGAAGGCCGCCGCCGAGCGACAGGTACGGGGTGAACTCGGTTTCCATTGGGCGTGATCTCCGGTTGCGGCGGTCAGGGCTTGATTGGAGTCACATATATTCAATTTACTGCATTTGACAAGGTGCCATTACAACGCGGCAAGAAACGTGCCGATCCGGTCCCTGTCAATTGGCTTGCCAAGCAGTTCGAGGCCCAACGCGGCGCAGGTTTCCCGCACACGGCGGGAGCGGTCGGCGGTGAGCAGGCAGGCCGGGATCGGCCCGAAGCGGCCAGTGAGCAGGCTGTAGAGCTCGGTTCCGGTCATGCCACGCCCGAGCTGTTCGTCGAGCAGCAGCGCGTCCGGGGTCAACTGGACCTCGGCCAGAAGGTCGAGCGCCTCGGCGGCCTCATGAACATGGAGCACATGTGCCCCCCACCCTTCGATCATCTGGCCCAGCGCCCGGGCCAGCGCCGTATCGTTCTCCACGAGGAGAACGAGCGGCGCACGATCACGCAGGTCCGGCTCGGCGGCGGGACGCTCGGTGCGGGGGGTGGCTGATCGCTCGGTCATCGGCACATTGAGCGAAAAGCAACTGCCCAGCCCCGGCTCTGACCAGAGCGAAAGCGGGTGGCCCAGCCCCTTGCAGGCCCGCTCGACGATGGCAAGGCCCAGCCCCAACCCGTCGCCGCGTTGCTCGAGCCGTTTGAATTCCTGAAAGATCTGCGCCTGATCCTCTGCGGCAATGCCGCGCCCGCTGTCCCACACCTCGATGCGGGCCGACCCGCCGTTGCGCCTTACGCCAAGCACCACCGTTCCGCTGTCGGTGTAGTTGAGGGCGTTCGACAGCAGGTTCTGCACGATGCGACGCAGAAAGGCCGGGTCACTGCGCACGGTCAGCGAGGTATCGACGATCCGAAGTTTCAGCCCCTTGGCGCGGGCGATCGGTTCGAGCTGGTGCCGCAGGGGCTCGAAGATGGCCCTGAGCGGAACCGACTGCACATCGAAGCTGACCTTGCCCAGATCCAGCTTTGAAATGTCGAGGAGGGCGGTGATGATGTCTTCGACATTGCCCAGCGCCTGCGAGGTCTTTTCGGTCAGCTCGCCCTGAGGCCCAGCGCCGACGGTCTCGGAAAGCGACGACAGAAAGAGTTTGGCGGCGGAGAGCGGCTGCATCAGGTCATGGCTCGCTGCGGCGACGAAGCGCGACTTGGACCTGTTCGCGCGTTCGGCCTCCTCCAGCGCCTCCTCCAGCTCGAAAGTGCGCTCTTCGACCCGCCGCTCGAGGTGCTCGTTGATCTCGTGAAGCGCCAGTGCCGCTTGCCGCTCCGGGGTCACGTCGGTGAACGACACCACGAAGCCACGGTCGGGCATTTCCTGCGCAAAGCCCTGCAGGATGCGGTGTGCCTCTGTCTTCAACTCGAAGGTCAGCGGAAACCGCCCGCCACGCTGCGTGGCCCAATCAATGAACGTCTCTTCGGTCAGCCCGTCGCTGAAGCTGGCGCGGGCGGCAATGCGGTGGCTCAGGTCTGCGAAGGCGGCGCCGAGGGTTTCTTCGGGCAGGGCGATATCGAACAGCTCGCCAAGCCGGTCGTTCCACCCGGCGAGGCGGGCTTGCGCATCAAAGATCGCCACGCCTTGCGTCAGGTGATCGAGCGTTGCCTGAAGCATCTGTGCGTGGCCGTGCTGGAGCCGCTCGCGCTCGCGCCGCTCCGCCCGCAGGATCGCGGTGACATCGGTTTGCAGGATCACGGTGCCGCCCGAGGCGGTGCGATGCTCGGAGACCTGAAGCCAACGGTCGCGCCGCAAGGAGACGTTGAACACGGAATGCGCGTCGCCATGCCGCCGCATCCGTTGCGCGGCCCAGTCGGCGGGGACCTCGCCCTCCGGCAGCGACAGGTCGCGGCTTTCGGAAACAAGGCGCACATAGTCGGCAAACCCCAGCCCCTCGATGAGCCGTGGTTTGATATCGGCCAGCGCCTTGCAGAAGCGGCTGTTGGCCAGAACCAGCTTTTCGGAGGCGTCGAACAGCGCAAACCCCTCTGCGACTGTTTCGATGGCGTCGGCCAGGTTGGAGCGGGCGGCCTCGGCGGAGCTGTTGGCACGCGCGAGGCTGGCGTTGGAATCCTGAAGCAGGTCGAGCGCCCGCTCCAGCTGGGCCGTGCGCTCGCGCACCTGAGCCTCCAACAGCGCGGCACGCTCGAACTGGGCGTAAGCCAGCCCGCTTTCTTCGCTTTTCTGCTCGACCCGGCGCATGAGCGATTGCGCGATCTGCTGCAGCTTCTCGTTTTGCCGCTCGAGGCTGTCTGTCGGGTTCACGAGGCTCATCTAGCCGGCCTCGACGGGTGGGTAGAAGGCGACGCCTGTGATGGTCTGGTTCACATGGAGCGGGCCGAACTGCTCGCCATAGGTCGAGAACCCCACCACCCGGTGCCGCGCCAGGGTATCGGAGAGCGCCCGAACCGTTTGTGCCTGTTCGGCCTCGATGCGGCGGAGCAGGCAATCGCACCCCAGAATCCCCAGCGGCGCGACCGGCTCGGCAAGCGCGCCCAGTTCTGCGTCGAGGTGCGCCACGATGTCCTGTTTTTCCGCCACGGTCAGCACCATGCCCTCGTCGATCGCCGAAAAGAATTGCAGGTCGCCCTCCTCGGTGACGCGTTGAATGGCGCGCACGTGGTGCTCGGCCCCGATCCGCACCACCACGGGATGGGCGGCAAAGGTAAAGGTATCGAGCTGATCGGGATCCTTGCCGACGATCCTTGCATATTCACGCGCTGCGGGCTCGGCGTTGATCGACTTCACGATACGCGCCTTGGGGTCGGCCTCGGTGACGACCATGCGTTCATCCGTGGGCAGGAGGTGGTCGAGCGAAAAGACGCGCGTGGGCAGCGTTGTGCGCACGAGCGCGAGAACGGCAGCGTCCTGCGCGACCACGCCATCTAGGGCCACGCGGGTTCGGGCAAAGTCCACACCGTCGCCTGCCGACCCGCCAAACAGCGGCACCCCGCCCAGCGCCGGTGACAGGGCGGCGGCGAGTATGTCTTCCTTCAGGGAGAGACCGTCGACGAGGAGAAAGGCAAAGACGCTGGTCCGGTCCGGGGCGCGTTCGGCGAGGGCCAGACGCTCACGCACCAGCCGGGCACCGAAGGACTGCGCATCGCGCTCCGCCAGATGATCCATCATCAGGGCCGTGGCGGAGAAGGCCGCGGAGGGGAAGGCCACCGCCACCACCCGCCCTTCGGCATAGCCCGCGCGCCCGATCTCGCCGGCCGTGGTGCAGGCCATCACATGCGCCTCGCCAAAGAAGTTTTCGGCCCCGGCGATAAGTTCGGCGAAGCGGCACTCGGGGCTGGCGAAGAGGCAGACGAGGGCAAAGGGGCCGGGGCCAAGCTCTTCGGCGAGCACCGCCATCGCCTCCGGATCCGAGGCAAAGACCTCCGCAACCTGGGGGCCAAGCTCCTGCGGGGCCAGCGGCCTGGAAGACTCGGGGCGCGGGCTCAATGCATCTCCTCCACTCGGGCGCGGGCACCACTCGGCCCGCAGCAAGACACGTTAGGAGGACACCGGGGCGCTTGGCAACACGGACGAAAACCTCGCCTCCCCGGCGACGAGCACAGCTTGCGTCCGGCTCTGCACACCGAGCTTGCGCATGATCGCGGTCACATGGGCCTTCACCGTGGTTTCGGCGATGGCGAGATCGAAGGCAATCTGCTTGTTCAGCTTGCCCTGACAGATGAGTTGCAGGATGCGCGATTGCTGCGCGGTCAGGGTCGAGAGCCGCTCCACGGCATCGCTCTCGTCGCCGGTTGCATCCGTAGCGACATAGCCTTCGGGCCGGTAGGTCTCGCCCCGTGCAACGGTGGCAAGGGCCTCACGGAATGTGCTGCGCGGGCTGTGCTTTGGCACGAAACCGGCTGCACCCGCCTTCAGCGTGGCAGAAATCACCTGATTTTCGGCCATCGAGGAGACGACGATCACCGGCACGCCACGTGCCGTGGCCTTCAGGCGGATCAACCCGTCGAGCCCGGAGACATCAGGCAGGTTGAGGTCGAGGACCACGAGATCGGGCAGCTTTCCGGTCAGCATCTCGATGGCCGTTTCCAGCCGATCGCAGGTGCGCACCTCCTTGAAGGCGGCAACGCTGGTGAGTGTCAGCTCAAGCGCGTCGCAAAACAGCGGGTGGTCATCCACCACCAGTGCCCAGCCGCTGAGCGCACCCTTGGGTATGTCTCGGTCGATCCTGTCCATGCCGCCAGATTAACGGCATCGCCGAGGCCGGTCACTTGCCAATTGGTCGGGGCCGGGTGAGTATCGCCGCGCGAGGGCTGGACCGGCGATCACCGTGACTTAGCTCAGAACCAAGCCTTTGGTCGAATAGGCGCGAGCCCGCGCTCTTCCTAGGGTCTTCATCAATCGAGGGAGGTGATTCATGGAACTCAGCGACAGTCGCATCATCAAGGCGGATCCGCAGACCGTATGGAACGGACTGCTCGATGCTGACGTGCTGAAAGCCTGCGTCCCCGGCTGCACTGAAATGACCGGATCGCCCGAAGAGGGCTTCGAGGCGACGGTCGTGCAAAAGGTCGGACCGGTGAAGGCAACGTTCAAGGGGGCCGTCACCCTTACCGACATGAACGAGCCCAACAGCGTTACCATCTCGGGCGAAGGCAAGGGCGGCGCGGCGGGCTTTGCCAAGGGCGGCGCCGATGTGACCCTGACCGAAGTGCCCGAGGGCACCGAACTTTCCTACAAGGTCGAAGCCAAGGTTGGCGGCAAGCTCGCGCAGCTCGGCTCCCGCATCATCGACGGCTTTGCCAAGAAGATGGCCGACCAGTTCTTTGAAAACTTCCAACTCGCCATCGAGGGCCCGCCCGAAGGCGAAGAAGACCCCGCGGCCGATGAGGCCAGCGAGAAAAAGGGGTGGCTCAAGCGCCTGACCGGCAGCTGAACCTCCCCACCCAGCGAATAAAGCCAGGATAACCACTCAGGGAGGATTGCAATGGCAACGGTAACGATGACGGTCAACGGGAAGTCCCGGACCGGCGAAGCGGAGGGGCGCACCCTCCTCGTTTCGTTTCTGCGCGAAGAACTGAAGCTCACCGGAACCCACGTTGGCTGCGACACCAGCCAGTGCGGCGCTTGCGTGGTGCATGTGAATGGCGAGGCCGTGAAGGCCTGCACGATGTTCGCCCAAGAGGCCGATGGCGCCGAAGTGAGCACCATCGAGGGCCAGGCCAACGCCGACGGTTCGTTGAACACGATCCAGCAGGCCTTTCAGGACCATCACGGGCTTCAGTGCGGTTTCTGCACGCCGGGCATGGTCATGAGCGCGGCCGCGCTGCTGAAGGACAATCCCAAGCCCACCGAGGCAGAAGTACGGGCCTACCTTCAGGGCAACATCTGCCGCTGCACGGGCTACCACAACATCGTCAAGGCGATCATGGCAGCCAGCGGTCAGGACGTGAGCGCGATTGCCGCCGAATGAGCCATTTCGGCCCCCATGTGACGGGCCGGACAAGCTGTAAGGTGGGTTGCAACCCACCACCCCAAGGGAGGATTTAGGATGCCCAAAGACGGTGGCATTGGCGCCAGCACCAAGCGGCGCGAAGACGTTCGGTTCTTGACCGGTAAAGGCAATTATACCGACGACATCAACATTCACGGACAGACATACGTATACTTCCTGCGCTCCGACGTGGCGCATGGCACACTCAACAGCGTGGATACGAGCGCCGCGGAAGCGATGCCGGGCGTGGTCCGCATCTTCACCGGCAAGGACTTCGAGGGCATCGGTGGTCTTCCCTGCGGCTGGCAGGTGACCGACCGGCATGGCGAAGTCATGCAGGAGCCGCCTCACCCGGTTCTGGCCCAGGGCAAGGTGCGCCACGTGGGCGACCCGATTGCCGCCGTTGTCGCCGAAAGCCTTGAGCAGGCGCGCGATGCCGCCGAGGCGATCGACGTCGACATCACGGACCTTCCCGCCGTCATCAACATGAAGGACGCGCTGAAGGACGGCGCACCAAAGGTGCACGACGATCTGACCTCGAACCTCTGCTACGACTGGGGTTTCGTGGAAGAGAACCGTGACGCCGTCGATGAGGCCATCAAGAACGCCCACCACGTCACCACGCTGGAGCTGGTCAACAACCGCCTGGTTGCAAACCCGATGGAGCCCCGCGTTGCGGTGGGCGACTACAACGGCGCGACCGACGATTACACGCTCTACACCACCTCGCAGAACCCGCATGTGATCCGGCTGCTGATGGGCGCCTTCGTTCTCGGCATTCCAGAGCACAAACTGCGGGTCGTGGCACCCGATGTGGGCGGCGGCTTCGGCACCAAGATCTTCCATTACGCCGAAGAAGCCTTCTGCACCTTCGCCGCCAAGCAGGTTGGCCGTCCGGTCAAATGGACCTGCTCGCGCTCCGAGGCCTTCATCTCCGACGCGCATGGCCGCGATCACGTGACCAAGATCGAGCTGGCGCTGGACGAAGAGGGCAACTTCCTCGCGCTGCGCACCGATACCTACGCGAACATGGGGGCCTACCTCTCCACCTTCGCACCCTCGGTGCCGACCTGGCTGCACGGCACGCTGATGGCGGGCAACTACAAGACGCCGCTGATCTACGTGAACGTCAAAGCCGTGTTCACCAACACGGTGCCGGTCGACGCTTACCGGGGCGCAGGCCGCCCCGAGGCGACCTATCAGCTCGAGCGCGTTGTGGACAAAGCCGCGCGCGAAATGGGGATCGACCCGATCGAGCTGCGCCGCAAGAACTTCATCACCCAGTTTCCCTACGCCACGCCCGTGGCGGTCGAGTACGACACCGGGGACTATCACGCCACGATGGACAAGCTCATCGAGGTTGCCGATTTTGCCGGGTTCGAGGCGCGCGCCGCCGAGAGCAAGGCCAACGGCAAGCTCCGCGGGCTGGGGGTGAACTGCTATATCGAGGCCTGCGGCATCGCGCCGTCCAACCTCGTGGGCCAGCTCGGCGCACGGGCGGGCCTCTACGAAAGCGCGACGGTGCGGGTCAACGCGACCGGCTCGATCTCTGTGATGACCGGTTCGCATAGCCACGGACAGGGCCATGAAACGGCCTTCCCGCAGGTTGTGGCCGACATGATCGGCATTGACGCGTCGCAAATCGAGATCGTCCACGGCGACACGTCCAAAACCCCGATGGGCATGGGCACCTATGGCTCGCGCTCGCTCGCAGTCGGCGGCTCGGCGATGGTGAAAGCCACGCAGAAGATCATCAACAAGGCCAAGAAAATCGCGGCCCATCTGATGGAAGCCTCCGAGGGCGATATCGAGCTGAAGGACGGGCAGTTCACCGTTGCGGGCACCGACAAGTCGGTCGCCTGGGGCGATGTCACGCTCGCGGCCTACGTGCCCCACAACTACCCGCTCGAAGAGATCGAGCCAGGGCTCGAGGAAACTGCCTTCTACGATCCGTCCAACTTCACCTACCCCTCTGGCGCTTATTGCTGCGAGGTCGAAGTGGACCCGGACACCGGCAAGGTCGAAGTTCTGGCCTTTGCTGCGGCAGATGACTTCGGCAATGTGGTCAACCCGATGATCGTTGAAGGACAGGTTCACGGCGGGATCGCGCAGGGCGTCGGCCAGGCGCTGCTGGAAAACTGCGCCTACGACTCCGAAGGCCAGCTGCTCAGCGGCTCGTATATGGATTATGCGATGCCACGGGCGGGCGATCTGCCGAACTTCAAGGTGGATCACTCCTGCCAGACGCCCTGCACCCACAACCCCCTCGGGGTGAAAGGCTGCGGCGAGGCCGGGGCCATCGGCTCACCGCCTGCCCTTGTCAACGCCGTGGTGGATGCGCTCCAGCGTGCCGGCAAGGATGTGAAACATATCGACATGCCGCTCTCGCCCTCCCGGGTGTGGGCCGCGATGAACGGCTGAGGAGATAGCGAAATGTATAGCTTTGACTTCGAAAAACCCTCCACCATCGACGAGGCCATCGCGGCCCTGTCAAGCGAAGGTGCCCAGGCGCTCGGGGGCGGGCAAACCCTGATCCCGACGCTCAAGCAACGCCTCAACGCGCCGGAGAAACTGGTTTCGCTCACCGGCATTGCCGAGATGAAAGGCGTGACCGCCGAGGGCGACACGCTGAAGATCGGCGGCGGCACCACTCACGGCGCCGTTGCGAGGGAGGCCAAGAGCAGCTTCCCCGGCCTCGCCAAGCTGGCATCGCTCATCGGCGACCCGGCAGTGCGCAATCGTGGCACCATCGGCGGCAGCCTTGCCAACAACGACCCGGCAGCCTGCTACCCCTCGGCCGCGCTGGCCACCGGTGCAACGATCCGCACCAACAGCCGGTCGATCGCGGCGGGTGACTTCTTTGATGGCCTCTTCACCACGGCCCTCGAAGAAGGCGAGATCATCGTGGGTGTCGACTTTCCGATCCCGCAGGCCTCGAACTACCAGAAGTTCGAACAGCCGGCCTCGCGGTTTCCGCTGGTTGGCGTGTTCGTCGCCAAGTACGGCGACCGCGTCGGCGTTGCCGTCACCGGGGCAGGTGAAGACGGTGTGTTTGCCTGGTCCGAGGCCGAAGAGGCGCTGGCGGGAAACTTCTCGGCCGATGCGATCTCGGGCCTCTCCTACCCGGCAGATGGCCTGATCAGCGACCTGCACGGCACGGCCGAGTACCGGGCGCACCTGATCGGTGTGCTTACCAAGCGGGCCGTCTCTGCCGCAAGCTGACCGCGCAGCGATTAAAAAGCTTCAGCGCCCCGCCTCACCGGCGGGGCGTTTTGCATTCCGGGATAATGAAAAATTTGATTAACACAGCGCATAATCTCATGGCCCACCCCCGGGCTCTGTGCGACGATCCCCGCCAATCTGACGTTTTCATGTTTCTGGGAGGATCAAATGAAAACACGCCGCACTTTTCTCAATATTGCAGGGGCCGCAGCCCTCGCCACCGCTGGGTTCAGCGCACAGGCGCAGGCTCAGGAAACCCTGAATCTGCACCAGATGCTGCCGCCGCAGGCCGCCGTGCCTTCGCAGATCCTGGAGCCGTGGATGGCAAAGGTTGCCGAAGAATCGAATGGCACCCTGACCATCAAGCACTTTCCTTCGATGCAGCTTGGCGGCACCCCGCCCGAGCTGATGGACCAGGCCAAAGACGGCGTGGCCGACCTTGTCTGGACGGTGATCGGCTACACTCCCGGGCGCTTCCCCCGGACCGAAGTGTTTGAGCTGCCCTTCATTGCAACGAACGCCGAAGCCACCTCGATGGCCTTCTGGGACATGTTCGAAGAGCACATGAAGGACACCGAGTTCAAGGATCTCCATATCATCGGCACCTGGGTTCACGGTCCCGGCCTGATCCACTCCAAGGATCCGGTTGAAGTGCCCGAAGACCTTCAGGGCATGAAGATCCGCGGCGGCTCGCGGCTGGTCACGAACCTCGTCGAGAAGCTCGGTGCAACCGCCGTCGGCATGCCCGTGCCGGCCGTGTCGGAAGCGCTTTCGAAAGGCGTGATCGACGGCACCACCATCCCGTGGGAAGTGACCACCGCCGTCAAATCCTCGGAGCTGGTGCACAACCACACCCAGTTCACTGGCAACTCGCTCTACGTGCTCGGGTTCGTGCTCGCCATGAACAAGGACAAGTACGAGAGCCTGCCGGATGAGGCCAAGGCCGCGCTCGATGCCAACTCCGGCGCCGAGTTCTCGGCTTGGGCTGGCAAGATGATGGACGAGCTTGACGCGCCGGGTCGCAAGATTGCCGAAGACCTCGGCAACAACATCATCACCATCGATGCCGAGGGCACCGAAGAGTGGAAAGAGCTCGCCGAGCCGATCTACGCCGAGTGGGTGGCCGACATGGAAAGCAAAGGCATCGACGGCCAGGCGCTGATCGACGAGGCCCGCGCCAAGATTGCCGAATACACCAAGTAAGCTGATATCTGAGCCGACAACGAACGCCCCGCCATCGTGCGGGGCGTTTGCTTTGCGATGATCACGCAAATTATCGACAATTTTGCTGGATCGGCGGTGCGATATACGGCAATCTCGGCACTATAATGCAAAACCATCAACTCAATGGGAGGATAACGAGGATGGATCGCAGAATGATACTCGGCGCTTTGGGCGGCGCGGCCATAGCGGCCCTTGGTGCGACAAGCGCAGTTGCTCAAGAGGTCACGCTCCGGATGCACCAGTTCCTGCCGGCGCAGGCCAATGTGCCCAAGCTGGTGCTCGACAAGTGGGCCGCCGACGTGATGGAGCAGTCCGGGGGGCGCATCAAGGTGGAGCACTACCCCTCCATGCAGCTTGGCGGCAAGCCGCCCGAACTGATGGATCAGGCGATTGACGGCTCTGCCGATGTTGTCTGGACGGTGGTGGGCTACACCCCCGGCCGGTATCCCCGCACCGAGGTCTTCGAGCTTCCGTTTATGGTGACAACCGCCAAGGCCGCCAGCCGGGCCTATTGGGAGATGTTCGAAGAGCACATGAAGGACACCGAGTTCAAGGATGTCCATATCCTCGGCACATGGGTCCACGGCCCCGGCATGTTCCACACCCAACAGCCTATCGAAGTGCCTTCGGACCTTGAGGGCATGAAGATTCGGGGCGGCTCGCGGACGGTCAACATCCTTCTCGAGCGCCTGGGTGCAACCCCGGTCGGCCTTCCGGTTCCCGCCGTGTCGGAAGCCCTCTCCAAGGGTGTGATCGACGGCACCACCATTCCTTGGGAGGTGACGGCGGCCCTGAAGGTTGCGGAGCTGGTCCCGAACCACACCGAGTTCAAGGATGTGTCGCTCTATACGCTCACCTTCGTTCTGGCGATGAACAAGGACAAGTACGAGAGCCTGCCCGATGACCTCAAGAAGGTCATCGACGACAACTCCGGCCTGGAGTTCTCGATGTTTGCGGGTGACACGATGGAAGCCTCCGACGCTCCCTCGCGCCAGATCGCGGTGGACCTCGGCAACAACATCATCACGCTGGACGAGGAGGCAACCGCCGAATGGCGCGAGCTTGCCGAGCCGATCTACCAGGAGTGGGTTGCGGACATGGACGCCAAGGGCATCGACGGCCAGGCGCTGATCGACGAGGCCCGGGCCAAGATCGCCGAATACACCGAGTGAACTGATATTCCCCGAAAAGGAAGGGCCGCGACGGATACGTCGCGGCCCTATTTCGTTTCGGCGGGCGCGTTTAGTCGCCCAGAGCCTCAAGGTCGCCAGCTTCGACAGCCGCCGTCAGTTCCTCGTCGCTCAGCACGCCATCCTGATCGGTATCGATTGCCGCAAACTGCTCTTCGGTGAAACCTTCATAGATCGCTGCGATCTCTTCAAAGGACGCCATGCCATCGCCATCTGTGTCGATCATCTCGACTTCGGCAAGAGCGGGAAGAGCCGCGAATGCGGCGAGAAGAGCGCCAAGTGCCACCCGTCTCATGTGTATCTCCATGTATAAGAACAGCGGCCCCTTTGGCCGCCACCGGGACATTGACAGAGTTTTTGGCGAACGCCAGAGGGATATCAGCGCACATCGGCGTGAAGTGTCAGAGGCTCATCTTTAAGGCTTCAGCGACAGCTTCGGGGGTGATGTCGAAGTGGCGGTAGAGATCGGCATAGTCGCCTGATGCTCCAAATCCCTCCATCCCAACAAACGCCCCTTCGGCCCCGATGTAGCGATCCCAGCCAAAGCGCACGGCAGCCTCGACGGCCACACGCGGGGCGTTGCCAAGCACTGCGGCGCGGTAGGCCTTGGGCTGCGCCTCGAAGAGCTCCCAGCACGGCATGGATACCACGGCTGCCCGGATACCGGCTTCCGCAAGCAGGTCGCGTGCCGCGAGGGCCACGGCCACTTCGGACCCGGTTGCAAGAATTGTGGCCTGCCGTTCGCCCTCGGCTTCCGCGAGCACGTAGGCGCCCTTCGCTGTGAGGTTCTCGGCATCGGCATCGGGCCGGACCACGGCGAGAGGCTGCCGCGAACAGATGATCGAGGTCGGCCCGGAGCGATGCTGCAGGCCCAACTCCCAGGCCTCTGCCATTTCGACCGCATCAGCGGGGCGGATGGTCCACATGTTCGGATAGGCCCGCAGCGACGCCAGGTATTCCACCGGCTGATGCGTCGGGCCGTTCTTTCCGATTCCGATGGAGTCGTGGCTGAAGACGAAGAGGCCCGGAATGCGCATGAGGCAGGCCATGCGGAGGGTGTGGCGCATATAGTCGGAGAAAACCAGAAAAGTGGTGCCCATGGAGACGATGCCACCATGTACGGTCATGCCGTTCATCATCGCGCCCATGGCGTGCTCGCGAACGCCGTAGTGGATGTATCGGCCTGTCCGGTCGTTGGCGGTAAACGGACCCAGCTGGCGCTTGTGCTGCGTGGCGGCCTCCAGGTCGGGGGCGCCGGAGATCAGTTCCGGTATGACCTCGGCCATGGCGGCGACCATATCGCCCGAGGCACGGATGCCCGCCATGTCGCCAGCCTTCGACAGTTCGGCCTTCTTGGCGTGGAGCACCTCTTGCCAATCGGTGGGGAGTTCACCTGCCATCAACCTGTCCCACTCGGCTCGCGTTTCGGGATCGAGGCCATCAAGACGTTTCTGCCAAGCCAAGCGTTCGGCGCGACCTCTCGACCCGGCGTCGCGCCATGCGGCCTCAATCGCCTCCGGAAGCTCAAACGGGGGATGCGGCCAGTTCAGTAGCTCGCGCGCAGCGTTCGTGTCGTCACTCGAGATCTTGCCGCCATGGGCCGCGCGATCGTTCTGAATACGCGGAATGCCAAAACCGATATACGTCCGACAGGCGATCATGCTCGGGCGGTCGTCGGATTTTGCGGCCGCGATTGCTTCTGAGAGCGCATCCGGGTCGTGCCCATCGACTTCTTGAACGTGCCATCCGTTGTTTTCAAACCTCACGCACTGATCTTCGGAGACGGCCTGATCGGTTGGCCCATCATCCGTCATCCTGTTGTCATCCCACAGGAAAATGAGCTTCCCGAGTTTTAGATGACCCGCCAGCGCAATCACCTCGGCGGCGATACCTTCCATGAGGCAGCCGTCGCCAGTGTAGGCGTAGGTGTAGTGATCAACGACAGCGTCACCGAAGCGCGCATTCAGGATACGCTCGGCAACCGCCATTCCAACCGCATTCGCGATACCTTGGCCCAGAGGCCCTGTGGTAGTTTCGATACCAGCCTCAGGGTCGTACTCCGGGTGCCCGGCCGTGTGTGAACCCAGAACGCGGAAGTTTTTCACCTGCTCGATGTCGATCTTCTCGTATCCACAGAGGCAGAGAAGCGAATAGAGCAGCATGGATCCATGGCCAGCGGAGTGAACGAAGCGATCACGATCGGGCCAGGTTGGGTCTGCTGCGTCGAATTTGAGATGACGGGTGAAGAGAGCTGTAGCGATGTCGGCGCCACCAAGCGGCGTGCCGGGGTGGCCTTCGCCCGCCCGAACAATCGCATCCATCGACAGGAAGCGGATCGCATGTGCCATTCGGCGCATATCTACCGCAGTCTCGGATTTGCTACGGACGTTCATGGCTCGGCTCCCTCCCTTGAAGGCGGGCATCTTACCCGCGCCCGTTGGTAGCTCGGGGGAAGTGCGCCGACAAATCCGAAAACTTAAGCATCTCGTTAGTAGAACTGAATTCAGGACCAAGACGCAAAAAAGCCCGCCAGTGGCGGGCCGTAATGTTGGTTGCGGGGGTAGGATTTGAACCTACGACCTTCAGGTTATGAGCCTGACGAGCTACCGGGCTGCTCCACCCCGCGACACTTTGGGTGCGCTACCGCTTCCGAACTTTAGCGCTGGTCATCGTTCCGAGAGATACAATTAACGGTTTCTTACTAGGTTTGGCGGCGACCTACTCTCCCACGTCTTAAGACGCAGTACCATCGGCGCTACGGCACTTAACGGCTGGGTTCGGGATGGCACCAGGTGTTTTGCTCGCGCTATGACCACCAAACCGAGAAAGAAACCGTTATCCAAGTCAAGCCATCTTGTGGTGTAGTACGGCTTTCGATCAGTATCAGACCTTGCTGTTACTGGATCAAATCAAGCCTATCGGGCAATTAGTACCGGTCAACTGAATGCATTGCTGCACTTACATCTCCGGCCTATCGACGTGGTGGTCTACCACGGCCCTCAGGGATACCTTGTTTTGAGGGGGGCTTCCCGCTTAGATGCCTTCAGCGGTTATCCTTTCCGATCATAGCTACCCAGCACTGCCGTTGGCACGACAACTGGTCCACCAGTGGATCGTTCACCCCGGTCCTCTCGTACTAGGGGCAACTCCTCTCAAGTATCCTACACCCACGGCAGATAGGGACCGAACTGTCTCACGACGTTCTAAACCCAGCTCACGTACCTCTTTAAACGGCGAACAGCCGTACCCTTGGGACATGCTCCAGCCCCAGGATGAGATGAGCCGACATCGAGGTGCCAAACGGTGCCGTCGATATGGACTCTTGGGCACCATCAGCCTGTTATCCCCGGCGTACCTTTTATCCGTTGAGCGATGGCCCTTCCACTCGGGACCACCGGATCACTATGGCCGTCTTTCGACTCTGCTCGACTTGTCAGTCTCGCAGTCAGGCTGGCTTATGCCATTGCACTCAACGAGCGATTTCCGACCGCTCTGAGCCAACCTTCGCGCGCCTCCGTTACTCTTTGGGAGGCGACCGCCCCAGTCAAACTACCCGCCACACAGGGTCCCGGATCCGGATAACGGACCGCGGTTAGACATCAAGCAAAACAAGGGTGGTATCTCAAAGGAGGCTCCATAGGAACTGGCGTTCCTACTTCAAAGCCTACCACCTATTCTGCACATATTGTGCCTGATGCCAGTGTGAAGCTGTAGTAAAGGTGCACGGGGTCTTTCCGTCTAACCGCGGGAAGCCTGCATCTTGACAGGCAATTCAATTTCGCTGAGTCGATGTTGGAGACAGCGGGGAAGTCGTTACGCCATTCGTGCAGGTCGGAACTTACCCGACAAGGAATTTCGCTACCTTAGGACCGTTATAGTTACGGCCGCCGTTTACCTGGGCTTCAATTCAAGGCTCTCACCTCTCCTTTTAACCTTCAGGCACCGGGCAGGCGTCAGACCCTATACGTCGTCTTGCGACTTCGCAGAGCCCTGTGTTTTTAGTAAACAGTCGCCACCCCCTGGTTTGTGCCCCCGGATCCAAGTTGCCTTGAACCCGGGCCTCCTTCTCGCGAACTTACGGAGGTATTTTGCCGAGTTCCTTCAACATCGTTCTCTCAAGCGCCTTGGTATTCTCTACCAGTCCACCTGTGTCGGTTTAGGGTACGGTCTGATGGAAGG